>NZ_JAGGOY010000098.1 GCF_018614095.1 Streptomyces sp. ISL-87 | reverse complement strand
CTTCAGAACTAACACAGTGGACGCGAGCAACTGAGGACAAGCCCTCGGCCTATTAGTACCAGTCAGCTCCACCCGTTACCGGGCTTCCACATCTGGCCTATCAACCCAGTCGTCTACTGGGAGCCTTACCCTCTCAAGGAGGTGGGAATACTCATCTTGAAGCAGGCTTCCCGCTTAGATGCTTTCAGCGGTTATCCCTCCCGAACGTAGCCAACCAGCCATGCCCTTGGCAGGACAACTGGCACACCAGAGGTTCGTCCGTCCCGGTCCTCTCGTACTAGGGACAGCCCTTCTCAATATTCCTACGCGCACAGCGGATAGGGACCGAACTGTCTCACGACGTTCTAAACCCAGCTCGCGTACCGCTTTAATGGGCGAACAGCCCAACCCTTGGGACCGACTCCAGCCCCAGGATGCGACGAGCCGACATCGAGGTGCCAAACCATCCCGTCGATATGGACTCTTGGGGAAGATCAGCCTGTTATCCCCGGGGTACCTTTTATCCGTTGAGCGACGGCGCTTCCACAAGCCACCGCCGGATCACTAGTCCCGACTTTCGTCCCTGCTCGACCCGTCGGTCTCACAGTCAAGCTCCCTTGTGCACTTACACTCAACACCTGATTACCAACCAGGCTGAGGGAACCTTTGGGCGCCTCCGTTACCCTTTGGGAGGCAACCGCCCCAGTTAAACTACCCATCAGACACTGTCCCTGATCCGGATCACGGACCGAGGTTAGACATCCAGCACGACCAGAGTGGTATTTCAACGGCGACTCCACCATGACTGGCGTCACAGCTTCAAAGTCTCCCACCTATCCTACACAAGCCGAACCGAACACCAATATCAAACTGTAGTAAAGGTCCCGGGGTCTTTCCGTCCTGCTGCGCGAAACGAGCATCTTTACTCGTAGTGCAATTTCACCGGGCCTATGGTTGAGACAGTCGAGAAGTCGTTACGCCATTCGTGCAGGTCGGAACTTACCCGACAAGGAATTTCGCTACCTTAGGATGGTTATAGTTACCACCGCCGTTTACTGGCGCTTAAGTTCTCAGCTTCGCACGCCCGAAAGCGCACTAACCGGTCCCCTTAACGTTCCAGCACCGGGCAGGCGTCAGTCCGTATACATCGCCTTACGGCTTCGCACGGACCTGTGTTTTTAGTAAACAGTCGCTTCTCGCTGGTCTCTGCGGCCACCCCCAGCTCACGGAGCAAGTCCGATCACCAGTGATGGCCCCCCTTCTCCCGAAGTTACGGGGGCATTTTGCCGAGTTCCTTAACCATAGTTCACCCGAACGCCTCGGTATTCTCTACCTGACCACCTGAGTCGGTTTAGGGTACGGGCCGCCATGAAACTCGCTAGAGGCTTTTCTCGACAGCATAGGATCATCCACTTCACCACAATCGGCTCGGCATCAGGTCTCAGCCTTAATGAGGGACGGATTTGCCTACCCCTCGGCCTACACCCTTACCCCGGGACTACCACCGCCCGGGCTGGACTACCTTCCTGCGTCACCCCATCGCTTACCTACTACAAGTCTGGTTCGTCGGCTCCACCACTTTCCTTTCCCCGAAGGGTCCGGAACGGCTTCACGGACTTAGCATCGCCTGATTCGATACTGGGCGTTTCAAAGCGGGTACCGGAATATCAACCGGTTGTCCATCGACTACGCCTGTCGGCCTCGCCTTAGGTCCCGACTTACCCTGGGCAGATCAGCTTGACCCAGGAACCCTTAGTCAATCGGCGCACACGTTTCTCACGTGTGTATCGCTACTCATGCCTGCATTCTCACTCGTGAACCGTCCACAACTAGCTTCCGCTGCTGCTTCACCCGGCACACGACGCTCCCCTACCCATCACAGCGGGCGTTGGCCCTATTGCTGCAATGACACGACTTCGGCGGTACGCTTGAGCCCCGCTACATTGTCGGCGCGGAATCACTTGACCAGTGAGCTATTACGCACTCTTTCAAGGGTGGCTGCTTCTAAGCCAACCTCCTGGTTGTCTCTGCGACTCCACATCCTTTCCCACTTAGCGTACGCTTAGGGGCCTTAGTCGATGCTCTGGGCTGTTTCCCTCTCGACCATGGAGCTTATCCCCCACAGTCTCACTGCCGTGCTCTCACTTACCGGCATTCGGAGTTTGGCTAAGGTCAGTAACCCGGTAGGGCCCATCGCCTATCCAGTGCTCTACCTCCGGCAAGAAACACACGACGCTGCACCTAAATGCATTTCGGGGAGAACCAGCTATCACGGAGTTTGATTGGCCTTTCACCCCTAACCACAGGTCATCCCCCAGGTTTTCAACCCTGGTGGGTTCGGTCCTCCACGAAGTCTTACCTCCGCTTCAACCTGCCCATGGCTAGATCACTCCGCTTCGGGTCTAGAGCGTGCAACTCAATCGCCCTATTCGGACTCGCTTTCGCTACGGCTTCCCCACACGGGTTAACCTCGCTACACACCGCTAACTCGCAGGCTCATTCTTCAAAAGGCACGCAGTCACGACCGTTGTTCCGAAGAACAACGGCGACGCTCCCACGGCTTGTAGGCACACGGTTTCAGGTACTATTTCACTCCGCTCCCGCGGTACTTTTCACCATTCCCTCACGGTACTATCCGCTATCGGTCACCAGGGAATATTTAGGCTTAGCGGGTGGTCCCGCCAGATTCACACGGGATTTCTCGGGCCCCGTGCTACTTGGGAGATTCTTAAGCAAGCCGCTGATGTTTCGTCTACGGGGGTCTTACCCTCTACGCCGGACCTTTCGCATGTCCTTCGACTACATCAACGGTTTCTGACTCGCCGACCGGCCGGCAGACCGATCAAAAGAATTCCCACAACCCCGCATGCGCAACCCCTGCCGGGTATCACACGCATACGGTTTGGCCTCATCCGGTTTCGCTCGCCACTACTCCCGGAATCACGGTTGTTTTCTCTTCCTGAGGGTACTGAGATGTTTCACTTCCCCTCGTTCCCTCCACACTGCCTATGTGTTCAGCAGTGGGTGACAGCCCATGACGACTGCCGGGTTTCCCCATTCGGACACCCCCGGATCAAAGCTCAGTTGGCAGCTCCCCGGGGCCTATCGCGGCCTCTCACGTCCTTCATCGGTTCCTGGTGCCAAGGCATCCACCGTGCGCCCTTAAAAACTTGGCCTACAGATGCTCGCGTCCACTGTGTAGTTCTCAAGCAACGACCAGCCACCCATCACCCCACCAGACAAGCTGGCGAGTTCACTGGGGCCGGCATCGCGAAGATAAGACCTTACGGCCGTACCCTCAGACACCCAACAACGTGCCAGGCACCAGACCTCCTCCGTATCCTCTTTCCACGCCGAAGCAGTACTCGAGAGACCATCAGATGACCTGGTGCCAAATAATCAACGTTCCACCCATGAGCAACCGTGCGAGTCATTCGCTCGCAGTCGGCTATATGCTCCTTAGAAAGGAGGTGATCCAGCCGCACCTTCCGGTACGGCTACCTTGTTACGACTTCGTCCCAATCGCCAGTCCCACCTTCGACAGCTCCCTCCCTTACGGGTTGGGCCACCGGCTTCGGGTGTTACCGACTTTCGTGACGTGACGGGCGGTGTGTACAAGGCCCGGGAACGTATTCACCGCAGCAATGCTGATCTGCGATTACTAGCAACTCCGACTTCATGGGGTCGAGTTGCAGACCCCAATCCGAACTGAGACCGGCTTTTTGAGATTCGCTCCACCTTGCGGTATCGCAGCTCATTGTACCGGCCATTGTAGCACGTGTGCAGCCCAAGACATAAGGGGCATGATGACTTGACGTCGTCCCCACCTTCCTCCGAGTTGACCCCGGCGGTCTCCTGTGAGTCCCCATCACCCCGAAGGGCATGCTGGCAACACAGGACAAGGGTTGCGCTCGTTGCGGGACTTAACCCAACATCTCACGACACGAGCTGACGACAGCCATGCACCACCTGTATACCGACCACAAGGGGGGCACTATCTCTAATGCTTTCCGGTATATGTCAAGCCTTGGTAAGGTTCTTCGCGTTGCGTCGAATTAAGCCACATGCTCCGCTGCTTGTGCGGGCCCCCGTCAATTCCTTTGAGTTTTAGCCTTGCGGCCGTACTCCCCAGGCGGGGAACTTAATGCGTTAGCTGCGGCACCGACGACGTGGAATGTCGCCAACACCTAGTTCCCAACGTTTACGGCGTGGACTACCAGGGTATCTAATCCTGTTCGCTCCCCACGCTTTCGCTCCTCAGCGTCAGTAATGGCCCAGAGATCCGCCTTCGCCACCGGTGTTCCTCCTGATATCTGCGCATTTCACCGCTACACCAGGAATTCCGATCTCCCCTACCACACTCTAGCTAGCCCGTATCGAATGCAGACCCGAGGTTAAGCCTCGGGCTTTCACATCCGACGTGACAAGCCGCCTACGAGCTCTTTACGCCCAATAATTCCGGACAACGCTTGCGCCCTACGTATTACCGCGGCTGCTGGCACGTAGTTAGCCGGCGCTTCTTCTGCAGGTACCGTCACTTTCGCTTCTTCCCTGCTGAAAGAGGTTTACAACCCGAAGGCCGTCATCCCTCACGCGGCGTCGCTGCATCAGGCTTTCGCCCATTGTGCAATATTCCCCACTGCTGCCTCCCGTAGGAGTCTGGGCCGTGTCTCAGTCCCAGTGTGGCCGGTCGCCCTCTCAGGCCGGCTACCCGTCGTCGCCTTGGTGGGCCATTACCCCACCAACAAGCTGATAGGCCGCGGGCTCATCCTTCACCGCCGGAGCTTTCAACCCCCGCCCATGCAGGCAGGAGTATTATCCGGTATTAGACCCCGTTTCCAGGGCTTGTCCCAGAGTGAAGGGCAGATTGCCCACGTGTTACTCACCCGTTCGCCACTAATCCACCCCGAAGGGCTTCATCGTTCGACTTGCATGTGTTAAGCACGCCGCCAGCGTTCGTCCTGAGCCAGGATCAAACTCTCCATGAATGTTTGCCAGTAATCCGGCGCACACACACTTAGAGCGGGTCAGTCATGTCGGAATATGACCGACTGACCACTGCGTCCTCGCTGTGTTGTTGCCTGCAAGCATCACCCGAAGGCGACCTCACAGGTCTTTTTCAAAGGAACCTCATCCACCGAAGTGGACGGGGTATCAACTTCTGGCGTTGATTTTTGGCACGCTGTTGAGTTCTCAAGGAACGGACGCTTCCTTTGTACTCACCCTCACGGGCTTTCCTCCGGGCTTTCGTTCTGTGTTCTT
>NZ_JAGGOY010000097.1 GCF_018614095.1 Streptomyces sp. ISL-87 | reverse complement strand
CGGCCAAACGCAACGGTGTTGCGGTTGTCATGCGGCGGTGGCCAGCGTAGTTGATTGCTGTTCGTAGGTGATCGGGCTGATCTGGCCGAGGCGGGAGTGCCGGCGCCGGGTGTTGTAGCGGGGCGCCCATCGGAAGACCGCGAGCCGGGCCTCACGGGCGCCGCTCCACCGCTTCCGCCCCTGGAGTGTCTCGCGTTTCAAGGTCGCGTTCAGGCTCTCCGCGGTGGCGTTGTCCGCGCTCGTGCCCACCGCGCCGCGTGATCTGGTCACGCCGAGCCCCTCGCAGAGCTGGGCGAACTCATTCGACGCGTACTGAGCCCCGTTGTCGCTGTGGAAAACGACCCCGCGCAGTCCGTCGGCGCCCCGGGCGGCGGCTGCGGCTTTCAGGGCGTCGGTATAACCAGCGAGGTGCGCATGTGGTCGGCGATCGACCAGCCCGCCAGGCGTTTCGAACACAGGTCCAACGCTGTGGCCAGATAAAGGAATTGGCCACCTCCGATCGGGAGATAGGTGATGTCGCTCACGTACTTGGTGTTCGGTGCCGGGGCGGTGAAGTCGCGCCGCAGCAGGTCCGGCACTGGTGTTGCTGACGGCTCGGGGAGGGTGGTGCGGACCTTCTTGCACAGGTGAAAGCCGACAGGCGCATGACCCTGGCGACGCGCTTGTGGTTGACCCGTACGCCGTTGTCCCGCAGCTCGGCGGTGACGCGCGGGGCGCCATAGGTGCCATCCGATTCCCGGTGGATCTCAACGATCCGCTCCGCGAGTTCGGCGTCCGCCCGGGCCCGGCCGGCCCGTGCATCCGCGCTGGCCAGCCACCGGTAGAACCCGGAACGGGAGAGGTTCACTATCCGGCACAGCCGCTTGACGCCAAAAGCGCCACGGTGATCGTCGACGTACTGGAAACGGCTCACCAGCTGGTCTCGCCCGCAAAATACTTCGCGGCCCTGCGCAGGATCTCCCGCTCGAGTTCGAGCTCTTCACCCGCGCCCGCAACTGCCGGTTCTCCTTCTCCATCGCGCCGGCCTCGCCAGCACCGGGCCGGGCAGCCTGCTCGGCATCCCGCACCCATGTGCGCAGCGTCTCGTGGTTGACGCCCAGGTCCTTGGCCACCGACGAGTAACTGCCACCGGGGGTGGCCCGGTACAGCGCGACGGCATCGGCCCGGAACTCAGGGCTACTTCGACGTCCCCAACGGGAACTCCTGTCCTTCGGATCTTCACGATCCAATGATCAGGGTGTCCCCGATCAAGGGCCAGGCCCCGCTCACGCAGTCCATAGTCCGGTGGCAGCCATCCCTTCTTCCGCCTTTCAACGGTCTTTCGAGTATGGGGAGGCGGGTACGGGCAGCCCTGCATCAGATCGGGTTCAGCTCTGGCCCAGGAGAGCCCGAAGTGAGTGGTGCACACAGGCCAGATGGTCTTCTCTGCCTCCTTCACGCTCGGGGTCCTCCCACGCCGGCCACGTTTCTACGGTCGGCCAGCGCGAAGGGCTCTGCTGCGGTCTACCTCCGGAAGCCTCGCCGGGGGTCCCTGATGCTGCGGTTGTCGAAGGGGGCGAACCAGGCGGCTTCCCTGAGGTCGCCCACGCCCATGGACTGGTTCGCGGGGTTCTCAGGGTCCTCGATCCTGAGGCTGATCCTTCGGAGTGGACACCCTGACAATGGATCTTGATGGTCCAGGGAGGGATGTCCATGTGGGACGTAAGTCTCCGTATCCGGAGGAGTTCAGAAAGGACGCTGTCGCGCTCTATCGCGCCGCGGCCGGCAACAGGGTCATGCCCCGGTCGATGTCCTCGGCCGAAGCGGCCTGGGACTCGGCCATCCGCGCGGCGGCCAGCAGGTACGGCACGACGAGCTCGTGCAGGAGGAGATCTCTGGCCCCGTGGTGACCGTCCAGCCCTTCGCCGACGAGGCCGAGGCCCTGCACCCCGCCACCGGTGTCCGCTTCGGCCTGGCCGAGAGCGTGTGGACCGCCGACCAGGACCGCGCGATGCGCGCCACCCGCGCCCTCCGTGAGCGCCCGCTGACAATGCGTCCGGTGATCGAGCGGTCCAAGGCAGGCACTCATTCGCGGCTCGGTGGTCCTTTCCGCGCAAAACCTGGGGCCGGATTCTTCCTTTTGAAATGATGGAGAGTCACACGGCATACACGCTGGGCGATTTCACTATTTGACGTGGCGTCCAATAGAGGTTTGCGGTGTGCCAAGTTTACGTAAAGTCGTACGCCACTGGAGTGCCGAAAATGGCCTGGACCAAGAGGTGTCGGATCGTCAACTGGCAGCAGTCATGGCCCAGTTGGGGATCCATTGCATCATCTCTTTCCGGTGATTGAACTGGCGACATCTTCGCGCGTAGAGCAACGGCGTTCAGAACCCTCCGTCTCTCTGGCAGGATTCCCGGCACCCAATGCACTCAAGGAAAGAGGTGTGGTTGTGCCTGGTCATCGAGAACCGGAGCCTCAGCTTCACCGGCACCGCAAGGCCCTCGACCCGCCCGAATGTGACGTTCGGTCAGCCGATATCGCCAGGCTGTAGCCGTCCCTGGGCCGGCAAGCAAACGACAACAGCCGCGTGCGGATTCAGACCCGCACGTCCGTGAAGTGACGAGCCCGGCGGACCCCCGTGGCGGCGTGGTGGGTCGCCCGGCATTCGTGTTACGGCAAGACCCCGCGGCAGCGGCGGCTCGCGTCCTCGACGGCCGGTCCCCACGGCAGGAACCGGCCCGCCCACGAGGAGATGGTGGCTGTCCGGGGCCGTGTGGTCCTGCGCCGATCGGATCGGTACCGGCCGACGAGCTGACTGTTCACCACCTGTCGGAACGCCTCCAAGCAGGCGAGTTCCCGCATTCTCAGATCAAGGAGCATGATGCACAAACGTCGCGCGTCCCGCCGCAAGAAAGCGCTGATAGCCGCGATCACCGCCGCACTCTCCGGCGGTCTGCTGTTCGGCTTCGGTGCCCTCGCCCAGGCCGGTTCGGTCAGCGGCACGGTCGTCGGCGGGCAGGGCAACTACAAGACCGTCAACCACCGGGCCAAGCCGTCCCTCTCGGCCCAGGTGAACGGCTCCTCGAAGGTGGGCGACAGGATCCAGATGTCCTGCCGGACCACCGGGGACACCGTGGAGAACAACCCGCGGTGGATCTTCACCGGCTCGTACTACATCGCCGACACCTTCATCAACGAGAACACCACCGGCCTGCCGGTCTGCGGTTCGAACCCGAAGCCCACCCCCACCCCCACCCCTGCCCCCACGACCGCGAAGACGCTCAAGATCGACATGCAGAAGCAGGTCAGGACCCAGTGGTGCTGGGACGCCTCCGGCGTGACCATCGCCAAACACTGGGGCCGCTCCGTCAGCCAGGAGCAGTTCTGCCAACTCGCCGCCCAGGGAACCTGGGTGAACTGCAACAACCAGCCCGCGACGCTGGAGGACATGGCGAACGGCCTGGCCAGGCTGGGGCTGAGGGACAGTGGCCGCAGCCTGTCCCGCAACGCCTCGTTCGGCGAATCCGTCGCCGAGATCGCCGCAGGGCGGCCGTTCGCCGTCCGGTTCGGCTGGCGCACCGGCGGCGGTCACATGAACGTCATCTACGGCTACGACAGCACCACCAACATGATCGCGGTCGGCGACCCGTGGCAGACCACCCAGACCTACACCTGGTGGAACCACTCCACTTACGTGAACAACAACTCGTTCCAGTGGACCCATTCCCGCATCGGCATCCAGGGCTGAGGAGAAGACCGATCATGCAGACCATGCGACACTCCAGGCGGTCGGCAGTCCGGGCCGCCGTCCTCGCCACGGCAGCGCTCGCCGCCGCCCTGAGCGCAATCGTTCCCGCACAGGCTGCGGAGGGCGACGGCATCGCGGGCTACCAGTCCGCCCAGCAGACCCTCCGGAGCGACCAACTCCGCGACACCGTCTCCCGCTTCCTGGTCTCGGCCCGGCAGCACGGCACGGGCACCGGCGCGGACGGCGGCACCGTCGGCGCCCCCGGCAACGCACCCGCCTCGGTCGCCGCGCCGCCCCGGTTCGATCTCAAGGACCCGGTGCCGATGTTCGAAATCAGCCCCGAGTTCGTGACCGGCAAGACCCAGGCGACCCCGCAGACCGCGCTCCGGCTCTCCTACCTGGCCTCCCGGGTGACCGCCTCCGACGGCAAACCCGCCGCCGTACTGCTCGCGCCCAAGGGAGACGTCGCTACAACGGGAAGCGGCGTGCAGAACGTCGGAGCCGAGGGCTGGCAGCTGGCCGGTATCCGGGACGGTGACGCCGAGGTCGGCTTTGCCGAGCGAGGGACTCCCCAGGCCCGTACCTTCACCGAGCCGCAGATCCACGCCTGGTACCGGCTCACCGCCGAAGGCACGGTCGAGCCGCTCAACGAGGAGGCGACCAGCGGCCTCGGCGGAAAGCGCGGCATCACCCTCGCCGCCTACCAGAAGCTGGTCACCGCCCGCTACGGCGACAAGATGCCCGGCTCGGAGTACGACCGCAAGGGCCTGGCCGGCGGGTACGCCGGCCTCGGGGACGACCAGCCGGAGCAGGTCGCCGCCACGTCCGGGATACCGGCGACCGAGGCATCCTGGCAGTCGGTCTCCGTCACCGGGGCCGCGGCCCTGGCGGCGATCGGAGGCGCGGTGGCGTATGCGCGCCGCCGGGGGACTGCCACCACCCGCTGACCCGGCTATGTGAGGCCGGGCCCCTTCTCCGTACTCAGCCCGGCGCTTCCACCGTCGGATACTCGGATACGTACGAGCCCGGGAAGGAGGCCCGGCCCCCTTCCCGGGCGGCCCGAGTCACTGTTCCTGCGGGGGCTTGCCCTCCGCCGCGGACACCTCGACGAACGCGACCTGGCCCTTGCCGTTGAGGCGCAGGATCGGGACGGCCTTGTTCCGCGGATTGCCGTTGTTCTGGAAGGAGATGAACCCGCTGGCCCCGGCCACCTGCTGGGTGCCGTCCATCTGGTGGAACATGCGGGTGAAGCTTCCCCGTGATCTTGGACACGTTTCTGTTATGCCGCGAGTGTCTGATCCTGCTGGTAGCGCAGGCGAGTCTCGTGAGGCGTGAGGTAGCCCCAGTTGATGTGCTTGCGTAGACGGCGTCGGTTGTAGAAGGTCTCGATGAACGTGAAGATCTCGGCTCGGGCGGTGGCCCGGTCGGGCCAGAAGCGGGTGCCGATCTCCTCTTTCAGGACGGCGAAGAACGACTCGGCCGCCGCGTTGTCGAAGCAGATCCCGGTCCGGCCCAATGCTTTGCCGCAGACCCAACTCCTGGATCCGGTCCCGGCATTGGGCCGAGGTGTACTCCGATCCGCGGTCAGTGTGAATCACGCATCCCGGTTCCAGACGCCCCAGGCCGGCGGCCATGCCGAGGGCGTCGACGACCAGGTCGGCGCGGTGGTGGTCCGCCGTCGAATACCCGATGATCTCGCGGGTCGCCAGGTCCAGCCACGAGGCGAGGTAGAGCCAGCCCTCGGCGGTGGGGATGTAGGTGATGTCCCCGACGGCTTTGATGCCGGGGCGGACAGCGTGGAAGTCGCGGCCGATCAGGTCGGGCGCCGGGGCGGCCCAGGTGTCGGCCTTCGTCAGGCTGCGGCGGCCGGTGCGGCGACTATGGCCGGCGATGCCGTGCTCACGCATGACCCGCTCAACACGCTTGCGGTTGACCAGGTGTCCCCGACGGCGCAGTTCGGCACTCACACGCGGGACGCCGTAAGTGCCCTTCGAGGCAACGTGGATCACGGTGATCTCGTGCGCCAGCACCTCATCCGCAAGGCACCTGGCCTCGCGGACCTCGATCCCGGCCACCCACGCGTAGTACGTCGAGCGGGCCTTCTTCAGCACCCGGCACAACAGCGTGATCGCGTAGTGGGCCTTCTCCGCGTGGATGAACCGGCATATCGCGCTCACCGGTCGCTCTCCTTCACGAAGAAGGCCGTGGTGAGTTCAGGCGTCTTGAGGACCCGATCATGGTCCTGACGCCCAGCGGGACGTACGTCGTTCAGGGACTGGAGGTAACGGACCCCGAGGCCCTGTCCCAGATGGAAATTCCGGACTACGAGACCGTGGTCGAGGTCCCCAAGGCCGCGATCACCGCCCTACTGGAGGAACCGCGTGGAGTTGATCTCCAGCGCCCAGCGCAACCGGCTCTTTGAGACCTTCACGGAGGACGCCTTCCATCTGGAGCTGAGGGACGACTACTCCGTTGCCGACGAGAACGGCCCGTTCGAGAGCTGGCTCCGTGGGGAGCCCGTCGACTACTCGTACATGGAGCCGTGGACGCAGCTCATCGGGCGCCTCACCAGGGAGGGCAAGACCGTCCGGCGCGTGCGCGTCGTCACCGAACCGCATACGCCTTACATCCAGTGGGAGTACGCCGCCACCTCGCACAACGAGGTGGCCGGCGAGGACATCCGGTGGGTGAGCCGTCACCTTCTTGCCGACGAGCTGGTCTTCCCCGTGGGCGGCAACGACTGGTGGCTGTTCGACGGCCGTCTCCTGGCCGTGGGGCACTTCGACGGTGACGGTCGCGTGCTCGGCTCAGAGCTGGTCGAGACTCCCGATGTCGTCGCCGAGTGCGTCCGTGTCCGGGATCTGCTTTGGGCCCTGGCGACCCCCCACCGCGAGTACAAGCCCTGAACCATCCGTGAGCAACCAGGCACAAGAAACACGCGAGGCACTGGGTGCCCGGCTGCGCGGCTTCCGGAAGGACGCCGGATTCGCTAGCGGCCGGGCCCTTGCCCGCGAGCTCGGCTGGCAGGAATCGAAGGTTTCCCGACTCGAGCACGGGAAGTAGAACGCGAGCGAGCCGGACAATCCCACGGCGGCGAGGCACGAGTACGGGCCGCCCGGTTCCCCGCGGTCAAGACCCTCGAGGAACTCGACGTCACCCACCTGCGCGGCCTGACGCGCCAGGAGGCCGGTCCGGCTGGCGACGCCGCCGCCAGGCACGATCACGGACCAGCCGATACCGCCGACAAGCCGCGGCTCAGACCGGAAGGTGGTGGGCTGCTGCTGGGGTACTGAACGCCGCATGAAGCAGGCGATTGAGCTTCTGATCGAGCATGCGCGTGAGCGAAGGGTAGGCGTGCTTTCCCAGGTGCCTGTGTTCGAACACCCTGCGGAAGTCCCGGCCGAAGACCGGAGCAGCGGCCTGGAACACACCCGCTTCCCGCTCGCCCAGAGTCTGCAGCAGGGGAACATCGATCGGCCGGGCCTTCTCGAACACCCCGGCCCGCTCGTGGGCAGGTGACCGCCACGCCGACATCGCGATGAAGAACCGTACGCCGCCCAGTCCCACATCACTCCCCCGAGCCTGACGGTGGAGGGCCGCAGAGGCAACCGCGGCGCCTTCGCCGAATCCAGCAACACCGGTGAACGGTCCATGGTCTTCCGAAACCGACCGGAGGTACTGGAGGACCGAGTCCAAGGCTGCCCCGGGATCCGCGTCCCCCACGCCGACGGGAATGCCGTGGTACTGATTCCACAGCTCCGAAAAGCCCGCCTTCCACTCCCGATAGATTCCCGTGACGTCGTAGAGACCCTCCTCAGCCAGGGAGTCCAGGTCCCGGACTGCGAGTTGCTCCGGACTGGTGAAGGCCGGCATCGCGTAGGGTGCATCGGGAATGACGAACTCAAGGTCTTCGCGCCTGGTCCAACCAGCCTTCTTCAGCATGGCTCGTGCCAGGCGTCCGTCGGTCCCCTGCCCCGGCAGGAACAGCACCCTGTGTCGACGCGGCACGTAGATGCTCATCGAGCCGAAGTCGTCGCGCCTGACACGTCGCTCCACGGGAACCGCGGGATCCCGTCGGTGAAGCAGCGCCATGGTGGGGGACATCAGCCTCCAGAGCCCCTCCCCCTCATCCGCCGCCTCCCCCATCAGTGTGGAGTACGCCTGCCACTCGGCTTCCCGCTCTCTCTGAAAGCGGTCGAACGGGCAGAGCTCCGCGGTTCGCGATGCAACGTTCTTCTTCGCGCGCTCGATGAAATCCCACAACTCCACGAGCAACCGCTCGGAGGATGACTTGTCCGAATTTTCGACAGCAATTCTACCGAATAACACTTCCAACTCGGCGGGGTTTTCCAAGAAATGCAGATACGCCTCGGCGAATGCCTGCAGGAAGAACACGTAACTCGAACAGAGCAGGGATTTCGCCCTACGCGGTATCTGCGCGCCGTCGTTGTAGGCGAACAGATTGGGATCGCCGTTAATCCAGAATCCTTCGACCCTGCTGTCTTCTCCGAAGATCTTCGGCAGGATGCTCTGGTCCGTCTGCGACCCCAGACATTTGACCAACACATCGGCCCTCACCTCCTTTCCGCTCTCAGTGACGACCGAACGGGCCGACACGTAGTCGATCTCGCTTTCTATGACGGTCACCTTCCCGGTCGCCTGCGCCAGGAAGTAGACGTCCGAGGCCGCCGGAACCGTCGACTGGTCCAGCACAAAGCTCCCGTCCGCTTCCTGAGACAGCGAAGGAAGGGACTCTATGTCCACGCCGGAGAGCTCGTAGAACGGGCGCATCATGTCCACGACGTCGTTGAGCGGTGTCACTCCCTCGCTCGAATTGATCACCCAGTTGCAGAGAGTGGACACGACCAGATTTCGTCGCCGGCAGACGATCGTCACATGTCGCGCACCGTTCTCCAGGGCAGTTCGCATGTTCTCCAAGGCGAAAGCACCGTGCCCGACCACCACTACCGATGCGTCATTGAACTTTTCCGGCGGCGTGTCATCGGCAACTCCCAGCCCGACATGGCCCGTGAAGAGGTGCTCATCCCGAAATCGATGTCGCACGGGCCGGTGGAGCCCGCCCGTGAGGGCGGCTACGCCGGAGACCCGGACGGACTTGGTGACGCCTCCCTGGAGGTACACCGCCTCGTACTCCTGATCCTGGACCTTCCTGACAGAGAGCACTTCGCAGTTGAAGCGAATCGGCTCCTTCAGCTCGGACGACACCGAATTCGCCTGCTGCAGGACCTCGTCCCTGCCCGGGAACACTGATCGCCATCGATGGTCGTCACGCACCGCGGGCGACGCGCTGTCGAAACTGTATGCTGGAGAAT
Organism: Streptomyces sp. ISL-87; assembly: GCF_018614095.1. Classification (GTDB taxonomy): domain Bacteria; phylum Actinomycetota; class Actinomycetes; order Streptomycetales; family Streptomycetaceae; genus Streptomyces. The sequence continues at coordinate 98,462 of NZ_JAGGOY010000097.1, read as the reverse complement.
CGATTTGAACTTTGGAATCCGCATTGGCAAGTGAGCTCCACACGCCGCCGACACGGTCCCGCTTCTCCAGAACCAGTGCTGCGACGCCGAGTTTCTCAAGCCGTCGAGCGAAGCCGATACCGCCCAGGCCAGCCCCGATGACCAGGATCGGCAGGCGGGGAGACGTGGGCGTCTGCGAAGGAGCAGGAATCCGTTGCACGGGCTTCTTCGGAACGAGCCGCTGTGGAGCTGGCCCGCTCTCGCTCGACCGCTTCCGCGTCTGCTCGAAAATGTATCCCACCAGGGAGCGGACGTCTGCCGACTCCACGGCGAACGTCGTTGGCAGCACGACTTGCAGGTCGGACGCGATCCTGTTGCGCAGCAGTACGCTTCCCAGCGAGTCCAAACCGGATTCCGACAATAAGACGTCGTCCTCGACATGCCCTCCCACGACGTCCCGAGCCGCCGTGCGAACGACCTGCTCCACGTCACCCCTCCCCGGTGGCACCACCGGCGAATCCGGTGCCTGCCGCCGGGTGGTGAAGCGTGAGACAAAGCGGCTATTCAGCGACAGCGTGTCCCAATCCAGCGGGGAGACGCAGACGGCTCCCCGCTCGGGCCCGGCCAGCAGCCGGCTCAACGCCGTGACCCCGAGATCGTTTCCGATCGTTCCGAAACCCGCGGCCCTCGCACGTTCGACCGCTCCGTGACGCACCGCGATGCCGGCCTCGGACCACGCGCCCCACCGGATCGAGAGAACGGGCTCACCCTGCAGCGACCACGACTCGGCCAACGCGTCCAACGTCGCGTTCGCCGCGGCATAGCTCGCCTGGCCGACGGCCCCGAAGATCGAAGAGGTCGAGGAGAACACCACCAGGAAGTCCGGCGGAGCGAACACGCTGCGAAGGTTCTTCGCGCCGTCGACCTTGACCCCGTAAGCCTGCTTCAGCTTCTGCTCCGACTGATTCGCCAACACGCCGTCGGCCAGGACACCCGCGGCGTGGATCACCCCCGCCACCGCCGGCATACCGGCCTCCGTCATGGCGTCCCGCGCCCGGCGAACGCTCCGCAGGTCGCTCACGTCACACGTCAGCAGCTCGACCCGAGCAGATCGGCGCAGTTCCGCGACTTCAGGCGGCACAGGAGATCCCGCGCGCGTCGACCGGGCCAGCAGCACCACGTGCCGCGCCCCCCGGTCCACCAGGAACCCGGCCGCCACCGTACCCAGAGCACCCGAACCCCCGCTCACCACGTACGTCGCGTCCGGACGGGCAGTGAACCCCTCGTCGCCGAGGGTGTGCCGTCGGAGTCTCGGTACTTCGAGGACGCCGGTCCCGGTGAACCGGTAGTCCTCCTCCAGACGGCCGCTCCGGCTCAGGGTCAACGCTCGGAAAATCTGCTCCCTCGATGCCTCGATGCAGTGAACCGCCAGGTCGGACCGCTCCAGCCGGGCAGTCCGGCCAAGCCCCCACAACCCCGCGTCGTCGACCGCACCCGCCGCCGGCAGGAACACGACCCTGCGCGGGGAGGAGGGCGCCCCCTCCGAACAGGCCTGCAGAACGCGCAGCCCCAACAACACATCAGCTTCTCGCCCGTCGCTCAGGACCGCCACGCAGCCCCAGGCCTGTTCGACGAGCACGTCGTCGAGCGCATCCGAGGCGCGCGCCACGCGGCTGACCCACCCGTCCGGCAGATCGACATCGACGTCCGAACCGGACAGCAACAGGTGCGGCCCGGGCAACGAAGCACCTGAGGGCCCCTCCGCCTCGACCCATACCGTCGAGTAGAGACAGTCAGCGGCCTCGGACGGGGGCACGGCAGCCGTGGCAGCACTCGTGGACACACCCTGGGTCCGCGGGATCGACCTGGGCTGAGGACGAGACGCCCCACTGATCATATCGGCACTCCCTGTTCACGTAAGCAGAGGTTTATGGATCCGGTGTGCGGTGATTTTCAAGCTCAGACGCCGGATGTCTCGCTCCTCCCAAGATCCCGGAACTTCTTGGTCGCAATATTCACGCAGAGAGTCGGCGACAACCTGAAAAGCCACCAGAAAGCCTTCCAGAACGCGGGAACCACAATGATCCCCTTGTTCCGGGCGACCGCGTCGAGCGACTTCTTGACGAATTCCTCCGGTGAGATCGGCTTCTGCTCCTCCCACAGGTCCCGCGTCATCTCACGGGTCACCCCCTCGACGCTGCGTCCGTACACGCCTCCCTCGATGAGGGGGGTCCGGATGACGCCCGGGCACAGCACGCTCACACGCACTCCGAGCTGGGCCGCCTCGATGCGCAGATTGTGCGAGAGCCCCACCACGGCGTGCTTGGTGGTGACGTACGAGGTCGTCCCCGCGCTCGGGACCAGACCCGCCAGGGAGGCGGTGTTCACGATGTGGCCGAAGCCCTGATCGATCATCAGGTTGTATGCGGCCTGAACGCCGTTGACGACACCGACGACGTTGACGTCGATCATGCGCCGCCAGTCCTCGATGCGGTAGTGCCGGGCGCCCGCACCCATGCCGTGGCTGATGCCGGCGTTGTTGAACAGGTAGTCCAGACGTCCGGTTCGCGCGACGGTGTCCTTGACGAGCTGTTCGAACTTCGCATGGTCGGTGACGTCGAGCCAGGCGGCGGTCGCCTTCCCACCGGCCTCCCGAAGGGCGACGGCCACCTCTTCGGCCTGCTCGATCTGGAGGTCGGCCAGCACGACCTCACAGCCTCGCGCCACAAGCTCCTGGGCCAGCGCACGACCGATCCCCGACGCGGCGCCCGTGATGATCGCGGTGGCGTTCCCGTAAATCCTGATCCCGCTTGATATTGACATGACCGGATGTCCTCCCTGGATCCCGTACTCGTCCTCAGCCACGTATGGAAGCTGTCTGCTCCTGAAACTCATGGAGCGATTTCAGGTCCTGTCCGAAACGATTGATGGTGTGCACCTGCGCAGAGCCGCTGCCCGGCGGCAGGATGTACTTCACGAACGTCGCGAGTGTCGCGCTGGGCCCGAGGTCGATGAAGGTCGCGTCGTCGGCGGCGGACATCTTCTCGATGGACTTCGCGAAGTCCACCGGCCTCCTCATGGCGGCCCAGATGCCGTCGGCCGTCACTTCGACGACCCGGTCCGTCGAGGCGGACGACACGATCGGGATCTTCGGCGGGGCCAGCGTCACGGTGCCGAGGATGCCGCGCACCTGTTCTTCGACCGGGTCGATGAGTTCCGTGTGCACGCCGTGGTTGACGGGGAGCCGCTGGCAGACGATCCCCTCCTGCCCCAGGGAGCGTTCGAGTCGCTCCACCGCCTCGACCCGACCGCTGACCACAAAGTTGCCGTCGAAATTGCGTCCCGTGACCCAGCAGTCGGCGAACAACCCGGCATGGCTGCACAGGAGTTCTTCCGGACCGAGGACCGCCAGCATCCCCGACAGCGGTGTCCGGTCCGCCAGCGTCCGGGCGAATTCCACGGCGAAGGAGATCCCGAGCTCCAGCGAAAGCACCTCCGCGACCACGGCTGCGGTGATCTCACCCAGGCTGTAGCCCACCAGGACGTCGGGCCGGTACCCCATTTCCTGCACGACCCGCGTGAGGCTGTACTCCACGCACAGCAGCGCCGCGTTCGAGTCCGCCAGCGAGTCGAACGGATCGCTCTTCGTGCGGTCCTGGTCGAAGATCGTGTCCACCACCGACTTGCCGAGCACGGGGTAGGCGATGTCGTCGCAGTGGTCCAGCCAGAGCCGGTAGCGCGGGTGCCGTTCATAGAGCTCGCGGGTCATGTGGAAGTACTGCGAGCCCTGCCCCGAGTACATGAACACGGTCGGTCTCGTCATCGCCGCTCCTTTCGCACGGTCTCCGGCACGGTCCCGGGATGCCGTCGTCGTCAGCATTTCTCAAGGCAGATCGCCGCGCTGACTCCGCCGAAGCCCATGCTCAGACTCACGGCCGTCCGGACTGCGCAGTCCTCCGCCTTCTCACGCACCCAGGGGAACGTCTCGTCCAGCGGATCGACCAGGTTGCGGGTGGGATGCAGCTTCTGCTCCCTCATCTGCAGCAGCGTGGCCACGATCTCCACCGCCCCCGCCGCGGTGAGCCCGTGCCCGGTGATCGACTTGGTCGCGTTGATACGGGCGTCGGTGAGCCCGCAGCGCGCGAGCGCCCGCAGTTCGACCGCGTCCCCGGTGGGCGATCCGGTGCCGTGCGCGTTGACGTAGTCGATGGCCGACGCGGTCAGGCCGGCTTCCCGGAGCGCCGCCTGGATCACGGCCACCTCCCCCTCCACCGAGGGGTGGGGATTGCGGGTGCCGTCCATCGCCCTGCCGCCGCCGCGGAAGCGCGCGTACGGCGCCGGATGCCGGCGCCCGTCTGCCCGCTCGACGACCACCGCGGCGCATGCCTCGCCGAAGATGAACCCGTCGTGGTTCCGGTCGAAGGGGCGGCAGGCCGCGGCCGGGTCGTCGGCCCAGCGGTGGGACCCCATGGCGCCCATCGACTGGAACGCGAGGCATTCCCAGTACGACAGGTCCATGAGCGCACCCAGGGCGATACAGACGTCGACCTCGCCGGACTGCACTGCCCGCACGGCCTGGAGCACCGCGAGCAGACCGCTGGCCGATGCGCCGCCGAGCGTATGGGCGAAGCCCCGGATCGGGAACTGCTCGGTGCAGAACCCGCACAGGTCGGAATCCATGAAACCCATGCCGTACGTCGGGCGCAGGAACTCGGGACGGTCCGCGTGGCGGGCGTGCAGAAGGGTCAACTCGCGCTGCTGGACGTTGGATCCGCCGACCACGAGCCCGATGCGGGACGGGTCGGCATCGTCCAGCCCGGCCTCGTGCCATGCCTCGTACAGCGTGGCCAGGGCTGCCCTGGCCGAGAGCGACGCCGTGCGCACGCTGCGCGCGGCGATGCTCCCGGGCAGGCTCAGCTCCCCTATTTCGGCGCCCAGGAAGACCGCGGATCCGTCGGTGGAGGGGGCCGGAGGCAGCCGGCCCGGGCGCTGCATGAACCCGAAGGCATGGCGACCGTCGAGAAGGGCTGCGACGAAGTCGTCCTTGCCCTGGCCCACCGCGGTGGTAACACCCAGGCCCGTGACGACGACGTCGCGGCCGTCAGACCGCGGACTTGTCATGGATGAGATCCGCCAGCTCGCCTATGTTCTTCGCGTCCGCCAGCTCGACCAGGGGGATGCGCACCGACAGCGACTCCAGGGCCATGATGATGATCTCTGCCCGGTCGATGGAGTTGGCGCCCAGGTCGCGCAGCGAATCGGAGGGTTCGAATCGGTGTCCTTCGAGCTCGGGGATCACCTCGCGGGTGTGTTCCACGATCAGATCGAAGACGCGCGTGTCCGGCATGTGGTCAGCCTCCTGCGTAGTGGGACGTGATGAGAGCCCGGACCTCGGGCTGGTGGAAGGTCTTCGCGTGCATGGCCACTTCGCGCTCGATGTAGTGCGGGAGTTCGGCGCGGAGTTCGGACACCAGATGGCTCTTGAGGGTGACCAGGGAGATCCTGGGCTTCTCGGCCAGCGTCTCCGCCAGTTCGAGGGCGTGGTGCAGCACGTCGGCGCGCGGCAGGACCGGGAAGGGGACTCCCCGTTCCTTCAGCTCGTGGCCGTAGTAGGTCTTCGCCGAGAGCATCATCTCCCCGGCCAGGCTCATGCCGAGTTTCCTGGGGAGGATCAGGGTCGCTCCCATGCCGGGAGTGAACCCGTACTTCATGAAGTTCGTCGTGTAGATGCTCTCCTGGCTGAGGATCACGAAGTCGGCGAACATCCCCATGGCGAAGCCGCCGCCGATGCCGTGGCCCTGCATCGCGGCGATGACGGGTACGGGGCAGTCGAGCGCCAGGCCGTAGATGTCGGCATCGGTGAAGCTGATGCGCCGCTCCTGGATCAGCAGCAGGCTCTCCTTGGTGCCGCCGCTCGCGAAGTAGTTGCCGTAGCCGGTGAGAACGACGGCCTTGCACCGTTCGTTGGCCGCGACCTTCGCGAAGGCGTCCTGCAGGCCCGTGATGAGCTGATCGGAGAAGGTGTTCTTGTGTACCAGGTCCTGCATCGTGATCTGGACGACGGAAGAGGTGATCTCCCGGTACTCGACGGGTGGGCTCTGCATTCCTACTCTCCTTCCCAGGGGAACTGCCCTGTCTTCACGTAGCGCTCGATCTTGCGCAGGTTGTCCTCGTCGGAGAACACCTCCTCGTTGGCCGCGACGGCCTTGTCCCGAGAGGGGAGCAGAAGGTCGTCGAGGTTGCGCAGGTACTTCTTGTAGCGGGTCACTCCCGTCTTGGGCAGATAGCGCAGGCGCAGGAGGTGCCGGCGCAGCAGGTTTTCGCTGTTCTCCGCGCTGACGTCGACGAGTCCCCAGTTCACCGCCTGTTCGGCGGTGAACGGCTGCGTCATCAGCGTGATGTAGTTGGACTTGGCCGGGCCGACCTTCCTGGTCAGGAAGGGCAGGACGCAGGCCGGCATCAGTCCGAAAAGCAGCTCGGACAGGCTGAACATCACCGTGTCCGCGCACACCACGATGTCGCACGCGGCCACGAACCCCAGTCCTCCGGCGTTGGCCTTGCCGCGCACATGTGCCACGGATACGAACGATCCGAAAGCCAGTGAGAGCCACAGGTCGTACAGGGCCGCCGCAGGCGATTCCCCGTTCCGGTCCTCCCCGTCCCCTGCCGCGAGCTCGCCGAAGTCGGCGCCCCAGCAGAACACCTCGGGCAGCCCTTCCAGGACGAGGATCGTGGCGTGCTCCTCGGCGAAGCGCACCACGTCGGCGCACTCCTCGACCAGGCGGGTGCTGATGGTGTTGCCCGCCTCCGGGCGGTGCATCTGGAGGAAGCAGATCCCGTTCTCGAAGCGAACCTTGACGGTTTCGTATTGCGCCTTCAGGACACCCACTCGTACTCCCGGTGGAACTCATCGATCCGCTTCAGGAAGAGGAGCTCCCGGCCGTTCCCGGTCCGGGCCTGCGGAACGATGTCCGTGCTCAGGAGGGCGTTCCGGGTGCCGAATTTCACCGCGTGATTGGCCTGCAGCAGTGAGTCGTACTCCGGCATGGTCAACTCGTACCGGGTGCTGAGGTGCTTTTCCATGCTGAGACCGCGCGTGCGGTCCTGGCTCTCCTGGCGGGACACCCCGCTGAAGAACTCGGAGCAGCAGCCGGAGCCGTACGAGAAGACGCCTATGCGCTGGGGGCTGGAGAGGTCCGCGTTGTCGATGGTGCTGGCCAGTGACAGCATCGTGGTCGCACCCATGATGTTCCCGACACGCTGGCAGTACGTCAGTCCCGGGTGCATGCGCCGCTGGAAGTCCTCCTCGATGACCGCCGGACGCGCCTTGGCGATCTTGCGCATCAGATTGCGGTGCGCGCCCTTGATCATTCCGCCGAAGGGGGTGTGGAAGGCGAGGTAGCCGAAGGACGAGACGAAGTCCACGTCGCCGACCCGGCGTTGGTACTCAAGGAAGGAGTTCTCGCAGCAGTCCAGGTAGGAGAGCAGGGACAGGTCCGCGTTGCCTGCCTCGCTGTCGGGCAGGGGGCGGCAGGTGTCCATCACCTCGTAGCCGTAGTAGCCGCTCGCGCCGACGTCTATCTGGAAGATGTGCGGGGTGTCGCTGATGATCATCGCCACGGCGCCGGCACCGCCGCTCGGCTCGGCGAAGGACCAGTCCTCGGAGAGCGCGTCGCCGCTCTCCGCGACCATGAAGCGCGTGATGTCGGTGGCGATGACCAGGGCCTTCGCGCCCGGTGAGGTCCCCGACAGGATGAAGTTCGCCGCCGTCTGCAGCGCCGCGACCCCCGAGTAGCAGGCGTTCTTGATCTCGAAGAGGCGGCAGTTCCGGTTCAGCCCGAGCAGATCGTGGAAGTACGTGCTCATGGACTTGCCGAAGTCGAACGCCGACTCGGTCGCGGTGATGACCAGCTCGATGGAGTCCCGTTCCTCCGGCGACAGCGCGTCGATGAGGGGTTTGGCCGCGTTGACACCGAACGTCACCGGATCCTCGTACGGCAGCGCGACGGTCTTCTCCTTCATGAGGAGGTTGTCGAACCTCGCGGTGTCGAGACCGCGGTGGATCGCCAGCTTCGCCACGTCGAGATGGCAGGTGCCGGCGAAGATGTTCATTGCTTCGATTCCAACGGTCGTCATGGGTTCTCTCCCTGGAGCTTGCCGTTCGATTGCGGTCCGATTCACTGCGCTGCCGGGACCGGCTCCAGTTCCTGGAGATCGAAGTACCCGCGATATCCCTGCATATAGACGGCCGCCCGGTGTCCGAAGAGGACGGCTGCCGGCGTGGCGGTCTCCAGGTGCCCGTAGTTTCCGGTGGTAGAGCGGAAGCGATTACCGATCGCATATCGCTCATTCCAGTTCCGGACCATTTCCCCGGCACTCTCGGCCGTCTGCGCGACACGCGGCAGGGGTTTATTCTCACTTTTGAGTTCGCGGCGGATCTTTTGCAGCAACTTGGTCAGCACATTCCCGTGACCGATCTCCTCGAATTCCATTCCGGAGTATGCGAGGAGGTGCTCCATGGTGTCCGACCACCGCACGGCCTGCACCATCTGCTTCGTCAGGTTCTCCTTGACGAGGTGATCCTCATAGACCCTCGCGGTCACATTGGAGACCACCGGAATGCGCGGCTTCGAGAAGGTCATTCCTGCAAGGAAATCTTCGAACTCCACGCGGGCCGGCTCCATGTACCGGGAATGGAAGGCCCCGCTCGTCCTCAGCGGCATGAACAGGTGGTTTCCGGTCTGGAACAGCGGCTTCGCAGCCTCGATGTCCTCGGCGCGGCCGGAAATCACCACCTGCGACGGCGTGTTGAAGTTCGCCAGATCGACGGAGTCGAGCCCGTTCTCCGCGAGGATGGTCCGGATCTCCGACTCCGAGGCGTTCAGCACGGCTGCCATCCCGCCGCCCGAAGCCCGGCCCATCAGCTCTCCGCGCTTGCGGACCAGCCGCAGGCCGGTCTCGAAGTCAAACACCTCGGCCGCCAGCAGCGCGTTGTACTCACCAAGGCTGTGACCTGCGACGAAGTCCGGCACCAGACCGGTCTCGCGGAGCTTCTGGTAGTAGGACAGGGCATTGACGACATACATCGCGGGCTGTGTGTACTGCGTCTGGCCGAGCAGTCCGTCTGGATCCTCCCGACAGAGGTCCTTGATGGAGTAACCCAGAATCGAGTCGGCCGAGCGGGTGAGATCCGCGAATTCATCGAAAAGGGAAGCACCCATTCCCTTCTGCTGCGCCCCCTGCCCGGGGAAGATATAGGCCCTCACGGTAAATCCTTTCCCGTCATCCTTCTCATTTGGTCCCGAAGACCGCGATCATGCTTCGCCTCACTCTGCCAGAAAATATACGCCCGCGGCTACCTGCATCCCGAGAGAATCGAGGACGCCTCACGCATCAGCTTCATCGCCATCCGGTCCGGATGGCGGTTCCTCCAGTTTTCCCACGGCGTGCCCCGCACCCATTGATTGAAAGCCCCCAGCGCAGGCCCCGTATGGATCTGCACATTGGCCCGGTCGAAATCGGTGTCCATGAACGACAGCCGGCTGCTGTAGCCGTAGTACCAGCGGAAGATCAGAGTCATGCGCCGCTTCGGACTACGCTCGGCCCGCTCGATCTCCGACTCACGGCCCGTCTTCCGCAGGTGCTCGCAGGTTTCACGCCACACCTCGTCGACGCTCTTCTTGAAGTAGGTGTCCTGGATCTGCCTGCGGGTCTCCTGCGGTATCTCCTCCCACGAGTCGTACCTCTTGTACAACGCGTGCAACCGGTTCGCCCGGGCGGGAAACAGCACGCCCTTCTTCAGGACCTGGACCAGGGCGCCGATCTCGAACATGTCGCCCGCCGGGCAGTAGTCGGTGTCCTGGACGTCGATGGTCTGCAACCGGTCCTTCACCGCATCGCTGATGCCGGCCTCGGCCGTGCACTGGTTGATGGAGCCGGTCATGACGAAGTCGGCGCCCATGGCGAAGGCGGCGGCGACCGCCTGCGGCGTCCCGATCCCGCCGGCGAGCCCCAGACGGATCTTCTCGCCGTAGCCGAACTGCCGTGTCATGTGCAGCCGCAGGCTCTGCATCGAGGGCAGCAGCACGGTGGACACCCCGCGGTCGGTGTGGCCCCCCGAATCCGCTTCGACGGTGAGGTCCTGCGCCACCGGAACCCCCCGGGCCAGCGCGGCCTGCTCGCGCGTGACGCGGCCCTCGGCCACCAGCCGGGCGACCACGTCCTCCGGCGCGGGGCGCATGAACTCGCCGGCCACCTCGGGCCGCGAGACCTTGGCGACGATCCGCGTGTCACGGGCGACCCCGCCTCCCGGCCGGGCCCGCAGCCCCGACAGATGGAACAAGACCAGGGCCGGGGTGACCTTGATGAAGGCCGACGCCTCGATGACGCGCACACCGTGGGCGAGCAGCATCTCGACGTTGGCCGTCTCCCGTGCCGGGTACTGGAGGTCACACAGCAGATTGACTCCGAAGGGCTGGTGGGGCTCCAGGTGCCGCCGGATGTGGACGATGTCGTCCGTCACCCGCTCGGGGTTCAGGCCGGCGGCGCCCAGGAAGCCCATGAAGCCCGCCCGCCCCAGGGCGACCACCAGCTCCTTCGAGGCGATACCCCGGTACATCGACCCCGCCAGGTAGGCGTAGTCGACGCCGAAGTCCCGGCGGAAGGACGCACAGCCGAGCCGCCCTGCCGCGTCCTCACCACGTTCTCCCCTCGCGCTCATTTCGTGTCCCGCGCCTTCTGGTGGCGGGTGGCCCACGCCTTCGCCACGGGGAGGCGCCTGTCCCGCTTGCCGGAGTAGAGCAGCTTGCAGAAGGACCGGACGGTGGTGAGTGCCGCCGGGTCGCCGAGCATCACGAAGTGGTTCGCCGAGTCCACGTCGACCTGGTGGAAGTTCGGCAGCTGCCGCTGCCACTCCGCCCAGTAGACGGCGTTGTCCAGGACCGCTCCGTCCTTCTGCGTGGAGAAAAGCGGCTCCATCTCCCCGTAGAACAGGCCGCTCCGGTTGCGGAAGTAGAAGCAGGCGACCGATTCCGGCCGGGGAAGCGGCGTGATGTCGTAGTCCAGCAGTCCGTAGGCCTCCTGGACTCCCAGATTGCGCAGCACCCGGGCGCGCAGCGTCTGCGCGTCCCCCTTCAGCCCGCGCTGTCGCGCGAGGGTGAGCATCTGGTCGAGCAGGTCGTCCTCCTCCTGGTCCCAGTCGACCTCGCGGACGGACAACAGCGTGGTGGCGAAGTCCTTCGGAGCCGGCTTGGAGGCGGCGAACAGCAGGGCGTTGACCTGCTGCAGCAGCATGTCGGTGCGCGACATGGTCACGTCCCCGACGCTGTCGTCGTAGGTGTCCACCATGACGATGCTCTCGACCGTCCCGCCCTGCTCCTGGAGCCGGCGGGTCACCTCGTAGGCCAGCAGGCCGCCGAACGAGTAGCCGCCGAGGTCGTAGGGCCCCTCGGGCTGGACCGTGCGGATGATCTGCGCGTAGTGCGTCGCCAGCGCCGGGATCCCGTGCAGTGGCTCGCTGTTCGTCATCCAGCCACGGGCCTGGATCCCGTAGAAGGGCCGCTCGATGCAGTCGGTGACCGTCGCGTAGACCTCCACCCCGCCGAGCCCGCCGTGGAACCAGAAGACCGGTCGGCCCTCGCGTCCACCGCCCAGGTGAACGACCTCGGGGATGCGCACCGGCGCGACGGGCGCCGTCCCGGACCCGGCGGATGCGCCGGCCCCGGACCCGAATCGCCGCAACAGGTCCCGGGTCGACCGGCACTCGCTCAGCGCATCGAGATCGGCCGTGGGGTCGACCTCGGCCTGCAGCGCCTGGAGCAGCTGCGTGGCGTGGATCGAGCTGAAGCCGAGGTCCTCCAGCGGCGTCGCGAGGTCGAGTTCGTTCGTCCGCATCCCCAGCAGCTCGGCGACGACGACCGTGATCCGGTCCGCGGCTCCGCCGGCCGGAGCGGTGCCCGTAGCCGGAGCGGTGACGGCCGCCGGAGCAGTCGCCGCCGGAGCGGCGATCGTGGTCGTGGCGTCCCCTCCCGGCGGCACGGGCACCCAGTACCGCTTCCGGTCGAAGGGGTAGGCCGGCAGCGACCGGAGCATCCGCGGGTTCCGCTCGCCGCGCCGTGCCGACGCCCAGGGCACCTTCCCACCCCGCGCCCACAACAGGGCCAGCTTCTCCAGGTGGTTCTCGGCCAGCAGCTCGCGGACCAACGCCTCCCCGGCCCGTCCGCCGAGCAGCAGTTCGAGGTCCGGGTCGTTCCGCCCGGCGTCGCCGGTGAACAGCGGTACGGGGGCGGTCCCCCCGGAACCGTCGAGGTAGTGGGCGAGGCCCTCGACGAGCTCCTTGAGGTTCCCCGCCACCAGCGCGAGCCGGGAGTGCATGGCCTCGCGCCCGCACTGGAGTGTGTGGGCGAGGTCCTCAAGGGACAGGTCCGCCTGCGTGGGCACGAACTCCAGCAGCCGGCTCGCGACGGCCCTCAGCCGGTCCTCGGTGCGCGCGGAGAGGAGCACGATCTGTGGCATCGGGTGGGCGTCCAGGGGCCCCGGTGCGGCGGCGTCATCGGCCCCGGGCTCCCCCACGTACTCCTCCACGATCAGATGGGCGTTGGAGCCGCCCGCTCCGAAGGAGTTGATGGTCGCCCGCAGCGGATACTCCCGTTCCTGGCCGTCGAGGTTCACGACGGGCCGGTGCCACGGCTCCGCCTCCTGCGGCAGGTAGAACGCGGTGCCCGCGAGTTCCACCCCCGGGTTGAGGCGGCCCTTCCCGACGAAGGGGACGAGCCGGCGGTGCCCGAGCTGCAGGACGACCTTGCTCAGCTGGGCTATGCCCGAGGCCGCCTCCATGTTGCCCAGGGTGGACTTGACCGTGCCGACGGCACAGAACCCCTCGTCGCGGGTGTGCTCGCCGAAGGCGTCCCGCAGCGCCGCGAATTCGATGGCGTCGCCCATCTGGGAACCGTTGGCCGACACCTCGGCATAGCTGATCGTGCGCGGGTGGATGCCCGCCCGCTCCAGGTTCTCCACGATCAGCCGCTCCTGCCGGGCCGGGCTGGGCACCATGGGGCCACTGGTGCGGCCCTTGTGGTTGGTCGCGCTCGACCGGATGACGGCGAGGATCTCGTCCCCGTCGCGGACGGCGCTGGACAGCGGCTTCAGCAGCACCGCTCCGACGCCCTCCGCGCAGATGAAACCGTCCCCGTCGAGGAGGGCCCGGCTGTCGCGGCCGCTCCCCGTGAGGCCGGTCAGGCTCAGCCCCTGGTACTTCTTGGGGTGCAGGGAGAGGTTGACGCCACCGGCGATCATCATCTCGCTGCCGCCCCTGCGCAGTTCCTCGCAGGCCATGTGGATCGCCACCAGCGACGAGGAGCAGGTGGTGTCGATCGCGAGGCTCGGCCCCTGCAGGTCGAAGAAGTGCGAGACCCGGTTGGCGATGGCGCTGTAGCTCATCACCGACGTGATGGACTCGTGCACGAGGTCGGACGACAGCAGCTGGTAGTGCTGGTACATCGCGCCGACGTAAACGCCGACCCGGCTCCCGTGCACGTCGCGCAGCCGGTCCCGGGTGTAGCCGGAGTCCTCCAGCAGGGTCCAGACGCACTCCAGGAACAGGCGCGTCTGCGGATCCATGATCGCGGCTTCGCGCGGTGAGACGTTGAAGAATGGTGCGTCGAAATCGGCCGCACCATCGAGGAATCCGCCCCACTGGGCGGGGGCGCCGCCGGGCTGGTTCCGGTCGGAGCCGCCGGAGGGGCGGTGCTCCCAGCGGTCCGGGGGCACCTCCGTCACGCAGTCCCGTCCCGCGGCCAGGTTCTCCCAGAATCCGTCCAGGTCCTCCGCGCCGGGGTAGCGGCCGGCGAGTCCGATCACGGCGATCGCGTCCTCGCGGGTCGCGGGCCGCACCGGCTCGGCCGGTGACGGCACCACGAGCGGCGCCGAGGGCCGTACGACGGTGACCGGGGCTCCGCCCTCGGGCGCGGGGGACCGGTCGGGCTCGCCGTGGTCGCCGACGACCATCCGGACCGCGTCCGCGTGGGCCTGGAGGAAGTAGGCGCTCAGCTCGTGGAGGTTGCGGTACTCGAAGAAGAGCGTCTTCGACAGCGAGCCGAAATCGGCCTCCAGCCGGTTGGTGAGGGAGAGCGCCAGCACCGAGTCGATGCCGAACTGCTCGAAGGGCGCCGCCGCGTCGATCCGGTGACCGGGCAGCTGGATCACCTCGCTCAGGGTCTGCCGGAGGCGCGCGACCAGGGCGGTACGCACCGGGTCGGACGCGTCGCCCGTCGCCCGGCGGGACCGGCCGGCAGCCGGGGCTTCCACCGGGGCGGCCGACCGCGGCGGTGCGGGCCGGGGCGCCTCGGGCGCCGCGGGCCGGCCCAGCACGGTGCGCCTGATCCGGCCGGCGTCGCCCGCGACGACCAGGACCTGGCTGTGCGGCGCCGCCAGAGCGGCGTACAGCGCGCCCATGCCCTCGGTGGTCGGCATGGGTGCCATGCCCAGCCGCTCGCGCATCACCGCCTCGGTACCGGGGTCCACCCGCATCCCGCCCTCGGCCCACAGCGGCCAGTCGACCGACACGGAGGCCCCCGAGCGCTCACCGCGGTCGACCAGCTGCCGCCGGTGGTGCGTGTAGGCGTCCAGGAACGCGTTGGCCGCCGCGTAGTCGCTCTGCCCGGCGTTGCCGAACACCCCTGCCGCGCCGGAGAACGACAGCAGGAAGTCCAGCGGTACGTCCTTGCTGGCCTCGTCCAGGTTCACCAGGCCGGCGACCTTCGGCGCGAGGACCGCGCGGCACTCTTCGGCGGTCTTGCCGCGTACGAGGCCGTCGCGGAGCACCCCGGCCGCGTGGATGATGCCGTGCAGGGTGCCGTGCTCCCGCAGGATGCCGTCCACCAGGGAGCGCACGGCGGCGGCCCGGGTGACGTCGACCCGCGCGTGGCGGACGTCGGCTCCCTGGTCGCGCAGCGCGTCCAGGACGGACTCCTGTTCGGGTCCGAGCGGTGAACGGCCCGCCAGGACGATCTTGACGTCGCGCACGCAGGCGGCCATGTCCCGCGCGACGAGCGTGCCGAGGCCGCCCAGTCCGCCCGTGACGAGGTAGACGCCGCCACTGCGCCAGGGCACCCGGGCCTCCGCAGGCGTGTCGTCCTCGCGCCAGCCGAGTGCCTCCACGCGGCCGGCCCTGAACCGCAGGCAGGACGCGTCGGGATGCCGGCGCGCGGCGGCGAGGCGGAACATCATCTGCTCGGCGGTCTCGTCCGGGTCGACGACCACGACCTGCGGCAGCAGCCCCGGCTCTTCCGCCTGCGCCGACTTCAGCAGCCCGAGCAGGCCGCGGGTGGTGGCGAGTCCGCTCTCGTCGGGGACGACGAGCTGGACGCGGACCCCGTGCCGTACGCCCTCGGCCATCAGGCGGCGCAGGTGGTCCAGCGCCTGGACGGTGTACTCGGTGAACCGCTCCGCGATCCCGGGCGCGGCGGAGGTCAGCCGCAGCAGCCGCGCCGCCGGATCCTGCCGGGCGAGGAGTTCGCCGAGGTCGGGCAGGTCGGGCAGCAGCACGACGCGTTCCCGCGGTTCGACGTCCGGGTCGCCTCCGGGGAAGGCTTCCCGCCAGACCGGCAGGAAGCTCACGCAGGACACCTCATCCGGTCCGGTACCGCCGACCTCGCCCTCAAGGACCCGGTAGGACATGCCCCGTATGCGGACGCAGACCCGTCCCTGGTCGTCGCAGAGGTCGATGTCGAGCTTGAAGACCGTCCCGTCCGCCCGGGAGCCCGCGCTGAAGCGGATCCAGGCCCACATCGACTCCGGGCAGTCGCCGAGCACTTCGAGCTCGTCCAGGGCGAACGGGAGGGAGGGCTTCATGCCGGACACGTCGAGTGCTTCGGCCGCCCCGGTCGCGAGACCGATGCCGAGCGATGCCTGCAGGGTCGCGTCGAGCAGGCTCGGATGCAGGACGAACGCGCCGCGAGCCGCGCGGACCGAGCCGGGCAGGACGAGGCGGGCCAGGATCTGGCCGCGGCCGACGTGCAGCCGCTCCAGGCCCCGGTGCGAGGGGCCGTAGCGGAACCCGATGGCCTCGTACGCCCGGTACAGCTCGGCCGCGGTCAGCTCCCCCTGGCCGCACGCGGCACGGAGGGCCGGAACGTCGAGCAGCGCCGGCGCCACTGCCCTGCGCACCACCTGCCCCTGACTGTGCACCACCGGGGCGGCGCCGGGCCCCGGACCGGGCGTGCCGGTGATCTCGTAGTCGGCTTCGTCGGGGCCCGTGGGCACGAGGGACGTGACGAGGGTGACGGGCTCATCGTCCACGGCCACGGGCCGCGCCCACACCACGTTGCGAAGGGCGAGGGCGTCGGCGCCGCCACCGGGCTCGGGCGTTCCCAGCGTCAGGGCGGCTGCGGCCCGCGCCATCTCCAGGCAGGCGACGCCCGGCAGCACCTTCCGCCCCTTGACCACGTGGTCGGTGAGGTAGTGCTCCTCGCCGGTGAACCGCGTGCGGTAGCGCCGGGCGCCGAAGTCCGAGACGTCTTCGTGCAGCAGCGGGTGCGGCTCGGCCGTGCCGGGGCGAGCCGCGGCGAGTGCCCGCTGATCGGACACCCAGTACCGCTCACGGGCGAACGGGTAGGTCGGCAGGGGTACGCGCGCGTGGTGGTCCGCGGCGAAGAGGGCGGCGTAGTCCAGGTCGTAGCCCTGCACGTAGAGGTCCGCGACGGTCGACAGCAGCTCGGTGCGCGATGCCGGGTCGGTGGCGGCCTGCCGGAGGGAGTCGTTGCCGAGCTTTCGCAGCGCGGCACGCTCGTCGATCCCCTGCGCGGGGACCTCGCCGGCGCTCATGCGGGGGCTCTGCGCCCCGTCGAGCCAGGTGCGCAGGGTCCGGACGAGTTCCCCGCTGTCGCGCACGACGAAGGCCAGCCGGTGCGCGAGGTGCCTGCGGCCGAGGAGGAGGGTGAAGGCGATGTCGCCCGGGTCCAGCCCGGGCCGCTGCTCGCAGTGCTCGATCAGGCGCTCGGCCTGCTCGACGAGTTGCCCGGCGGTGACGGCGGAGAGGGTGACGAGGTGCGCGGTGGACGCGGTGGAGGGACGGGCCGCGGCCGGGGCCTCCTCGAACACGATGTGGGCGTTGGTCCCGCTGACCCCGAAGGAGCTGACCGCGGCACGTCGTGTGCCGTCGTTGCCGGCAGCCCAGGGCCGGTTCACCGTGTTCACGTAGAACGGGGTGTCGGACATGTCGATGTGCGCGTTCGCCCGCTCGAAGTTGATCGAGGGCGGGATGGTGCGGTGCTCCAGCGAGAGCAGGACCTTGATGGCTCCGGCGACGCCGGCCGCGGTGATGGTGTGGCCGAGGTTGGACTTGACGGAGCCCAGCGCGCAGTAGTCCCTCCGGTCGGTGTAGCGGCGGAAGGCCCGCTGCAGCGCCCGGTACTCGATCGGGTCGCCGAGCTCGGTGCCCGTGCCGTGCGCCTCCATCATCTGGATGTCGTCGGGGCGGATCCCGAAGGTGTCGTAGACCGAGGTCTCCAGCCGTTCTTGGGACGCGGCGCTCGGCGCGGTGATCCCGTTCGACGCGCCGTCCTGGTTGATCCCGGAGCCGCTGATGACGCCACGGATGTGGTCGCCGTCGGCGAGCGCGTCACTGAGCCGCTTGAGGACGAGGACTCCGACGCCCTCGCCGGGCACGAAGCCGTCGGCCCGGTCGTCGAAGGTGTGGCAGCGGCCGCTCGGGGAGAGCATGCCGGCGCGGCCCGCCAGCACGTAGAACTGCGGCGTGCACTGCAGGGAGACGCCGCCCGCCAGGGCCATCTCGGTTTCACCGCCCCACAGCCCCTGGCAGGCGAGGTGGAGGGCGACGAGCGAACTGGAGCAGGCCGTGTCGACCGCGATCGCCGGGCCCTGAAGGTCGAGATGGTACGAGATGCGCGCCGGCATCGCCGACAGCGCGTTGCCCCACATTGACTGTGGGGGCGCCTCGGCGCCGAACAGCTGCGCGTACCCGCTCTCCTGGCAGCCGACGTACACGCCGACGCGCCGCCCCCGGGTTCCGGAGCCCGCGTAGCCGGCGTCTTCGAGCGCCTTCCACGACTCCTCGAGGAAGAGGCGCTGCTGCGGATCCATGTAGGTGGCCTCGACGCCCGAGATGTTGAAGAAGGCCGGGTCGAAGCGATCGATCCCGTCGATGAAGCTGCCGCGTTCGCAGCTCTGCGCATCGGCCGGGCGGTAGCCCGACAGGTCCCACCGCAAGACGGGCCCGGTGAGGTCGTGACCCTGTGCGAGGTGCTCCCAGAGCTGCTCGACGCCGGCCGAGCCGGCGAACCTGCCGCTCATACCGACGACGGCGATGGGCTCCCTGGACGGGCCGCCCGCGGCGGTCCGCCCCGCGTCCGGCCGGGCGGCGCGGCGGGACGCGGCCGAAGGCGGTGCGAGCTCCTCGGGCGCGACCCGCTGCCCGGTCGGCAGCGGTACGGCCGGTGCGGCCGGTGCGGCTGGGAGAGCGTGGTCGACGATGTGCCGCGCCAGCCGGCTGACGGAACCGTGGTCGAAGAGGTCGGTCGTGGCGAGGTCGGTGCCGAGCGCACGGTTGATCTCCTGGATCAGCCGCACGCCGATGATCGAATCGACGCCGTAGTCCATGAAGGCGTCATCCGCGGCGATCTGTGACCGGTCGATCTTCAACGACAGTCTCAGCTGCTCGAAGATCGTCTCCCTGACCCGCTGTTCCGGCGCATCGCCGGAGGCGGCGGCCTCCTGGACCCCGGGCCGGACGAGGCCCTCGCCGACCGTCTCCCCCGTCGGGGCCGCAGCCTCCTGCTCCTCCTGCCGGACGAGGCCGTCGCTTGCCGCGGCGATCACCTGGTACCCCAGCTCGTGAAGCCGCCGCGCCGGGAAGGACACGGAGCCGAATCCCTCGTCGTCGAGCACCTCCTCCCAGGTGTCCGGGGAGAGGCCGGGGCCGCCCGGCATGCGCAGCTCGTCGTCCTCGTAGAGCCACCAGCCGTCGAGGAGGCCGAACGTCAGGTGGGTGAAGAGCGAGTGGGTGGAGAGCTCGTTGGCGAGCAGGACACCGTGCCGCTTGAGCGCGCCCTTGGCGTTGCGCAGTGTCCGGCGGATGTCCTTCGTGGCGTGCAGCACGTTGGTGGCCAGGACGAGGTCGTAGGAGCCGGGGGCGATGCCCTGCGCCGCCAGCGGTTCCTCGACGTCGAACAGCCGGTAGTCCAGATAGGGGTGCCGCGGCCCGTACTCCGCCTCCGCGTACATCAGGAAGGACTTCGACAGATCCGTGTAGGAGTACGTCTCGACGTGCGCCGCGAAGGGCTCCAGCCGCTCAAGGACGGTGACGCTCCCGCCCCCGGTGCCGGCGCCGATCTCCAGGATGCGGATGCGGGCGGCCGGGTCGGCGCGGACGATCTCCCGCACCACGGCGGCCACGGCGTCCGCCAGGATCCCGTTGAAGCAGTCGGAGAGGGGGTTGTCCCGGTAGATCCGCTCGACCAGCTCCATCGACGAGTCGGGGAACATCACGTCGGTGGCGAGCACCTCGCCGCGCAGGATGCCCGACAGCGCCCGCAGCGTGGCGTCGAGCAGCGTGAACCGCGCGCGCTGGGCGGCGTCCCCCTGCGCGCCGGCGCCGTACTGCTCCCATTGTGACCACGTGGCGGAGCTGTCCACCGTCACCGCCGGGACCGGCCGCGAGGGGGAGCCGCTCAGGAACCCGCCGGCGCGCAGCCGGCGCACGGATTCGTCCAGCCAGCGCCGCAGTCCGCCGCCGGGGAGCGGGGCCGGAGCCTCGCCGGACAACTGCCCCGCGCTCTTGAGCTGGAGGAACAGCAGGCGGCTCAGCAGGTCCTCGTCCACGTCGGCGGCGGCACCGGGCGACGCGCCCGGTGCCGGGCCCGTCGTACCGGCCTGCTCCCGGCACAGGTGGCGCAGGGGAACCCGCGTGCCTTCGGGCACCATCGTGATGGCTTCGCGCCGAATGTCGTTCAGCATGTCAGGAATTACCCCCGTGGGCCTTGATCAGCCCGAGTTGGTCGAACGTGCCTGAAAGGAGGACGTCGAGAGCCGCCATGCCGTCTGCGGGCTCGATCGAGCCGGCACCGGCCCGGTGCATGCGCTCCCGGTACTCCGGTGCGGCGACGACGCCGACGGTGCCCCAGTAGCCCCAGTTCATGATCTTGACGGGAAGGTCCAGCCCGTCGGCGAGGCGGTGGGCGTAGGCGTCCTCGAACACCGATCCCGCCACGTAGTTGCACTGCCCCGAAGCCTTCAGGAAGGAGTTCATCGAGGAGAAGAAGAGGAGGAAGTCCAGGGGCTCGCCCCGGAAGACCTGGGCGAGTCGGACGCTCACGTCGACCTTGGCCGTGACCGCGGCGCGGAAGCGCTGTTCGTCCATGCGCTCCAGGCTCTGGTCGAGCAGCACGATCGCCGAGTGGATCACACCGTGGACGACCGGATGGGTCCACTTGATGTCCTCGTACGCCCTCTCCAGCGCCGCCCGGTCGGTGGCATCGGCCCGCACGTAGCGCGGTCGGGGACCGAGCTCGCCCAGACGGCTCAGCTTCGCCCGGATTGACTCGTCCTCCTCCCTCCGGCCGATCCACACGACCTGCGCCCCGAAGGTGCGGATCATGTGCTCGGTCCATGCCTCGCCGATGCCTCCCGCGCCGCCGACCACGACGTAGACGCCGCCCTGCCGGTACGGCGCCCGGTGGGTGCGTTCCGCGGCGGTGTCCCGCACGGGCACGAGGGTCTGGCGGTACCAACGGGAACGGCGGTACCCCCAGACGCTGCCGCTCTCCTCGCGGGGCAGCGCGAACACCTGCGCCACCGGCCAGTCGCGGTCCGGGTCGAGGTCGGCGAGGCGCACCGTCCAGCCCGGGTACTCCTTCGCCACCGAGCCGAGCAGTCCGTGCAGTCCGGCGTGGGCGGGGTCGACGACGTCCGTGCGCCGGACCCGCAGAGTCCGCTCGGTCACGACCGTGACGTCGAGCGGGCGGCGGCCGTACCCCAGCGTCAGCAGCGCCTTCAGCGTGCGGAAACAGGCGTACAGACCGGCCTCCTGCGCGTCCACCAGCGCGTCGTCCGCGGCGTCGGCGTCGTGCGCGGCGCCGACGACCGTCTCCCGGGGAGCCAGCCAGACCAGGTGCCCGAGGGCTTCGCCGGTGGCGTCGAGCTTCTCGGCGATGGTCTCGGTCGTGTCCCCGGGGCCCAGGGTCAGGTGTTCGGCACGTGGATGGACGACACGGATCCGCTCCCGCTGCTCCACGGTGCCGCCGATCACGACGACCCGGCCGGACGGGAGGGGGACGTCCTGCGGCACGGGCTGGGGGACCGCGTCCCAGACGGGTGCCAACAGGACGTTCGTACCGTCCGGTACCTCGCCGCCGGGCGCGGCCGGTGCGTGCTCCACCTCGGCGGCGACGGGGTCCGGTGACGGGAGGACCGCCCCGGGCCGCCGGGACGCCGGGGCGTCGTCGAACCAGTAGCGCCCCCGCGCGAAGGGGTACGTGGGCAGCGGGACCCGGCCGGGCAGGGTCACCTCGGACAGTCGCGTCCAGTCGACGGGCGTTCCGCCGGTCCACGCCGCGGCCAGCCGCTCGGCCTCCGTCACCGACACCGTGCCGTCCGGACCGGCCTGTGGCACCAGCTCGGTCCGGCCAGCCCGGTCCTTGCCGGCCAGGCCGGTGAGGATGCCGTCCGCCGCGCCGTCCTCGGCGTACCGGGTCAGCTTCTCCAGCAACTCTCCCAGCGTGGCGGCCACGACGGCCAGCCGCCGTGTCATGGCTTCCCTGCCCTGCTGCAGCGTGTGGGCGACGTCCGCCAGGGCCAGGGACGGGTGGGCGCGCAGGTGCTCGACGAGGCGGGTGGCCGCCGTCCTCAGCTGTTCCTCGCTCCTGGCCGACAGCACGAAGACCTGCGGGTCCCCGACCGGCCGCTCCGCGGCATCCTGCGGATGCTCCTCCACGACCAGGTGGGCGTTGGTACCGCTGAAGCCGAAGCCGCTGACGGCCGCGCGTCGCGCGGAGCCCGGTTCGGCCTTCCACGGCGAGAGCTCGGTGTTCACACGGAACGGGGAGCCGTCGAAGTCGAAGTGCTCGTTGGGCCGGTCGAAGTGCAGCGTCGGGACCAGTTGCTCATTGCGCATGCACAGCAGCACCTTCTGGATCGAGGCGATGCCGGCGGCGGCCGAGGTGTGGCCGAGGTTGCTCTTCACCGAGCCGATGGCGCAGTACCCGGTCTTGTCCGTGTGTTCCCGGTAGACCGTCGCCAGGGCTTCCAGCTCGATCGGATCGCCCAGCTTGGTTCCCGTACCGTGCAACTCGGCGTAGCCGATGCCGGCCGGGTCGATGCCGTACCGGTCGTAGACGTCGCGCTCCAGCTCCATCTGGCTCGCGCCGCTCGGCGCGGTGATGCCGTTGGTCCTGCCGTCCTGGTTGATGCCCGATCCGATGACCACGCCGTGGATGTGGTCACGGTCGCGAACGGCGTCGTCGAGACGCTTGAGGACGAGCGCACCCACGCCCTCGCCGGGCACGAACCCGTTCGCGCTGTTGTCGAAGGCCTTGCAGCGCCCGTCCGGGGACAGCATGCCTGCGCTGGACATGCTGAGGTACGCATCCAGGCTCAGGTAGAGGGTGACGCCACCGACCAGCGCCATGTCGATCTCACCGCTGCGCAGGGCCTGCGTCGCCAGATGGGTGGCCACCAGAGAGGACGAACAGGCCGTGTCCAGGGCGATGGCGGGGCCCTTGAGATTGAGGAAGTAGGCGATGCGTGCGGCGGTGATGGCATTGCTGCCGCTCGTGGCCGCCGCACTCGTCTCACTGCCCTGCCGCTGCATGAGCATGCCGTACTCGCTGCCCATGATCCCGAGATAGACACCGCACTTGCGACCGCTCAGCGAGCGGGGATCGTAGCCCGCGTCCTCGAACGCGTGGTACGCCTCCTGAAGGAACAGCCGCTGCTGCGGATCCATCGCCTCCGCCTCCGCGGGCGGAATGTTGAAGAACAGCGGGTCGAAGACCTCGATGTCGTCGAGGCGCCCCATCCACTTGCAGGTGACCTTGCCCTCCTGGTGGGGACGCGGGTCGTAGTGATCGGCGATGCTCCACCGGGAATCGGGGACCTCGCCCACGCAGTCGCGGCCGTGCGCCAGGTTGTCCCAGTACTCGTCCAGGGTCGCGGACCCCGGGTACCTGCCGGACATGCCCACCACGGCGATCGCGCCGGCCGGGCGGGCATCCGCCGCCGGCGGCACGGCGACGGGCTCGGCCCGCGCCGCGCGCTCTGCCACGGGCTCTGCCACGGGCTCGGGCTCGGGCTCGGGCTGGACGACCCCGACCGGCTCGGGCTCGACAACCCCGACCGGCTCGGGCTCGACGAATCCGACCGGCTCGGGCTCGGTCACTTTACGAAAGGGACGCCCTTTGGGGGCGCCTCCTTTGGCCAGCTCCCGGAGGATGTAGGCCGACAGCTCCACGACGGTGGGGTGGTCGTAGAGCCGGGTCACCGTCAGATCGAGTCCGTAGCGCTTGTTGACGGCATTCATCCACTCGACGCCGACGATGGAGTCCAGGCCGAGGTCGGTGAACTTCGTGTCGGGGTCGATCTCTTCCTCAAGCAGGTACAGGGCTTCGGCGAGGCTCGCCGCCACCTCGCGGACGAGACTCCCCTCGTCCGGGACGGCGGGCGCCTGGTCCGGGACGGCGGGCGTCGGAGGGACGGCGGGCGTCGGAGGGACGAGCCGTCCGGGCGTCGGGCCGGGCGGGACCGCCGGGGCGGGGCGCGGGACGCTTTCCGTACCGGTCGCCGCGGCCGCGTCGGCCGGCCCGTCCGGCACCGGGACGGAGCCCGGCGCAGCGGGTCGCGCGGGCGCCGCACCGACGCTGTGCCCGAAACCGGCGTCCAGGGCGGTCAGACCGATGCCGCGGGGCTTCGCGACGATCCGGGTGCCGGGTGCCGGGGCAGCGGCCGGCGCCTCCTGAACCGCCGCGGCCGCGCGCACCACCGGCTCGGCCGGTTCGGCTGCCCTGACCATGCCGGGGCCGGCCGTCCCGGCACCGGACCGGGGACCGTCGCCCGCCCAGAACCGCTTGCGGGCGAACGGGTAGGTCGGCAGTGAGAGCCGGCGCGGCAGCGCGTTCGGGTAGTAGCTGCGCCACGGCAGGTCCAGCCCGTTGGTCCACAGTTCCAGCAGCTTGCCGAACTTCCCCTTGTCCACCCAGGCCGCGATGGTGCGTTCCATGTCCTCGTCCTCGGCCAGGGCGGAGACGACGCCCTGGGAGCGCTTTCCGCGCCCCCGGTACGCCCCGGCGTCGTCCTTGCCCTCGACGTAGTCGCCCAGCCGGGCCGTCAGCTCGGCCGCCGAGCCGGCCAGGAACGCCAGCCGCTCGACCATGTGCTCCCGGGCCACCTGGAGAGTGGCCGCGACAGCGGGCACGTCGGCATCCTCGATCCGCTCCTCGCGCACCCAGTCCAGCAGGCGCCGGGCCTGCTCGCCCAGTTGCTCCTCGGTTCTCGCCGAGAGCACGATGACCGACCCCAGCGGCCACTGCGCCGGATCGTCGGCCACCACGGGCCCGGCCGGTACGTACTCGCCCACGATGACGTGGGCGTTGGACCCGCCGGCCCCGAACGAGGAGATGCCGGCGAGACGCGGGTACTCCCGAGGTCCGTCGGGTGTGTCGATCACCGGCCGCCGCCACTCCGCCGGCTCCCGCTGCACCCGGAAGGGCGTGTCGCCGAAGTCGATGTGCGGGTTCAGCGTCTCCGAGTGGAGCGAGGGCACCAGACGGCCGTGGGCGAGCTGCAGCAGCACCTTGGTGAAGGCCGAGATGCCGGCGGCGCTCTCGGCGTGTCCGATGTTGCTCTTGACCGATCCGATCGCGCAGAACTGGCGGTCGTCGGTGTGGCGGGCGAACGCCTTGGCGAGGCCGGCGATCTCGATCGGGTCCCCGAGCGAGGTGCCCGTACCGTGCGCCTCGACGTAGCTGATGGTGCGCGCGTCGACCCCCGCCCTGTCCAGGGCGCGGGCGACCACGTCGGCCTGGGCGTTCGGGTTGGGGACGGTGTAGCCGTTCGTGCGGCCACCGTGGTTCACCGCTGTCGCCCTGATGACTCCGTGGATGCGGTCGTTGTCGGCGATGGCCCGGTCCAGCGGCTTGAGCATGACCGCCCCCACCCCCTCGGCGGGCACATAGCCGTCGCCGCCCTGGCCGAAGCTCTCGCAGCGGCCCGTGCTGGACGCGAAGCCGGCCTGTCCCAGCAGGAGGTACTTCGCGGGGTGCAGGGACAGGTTGACACCACCGGCGATGGCGACCTCGCAGTCACCCGTCTGCAGGCTCTGGCAGGCGAGGTGCAGAGCCGTCAGGGACGAGGAGCACATCGTCTTGACCGTGAGGCTCGGCCCCTGCCAGTCGCAGAAGTAGGAGACGCGGTTGGCGATGTTCGCGGCGTTGCCCGGAACCACCCGCCCGTCGGCCAGCGCCTGCTCGGTCGCGCCGTAGAGCTGGTATTCGTCGTACATGGAGCCCACGAACACGCCGACGTTGCCTCCGGCTCCGTTCGGGAAGGGCGCCGTCAGGTCCTGGCGCGTGTATCCGGCGTCCTGGAGCGTCTCGTAGACGCACTCCAGGAACAGGCGCTCCTGCGGGTCGGTGAACTCGGCCTCGCGCGGCGACATGTTGAAGAACAGCGGGTCGAACCGGTCGACGTCGTCGAGGAAGCCGCCCCACTTGGAGTTCGTCGTACCCGGCCGGGATCGGTCCGCGTCATAGTAGGCACCGGCGTCCCAGCGATCCCGGGGGACCTCGGTAACGCAGTCCCGGCCCTCGGAGAGGTTCCGCCAGAACGTCCGCAGGTCGGGTGCCTGCGGATAACGCCCGCCCATTCCGATGACGGCAATCTCCACGCCGCGCGGCGCGGATCCGGTGCCCTCCGCGCGGTGCGCCGGCCCGGTCGCGGGTACCGCCGCCGCGTGACCCGTGGCGACGGACGCGGCGGACGCGGCGGACGGCTCTGCCGGTGCAGGAGCAGGAGCAGGGGGCGAGGGCGCCGCGGCGGCCGGGACGGTCCCTCTCAGCTCCCGCAGCCGGTCCTGGTGGACCTCGATGAAGTACCGGCTCAGCGCCTTGATGGTCTGGTGCTCGAAGAACAGCGTCTTCGGCAGGTTTCCGAAGGAGACCTCCAGCCGGGCGGTGAGGTTGAGGGCCTGGATCGAGTCGATGCCGTAGCGCTCCAGACGGCTGCCCGCCTCGATGCGCCGTGCGGGCACCTTCAGCACCTCCGACAGCAGCGCGGTGATGTACGCGACGGTCCACTCCCCCAGGCCGTCGTCCCGGACCGCCGCCGGGGCGACGGGAGTTCCGGTGTTCACGGGTGCCGTGTGTTCTCCGGCTTGCTGCATCGTCAGCGCCTTCCTGATCCGGTCCGTGTGCCCAGCGGCGACGAGTACCTGGTGGTGGTTCGTGTGGAGGCACCGGCCGAATGCCCCGATCCCGGCGTCGCGTTCCAGCGGGGAGATCCCGAAGCGGTCGCGCAGCACCGTCCGGGTACCGGCGTCGGCGCCCATACCGCCCTCGGCCCACAGCGGCCAGTTGATCGAGAGGGTGCGGCCGGACCGACGCCCGTCGGCCACGAGCCCCTGGCGGTGCTCCGCGAAGGCGTCCATGAACGCGTTCGCAGCCGCGTAGTCGGCCTGACCGACGTTCCCCGTGACGGCGGCGCCGGAGGAGAAGGTCACGAAGAAGTCCAGATCGAGGTCCTCGGTCGCCTCGTCGAGGCTCACCAGACCGCTCACCTTCGGTGCGAGGACCTCGCGGAACTCCCGTGCGGACTTCCTGAGGATGAAGTCGTCCGCGACCACGCCGGCGCTGTGGACGACCCCGTGGACCGTCCCCGCCGTGCGCCGGATCCCGTCGACCAGAGCCCTGACCGCGGCTCGGTCGGCGACGTCGACCGGTTCGTAGGACACCTCCGCGCCCGAGGCCCGGAGCCGTTCGAGGATCCGGCGCGACTGCTCCGTCTCCGGGGAACGGCCGACGAGGACGAGCCTGGCGTCCTTCACCTGCCGGGCGATCTCCTCCGCGAAGATGCGGCCGAGGCCGCCCATACCGCCGGTGATGAGGTAGACGCCTCCGGACCGCCACGGCGAGCCGGGGGACTCCGCCGGGCACTCCTCGGCCCAGGTGAGCACCTCACGCCGGTCTCCGCGGAGCCTCACGGTGGCGTCGACGGGGTTGCGCCGCTCCCTCGCGAGGAGATCGAGCCGTACAGCTACCGGGGTCTCGGCGGCCACGACGACGACCTGTCCGGTGATCCGCGGGTTCTCCAAAGCCGCGGTCCTCAGCAGTGCGCCGAGACCGGTCAGCACCGCTGACTCCGGTCGATCGGTCAACAGGATCTGGAGGACGTACTGCGTCTGCGTACCGTCCCGCAGCAGTTGCCGCATCCTCTCGAACACCTGTAACGCGTACTCCGTGTAGCGGCCGTCGAGGGTGGCGGCCCGGGCGTTGAGCGTCACCACCTCGCAGCCCGGACCCGCGGTGGCACCGTCCACGAGAGCGCCGTTCTCGGCGAACACCACGGCCCGCCCGCCGATGGCGGGGACGGCCGCGTCGGGCAGCGGCTTCTGCTGCCAGCGCGGGGAGGCGAACACCTGGCCGTCCGCATGCGCGACGGCTGCCTCGGCCGTCGCCTCCGGGTGCAGCGCCCGTACCGAGAGGCCCCGGACGCGTACCCGGACTCGTCCGGCGTCGTCACACAGATCGAGATCGAAGGTGCGGGTGGACCCGCCCACGGTGTCCCGGGCGCCACGGCGGCCCCAGACCCACAGGGCTTCGCCCGGCGCGGCGAGCACCTCGACCCGCTCCACCCCGAACGGCACGAATGCCGTCCGCCCGGCGTCCGGTTCCCCGGCCATCATTCCGGCGCAGGTCTGGAGAGCCGCGTCCATCAGGCCCGGGGGCAGGAGGCAGCCTTCCGCGTCGACGCGCGCCGCTTCGGGCAGCACCAGGCGTGCGAGCACCTGGGACTCCCCGAGGAGCAGGTGCTCGATGGCGTGGAACGAATCGCCGTACCCCATCCCGGCGGACCGGAACGCGGAGTATAGCTCCGTCGCCTCCCAGCGCCGTTCGCCGCATGCGTCCCGCAGCCGCGCGAGGTCCACGGAGGCCGGTGCCGCCTCGCACGGCACCACCGATCCCGTGCACAGCACAGCGGTCCCGGCGTCCTCGCCGGCGACGGACATCTGGAAGCGGACCGCGTCCGGGGAATCGGGCTGGAGCACCACGTGCAGGTCGCGCGGCCGGTCGTCGATGCGGAGCGGCCGGATCCAGACCACGTCCGCGAGGGCGACGCCGACGCTGTCCGCCACCGTCCGGCCCCGGGAGTCGGCCGCCGCCGCAAGGGCCATCTCCAGGTACGCGGCGCCGGGCAGCGTCCGCACCCCGTGCACCAGGTGATCCCTCAGGACCGGCTCTTGGCCGGTGAAGGTCGACCGGTAGCGCCGGCCTCCGGGCTCGGAGGTGTCACGGTGCAGCAGGGGGTGGAGCACGGCAGCCGCCGGCGGCGGTACGGAACCGGCGGGGGCCGGGGGGCTCGTGGCCACCCAGTACCGCTCCTTCGCGAACGGGTACGTGGGAAGCGGGATGCGGAAGGGCCTGCGCGGAGCGTAGAGCCCGGCCCAGTCGACGGCACGGCCGCCGACCCAGTCCTCCGCGACACGGCGCCAAGCGCGGGCGGAGACCAGCGAGCGGACCAGGTCGCGGTCCTCCTCGCTCTGCTCCTCCCACTCCGGCGCGCCCGGTGCGCGGCCGCGGAAGACCTCGACCGTGCCGTCCTGCCCCAGATGGGTCCTCAGCCCCCGGGCCACCGCGTCGAGGGAGTCGGCGGTGAAAGCCAGCCGGCAGTCCAGCGCCGCCCGCCCCGCCTGGAGCGAGAAGGCGAGGTCGACCAGATCGAGCTGCGGCTGCTCCTCGACGAAGGTGAGCAGATCGCGTACGCGGGTGTCCAACTGCCCTTCCGACACTGCCGACAGGACGATCACGACAGCCGATGACCGGGCGTGTTCAGTCGTCTCACGCATGGCGATACTCCTCCAGCACCACATGGGCGTTTGTTCCGCTGAATCCGAAGGAGCTGACGGCGGCCCGCCTCAGCTCGTGGCCGTTCCGGGCATCCCAGAACTGGAGGTCCCTGCTGACGGTCAACGGGCAGTCGTCAGGTTCCAGGAGCTCGTTGGGAGTCTCGACGTGGAGGGACGGTACGAGCAGGCCGTGGCGCAGGCCGAGCAGCACCTTGTGGACGCCGGCGATGCCGGCAGCGGCGGAGGTGTGCCCGATGTTGCTCTTCACCGAGCCGATCGCACACGCCCTCGGGGCGACTCCCCGCTCGCGGTAGACCGTGGAAAGGGCGTCGAGCTCGATCGCGTCCCCGAGGGTCGTCCCCGTACCGTGCGTCTCGACGTAGCCGATGGACGCCGCGTCGATGCCGTACCGGTCGTAGACCGTACGGAACAGTTCCATCTGGCTGTTGGCGCTGGGCGCCGTGATGCCGTTGGTCTTGCCGTCCTGGTTCGTACCCGACGCCAGAACCACGCCGTGGATGTGATCGTGATCGGCTTCGGCGTCACTCAGCCGCTTCAGCACCAGGGCTCCGACGCCCTCGCCCGGCACGAAACCGTCGGCTCCCTGGTCGAACGACCGGCACTGCCCCCGCGCCGACAGCATCCGCGCTCCCGACATCCTGACGTAGGTGCCCGGAAGCAGGTACAGCGACACACCTCCGACCAGGGCGATGTCGATCTCACCACTGGCCAGCGCCTGCTGAGCGAGGTGCAACGCGACGAGAGAGGACGAGCAGGCGGTGTCGAGGGCGATCGCCGGGCCCTTGAGGTTGAGGAAGTAGGCGATGCGTGCGGCGGCGATGGCGTTGCTGCTGCTCGTCGCGACGGAGTCTTCCTGACTGTCGTTGCCGGACACCAGAAAGCTGTACTCGTTGCCGCTGATGCCCAGATAGACACCGCACTTCATCCTGCTCATCGACCCCGGGGCGTAGCCCGCGTCCTCGAAGGCCCGGTACGCCTCCTGCAGGAACAGGCGGTGCTGCGGGTCGATGCCTTCCGCTTCGGCCGGCGAGATGTTGAAGAACAGCGGGTCAAAGCAGTCCGCGTCCTCCAGATAGCCCATCGCATTGCAATAGGCCTTGCCCTTCGTCCCGGGGCGGGGATCGTAGTACCGGGACATGTCCCAGCGTTCGGCGGGCACTTCCCGCACGGAGTCACGACCGTCCCGGAGGTTGGCCCAGTACTGGCGGAGGTTCTCCGCGTCCGGGTAACGCCCGGACATGCCGACAACGGCCACGCGGTCACCGCGAACGGCGGTGTACGGGGCGTTCCCGGGCACTGGCGGCACCCGCACCGGTTCCGGTTCCGGTTCCGGTTCCGGTTCCGCCAGTGGTTCCGGTTCCGCCAGTGGTTCCGGAACCGGTAACGACACCGGTAGCGCAGCCGGTTCCGGGACCGGGTCCACCACCGGGGAAACGGCCTCCGCCTCCGGTATCAACTGCCCGACATGGGCCGCCAACTCCATCACCGACGGATAGTCGTACAACCGCGTCGCCGTCAACGACGTGCCATACGCCTTGTTGATCGACTTCACCCACTCCACCCCGATGATGGAGTCCAGACCCAGTTCCACGAAATTACGCCGAGGATCGACCTCGCCCTCCGACAGGAACAACACCGCCGCGAGCCCCGCCCTCAACTCGTCCCGCAACACACTCGCAGAACGACCCGACCCACCGACCCCACCCGACGCAACCGCGGCCACAGCCACCGGAGCAGCCACCGGAGCAGCCACCGGAGCAACCGGCGGGGCCGAAGGAACCGGCCGCCCCGCCCCCTCGCCCGTGTCGGTCAGTACGACGTTCCGGGGCTTGCCCACAGGGGCCGTCTTCGGGACGGCCGCCGCGCCCGGATCCTGGAGTTGGATCCGGGGCTTCTTCCCGGGAACGGCACGCGGCGCGGCCGGCTTCCCCGGCTCCTGTGCCGGGGGCGCCGGCGGGAACTCCCGCGCAGCCGGGGGTGCCGCAGCACGGCGCCCGTCAGTGGCCCAGTGCGGCGAGCGCGCGAAGGAGTAGCCGGGCAGCGCGATGATCCGCGGCCTGTCGCCCGTGAACAGCGCCGACCAGTCCGGGACGGCGCCCCGGCAGTAGAGCTCGGCCAGGGCACAGCACACCTCCCGGTACCGCTCCGCCGGTACGCCGGGTGCCCGAAGCACGTCCAGCAGCGCTCGCGCCTGGACGTCCGACAGCGAACGGTCCCGGTCGCGTGGCGCTTCGCCGCGCACGACCATGGGATGGTCCCGGCCGCTCTCGGCCGCGGACAGTACGGAGAGGACGTCGCCGACAGCGCTGACGACGATGGTGCAGCGGTGGGCGAAGTGCTGCCTGCCCTCCAGGAGCGTGTAGGCCGTGTCCCGCAGCCGCTGGTAGTCGAGTTCTCCTTCTGCGAGCGCCGACCGGAGCTCCTGGATACGGCGCTGGAGTCCCTCCGGAGTCTTGGCGGAGAGAAGCAGCGGCAGAGCCGGTGCCTCGGTGACCGGGGCCCGGCGGGCGGGCTCGGCGTAGCTCTCCACCACCATGTGGACGTTGGTCCCGCTCATGCCGAAGGCGCTGACCGCGCCGAGCCTCGTTCCCGTGGGCCCGGCCGGCCAGGACCTGGTCACCTTATTGACGTAGAAGGGGCTGTCCTTCCACCCGATGTAGTCGCTGTCCTGGTCGCAGTTCAGACTCGCCGGGACGACGCCGTGCCGTACCGACTGGACGAGGGCGATCAGGCCGACCAGCCCGGACGCGGCCAGGGTGTGACCGACATTGGTCTTAGTGGAGGTCAGCGCGCAGAAGCCGGTCTTGTCCGTGCGTTCCCGGTACGCCTCGTTCAGGGCGTTGACCTCGACGGGATCGCCGAGTTGCGTTCCCGTGCCGTGAGCCACGATGTGCTCGATGCGCTCGATGTCGATCCCGTGCCGCTCGTAGACCTGCCGGTAGAGCCGCGTCTGCGCCGCCCCGTTCGGGGCGGTGATGCCGTTCGTCCGGCCGTCGTAGTTCATACCGCTGCCGCGGATGACCGCCAGGATCCGATCGCCGTCGGCTTCCGCCTGGGACAGGCGCTTGAGGACGAGGGCGGGGACGGCCTCACCGAGGACCATGCCGTCGGCCCGCTTGTCGAAGGCGCGGCACACTCCGCTCTCGGAGAGCATCCCCGACTTGCCCATCTCGGTCAGGCCGCGACCGGTGGTCGCCAGGTTGGCGGCGGCGACCACTGCGGTGTCGCACTCGCCGGCGCG
The DNA here is from genome assembly GCF_018614095.1 of Streptomyces sp. ISL-87. Taxonomy (GTDB): domain Bacteria; phylum Actinomycetota; class Actinomycetes; order Streptomycetales; family Streptomycetaceae; genus Streptomyces. The sequence continues at coordinate 66,156 of NZ_JAGGOY010000097.1, read as the reverse complement.
CAGGCTCGCGGATGCCTGGTGGGCGGCTGTCAGTCCCGAGGAGCAGGCGGTGTTGACGGCCAGCACCGGGCCGGAGAAGTCGAGGAGGTAGGCCAGGCGCGCAGCCATGATCGCCTCGTGCTGGGCGGTGATGCCGCCCTCTCCCCCGGTCAGGTCGCCATAGTCGCCCTGTTCGGCACCGACGAACATACCGATCGTCCCGGCGCGCAGCCTGCGCTCGCCGTAGCCCGCGTCCTCCAGGGCACGCCAGGTCTCCTGGAGCAGCAGTCGCTGGCGCGGGTCAAGGGTGCGCGCCTCGCGCGGCGATATCTCGAAGAACGCGGCGTCGAACTCCGCGATTCCCGGAACGAATCCGCAGCGGACGGCCTCCGGCCCCTTCCAGTCTGCCTGCCGGTCCGCCGGGACGGGTGACAATGCGTCCTTCCCCTGCAGGAGGTTCTCCCAGAACTCGTCGACGGACCGAGCGGCGGGGAAGCGGCCGCTCATGCCGATGACGGCGATCGGTTCCGGCTCCGTGTGCGCCGTGGGCCGCGGGGCCGGAGCGGACGCGGACCGGTCCTCGGCCGCGGTGACGGGGGCCTCCGCCGCCGGGGTCCTGGAAGGCTCCGGGGTCACGGATGGCGCATGGGCCATGTCCGAGGCCGCTGCCCGCTCCGTGCGGTGCCGGCGCAGTGCCTCCCCGTGTTCCGCGGTCAGGTGGGCTACCAGCTTCTCCGGGGTGGAGTGGGAGAAGAAGACCGAGGGCAGCACCTCGATCGCGAGGCTCTCGCCCAGGGCCCTGGCCAGCTTGACCAGGCTGACGGAGTCGAACCCGAGCTCGGAGAAGTTCTCGTCGGCGTGGATCTGCTCGCGGGGCACCCTCAGTACATCGACGATCGCCGCCCTGAGGGTCGAGAGCACCAGCGCCTCGGCGTCCGTGTCCTCCATGTCCTCCCCTCCCTCTGTGTCTGGAGCATTCGGGTTGTCCGCGGAGCGGGTGACGCCCGCACGGGGGGCGGGTGCGGGGGCGGGTGTAGGTGCAGCAGGGCGGACCTCGGGTCGCGGGGCCGCCGGCGCGGTGTCCGCGTCGAGCATGCGCCGTACGCGTAACGGATCGCCGGCCATGACGATCTGCTGTGTCTCGCCCTGCCCCAGGAGGCGTTCGAAGAGCGTGAGGCCCTCGGCCTCCCCCAGCAGGCGCAGCCCGCTGGTGGAGAGGTACAGCTCGATGCCCGACGCGTCGTCGAACCCCATGCCCCCACCGCTCCACAGGGGCCAGTTGATGGCGATCGTCGCGCCGGACGACGCTCCCCGGCGTACCCGCTCGTCGCGATGGCGCGCGTAGGACGTCTGGAAGCGGTTGGCCACCGAGTAGGCGCAGCCGCCGAAGTCGCCGAGGACTGCCGACGTCGAGGAGAAGTAGCAGACGAAGTCGAGGGGTTCCGCTGCCAGCACGTCGTCGAGCACGCGCGTGCCGTCCACCTTGGCGGAGAGCACGTCCCGGAAGGATCGAACGTCACCGGCGAGCAGCGAGCCGCTCTCGGCGACGCCTGCGGCGTGTACGACGCCGTTGACCGGGCCGAACCGCTCGCGCGCCGCGGCCACCGCCTCCCGCATGGCCTGCCGGTCGGCGACATCGGCCTGTCGGTACAGGACCTCGCCGCCCAGCGACTCGATCCGCGCGATGCTGCGCCGCTTGCGGGCGTCGAGGGCAGAGCGCCCGGTCAGCACCAGGCGTGCCGACCAGTTCCTGGCCAGGTGCTCGGCGAGCAGAAGACCCAGGCCGCCGGTGCCCCCCGTGATGAGGTAGGTGCCGTTGGGCCTGAGGAGGTGCTTGCCGGCACGGGCCGGACTCGGAAGGACCCGGCTGACATGGCGAACCCCGGCGCGGTACAGCGCGCTGCCGGACGTCCCGGCCGTCCACTCGTTCCACAAGCGTGCGAACCAGGCGCCGCGGGGCGTCCTGCCGGGCGTGTCCTGGACCTCTTCCAGGATCGCGGCGAACTGCACGTCGGGAAGCACCCTGCCGAGGGAGCGATCGAAGCCGAGCCACGACTCCGCGTACGCCCGCTCGACGCCGTCGCGGAACTCTCCGGCCTGCAGGACACGCCCCACCGGCAGCCCCGATGCGGCGATCGCCCGCAGGAGGTGCACGGTGGTGGTGTACGAGCCGGGCTCCGCCGCGTCGTCCAGGGACCACAGGTTCAGTACGCCGCCGACGGCGCCGTACCGCGACCGGATGTCCTCGAACACGCGGACGAAGTCGTCCGGGGTCCGGTGATCGGCTTCGTAGGCGTGGTCGGACGTCCGGGCGAATCCCCGTCCCCGCGTGACGAACAGCAGGGTGACGGCGGGATCCAGCTCGCGAGCGGTACGTGCCAGCTCGGCCCGGTCCGCCGGGTCGGGGCAGAGGCAGACCAGGGTGCGCGGCGCATCGGCCCGGCGGGCGGCGGGCAGCGCCTCCGGCTCCCAGGACTCCGTGAAGAGGAGGGGTGCCGGATTCCGGTCGTCACCGGCCGCCGCGGCGCCGGACGGCTCCGTCGCCCCGTGCGGAGCGAGGGCCGCGGCCGAGCGCGTGGTGTCGATCCAGTACCGGTTCCTGGCGAACGGGTAGGAGGGCAGGGCGATGCGGGCCGGGCACCGGCTCCCGTGCAGGGCATGCCAGTCGACGGTGCCGCCCTCGACCCACAGCTCCAGCAGCCCCGCGAGGTCCCGCCGGGCGAGCGCTTCGGACAGGCCCGTGTCGGCGGCCGATGCGCGCGCCCTGCCGCGGACCAGCCCCTCGGCGTCCTGGCGTCCGTCACCGAAGTCCCGGAGACGGGCGACCAGGTCCGGCACGGCGGACACGACGAGACCGAGCCGCTCCCGCATGGCCTCGCGCCCCACCTGCAGGGTGTGGGCGAGCGCGGGCAGGTCACCGGTCGAGAGGTTCTCCCGCTCGATCCAGTCCGCGAGTTGCGCCGCCTTCTCCTTCAGGCGCTCGGTGGTGCGGGCCGACAGGACGACCGGGACGGGGCCACGGGGGGCGACAGCGGGGTCCGGCGCGTCGGCCGGGTCCGGCCGGTACTCCTCAAGGACCAGGTGCGCGTTGGTACCGCCCGCCCCGAAGGAGGAGATGCCGGCGGTCCGGGGGAGCTCGCGCTCCTCGCCGTCGACGGTGACGACCGGCCGCGTCCAGTCGGCGAGCGTCTGCTGGACCGTGAACGGCGTGCTGCCGAAGTCGATGTTCGGGTTCAGCCTGGTGGAGTGGATCGAGGGGGCGATCTTGCCGTGCCTCATCTGGAGCAGCACCTTGGTGAGCCCGGAGATGCCGGCGGCGCTCTCGGCGTGGCCGATGTTGCTCTTGACCGAACCGATCGCGCAGAGCCGGTCGTCGCGCGTGTGCTCGCGGAAGGCACGGGTGAGTCCGGCGACCTCGATGGGGTCCCCGAGCGAGGTGCCGGTGCCGTGCGCCTCGATGTAGCCGACCGCGTTCGGGTCGATCCCGGCCTGGCGCCATGCGTCGGTGACCACGCGAGCCTGGGTGGCGGGGCTGGGGACGGAGTAGCCGTTCGTCCTTCCACCGTGGTTGACGGCGACGCCCCGGATGACCCCGTGGATGTGGTCCCCGTCCCGTACGGCCCGCTCCAGGGGCTTCAGCAGAACGGCGCCCGCGCCTTCGCCCGGTACGTATCCGTCGCCCCCCTCGCCGAAGCTCTCGCACCGGCCCGTACTGGAGACGAAGCGGCTCTGACCGAGGAGCAGGTACTTGTTGGGGTGCACCGACACGTTGACCCCGCCTGCGATCGCCATGTCGCACGCACCGGACCGGATGCTCTGGCACGCCAGGTGGATGGCGGTCAGCGACGAGGAGCACATGGTGTCGACGCTCAGGCTCGGGCCCTTGAAGTCGAAGAAGTACGAGACCCGGTTGGCGACGGCCGCGATGTTCCCGGAGACGGTCACCGGGTTGCCGAGGACCTGCTCCTGGGCTCCGTACAGCTGGTATTCCGAGTACATGACGCCGACGTAGACGCCGATGGCGGGGGTGCGGCCGGATTCCGTCGGCGCCTTCAGCCGGTCCGGGGTGTATCCCGCGTCCTCGACGGTCTCGTGGACGCACTGGAGGAACAGGCGCTCCTGCGGATCCATCCGCTCCGCTTCGACGGGCGAGATGTTGAAGAACAGCGGGTCGAACTCGTCGACACCGTCCACGAATCCGCCCCACCTGCTGTACGTCTTGCCGGGCGCGTCCGGGTCCGGATCGAAGTACGCCCGGTGGTCCCACCGGTCGGCAGGTATCTCGGTGACGCAGTCGCGTCCGGCGGCCAGGTTCGCCCAGAACTCCTCCACGGTGCGGGCCTTGGGGTAACGCCCGGCGAGTCCGATGATCGCGATGTCCAGCCCCTGCCGCTCGGGGAGAGCGGGCCCGGATCGGGCCGCCGGCAGCGAGGGCGCCTGCGGCTTCCGCGCCGACCACCTCGTCGACGACAGGCTCTTGCGCCGCAGGGGACCCGTGGACCGGGCACCGGGAGGGGACGCGGCCGCGCCGGGGGCCGGGGTCTCGGCGGCCGGGGCCGCCGTGTCCGCCGCGTCTTCCCCGAGGAGACCCGCCACGTCGAACCGTCGGGTGGCGACCAGGTGCCGGGCCAGCGCGCGGGGCGTACCGAACTCGAAGAACAGGGTGGCGGGCAGCGGGCCGAAGACTGCTTCCATCCGCACCGTCATGGTCATCGCCATGACCGAGTCGACACCGAAGCTCTCGAAGGCCGCCTGGGCATCGACCCGGGCGAGGGGGAGCTTGGTGGTCTCGGAGAGGAGGCGCTCAAGGTACGCGCTCGCCTTCTCCTCAAGCACGTCGCTGTCGTAGTGCGTCACGAGTCCGTCCCATCGGTGGAGAAAGCAGGAAAGTTCCGCTGCGTCGGGACCGGGGTGTCCCCCCGGGTGTGGCCGGCAGGAGAAGCAGGAACCCTCACCTGGCTGTGCTCGGAGCGCAGGATCCGGTTGAAGTCCCCGACATCCGCCGCCTCCGGCAGGCCGTCGTCCCCCGACGGCCAGATGACGGACTGGCTGTGCCCGAACCGCTCACCGCCGGCTACGAGGTCCTGCCGGTACCGCGCGTAGGCGTTCAGGAAGGCGTGGGCCGCGGCGCCGTCGACCTGACCGATGCCGCCGTCCACCCCTGAAGGGGAGGAGAACGTCACGAAGAAGTCCAGCGGGAGCGACCGGGTCGCGGCGTCCAGGTTGACCACACCCGCCGCCTCCGCGGCCAGGACGTCCCGGAAATCGCGGCCCGGCGTGTCGACGATGAGCGCCCCGCCCGCGGTACCGGCACTGTGGATGACTCCGTCGATCGCCCAGTGGCGCTCCAGGATCCGCGCGACCAGCGCGTCCGCCTCGGCGGGACTGGAGAGGTCGGCCTGCTCGTAGCGCACCGCGCCGTCGGCCGCCTGCTTCCGCAACGCCTCATGGGACGCGGGGGCCAGAGGGGACCGGCCGACGAGGATGACGGTCGCGTTGCCCGTCTGCGTGGCGATCTCCTGGGCGACGTCCTGTTCGAGGGCACCCGTCGCGCCCGCGACGAGATAGACCCCGTTCTCCTTCCACGGCAGCGTGCCGGGGCCGGAGCGGGCCTCGTGCTCGGCCCAGACCGGTACCTCGCGGCGGCCTTCGACGTACCGCACGAGCATCTCCTCGGGGCAGCCGAGGTTCTCCCGGATCCGCACCACGGCGCGCTCGGGGGTGTCCGTCCGGTCCAGTACGACGACCTGTCCGGTGACGGCCGGGTTCTCAAGGCCGGCCGTCCTGAGGACGGCCGCGAGCCCGGAGAGCAGCGTCGCGTCGGGTGTACCGGGAACCACCAGCTGAACCTGGTGCCGGCCGGTGGATCCGCGCAGGAGGGAGCGAAGGTGCGTCAGAACCTGCAGGCCGTACGCGGTGTACCGGCTGTCCGGGGCCTCGTCCTCGGTGGTCAGGAGGAACACATCGGCGTCGTCGCCCCGGAGGAGGGGCTCCAGTTCGGGCAGTCCGGCGAGCAGCACGGTCTGGCGCGCGGCGGAGAGGCCGGACGGCCGGGCCGGTGCGGGTCGGGCCCGCCACTGCCGGCTCAGCAGGACCGGCTGCCCGCCGCGGGCCTCCGTCCCCCCGGCAGGGGTCGCGGCGCGGGGTTCCCCGCCGGGAGCGGGCACGGCCGCTGCCGGGTCGTCGCGGTCGGAGGCGGCCCGATCGATCGAGAGTCCGCCGATCCGGACGCGGACCCGGCCCTGCTCGTCGGCCAGGTCGAGGTCGAACCCGGGGACCCGCGCCTGGCCGGCCTGCTGGGCGCCGGGCCGGACCCAGGCCCACATCGAGGGCGTGCAGGCATCGAGAACGAGGACTTCCTCGATGGCGCGGACCACCGCGGGCCCACCGCCGTCGTACGCCCGGTCCCGCCCGGCCGACCCGCCGAGGGCGTCGGAGCACGCCCGCACCGCGGCGTCGAGCAGGCCCGGGTGCAGCACGAGACCGTCCTCGGTGTCGCGCACCGGATCCGGCAGCGCCAGCTGGACGAGGGCTTGCCCGAGTCCGGTCCAGACGCGCCGGACGGCGCGGTACGCGGGCTCCTGTGCGAGTGCGTCGCCGTGGCGGCGGTCCTCGTACTGCTCGGCGGTCGGGACGGACGTCCCGCAGGCCCGCCGCAGGGCGGGCAGGTCGAGCACGGTTTCCTCGGCACCGTCCGCGAAGTAGAGGACACCCTCGCCGTGCTCGACGGCGTCGCAGTCGCCGCCGCCCGGCGGTGTACTCGTGATCCGGAAGCGGATGTCGCCGTCGTCCTCCGGGCGCAGCCCGACGTGCACCTCGCGGGGGCCGTCCGCCGGATCGAGCGGCCGCGCGAACACGATGTCGCGCAGCACGACCGGCGCCGAAGGTTCGACGGCGGCCCGGCTGCCGAGGCAGCTCGCGGCCACGGCCATCTCCAGGAGGGCCGCGCCGGGCACGACGCGGGCGGCACGCTCACCCAGGAAGCGTTCCTCTCCGGTCACGACGGACGTGAAGCGCTGCTCGGTGAAGTCGGACGTGTTGACCTGCGCCAGCGGATGCAGCGGCGCCGGTCCACCAGGCGCGGCCGAGCCGGCGGTGGACAGGCCGTCGAAGGCTGAGTACCGCTCGGCCGCGAAGGGGTAGGCCGGCAGCGCGACCCGCCGCGCGGTCGCGGTGCCGTGGAGGGAGCGCCAGTTCACGGGAACGCCGCTGACCCACAGTTCGAGCAGCTTCTCGTACTTCCCCTTCTCGGCCCACGCCGCGATCATCACGTCGAGGTCTGAGTCCGACGCGAACAACGTCAGTGTCCGGGCCGCACCGGTGATCGAACCGCGGACGATCTCACCGCCCGCGAAGTCGTCCGCCAGGAAGCGGCCGAGCCTCTCGACCAGGTCGGGCACGGAGGAGGCGACGACACCGAGGCGTTCCTCCCGTGGTTCGCGGCCGACCTGCAGGGTGTGGGCGACGTCCGCGAGCGCGAGGTCCGCGTTCTCGGGGCGGCCCAGCCACTGCGCCAACTGCTCGGCCCGCGCCCTCAGCTGCTCGGTCGTACGGGCGGACAGCGGTATCACGGCACGCGGGTCGGCGGCGGCCGGCACAGGCTGCGGCGGGCTGTCGGGGACGTACTCCGCCATCACGACGTGAACGTTGGAGCCACCGGCCCCGAACGCGGACACGCCCGCGACGCGCGGCAGCGTGCGGCCCGTGCCGTCGTCCGACACGGGGGACGGCCACTCGGCGGACTCCTGCTGCACCACGAACGGGGTCTGCCCGAAGTCGATGTGAGGGTTGGGCGTCGAGGCGTGCAGGGACGGCGCCAGACGACCGTGCTGGAGCTGGAGCAGGACCTTGGTGATGCCGGCGATGCCGGCCGCGCTCTCGGCGTGCCCGATGTTGCTCTTCACCGAACCGATCGCGCAGAACCCCCGGTCGTCGGTGTAGGGACCGAAGGCCTTGCACAGGCCGGCGATCTCGATCGGGTCGCCCAGGGAAGTGCCGACGCTGTTCGCGTCGATGTAGCTCACGTCCCGCGCGTTCACACCCGCTCGCCTCAGGGCCTCGCCGATGACCTCGGCCTGCCCCACCGGCTCCGGGACCGAGTATCCGCTCGTCCTGCCGCGGTGGTTGGCGGCGGTGCCCTTGATGACTCCGTAGATCCGGTCGCCGTCCGCGACGGCTCGCGCCAGCGGCTTGAGCAGGATCGCGCCCACGCCCTCTGCCGGTGCGTAGCCGTCGCCCCCGGCGCCGAAGCTGGCGCAGCGACCGTCGCTCGACGCGAGCCGGCCCTGGCTGAGGAGCAGGTACTTGTTCGGGTGCAGCGAGAGATTGACTCCGCCGGCCACCGCCGTGTCGCAGTCGCCCGACTCCAGGCTCCGGCAGGCCAGGTGCACGGCCATCAGCGACGACGAGCACATCGTGTCGACGCTCATGCTCGGACCGTGGAAGTTGAACACATGGGACACCCGGTTCGCGACGGACGCGGAGCTGCCCGACACGATCGGCCCCGCGCCGGCATCCTGCGCCGAGGCGCTGTGGAGCTGGTACTCCTGGTACATCACTCCGACGAAGACGCCCACCCGGCCGTCGAGCAGGTTCCCCGTACGGTCCTTGCCGGTGTCCCGGACGTAGCCGGCGTCCTCCAGCGTCTCGTGCACGCACTGGAGGAACAGCCGCTCCTGCGGGTCCATGATCTCCGCTTCGCGCGGGGAGATGTTGAAGAACTGCGGGTCGAAGTCGTAGGCGCCGTCGAGGAATCCGCCCCACCTGCTGTAGGACTTGCCCGGGGCCCCCTTGCGCGGATCGAAGAAGCGCCTGTGGTCCCAGCGGTCGTCCGGGATCTCGGTGACGCAGTCCTTGCCGGCGGCGAGGTTCTGCCAGAACTCCCGCACGTCACGCGCCTGGGGGTAGCGGCCCGCCAGCCCGATGATCGCCGTGTCGCCGGTTCCCGTGCCTGGGGCCGGGTCGGCCCCACGTCGCGCCGGAGCGGCGGAGGACACGGGCCGTGTTCGTCCCGCCGTCAGGACGGGCCGTTCAGGGACGCCCGGAGCGACGGCGGGAGTCTGCCGGGACCCGCCTGCCGGGGGAAGAAGCTCCCCGACCTGCCGTGGATGGGTCTTGAGGAGGTGGCGGGTCAGAGCGGAGATGGTGCGGTACTCGAAGAACAGGGTCTTCGGGAGCGAGCCGAAGACCTCCTCGAGCGTACGGGTCATCTCCATGGTCATCACGGAGTCGACGCCGTAGTCCTCCAGCGGTGCCTCGGCGTCGATCCTGTCTGCGGGAAGGTCGATGACCGATGCCAGGAGCCGCTTGAAGTAGGTCACGGCCTGCTGTGCGGTGGTCTCGTCCGGGCCTTCCGCGGGCGCTGCCTCCCTGTTCCCGTCAGCGACCTCCGCCGCCGGGACGTCCGGCGAGGGCAGGGGCCGGGGCGCGGGGCCGTCCACGAGGAGTCCGGCGAGGAGGGTCCGTGCGATCTTCGGGCGATCGCCCGAAAGCACCATCACGTGGTCGGACGGCGACGCCAGGGCCAGGTACAGGGCGCGCAGCCCCTCCTCGTCCGGCAGCGGCACGAGCCCGAAGCGGTCGCGCAGCGCCCGCTCCGTCGGCGCGTCGATGCCCATCCCGCCGTCGGCCCACAGGGGCCAGGCGACCGAAAGGGTCCTCCCCCGCCGCTCGCCCCGGGCCACCCGCGCGTTGCGGTGCGCCGCGAAGGCGTCCATGAACGCGTTCGCTGCCGCGTAGTCGGCCTGCCCGACATTGCCCAGCGCCCCCGCGACCGAGGAGAAGGCGACCAGGAAGTCGAGGTCCGCGTCCTGCGTGGCCTCGTCCAGGTGCACCAGTCCGGCGACCTTCGGTGCCAGCACCCGGGAGAACTCGTCCGCGTCCTTCTTGATGACGAACGCGTCGCTGGTGAACCCGGCGGCGTGCAGGACCCCGTCGATCCGGCCGTACCGCTCCCGGGTCTCCCGGACGAGCCTCACGACGTCGTCCCTCACCGCCACGTCGGCCTGCACGTAGGCGGTCTCCGCGCCGTGCTCCCGCAGTCGTTCCAGCAGCGTGTCCTTGTGCGCGTCGCGGGGCGCGCGGCCGGCGATCACGATCCGGGCCCCACGGGCGCGCTTCGCGATGTCGTGGGCGAAGACCGTGCCCAGGCCGCCGGCGCCCCCGGTGATCAGGTAGACGCCTCCGTCCTTCCAGGGCGTCACCGCCGTCCGGCGGTCGACGTCCTCCACGCGCCACTTCAGGACCTCGCGGAGGCCGCCGAGGTACCGCACACCGAAGTCCGCGAGCGCCGCGCGGTCCGCCGTCACGCGGGACGCGGCGCGCTCCGGGGCCTCGTGCCGGTCCACCAGCACCATCTGGCCGAGCAGCCGCGGATTCTCCAGCCCGGCCGACCTCAGGATGGCGGCCAGCCCCGTCCACAGCGACGCCTCGACGGCCGGGGCGACCAGCTGGACCCTGACCGGGTGGTGGGCGGGCTCGCCGAGCAGCCGCTTGACCTCGTCGAAGACCTGCAGCGCGTGGTCGGTGTAGCGGTGGCCGACGTCCGTGGCGCCCGACGTCAGCCGGACCACGCGCGCGGTGTCCCGCGTCTCCAGCTCCGCGGCGACCTCGGGGAGGTCCACGACCAGCACCAGGCCCTCCGGGACCGGAGCCGTGGCCTGCGCGGGGTCGGCGGCCACCCAGTGGGGTACGGCGAACAGCTCCCGGGGGGTCGTCGGCGCAGCCGTGTGGGCGCGCAGGGCGACGCCCTTGAGCCGGAGGCACACCCGCCCGTCGTCGTCGCAGACGTCGATGTCGATGCGACGCAAGCCGTCGCCCTCCCGGCCCGCGCCGTCCCGCACCCAGGCCCACGCCTCCGGTGGGCAGGTACCGAGAAGCTCGACCTCGTCCACGGCGAACGGCAGCAGCAGCGCTTCCTCCCCGGCTGCCACGGACAGCAGGCCCGCGCATGCCTGCAGGCCGGCGTCCACGGTCGACGGATGGAGCCCGTAGGCGTCCCGGGTGTCCCGCACGGTCGGCGGCAGCGCGATCCGTGCCAGGACCTGTCCCGCCCCCGTCCACAGACGCCGGACGCCTCGATGACCCGGGCCGTAACCGATACCGCGCGCCTCGGCGGTCGCGTACAGCGCGTCGGCGTCGGGTCCGGGGGTCCGGCACTCGTCACGCAGTCGCGCCAGGTCGAGGCGGGTGTCGGGGTTCACGGTCGCGGGTTGCGTGGTCACGTCCACCACGCCCTCGCTGTGGAGCACCTCGGCGGTTCCGGCGACCGGGTCGCCCGGGACGAGGATCTCGAATCCGACCTCGCCGAGTTCCTCGGGCCGCAGGCGGACCTGGACGGTCAGCCCCGGTTCGTGCAGGGTGACCGGCCGCGTCCAGACGACGTTCCGGAGCTTCGAGACGCGGAACGGCTCGTCGAGCGAGGCCGCCACGGCGGCGCGCGCCAGTTCCAGACAGGCGGCACCGGACAGCACGGGCTTGCCGCCGACCCGGTGGTCCCGCAGGAAGAACTCCTCGCCGGTGTAGACCGACGTGAAGCGCTGCCCGTTGAGGGTGGACGTGTTGGCGTGCAGGAGCGGATGGAGCCGCGCCGGGCCCGCCGCCCGGTCCTGGCCAGCCGCGCCCCCGTCGGCCAACCAGTGGCGCTCCCCCTGGAAGGGGTAGGTCGGCATCGATACGCGGCGCGGCGCGGATGCGGACTCGTCGTGGAGCTTCGTCCAGTCCACCACGAGACCGGTCGTCCAGAGCTTCACGACCTCGCCGTACGCGCGCCGCGCGAGCGCCGCGTCCAGTGTCCGTGCCCGGTCCGCGGCGGCGGTGAGGGCGGCCGAGGTGTCCTGCCGGCGTGCCACCCGGCCCAGGTACACGTCGGTGATCCCGTTCTCGCCGTCCAGGAACGCCCGTAGTTTCGCCACGAGTTCACCGGTCGTCGCCGCGACGAGTCCGAGGCGTTCCTCGTACGCCTCCCGGCCCGATTGGAGGGTGTGGGCGATGTCCGCGAGCTCGGTCGCGGCGCCCTCGCCCTCGGTCGTCCAGCGCAGCAGCTGATCGGCCTGGGCCCGCAGGCCCGCGTCCGTCCGCGCGGAGAGGACGATGGCGGCGGGCCCGCTCTGCGCAGGGGGACCGTCTGCGGGGCGGGGAGCCGGAACGTACTCCTCGACGATGACGTGGGCGTTGGAGCCCCCCGCCCCGAAGGACGAGATGCCGGCGATGCGGGGCGTCGCGGTGCCGTCGGCGCCCGTCGGGCGGCTCCACGGTGTCAGTTCCCGTGCCACGTAGAAGGGGCTGCCGTCGAAGTCGATGTGGGGATTGAGCACCTCGGAGTGGAGGGAGGGCGCGAGTTGGCCGTGCTTCATCTGCAGCAGCACCTTCGTCAGCGCGGCGATGCCGGCCGCGCTCTCGGCGTGCCCGATGTTGCTCTTGACCGAGCCGATCGCACAGGTGTGCGTCCGGTCGGTGTACTCGCGGAAGGCGCTGGTCAGTCCGGAGATCTCGATGGGGTCTCCGAGCGAGGTGCCGGTTCCGTGCGCCTCGACGTAGCTCACCGCTTCCGCGTCGACCCCGGCCTCGCGGAGCGCGTGGCCGATGACGTTGTGCTGCGCTCGGGGGTTGGGGACGGCGTACCCGTTGGTCTTGCCGCCGTGGTTGACCGAGGTGGCCCGGATGACGCCGTAGATGGTGTCGTTGTCCTCGCGGGCGCGGGCGAGCGGCTTGAGCAGGACCGCGCCGACCCCCTCGCCGGGAACGTAGCCGTCGCCGCCCTGTCCGAAACTCTCGCACCGGCCCTTGCTCGACGCGTATTTGCCGCTGCCGAGCATCAGGAACTTGTTGGGGTGCAACGACAGGTTCACGCCGCCCGCGACGGCCAGTTCGCAGCCTCCGGTCCGCAGGCTCTGGCAGGCCAGGTGCAGCGCGGTGAGCGACGACGAGCACATGGTGTCGACGGCCAGGCTCGGGCCGTGCAGGTCGAAGACGTACGAGACCCGGTTGGCGATGGTCGACGCGCTGCCGGACAGCGTGACGTTGCGGCCGCGCGCCTGCTCCTGGGCGCCGTAGAGCTGGTACTCCTCGTACATCACCCCCACGAAGACGCCGACGTTGCCGGGCAGGCCGCGGTCGTCGCAGTGGCTCAGCGTCTCGCGTGTGTACCCCGCGTCCTCCATCGTCTCGTGCACGCATTCCAGGAACAGCCGCTCCTGCGGGTCCATGAACGCCGCCTCGCGCGGGGAGATGTTGAAGAAGAGCGAATCGAAGCGGTCGACGCCGTCCAGGAACCCGCCCCACTTGGTGTACGTCTTGCCGGGCGCGTCCTTGTCCGGGTCGAAGTAGGGGCCGTGGTCCCAGCGGTCGGCGGGAATCTCGGTGACGCTGTCGCGGCCGTCGGCCAGGTTCCGCCAGAACTCCCGGATGTTCCGCGCCTGGGGGTAGCGTCCGGCCAGCCCGATCACCGCGATCTCCGTGTCCCGGCCCGCCGGCTCCCTGCGGCCTCGCCGCGCGGCCGTCCGGCGGACGTGCCCGGACCCGGCCCCGCCACGTGAGGTGACGGCGTCCACCGGGGCACCGGACGGCTCCTGGGCCTCCGCTGCGAGCAGCTCGGCCAGGCGCGGCCGATGAGCACCGAGGAAGTACCCGGACAGGGCGGTGATGCTCTGGTACTCGTAGAACAGGGTCTTGGACAGCGATCCGAAGACCCCCTCCAACCGGTTGGTCAGGTTCATCGCCATGATCGAGTCGATGCCGTACTGCTCAAGGGCGTCGTCGGGGTCGATCCGCTCGGCGGGTACGCGCAGCTCGGAGGCGAGGAAGTCGACCAGGTACCGGCCGACCCGCTCCTCCAGCGTGCCCGCCGGGAGGGGGCCTCGGTCCTCCGCGACGGCGACGGCCGGGGACGCCGCTTCACGGTGCGGGAGCGTGCCGCCGGCCCGCTCGGCGGACCCGTTCGCGGCGTACGCCCTGGAGGTGAGCCCCCGGAGACGGCAGCGCGGCACGCCGGCGTCGTCGAGGAGGTCGATGTCCAGCTTGCGGATGCCGAGGTCGGGCCGGTCGCCGTCGCCGTACCGGACCCACGCCCACATCTGCGGGGTGCACGGCCCCAGGACGTCCAGCTCGTCGAGCGCGAAGGGGAGGTGGAGCGTGGCGGGGGCGGAGCCCGCGGGGGCGCCGTCCCGGCCGAACAGTCCGACGGTGGACTGCAGGGCGGCGTCCAGCAGACTCGGATGCAGTACGTACCCGTCGGCGTCGGCCGTCGTCCCGGACGGCAGCCGCAGCCGTGCCAGAGCCTGCCCGTCGCCGATCGCCACGCTCTCGATGCCGCGGTGCGCGGGACCGTAGTCGAGACCCATGGACCGGTAGACGTGGTAGCACTCCTCCGCGTCCAGCCGCGCGGCACCGCACGCCGCGCGCAGCGCGGCCACGTCCACTGCCGCCGGCTCGCCGGCACCGGCGAGGGCCCGCACCGTCCCCTGGCTGTGAACGACGGCGTCCGCGCCGAGATCACCTTCCGGAACACCGGAGATCTCGAAGGTCACCTCCCCGGCGGACTCGGCCTCCGCGGTGTACAGCGTCGTGACCAGGCGCGCGGCGTTCTCGGCGACCGTCAGGGGCTGGGCCCACACCACGTTGCGGAGCACGGTCCGACGGGTACGTCCGTCGAGCGACGCGTCCAGGGCGGCCCGGGCCATCTCCAGGTACGCGGCGGCCGGCAACACCTTGCGGCCGTTGACGACGTGATCGGTGAGGAAGGGCTCCCTGCCCGAGAAGACCGAGTCGAAACGCTGGGCGTCGAGGGTGGAGGTGTTGGTGTGGACGAGGGGGTGGAGCCGGCCGGCACCGGAGTCGACGGGGGCGGGTTCCGCGGTCAGGTCGCCCACCCAGTAGCGCTCGCGAGCGAAGGGGTAGCCGGGCAGGGGCAGCATCCGGGGGCGTTGAGAGCCGTACAGCTTGCCCCAGTCGACGCTCAGGCCCTTGACCCAGAGACCGAGCAGCCGGTCGAACTTGCCCTTCTCGATCCAGAGGTCGACGGTCGTGGCCATGTCGCCGTCGTCGCCGAGGGCGGTGAGCGCCTCCCGGTGCTCCTTGACGTTGCCGAGGTGCAGGTCCTCGACGTCCTCCTCGCCCGCGGCGAACGCGGCGAGCTTCCGGATGAGTTCGGCGGGTGAGCCGACGGACAGCGCGAGCCGCGCGTCCATCGCCTCACGGCCGAGCTGAAGCGTGTGGGCGACGGCGCCCAGGTCGAGCGCGGCCGGGTCCTGGGAGTGGAACCAGTCGAGCAGGTCCCGGGCCCGCTCCCGCAGACGCTCGGTGTCCTTCGCCGAGAGGACGATCAACCGCGGGGCGCCCTCGGGAGCGGGGACGGGCGCGGGGTCGGTTCGGCGGTACTCCGCCACGACGACATGGGCGTTGGAACCGCCGGCGCCGAACGAGGAGACTCCGGCGATCCGGTCGCCCTCCGTCGTCTCCCCGTCGCCGCCCACGACCGCGGGCCGCGGCCACTCGGTCTTCTCCCGCTGGAGACGGAACGGCGTCCGGGTGAAGTCGATGTTGGGGTTGGACTCCCGCGCGTGCAGGCCGGCCGCGATGGACCCGTGCTCCATCTGGAGGACGACCTTGAGCAGCCCGGCGATGCCGGCGGCGGCTTCGAGGTGACCGATGTTGCTCTTCAGCGAGCCGATGGCGCAGTGCTGCCGGGAGCCGGTGTCCGACGCGAACGCCTGGGTCAGCCCGTCGATCTCGATCGGATCGCCCAGCTCGGTGCCGGTGCCGTGTGCTTCCACGAAGCTCACCTCGCCGGCGGAGACCCCTGCGCGGGCGAGCGCCTCGCGCACGACCTCGGCCTGCGCGACCGGGCTGGGGACGGTGTAGCCGTTGGTCCGGCCGCCGTGGTTGACGCTGCTGCCCCGCAGGACGGCCCGGATGTTGTCGTTGTCCCGCTCGGCGTCGGACAGTCGCTTGAGCAGGACGACGGCCACGCCCTCCCCCGGCACGAATCCGTTGCCACCAGCTCCGAAGCTGCGACACCTGCCGTCGTCCGACAGCATCCGCTTGCCGGACATGAGGGTGTAGTTCGACGGGTGCAGGTAGAGGTTGACCCCGCCCGCGACGGCCAGGTCGCACTCGCCGCGGAGCAGGTGCTGGATCGCCTCGTGGACGGCGCTCAGGGACGACGAGCAGAGCGTGTCGACCGGCAGACTCGGCCCCGTGAGGTCGAGAAGGTACGACACCCGGTTCGCCACCGACGCGAACGAGGTCAGGGGGTGCAGCTTCTCGTTCCGCTTCCGCAGCTCGGGCCCGTACAGGTCGAACCCGGTCTTCGAGACGCCGGCGAAGACGCCCACCTTCCGGCGATGCGCGTCGGCCAGGCGCTGCCGGGTGTAGCCGCCGTCCTCCAGCGCGTTCCAGGACTCTTGCAGGAACAGGCGCTCCTGCGGGTCCATGCTCATCGCCTCTTGCGGCGAGATGGCGAAGAAGAGGGGGTCGAACTCGTCGAACCCGTCCAGGAACCCGCCCCATTTGCCGTAGCTCAGGCCCGCCGCCACCGCCTCGTCGCGGTCCGGGTGATAGAAGCCCTCCAGCGGCCAGCGGCCCTCGGGAATCTCTGTGACGCAGTCCCGTCCGGTGGCCAGGTTCTCCCAGAACTCCCGCAGGTTCCGGGCCATCGGGAACCGTCCGCTCATGCCGATGACGGCGACCGCGTCCTCGGTGGGCGCTGAGGTGGGCGAGGCTGCCGCGGGGACCTGCCGCCCGCCCGCGGATGCGGCCGCCGGCCGTGCTGCCGCGGCGGCCTGCCGGGGCTTCTCCGTCCCAGTCCAGTCCAGACATCCCTGCCTGCGCGCCCGGAGGAGATGGCGTGCGAGGGCGTCCAGGGAGTTGAACTCGTACAACAACGTCTTGGGCAGATCCGGGAAGACGTCGGCGAGTTTCCGGTTGAGCCGGGTGACGACGATGGAGTCGATGCCGTAGGTCGTCAGCGGCACCCGGGCGTCGATCTTCGCGACCGGGAGGCCGATGACGGCGCTGAGCATCTGCCCGAGCCTGCGGACGATCCTGTCGCGCAGCACCTCGTCGTCGATGTCGACGTCCTCGGCGACGGCGGGAGCGGGGACCGGGGCGGATCCGGCGGTGGCCGCCTGCTGCCGGAGCAGCGTCCGGCGGATGCGCGGGCCGTCGCCCTCGACCGCCATCACCTGGAAGTGGTCCGATCCGAGGGACTCGTGGAAGACCCTGATGCCCGACTCGGTGCGCAAGGCGTGCATGCCCGTCTGTTCCCGCAGTTCCCGCTCCGTCTCCGCGTCGACCCGCATCCCGCCCTCGGCCCACAGCGGCCAGTTGAGCGAGAGGCTGCGTCCCGAACGCAGACCCTGCGCGACCAGACCGCCCCGGTGGTGGGCGAACGCGTCCAGGAACGCGTTGGCGGCCGCGTAGTCGGCCTGGCCGACGTTGCCCGTGACCGCCGCCGTGGAGGAGAACAGGGCGAAGAAGTCCAGTGCGTCGTCCTTGCTGGCGGCGTCCAGGTTGAGGGTGCCGGCCGTTTTCGGGGCGAGGACCTCACGCAGCTCCTCGACGCTCTTGTGCGACACGAAACCGTCCCGGAGCACCCCGGCGCCGTGGATGATGCCGTGGATGGCGCCGTGCTCGCGCCGCACGCCGGCCAGGTACGCCTCGACACCGTCCGGATCGGCCACGTCGAGCCGGGTGTACTCGACGCGCGCATGCGGACGGTACAGGCTCTCCAGCAGGTGGCGCCGGTCGGCGCCGGGTGCGGAGCGGCCGCTCAGCAGGAGGGACGTGTTCCGTACGGATCGCAGCAGGTCTCGGGCGAAGATCAGTCCGAGCCCGCCGAGCCCGCCGGTGACGACGTACGTGCCGCCTTCGCGCCAGGGCAGGGCCGTGTGCTCGGGACTCGGCAGCTCGTGCCAGGTGAGTACCTCACGGACGCCGTCGCGGAAGCGCACGACGCGGTCGTCGCTGCGCTCGCGACTCGCCAGGATCTGGAGTGCGGTGGGCTCCGGAGCGGCGGCCAGGTCGACGAGGACCAGTTGGGGCACGATCCCGGGGTTCTCCAGGCCTGCACTCCTGATCATGCCGATCAGGCCGGACAGGAGGGTGTCCTCTCCCCGCAGGGAGCAGACGAGCTGAACCAGCGTGGAGGGCAGTTCCGGGTCTCCGGCCAGCGAGCGGAGCGAGGTGAGCACCTGGCCCGCGAGGTCGGCGTAGCGGTCTGCGAGGCCGGTGGCCCCGGAACGCAGGAGGCGCACGTCGATCGTCGCGTCCTGCTGACGCAGCGCGTGTTCCAGTTCCGACGGTCCGGCGAGGAGCACCACGTGTCCCGGCTTCCGCCCGGTCGCGGGGCCGTCGGCGGCCCGCCAGACCGAGTGGCACCGCAGCAGCTCGGCCGGCGGCACCGCGTCCGGGGCGTCCGCAGTCGCATCCGCTGGTTCCTGACGGTTCCTCAGGTACTGCTTGACGTACTCCCTGGAGACGCGATCGGCCTTGAGATCCAGCAGAAGCCGTTCCAGCCGGTTGTCCATGATCAGCGCCCCTCGTTGTCGGTGTTCGCGCCGGTGCCGTCGAGGACGGACCGTCGGATGTGCTCGGCAGCTGCTTCGACGCCGATGGAGCCGTTCAGCACCTCGTCGAGGAGGTCGTCGATCAGTGGATCCGGCAGGCCGTCCTCCGGCTCCCCGTCCGCGACGGGGTGGCTGTCGGGGAGCCGGCCGTCGACCGGCCGCTCCGCGATCCAGTACCGCTCCCGGGCGAAGGGATACGTGGGCAGCGGAACGATGCGCGCTGCCCCCGCCGGGTGGAGGCTGCCCCAGTCCAGCTCGAAGCCGTTCACCCACAGGTCGAGCACCTTGCCGTACGCGCCCTTGGCCAGCCACGTCCCGACCACCGCGGTCATGTCCGCGTCGGCGGTCAGCGCGTTCAGCGCGCGGTCGGAGCGTGCCGCGCGACCGCGGTGCAGCCCGGCGCCGCCGCCGTCGGGGCGGTCCAGGAAGGCCCGCAGCCGGTCCCGCAGCTCGGCGAACGAGTGTACGACCGTCCCCAGTCGCTCGCTCATGGCCTCGCGTCCGACCTGCAGGGTGTGCGCGACATCGGCCGGCGTCGCCCCGGCCCGCTCAGCCTCCGGGAGCGCGCGCAGCAGCGCGCTCACCTGCTCCCGCAGCCGCTCCTCGTCCTTGGCGGACAGGACGACCACGGCCGGCCCGCCGACCCCGTCGGCCCCGGGGGCCGGCTGGTCGCGGACGTACTCCTCGATCACCACATGGGCGTTGGAGCCGCCCGCACCGAAGGACGAGACGCCGGCCCGGCGCGGCACCTCGGTGCTGACGCCGTCGACGGTGACGACCGGCCGCTTCCACTCCGCGTTCTCGCGCTGGACGACGAACGGAGTCTCGTCGAAGTCGATGTGCGGGTTGACCTCGTCGGCGTGCAGGCTGGGGACGAGCTCACCGTGCTGCATCTGCAGCACGGCCTTGAACACGCCCGCGATACCGGCGGCGGCCTCGGCGTGCCCGATGTTGCTCTTGACGGAGCCGATCGCACAGTACCGCTCGTCCCGGGTGTCCTGGGAGAACGCCCGGGTCAGGCCGTTGATCTCGATCGGGTCGCCCAGCGCGGTCCCGGTGCCGTGCGCCTCGACGTAGCTGATCGTGCGCGCGTCGATGCCCGCCCGGTCGAGCGCGTCCCGCACGACCCGGCCCTGTGCGACCGGGTTCGGCACGGTGTATCCGTTCGTCGTCCCGCCGTGGTTGATGCTGGTGCCGCGGATGACGGCGTGGATGTGGTCGCCGTCCCGCTCGGCGTCCTCCAGCCGCTTGAGGACGAGCGCGCCGACGCCCTCACCGGGGACGAAGCCGTTGCCGCCGGCACCGAAGCTGCGGCACTCGTCCCCGTCTGCGAGCATCTGCAGACCGCACAGGTTGACGTAGCTCGACGGATGCAGGTACAGGTTCACACCGCCTGCCACCGCCAGTTCGCAGTCGCCGTGGAGCAGGTGCTCGCACGCCTCGTGGAGCGCTGTCATCGAGGAGGAGCACATCGTGTCGATGGGCATGCTCGGACCGTTGAGGTTCAGCTTGAACGAGACGCGGTTGGCTGCCGACCCGAACGAGGTGTAGGGCTGGACGGTGTCGCCGCGGCGCCAGCGCTCGGGGCCGTAGAGGTTGTGTCCGGCGCGGGTGATCCCCACGAAGACGCCGACGCTGGAACGGTGTTCCCGCTCAAGGCGGCTCCGCGTGTAGCCGGCGTTCTCGAACGCCCGCCACGCCTCCTGGAGGAACAGCCGCTCCTGCGGGTCGATCTCCAGGGCGTCGTTCGGCGTCATCTCGAAGAACAGCGGGTCGAAGTCGGCGAATCCGTCGAGGAAGGCGCCCCACTTGCTGTAGCTCCTGCCCTTCGCGACGGCTTCCTCCTTGTCGGGCTCGTAGAAGCCGTCGAGCGCCCACCGGTCGGCGGGGATCTCCGTGACGGTGTTCCGGCCCTCGCGCAGCACCGACCAGAAGGCGTCGAGCGTCTCGGCCTGGGGGAAGCGCGCGCTCATGCCGACGATCGCAACGCCACCGGTGTGCCCGGACCGCGGTGCCGGACGAGCCTGCGTCCGGCCGTGGCCGGGCGGCGGGGCGGCCCCGGCCGGGGCCTGCACGTCCGGGACGACGGATCGCGGGACGGACGCCGCCGCTCCCTGTCCGGCGGCCGGATCGGGGGTCACTCCGAGGGCGCGGGCCACGGCCTCGCCCCGCTCCGTGACGAGGTACTCCGTCAGCGCCTCGATGGTGCGGTACTCGAAGAACAGGGTGCTGCTGGTCTCCCCCAGGTCCTTCTTGAGTCCGGTCAGCAGCTGGAGGATGAGGATGGAGTCGATGCCATAGGCGGACAGCTGCTCACGGGCGTCGATGGATTCGGCCGGGATCAGGAGGGTCCGCGCGACCAGCTCCTTGAGATAGGTGCGCACGACCTCGCCGAGCACCGCCCCGTCCACCCGGGACGCTCCGGCCGGCGAGGCTCCGGACACCGGCTCGGCCATCGGCTCGGAGAGGGGCTCGGCCGCGGGACGCCGCGGTCCGCCGCCGGTCTGACGGATCACCCCGTCGCTGAAGCCAACCACCACTTGCTGGCCCAGCGGGTGCGCGTCCCGCGCGGGGAACTCCACGCCCTCGAAGCCCTCCCGTTCCAGCTCCGACTGCCACGTCTCGGGCCGCAGGCCGGGCCCCCCGGGTTCGCGCAGATCGGTGTCGTGCGGCCACCAGCCGTCCAACAGCGCGAACGTCAGCATGCCGAAGACGGTGTAGCCGTCGATCTCGTTGACGACCAGGCCGCCGCCGGACCTCAGCAGCGCCTTGGTATTGCGCAGGGACGCGCGGATCTCCTCGGTGGCGTGCAGCACGTTGGTCGCGATGACCAGGTCGTACCCGCCCTCGTCGAACCCCTGCTCGGCGACGGACCGACCGGCGTCGAAGATCTCGCAGCGCAGGAACGGATGCTGCGCGCCGAACTCCCGCCGGCCGTGGATGAGGAACGCCTTGGAGAGATCGGTGTAGCAGTACTCGCCGACGTGCCGCCGGTACGGCTGGAGCCGCCGCATGACCGTGGCGGTCGTGCCGCCCGTTCCCGCACCGATCTCCAGGATGCGTATCCGGGCTTCGGGATCCTGCGCGAGCCTGCTCTCGACGAGTGCGACGACACAGTCACCGACGACGTCGTTGAAGTAGTCGGCGATCATATTCCGCTTGTAGATGCCCTCGACCAGATCCAGCGAGGAGCCGGGGAAGATGACGTCGACGGCGGGGACGGCGCCGGTGAGGACGTCCGGCAGCGCGCGCAGCGTCGTGTCGACCAGGTCGACGGACGCGCGCAGTTCGGGGTCCGCGAGCCACTCGCGCCGGCTGCGTTCCCACTCGGCGGCGGTGGCGTCCGGATCGACGGCGCCGGCGCCGGCACGGTAGGAGCCCTCGTTTCCGGTCGCCGCGAGCCAGCCCTGCCGAGCGAACAGCTTCAGGGACTCCGACGCCCAGCGGTCGTACTTCCCGAGGATCCCGCCGGCCTGCCGGAAGGAGTCCGCGTCGACGGTACCCGGCCCCATCCAGCCACGCCCGTGCAGCGCGCACCACAGCAGCCGCAGGAGCAGTCCGTCCAGCGTCCGCAGCTTGGACTTGGCCCGTGCCTCAACGGTCCGCAACTGCTCCCCGCGCGAGGGCAGCAGCGGGGCGAGCGGCTCGCTCCGGCGCTCCGCCGGGTCCAGCACGCGGATCGCCTCGCGGTCGGTGTAGCCCTCGAACCGCTCGGGCTCGCTGGTGTTGAGGTAGGCCACCTGCCCGAGCGGAGCGGCCAGCAGCCGTTCGACCGCGTCCATCGCCAGCGCGGGGTCGATGTCGCCGAGGCCCTCGCGCCGGTAGATGCGCTCACGGACGTGCTCCGGAACGTCGAGTCCGCTGCCGACGGCGCCCCAGTAGCCCCAGTTGACCACCTTCACGGCGTACGGGCGTGCTCCGGAGAGCCGGCGGGCCAGGGCGTCCTCGAAGGCGTTGCCGGCCACGTAACTGCAGTACCCCATGGTCGGGTTGACCGACGCGATCGAGGAGAAGAAGAGCATGAAGTCGAGTCCCTCGGCGTCGAAGACCTCCGCCATGCACACGCTGGCGTCGATCTTCGCGCTCAGGCCCTGCCGGAACTGCTGCTCGGTCGTGTTGGGCAGGCTCTGGTCCACCAGGCCGAAGACGGACTGCACCACCCCGTGGACGGTGCCGAACCGCTCCTGGATCCGGGCGTACGCGCCCCGGAGGGAGTCCGTGTCGGCGGCGTCGGCCTGGACGTACCACGGCGCCCGCCCGAGCGCGGCCAGTCGGTCGATCTCCGCCTGGATGCCGGCGTCCTTCTCCCGGCGGCCGATCCATACGACCTGCGCCCGGTAGCGCCGGATCATGTCCTCGCTCCAGAGCCGGCCGATGCCGCCGGCCCCGCCCAGGACGACGTACACCCCGCCCTCCTTGTACGGGGAACGGGCCGGTGCCGGCAGCTCCACCCGGTACAGGTCGCGACGGAACCACTGGCCGTCGCGCAGCGCCCGTACGGTCGTGGGCCCGGCGGCGAGCAGGGTGCGGGCGGGGAGCTCGTCGGACAGGCCCAGGTCGAAGGAGCCCACGCTCCAGTTGGGCAGTTCCTTGGCCATGACCTCGGCCAGGCCGAGCACGGCCGCGTCGGCGGGCAGCACCGACTCGCCCGGCCGCACGGGCTGGGTCTGGCGCGTCACCACCGTCCACGACAGCTCCTCGGCGCCGTAGCCCAGCTCGAACAGCGCCTTGACCAGCCGGAAGAACGCGTCCACTCCGACGGCGGTGCGCCGCAGCAGCTCACCGGGCTCCGCGGCCGCGTCCGCCGGGGAGATCCACACGAGGTCGCGGACCCGGCCCACGCCCCGCAACTGCCCGGTAAGCGATGCCGTGCTCGCCGAGCCGTCGGCGAGGAAGCGGGCGTCGGGGCACTCGGCCGCCAGGGCGGCCCGCTCCGCGGCGCTGCCGCCCACGACGACGATGCTGCTCGGGACGGACCGGCCGGGGCCGGGCTCGGGGGCCTGTTCCCCGACCCACACCGGCGCCAGCGCCAGGTGGGCCGCGTCGGCCCGCGGACCCGGCGCGGGAGTGCGCTCGGTGGGCCGTGCGGGCACCGCGGGTCGAGCGCCGTCCCCGGAGGGCAGCCAGTGGCGCTGCCGCTGGAACGGATACGTCGGCAGGGGGACGCGGCGGTACGTGCCGCTCTCGAAGAGCCGCTCGTAGCGGAGCTGGTAACCCTGCAGGTAGAGGGCGGATACGGCTTCCAGGTGCTCCCGGCGGGCCGTCCCGGTCGCGCCCTCGGCGCACTCGCGCAGGCAGCTGTCGCCGTACTGCTCCAGAGCGGGCTGCGGGCTCACCGCGTTCTCCGTGAGGTCGGCGGTGTGCACCTCCGGTTCCCGCCCGTCCGTGAGCCACCGGCCCAGAAGCGTCACCAGGTGGTCGGTGTCGCGGGCCACACACGCCAGCCGGACGGGGCAGTGCCGCCGGCCCCGCACCAGGGTCGAGCCGATGTCGCCCAAGTCGGTGTCCGGGTGGCGGCGCAGGTGCTCCACCAGCCGTTCCGCCTGCGTCCGCAACTGCTCCGCGGACAGGGCGGACAGCACCACGAGGTGGTCCTCGCCGGGCGCGCTGGCGCGGCGCGGCAGGTCGGGTGCCTCCTCGACCACCACATGGGCGTTGGTACCGCTGAACCCGAACGAGCTGAGCGCCGCGCGCCGCGGCCGGCCCGGCTCGACCGTCCAGGGCCGGTGCACCGTGTTCACGTAGAAGGGGCTGCCCTCGAAGTCGATGTGTGCGTTGCCCTGGTCGAAGTGGAGGCTGCGCGGCAGCTCGCGGTGGCGCAGGGCGAGCAGGATCTTGATGAGCCCCGCCATGCCCGACGCCGGCGCGGCATGCCCGATGTTGGTCTTGACCGAGCCGATGGCGCAGTACTCACGTCGGTCGGTGTAGTGGCGGAACGCGCGGGTCAGCGCCTGGAACTCGATCGGGTCGCCGAGCTGGGTACCGGTGCCGTGCGCCTCGACCAGCTGGATGCCGGCGGGGTCGATGCCGTAGGTGTCGTACACCTGGCGCTCCAGCCGCTCCTGCGACTTGGCGCTCGGAGCCGTGATGCCGTTGGACGTTCCGTCCTGGTTGATGCCCGAACCGCGGACCACGCCGTGGATGTGGTCACCGTCGGCGAGGGCGTCCCGCAGGCGCTTGAGCATGACGACGCCGACGCCCTCGCCGGGGACGAAGCCGTCCGCGCCCTCCGCGAAGGTGTGGCACTGACCGGTCTCCGAGAGCATCCCGGCCTTGTGGGCATTCAGGTAGTAGTCGGGTGCGCATTGCACGGACACTCCGCCGACCAGGGCCGTCTCGACCTCGCCCGTGCGCAGGGCCTGGCACGCGAGGTGGAGGGCGACGAGGGATCCGGAGCACGCGGTCTCGACGGCGATGGCGGGACCCTGCAGGTCGAGGAGGTACGAGAGGCGCGCCGGGATGATCGCCTCGGCGTTGCCCCACATGGCCTGGGCGGGGGCGTCCGCGCTGGAGCCGGGCAGGTAGTCGCTGACCTGGGTGCCGATGTAGACGCCGCAGGACCGGCCGCGGATGGCGTCGCCCGCGTAGCCCGCGTTCTCCAGCGCCTTCCACGCCTCCTCCAGCACGATCCGCTGCTGGGGGTCCATGTAGGTGGCTTCGAGGCCGGATATCTGGAAGAACAGCGGATCGAACCGGTCGATGTCGTCCATCAGCGAGGCGTACCGGGGGTGCGGCGCGCCCGGCGCCACGAGGGCCGACATGTCCCAGCGGGAGATCTCGCCGACCAGGCTGCGGCCGTCGGCGAGGTGCTGCCACAGCTGATCGGTGTCCTTGGCCGTGCCGAACCTCCCGCTCATGCCGATGATGGCGACGGGCTCGTCGGCGGGGACGGCCGGCCGCGGCGCGCCGGTCGCGGCGGGCACGGGCACCGGAGCGGGTACGGGCACTGCGGCGGGTACGGGCACCGGGGCGGGCACGGTCACCGGGGCTGCCGGGAGCGGTGGCACGGGAACGGGCGCGGGTGCCACCGCCGGTACGGGGGCGGCCAGGAGCGGCGACGACGCGTCGAGGTGGTGCTCCACCACGTAGCCGGCGAGCGCGCGCACCGAGCTGTGATCGAAGAGGTCCGTGACCGAGAGCAGGATGCCCAGGTCTGTGCTCAGCTGCTGCGTGAGCTCGACGCCGAGGATGGAGTCCACGCCGTAGTCGGCGAAGGAGTCCTCCTCGGATATCTCCCGTCGATCCAGCCCCAGCGACGTCTGGAGCCGGTCGACGATCACGGACCGCACCCGCTCCCGCGCGTCGTCCGCACTCCGCGGTACGGGGGCGGGCTCGCCGGTGGGCTCGCCGGTGGGCTCGCCGGTGCCGGCCACGACGATCTGGTGGCCGACCTCGTGCACGGCGGCGGCGGGGAAGGACGCGGCGGCGAAGCCCGACTCCTGCAGCACCTGCTGCCAGGTTTCGGGAGCCAGCCCCGGGCAGCCCGGTATGCGCAGTCCGGTGTCCTCGTAGCGCCACCAGCCGTCGAGCAGCCCGAAGGTCAGGTGCAGGAACGGGGTACGCGACGCCAGCTCGTTGAGGACGAGTGCGCCGTCCTCGCCCAGCAGCGCCCGCGCGTGCCGCGCCGCCGCCCGGACGTCGCGGGTCGCGTGCAGGACGTTGGTGGCGAGGACGATGTCGTAGCCTCCCTCGCCCAACCCCTGCTCCGCGGGGGCGCGCTCCACGTCGAACAGCTCGAACCGCAGATAGGGATGGTCGGCGCCGAACTCCTGCCGCCCGTTGCGCAGGAAGTACTGCGAGACGTCGGTGTAGCAGTACTCCGCCACGCTGTCGCGGTACGGCGCCAGCCGGCGCAGCACCTTCTCGCTGGTGCCTCCGCTGCCGGAACCGATCTCGAAGATGCGGACGCGGTGGGCGGGGTCGCGGGCGAGCAGGACCTCGACGCGGGCAGCCACCCACTCGGCCACGAGCTCGTTCAGCGCCGTGGCGCTCTCGCAGTCCCGGTACATACCTCGCACCAGACTCATCGACGACCCGGGGAAGATCACGTCGGTCGCGCGCCGTCGGCCCGAGAGGACCTCGGGCAGCTCGCGGATCACCGGCTCCAGCAGGTTGACGTAGGGGTTGGTGCCCCCGCTCTCCCGGCACACCGCCTCCCAGCGCCGCCACACGTCGGCGCCGTCGAGCAGCGCCCTGTCGGTGGGGGCGTAGCGCTCGGTGACCGCCTCCAGGTAGCCGTGCTCGGCCAGGATGCGCAGGCTCTCGTCGAGCCAGCGGTCGTAGCCTCCGCCCGGTTGCAGGGCGGCTCTCAGGTCGGCGACGGCGCCGCCGGCGCGGTTCATGCCTAGCGTCTGCATCTGCAGCAACAGCAGTTCGCACAGCAGGGCGTCGTCGAAGCCCCGGGCACTGCCGGAGTCCACGAGCACGCGCTGCAGCAGCCGGTCGTCCGGGCCGCCGGAACCGGTGGGGCGGGTGTCGTCACCGGCCCGCCGCGGGGCAGTGGTCTTCTCCACGGCGAGCTGGTGGTACGGCCCGCAGAGCAGGAGGTCCAGCGCGGCCATGCCTTCGGCGGCTTCGATGGAGCCGATGCCGCTCCGCTCCATCCGCCGCTGGTACGCGGACGAGGCGACGACGCCGACACTGCCCCAGTAGCCCCAGTTCATCACCTTCACGGTGGTGGGGCGGCTCTGCTGCCACAGCCGGGCGAACGCGTCCTTGAAGAGGCAGCCGGTCACGTAGTTGCTCTGTCCCGCGGAGCGCTGGAACGAGTTGGTCGAGGAGAAGAACAGCACGAAGTCCAGCGGCTCGTCCGCGAAGACCTGCGCGATGCGGACGCTGATGTCCACCTTCGCGCGCACGGCGGCCCGGAAACGCTGCTCCGGCATCCTGGCCACGCTCTGGTCGAGCAGCACGAGCGCCGAGTGGACGACGCCGTTGACCTCGGGGAAGCGAGCCCTGATCCGCGCGACGGCGGCCGCCAGTTCCTCCCTGTCCGTAGCATCGGCCTGCAGGTACCAGGGGGCCGGTCCCAGCTGGGACAGTTCGTCGATCCTGGCCCGGATGGCCTCGTCCTCGGCGCGGCGGCCGATCCAGACCACCTGCGCCCCGTAGGTGCGTACGACGTGCTCGGTCCAGACCGCGCCGAGTCCGCCGGCGCCGCCGATGACCACGTAGACCCGGTCGCGCCGGTACGGCACGGACTCAGCGGGGAGCGCGTCGAACGTCACCGGTGCCAGGTTCTGCCGGAACCAGTGGCCGCCGCGGTGGGCCCAGCTGTCGCCGGACGGCTCCGCCGGCAGGCGCAGCGCCTCGCGCAGCACCCCCTCCAGCAACGCCTCCACGTCGGCGAGGCGCATCCGCCACCGCGGGTTCTCCTTCGCCAGCGACCCGAGCAGGCCGTGCACGCCGGCGTGGGTCGGGTCGACGCGGTCGGTGTCGACGACGCCCTGGCTGCGGACGGTGAGGGCGGTCCACTCCAGGTCCCGCTTGTCGTAGCCGAGTTCCAGCAGCGCCTTGGCCAGCCGGAAACCGGCGTACACGCCTTCCTCCTGGCGGGTGATCAGGCCCTCGCTCTCCAGGAACACCGTCGCACCGCCGCTCGCGACCCAGACGACGCTGCCGTAGGGCCCACCGCGCGCGAGCCGCTCCCGCAGGCCGTCGACGGTGTCGTCGGCCCGCAGCAACAGGACGTCCACGTCCTCCCCGTGCCCCGTGAGGAGGGAGGCCAGTTCCTCCGGGTCCGCGCCGACCAGCAGCGTCCGCCCCCCCGGCCCGCCGCCGTCCGCCGACAGGACGGGCCGGACGGGCTCCCAGCGCGGCTCAAGGAGCACCGGGCTCCCGGCGGCGGGCCGCTCCGACACCGGCGGCGGCTCGGCCGCCGCGGGCAGGGGCCGGGTGCGGAAGGCCCTGAACCGCACGCAGACCTCGCCGTGCGCGTCGCACAGGTCGACGTCGAACGTGTCGCCGCTCTCCGTGGTGCGCCTGAGCCACGCCCACATGACCGGCTCGCAGGGGGCGAGGACCTCCACCGCTTCGACGGCGTAGGGAAGGTGGAGGGCGCCGCCGTGCCTCAGGCCGGCGGAGGACTGCAGTGCGGCGTCCAGCAGCCCCGGCGGCAGCACCTGCGGATCCATGCCGTACTGGGGCATCTCGGGCAGCGCCACCTCGGCGAGGACCTGGGCGTCTCCCACGAGGAGTCGCCTCACTCCCTGGAAGGAGGGCCCGTACGCGATGCCCTGACGCCGGTAGACGAGGTACATCTCGGTCGCGGTCATCTCGTAGCGGCCGCACTCGGTCCGCAGGGCCGCGAGGTCGAGCCGTGGCCTGGCCACCGGTCCGCCACCGGGCTCGATGCGCCCCTGGCTGTGCACGACGGGACCGTCGGCTCCGCGAGCCAGGACGCGGTAGCGGGTCCCTGCGGCGCCCTCCGGCTCCAGTTCGACGTGGAGGTCGAGCGGGGCGTCCCCGACCCTCACCGGCCGCAGCCAGACGACGTCGCGGAACGTGATGCCGGCCGTCGGCGCGTTCTGCCGCGCGGGGAGCGCGGCGTGGGCGGCACGGGCCAGTTCCAGGTGGGCGACGCCCGGCAGGATCTTCTCCCCGGCCACGACGTGGTCGCGCAGGAAGGACTCCGATCCGGTGAGCGTCGTGTCGAACCGGAGTCCCGTGGCGACGCCACGGCCGGGTACGGCCGTGAACAGCCCGTTCGCCGCCGGCCGGTTCGTGTGCTGCCGCCACAGGCGCTTCCTGGCGAAGGGGTAGCCGGGCAGCGCGACCGGCGCGGTGCGCCGGCCGCCGAACAGCCGGCGCCACGCCAGGTCGTACCCCTGGCAGTAGGCCCTCGCCGCGGCGCGCAGCGCGTCCCGGAGACCGTTGCTGTCGTGGTGCGGTCCGGCCGCCTCCTCCAGCAACCGGTCCCCGGCCTGCCGGGCCGCGTCGTTCGGCGCGAAGTCCTTGGGCACTTCGCCGGTGAGGACGTCGGGGTCCTGCCCGTCCGCGGCCCACGAGCGCAGCAGGCGCACCGCCTCGGCGGCGTCGCGGGCCACGACGGCGCAGCGGTGCCGGAAGTGGGGCCTCCCGTCCAGCAGCGTCGCGCCGACGTCCCTCAGGCCGTGCGGTTGCTCGGGGTCCTCCAAGAAGTCGATCAGGTCGGCGACACGCTGCCGCAGCGACTCCTCGGACTTGGCCGACAGGGCCAGCAGGTGGGCGGACATCTCCGTGACCTCGTTCTCTCGGCTCTCCGGGCGACTCTCGACCACCATGTGCGCGTTGGTGCCGCTCATGCCGAAGGAGCTGATGGCGGCGGTCCTTCCGCGCCCGGCGGCCTGGGGCCAGGCCCGGTTCGTCTTGTTGACGAAGAACGGGCTGTCCTTCCAGTCGATGTACTCGTTCTCCTGCACGCAGTTCAGGGACCCGGGGATCGTCTCGTGGCGCATGGCCTGCAGGACCCCGATGAGGCTGACGAGCCCGGAGGCCGCAAGCGTGTGCCCGACGTTCGGCTTCACGGACGTCAGAGCGCAGTAGCGCCGCTTGTCGGTGAAGCTCCGGAACACGTCGTTGAGCGCGTTGACCTCGACGGGGTCGCCGAGCCGCGTGCCGGTGCCGTGGGCGACCACGTAGTCGATGTCGGCCGGGTCGATGCCGTGCCGCCGGTAGGTGTCGCGGAGCAACGCGGTCTGGGCATCGCCGTTCGGGGCGGTGATGCCGTTGGACCTGCCGTCGTAGTTGATGCCACTGGCACGGATGACGCCGTGGATCCGGTCGCCGTCGGCCACCGCCGCCGAAAGCCGCTTCAGCACCACGACGGCGACGGCCTCGCTGAGCACCATCCCGTTCGCGCGCTTGTCGAAGGCGTAGGTGACGCCGTCCTCGGAGAGCATGCCGGCCTGTCGGGTACGGGTCAGCAGCTGCGAGGTGGTGATCAGGCTGACGCCCGCGGCGAGGGCGACGTCGGACTCGCCGGCACGGATGCTCGCGCACGCCTGGTGAGCGGCGACCAGCCCCGACGAGCAGGCCGTGTTGATGGCCATCACGGGGCCGCTCAGGTCGAGCAGGTACGACAGGCGTGCCGCGAGGATACCGTCGTGGTTGGCGGTGACGCTGCCCGCCTCGGGGTCCGGGGTGTCGTAGTCCCCCTGCTCGACCCCGACGAACATTCCGATCCTGCGGGTCGACGCGGGCGTCCAGCCCGCGTCTTCGAGGGCGCGCCACGATTCCTGGAGCAGCAGCCGCTGGCGCGGGTCCAGGCTCCGCGCCTCGTTGGGGGATATCTCGAAGAACAGCGGGTCGAACTCGTCCGGGCCGGACAGCTGGCCGACGCGGAACGCCGCGAAGGGGCTGTCCTGCGGCTCGCCCCACAGGTCGAGGCGCTCGCGGGAGACCGGGCTGACGACGTCGCGGCCCTCCGCGAGGACCGACCACAGCGCGGAGGGGTTGTCGGCGCCGGGGAACCGCCCGCTCATGCCGATGACCGCGATGGCGTCGTCGTCCTCCGTACGCGGCTCCCGGACACCGCCGTCCGCGTCCGCGCCCGGGGTGCCGGCGGCGTCCTGGACGGTCTCGGCGCCGAGGCGCGGCCGGCCGGCGGGGACCGCCTCGTCCCGCGCGGGCGCGGGCTCCGCCGCGGCAGGCCCGGAGACGGCGCCGCCGACGCCCCGGTCGCCGTAGAACGCGGCCAGGAGTTCCTTGTGCTCGGTGGCGAAGTACTCCCGCAGTTTCCGCAGGGTGGAGCGGCTGTAGAAGAGGGCCGGCGTGACCTCGACGCCCCAGTGCCGGCCCAGGCCGGTGGCCAGTTCGGCCAGACTGACCGAGTCGAAGCCGTAGTCGGCGAGGTTGTCGTCCTCGTAGAGCCTGTCCGGGGACAGGTCGACCGCGGCGCTGACGATCCGCCGCAGGTCGTGTGCCAGGCGTTCCTCGGCTTCGCGGGTCGGCGCCGTGTCCGGGCCGCCCCCGCCCGCGGGGGCGGCCGGCCGGACCGCGGCCGCGCCGGCCGCCGGTCGCGCCGGGGCGTCGGCGGGGGGCGTCAGCCCCAGGAAGCGCGACACACGGCTCGGCTTGCCGACCAGGATCATGTGCTGGGCGGCTTCCTGGGACAGCAGCCGTTCGAAGAGGGCGATGCCGTCCGCCGTCTCCAGGAAGTCCTGGCCGCTCGACTTCAGCAGCATCGTGGTGGTGTCGTGGTCGAAGCCCATGCCGCCCTCGCGCCACAGCGGCCAGTTGACGACCACGGTCCGTCCGGACAGGCGGCCCGCCCGCACCTGGGCGTCACGGTGTCGTGCGTAGGACATCTGGAAGCGGTTGCCGACCGCGTAGTCGCAGGTGCCGAAGTCGCCGATGACGGCGGCGGTGGAGGAGAAGTAGCAGACGAAGTCCAGCTCTTCGCCCGCCACCGCCTCGTCCAGTGTCAGCGTTCCCCGGACCTTGGGGCCGAGGACGTCCTCGAAGGAGCGCAGGTCCTTCTCCAGGATGCTGCCCTGCCCCTGGACACCGGCGGCGTGGATGACGCCGTGCAGTGCCCCGAAGCGCTCGCGCGCCTGTGTCACGGCCTGCTTCATGGCGTCCGCGTCGCAGCTGTCCGCCTGGACGTACAGGACCCGCTGTCCGGCGGCGAGACCGTGCAGTGCCTCCTGGCGTGCCTCGTCCAACGGGGAGCGGCCGGTCAGGACGAGATTCGCCGCGAAGTGCTCGGCGAGGTGCCGGGCCACGATGAGCCCCAGCCCGCCGCAGCCGCCGGTGATCAGGTAGGTGCCGCCGTGCCGGAGGGCGCCGCGGCGGTTCTCGTCGAGCGTGACCTCACGGACGCGGCTCACGAAACGGCCGCCCGAGTGGTACAGCGCGCTGACCGCCCGCTCCTGACGCAGCTCTCCGACCAGCCTCGTCAGCCAGGCGGCGGTGTCCGCCGGCCGCAGTGGATCGTCGGCGTCCTGGAGCACGGCCGCCACGGACAGCTTCGGCATCACCATGCCCAGCGAGCGCTCGAAGCCGAGATGTGCCTCGAGCAGCGCGCGCTCCCGACCGTCGCGGTACTGCCCGGCCACCACGTAGCGGCGTACGTCGAGCCCGGCGCCGGCGATGGCCTGGACCGTCAGGACGACATCACCGAAGTCGCCGTCGACGGCGCCTGGTTCGAGCGCCTCCATGCTGACGACCGCGTCGACGGGAGCGGGTCCGGCCGCGATGTCCCGGAAGGCGTCCAGGTAGTCCTGGGCCGAACCGCGGCGGACCTGGTAGCGGTCGGGGTGCGTCGTGCGGAAGGTGTCTCCCCGTCCGATGAACACCGCGTGCAGGCCGGGGTCGAGTTCCCGTGCGGCCCGCGCGACCGCCTCCTGACGCTCCGCTCCGGTGCACAGGAAGACGATGCCGCGCGGCGCGCGCGCCGTTCCCGCGTCCAGAGGCGCAGGCTCCCAGTCCTCCACGAAGGCGAGTGGCCGGGTCTGTTCCCCGGCGGGCCGGGCCGGGTGTGCCGCGGCGCCGGCCGCCACTGCCGGCTCGGCCGGGGCCACCGTTCGCGGCGGCCGGAGCGCGAGCGCGGGGGGCGCGTCGAGCCAGTGGCGTTCCTGGACGAACGGGTACGTCGGCAGGGAGATGCGACGCGGCTCGGCGTCGCGAGCGAGGGACGTCCAGTCGAGGGCCAGGCCCTTCACCCAGACATTGGCCAGCTTGTCGTGCCGGCCCTGTACGAGCCACTGCTGTACCAGTTCCCGCATCTCCTCGTCGGCTTCGAGGAGGGCGACGGAGTCCCTGTGCTGCCGCACGCCTCCGCGGAAGACGTTCGCGGTCTCCTGCTCGCCGCCGAGGAACGCGCGCAGTCGCTCGCGCAGCGCGTCCCGCCCGTCGACGACCAGCGCCAGGCGTTCCTCCATGGCCTCACGGCCGACCTGGAGGGTATAGGCGAGGTCCGCCGGGTCGGCGTCGTGGCCGGCCCCGGCCAGCCACGTGAGCAGCGCCTGGGCCTTCTCCCGCAGCCGCGCATCGTCCTTCGCCGACAGAACCAGCAGCTCTGGACGCGGCGCCCGGGCCGGACGTGTCGCCTGCTCCTGCTCGGACCGGTACTCCTCGATGATCACGTGCGCGATGGCGCCGTGCGCGCCGAACGACGAGACGCCGGCGATCCGGGGCAGGGTCCGCCGCACCCCGTCGACCGTCCGGGTGGGCTGCTCCCACGGCTCCAGCCGGTGCTGTACGTAGAAGGGCGAGTTCGGGAAGTCGATGTACGAGTTCAGCTGCTCGGAATGGAGGGAGGGCACGAGCATCCCGTGCCGCATCTGGAGCAGGACCTTGGTGACGGCGACGACACCGGCCGCGCCCTCCAGGTGGCCGATGTTCGACTTCACCGAACCGATCGGACAGTACTGCTTCCTGTCGGTGTGCTTGCGGAACGCCCGGGTCAGTCCGGTGATCTCGATCGGGTCGCCGAGGGCGGTGCCCGTGCCGTGGCCCTCCACGTAGCTGATGTCCTCGGCCGAGAGCCCGGCATCCGCCAGCGCGGAGGCGACCATGTCCGCCTGCGCCAGTGGGTTGGGCACGGTCATGCCGTTCGTCTTGCCGCCGTGCACCGTGGCGACGCCGCGGATCACACCGTGGATGTGGTCCCCGTCCTCGACCGCCTGGTCGAACGGCTTGAGCAGGACGCAGCCGACGCCCTCACCCGGAACGTAGCCGGTGCCGCCCTCGCCGAACGAGCGGCAGCGTCCGTCCTCGGAGAAGAAGTTCATCTGGCTGAGCGAGACGTACTTGTTGGGGTGCAGCGAAAGATTCGCGCCGCCGGCGAACGCGAGCGACGAGGAGCCGTTCCGGATGCTCTCGACCGCCATGGCGATCGCGTACAGCGACGAGGAGCAGGCGGTGTCGACCGTCAGGCTCTGCCCGTGGAGGTTGAAGAAGTACGAGACGGCGTTCGAGGCGGCGGCACGGTCGGACAGGACGACGTCCTCGCCGCTGAGCAGCTGGTACTCGTTCCACATCATGCCCAGGTAGACACCGACCTTGCGGGCCTTGCCGGGGCTCAGGGACTGGCGTGTGTACCCCGCGTCCTCCATCGATTCCCAGGCGGCCTGGAGGAACAGCCGGGTCTGGGGGTCGGTCAGCGCGGCCTGGTTCGCCGACATGTTGAAGAACAGCGCGTCGAAGTTCTCGGCGCCGTCGATGAAGCCGCCCCACTTGCTGGAGCTCTTGCCGGGCGTCTTCTCGGCCGCGTAGTACGCGTCCTTGTCCCACCGGTGCGGCGGGATCTCCTCGATGCAGTCCTGGCCGCGCTCCAGCACCTTCCAGAACTCGTCGAGGTTCCGCGCATTGGGGTACCGGCCACTCATGCCGATGATCGCCACGTCACGCGGGCGTCCCGCGGTCCGGCCGTTCTCCCCCTTCGCCGACGGAGCCTCGTGAGGGGCGGGGGCGACGGTCCGGACCTCCTGGAACCGGCCCTGCGGCGTGACCGGCCGGGAGGGCACGGCGGCTGCGGGCGCGCTCGCGGCCACCGTCGCCGGAGCCGCCGCGGCGGACCGCTCCAGCCCCAGCAGCTCGGTCAGGCGCGCGGCCTGGTGCTCGGTGAAGTACTCCGCCAGTTCCTGGATCGTGCGGTACTCGAAGAACAGCGTGCCCGGGAGGGAGGGGAAGTCCTTCGTCAGAAGCCGCATCAGCTCCATGATCTGGATGGACTCGATGCCGTACTCCCCCAGCTCCGCGGCGGTGTCGATCCGCCCCTTCGGAATGTGGAAGACCTGCGACAACCGGTCCCTCAGGTACTCGACCGTCCGTGTGAACATCTCACCCGAGTCCTCGACGGGCACCGGTTCCACGCCTTTCGTGACGGCCACGGCCACGGGCTCGTTCTCGGCCACCGGCTCCGGCTCGGCCCCGGCCCGCTCGGCCCCTACGACGCGCAGGACTCTCTCGATCTTCTGACGCTCGCCCTTCGTGACGACGACCTGGGTCTCGTCGGACA
Organism: Streptomyces sp. ISL-87; assembly: GCF_018614095.1. Taxonomy (GTDB): domain Bacteria; phylum Actinomycetota; class Actinomycetes; order Streptomycetales; family Streptomycetaceae; genus Streptomyces. The sequence goes on along the minus strand of NZ_JAGGOY010000097.1, from coordinate 30,672 downwards.
TCAGGATCTGCAGCAGCGCCCCAATCCCCTCCTCGGTCCGCAGCCCTCGCAGACCCGAGTGGTCGCGGTAGAGGGTCTTCGCGGGGCCTTCCTCGGCGAGCTCGCCGAGCATGCCGCCCTCGTCCCAGTAGGGCCAGTTGACCGATACGCTCCGGCCGCGCCGCCGGCCCTGCGCCCGCAGCTCCTCCCGGTGCTGGACGTAGCCGTCGAGGAACCGGTTGGCGGCGGCGTAGCTTCCCCGTCCGAAGTCGCCGACGTAGGCGGCGATGGACGAGAACACGAGGAAGAAGTCGAGCGGGTCCTCGGCGGTCAGTTCGTCCAGGTGCACGGTTCCGTGCGTCTTCGGCGCCAGGACCGCCTCGAAACCGGCCCAGTCCGCGTCCATGACGCCCGTACCGCCCATGACGCCCGCACCGTGGAAGACACCGTCCAGATTGCCGAATCGTTTCCGCGCGGCAGCGAGCGCCGTGCTGACGCTCTCGCGGTCGGCCACGTCGCAGGCGAGGTAGAGGACCTCGGCCCCGACGGCCTCCAGTGCGGCGAACTCCTCCCGCAGCGCAGCGTCCGGCTCCCGGCGGCCGAGCAGGACGAGGCGCGCCCGGCACTGCCCGGCGAGGTACCTGCCCAGGTGCAGCCCCAGGGCTCCGGCGCCACCGCTGATGAGGTAGACGCCGCCCTGCTTGAGAGGCAGCTCGGAAGCACCGCTGCGCGCCCCCGCGTTCCAGGGCCGCAGCACCCGCTCCGAGCGGACGCCGTCGGCGTGCCGGATCTCGTGCCAGCCCCGCGGGGCGGCGCCCTCCGCCCTGCCGAGTTCACGCAGGACGCTGTCGGCGACGGCTTGCGCGTCCCGCACGTCGGCGACCTGGAGGCTTCCCACCCGGAACAGGTGGTCGACCGGCGTCATGGCACGGCCGAAGCCCGAGAGCGCCTCCGCTGCCGCCCTCTGCGGTCCGGGCCGGTCCGGCAGTACGGACAGGTACTGGACCTCCTGCTCGGTACCGGTCCGGTGCACGGCCCGGAACAGGTGCAGCAAACCCTCCAGCTCGATGGTGAGGTCGGACGGGTCCGGGTCCAGCGGCCAGAAGTTGACGATCGCCCGCGGTGACAGGTCCCGTTCGTCCAGGGTCCGCAGGAGCCGGTCGAAGTCCTCGGCACTGCGGCGGTCCACCGTGAACAGGTCCGGTCCCGACTCCTGGAACGCGCTCCCGCTCCGCACGCGCACCACGCGGCCCGCGTACCTCGTCCCGAGTCGGGTGCGGCGCGTGTCCTCGTCGTCGAGGATGAGCAGGGTACGCCCGGCGCCGGTGGACTGCGCCTCCCGGGCGGAGCCGGCGTCGACATCGACATCGGCGTCGGCGTCGGCGTCGACATCGGCGTCGGCGTCGGCGTCGACATCGGCGTCGGTCCAGCGCGGCACGTAGTAGTGCAACGCCTCGCTCTTGTCGGCCGTGACCTCCTTGAACACCAGGCCGGTGAGCCGAACGCACTCGGTGCCGCTGTCGTCGCAGATCGCGAGATCGACACTCATCGTGCCGTCACGGGCGATCCGGTTGACGGTGGCATGGCAGTAGGACTGTCGCGCGATCGGCGCGAAGACCACGAGCTCTTCGAGGCTGAACGGAATGCGCAGCACGCCGTCCTGCTCTCCGATGCCGCGCAGAGCGTTGAGCGCGGCGTCGAACAGCGAGGGATGCAGGGTGAAACGGTGGTAGTCCTCTTCGAGGCCGTCGCCCAGCACGATCCGGGCCAGCGCCTCGGTCTCGCCGCAGTACAGCGTCTCCATGGCCTGGAAGGTCTCGCCGTACCCGAACCCCAGTTCCCGCAGGCTCGCGAAGATCTCGGCGTTCTCCCGGCGGGTGGTGCACCGCGCCTTGATCGCGGGGATGTCGATCGCGCCGCGCGGCCGCGTCGGCGGCTCGGCGGCGTAGCCGGCCCGGCCCTGGGAGAAGACCGTGCGTTCTCCCTCGGTGCCGTCATGGATGACGAACTCCAGCGCGTCCTCTTCGATCGGGGTCAGCTCGATGTTCACGGTCCGGGACGCGCCGTCCATGACGATCGGACGGCCCCAGATGATGCCGCGCAGGGTAACGCTGTCGGAGCCGGTGGCCAGCCGGGAGGCGGTGTACGCCATCTCCATGTGGGCGACGCCGGGCAGCAGGATCTTCCCGTCCACGACGTGGTCGCGCAGGAAGAACTCACTCGCCGACAGGTGCTTGGCGAAGCGCTGCGACCGGAGTGTGGAGACGTTGCTGTCCAGCAGCGGGTTCAGTGCCGCGGACGCGGGAAGGGCGTGCGGCTGCGCCGCGCGGCCGGACCTCGCCGTGCCGGCCCAGTAGGTCTCGCGGGCGAAGGGGTAACCGGGCAGCGACGCGCACGGGAGCGGCCGGTCGCCGAAGAGGTTCTCCCAGGCCAGCTCGTAACCCTGGCAGTAGAGGTCGGCCAGGGCCCGGACCGAGTCCCGGTACCGGGCGTCCCGGTCTCCCGCGCGGGCCCGCCCCACCAGCTCGTTCCCGTACTCGGTGAGCGCGGTCTGCGGGCGGAAGTCCCTCCCGGACAGCCCGCGGAACACATGGGGGTCCCTTTTGCCGTCGAGAACCTGCTGCAACAGCCGCTCGGCGTCCTCGGGGGTGTCCGCGACCAGCGCACAGCGGTGCGCGAAGTGGTGCCGCCCCGCGAGCAGGGTGCTGCTGATCCGCCCGAGCCCCACGTCATCGGCCCCACCGGCCCGGAGGAAGGCGAGCAGGTCCGCCACCCGCGTCCGGAGCGCCTCCTCGGTCTTCGCCGACAGCGCGAGCAGGTACGAGGGCCGGGAGACGGCCGGATGCGTGGCCGATCCGTCGCCGTGGCTCTCCACCACGACGTGGACGTTCGTCCCGCTGATGCCGAAGGAGCTGACGGCGCCCATCCGCTCGCGCCCCGGCCGGGCCGGCCAGGGCCGGGCCTCCTTGTTGACACGGAACGGGCTGCCCGTCCAGTCGATGTACTCGCTCTCCTGCTCGGAGTGCAGGCTCGCGGGCACCGTCTGATGACGGAGGGCCTGCACCAGGGCGATCAGGCTGACCACGCCCGAGGCGGCCAGGGTGTGCCCGATGTTCGTCTTGACCGAGGTCAAGGCGCAGTACTGGGTCCGGTCGGTGTACCGGCCGAACGCCTCGGTCAGCGCGTTCACCTCGATGGGGTCACCCAGCCGGGTACCCGTGCCGTGGGCGATCACGTGCTCGATGTCGGCCGGTTCGACGCCGAACCGCCGGTACACGGAGTCGAGCAGGGCGACCTGCGCGGACTGGCTGGGCGCGGTGATGCCGTTGGTCCGGCCGTCGTGGTTGAGACCGCTCGCCGTGATGACCGCATGCACCCGGTCACCGTCGGCGAGGGCCTTGGCCAGCGGCTTCAGCACGACGGCGGCGATCGCCTCGCCCATCACCATGCCGTTGGCACGCTTGTCGAAGGCGTAGCAGACCCCGTCGGGCGACAGCATCCCGGCCTGGGTGGCGTGCTCGTAGAACTGGGACCCGGCCATCAGGCTGACGCCCGCGGCGACCGCGGTGTCGCACTCGCCGCTGCGAAGGCTCAGGCAGGCCTGGTGCACGGCTGCCAGGCCGGCCGAGCACGCCGTATTGACGGTCAGCACCGGCCCGGAGAAGTTGAGGAAGTAGCTGAGCCGAGCGGCCAGGATTCCGTCGTGACCGGAGGTCAACGTCTGTTCGTCCCCGCCAAGGCCCGGGTAGTCGCTCTGTTCGGCGCCGACGAACATGCCCATGGTGTTGTCGCCGAGCTGCTTCGCCCGGTATCCGGCGTCCTCAAGGGCCCGCCACGCCTCCTGCAGCAGCAGACGCTGCCGCGGGTCCATGTGCTCGGCTTCCTTGGGGGAGATCTCGAAGAAGAGCGGGTCGAACTCGGCTTCGCCGGGCAGCCATCCGCCCCTGACCTCTGACGTGCCGGCGACACCGGCCCAGTTGCCCAGCCGGTGCGCGGGGATCGGCGTCACCGCCTCCCGGCCCTCGGCGAGCAACTGCCAGAACTCGTCGACCGTGCGGGCCTGGGGAAAGCGTCCGCTCATCCCGATGACGGCTATGCGGTCGCCGGCGTCGTCACCGGGAGGCGTCGCGGGGCGGGACCCGGGGGCGGGCTCGTCCCGTGACACGGTGGACGCCTCCCCCTCGGCGGGGGCCGTCCCGTCGACGGTGTTCTCGTCCGCGGCCGCGTACTTCCCCGCCACGGCGTCGGCGTACGGCTCATCGAGCAGCCGGTCCGTGAGCATCTCCAGGGTGAAGTACCCGTAGAAGAGCGACGGCGCGATGTCGATGCCGTAGTGCTCGCCCAGCCGGAGGGCGAGCAGCGTGTTGCCGACCGAGTCGCACCCGAGGTCGGACAGCCGGTCCCGCGGATGGATCTCGTCGGCCGCGAGCTTGAGCACGCCGCTGACGAGGCTCCGGAGATCCGCCTCGACACGTTCCCGGACGTCGGTGCCCGTCCGCTCCCCTCGCCCTGTTCGCGCGGTCATGTCCGGCTCCGGTCCTTCCTGCTCGATCGCAGGAACCGGCTCCCGACCCGGCGCGGGCGCCGGCGTCCCGGTGGGAGCGGTCGTGTCGGTGGCGTCCGGTGTGATCCAGAAGCGGTGACGGTCGAACGCGTAGGTCGGCAGTCGAAGTCGCCGTCCCGGGAGCGACGTGAACAGGTCCGCCCACCGGTGGTCGTGTCCTGCGGCGAAGGACTCCGCCAGGCCCAGCAGCCGCTCCCGGTACTCGGCGGCGGAGAGGTCGGTGCCGATGTCGAACTCGGCCTCGGCGGCGGGCCGCGGTGCTCCGGCCGGCCCGCCGCCCGAGGACGTGCCCGCGGGCTCGTGGAAGCAGTCGTCGGCTCGCCCGGTTTCCAGCAGCAGCGTCAGCTTCGCCCGGAGTTCGTCACGGTCGCGCACGACCAACGCGGTCCGGCGGTCGAGGTGTTCACGCCCCAGGAGCAGCGTGGCGCTGAGGTCGATCAGGTCGGCATCGGAGCCGTCGCCGTCGAGCCATTCCCGCACGTCGCGGATCCGCCGACGGAGTGCCGTGCCGGTTCTGGCAGACAGACAGACGAGGTAGGCGTGGCAGTCCTGCGGAACGGCCGGCGCGGTGGCCGGCGCCTCTTCCAGCACGACGTGGGCGTTCGTGCCGCCGATACCGAACGAGCTGACACTCGCGCGACGAGGCAGTGGTTCGTCGGCCCGCGACCGCAGGGGCTTCCACTCGCGCGGCCGGTCCACGATGTAGAAGGGCGTGCCGTCCAGGTCGATGTGCGGGTTCAGCCGCTGGAAGTCCCGCAGACCGGGTAACTGCTTGTGCTCCATCGCGAGCAGCACCTTGATCAGCCCAGCGATCCCAGCGGCGGCTTCGAGGTGGCCGATGTTGGGCTTGACCGAGCCCAGCCCGCAGTAGTTGTGCTCACCCGGGTTCACCGTCTCGCCGCGCGCTCTGCGGAAGCCCCCCACCAGCCCCGCGATTTCGACCGGATCGCCGGTCGGCGTCCCCGTGCCGTGCGCCTCGACGTATCCGATGGTCTCGGGGGAGACGTCCGCCCGGGCGATGGCGTCCGCGACGACCTGCGCCTGCGCGTCGTCGCTGGGATGGGTCAGGGTGCGCGTCCGGCCGCTGTGGTTCACGGCGCTGCCCTTGATGACGCCGTAGATGTGGTCACCGTCGCGCACGGCGTCCGCGAGGGGCTTGAGCAGGACGGTGCCGCCGCCCTCGCCTCGCACGTAGCCATCGGCTCGCTCGTCGAAGGGATGGCACGAGCCGGTGGGCGACAGCATGCCGGTCTTGGCGAAGGAGGTGTGCCGGGCCGGGGTCAGTACGAGGTTGATCCCGCCGGCGAGCGCGAGTGCGCACTCGCCTTGTTGCAGGGACTGGACCGCGAGGTGGAGGGCGTGCAGGGAGGCGGACGACGCCGTGTCCACGACCACGCTGGGCCCGTGGAAGTCGAAGAAGTGGGAGACCCGGTTGGCGATGACGGCGCCGATCGTTCCCGTGGAGTGGTGCGCCGCGACCTCGCGCAGTTGCCTCTCCTGAAGCTCCTTGTAGTCCATGTTGAACGAGCCGATGAACACACCGACGTCGCGCCCGGAGAGCGCGCTGGGCGCGATGGCAGCGTCTTCGAGACAGGACCAGGCGAGCTCCAGCATGATCCGCTGCTGCGGGTCGGTGCTTTCCGCCTCCAGCGGGGAGAGGCGGAAGAACTGTGCGTCGAAGGAGTCCACATCGTCGATCAGGCCGGCCCATCTGCTGGGAGGGCTACCCGCATCGTCGCCGGAGACCTCCGCCGGCACGCCTCCCCCCATGTCCCATCGGGCCTGGGGCACTTCGCCGACCTGCGACCGGTCGTTCCTGATGACGTCCCAGAACCGGCGGTAGTCGTCCGCCCCGGGAAACCGGCACGCGATGCCGATGACGGCTATGGGGACATGCTGCGACATCAGTGGATACTCCCCTTATCGTTCGCGATGTTGTGAGGCACCACCACGGCCACCCACTACCGAACCTGGGCACGCCGAACCGGCAGGCAGGAACGTCTCCTGGTGAACGGCTCCAACGGTGAATGCCGCCTGAATGTGTCGCAGCCGGCTGCTGGTCTCCGCAGCCGGTGTGCCCCTGTCAAAACTCACGAGCTCCGCGTGGCCACGCTGCTGCCTTCCCTAGGAATGCGCGCGCTCTCCGACAGCAGCGCGCATCCCGATGGAGAACAGCTGGCCAGGAGGTGCACCTGTGCCGGGGCCCACGTTGTCCCATGTCCCGGAGGTCGGCAACTGTGGGACCTGGACTGCACGTTGACACGCATGGCGCGGTGTCACGCGAGCCGGGGCGACCATGCCGTCAGGCCCCGGTCAGCAGTTGTGCGTCCGGCCGTTCGAGGAGCGCTCCGGGCGCCCGCTGGGCAAAGATCGGCGCCGGACGTCCGGGTCGGCACAGCTTCGGCCCGGCCCCCGCCGGGGGCCGGTGGGCCGTACGCGCTCCGGGGCGCACGGCCGACTCACGTCCATTTTCGCCTTACAGGACGGGCGCGCTAGCCCCGCCCTTTCGCGCCCGCGGCCTCCAGGCGTGCGTCGAGGGATTCAACGTCGGGAAGGAACCAGATATGGCTTGCCGTGTTGGATTCATGAACCAGAGCACGCAGTGCGGTGCTGGTCTCCATGTGGCGGGAGATATCACCGATGACGGCCAGCCGCAGTCGGTAGTTGACGAACTTCTGCATGATATCACCAGCGAAACCGGTACTGAGCGAGAAGAACTTCTCGTCAAAGCGACTCACAGGCACGACCACGACCTCGGCATCAAACAATGCCGCACCGATCAAGTCCAGCGCATCCTGCTCGGTGACCACCGTGGGCCCTTTGGGATCGCACATCAATACCTGCACCCCGCGGCGCTCCTGCAGTAAGTCCGTCATTTCCAGTCCCCCAAGATCATGATCGCATATGCCGGAGGAAATTAACACACGCCTGTTCACGGGTCAACGCCACATCTGCACGCCAGTAAACTATTCAGCCAATTCGTAAGGTAGAGGTTTACCGACCGGCCGACACCTGCGGTGCCCGCGCGGACCCCTCCGGGGGCCGTCGGTGCTTGCGGAGTCTTCTCGCTGGTCAGACGGGTGGCGGACGGGCCCGTGACGCGGAGCCGGGAGAAAAGCGGGCGCCGACGGATGCGGAACAGTTCCACCGAGACCTGCGGGATTCGAGCCAGGCACGAGTGGCCGAAAAGCGGTCGGCAGAGGTTTCCAGCCGACGCCCCGGAACGCAGCGGCGTGGCCGCGGGCGCACCGGCCGACGATCCCGCGGTCCACGAAGGCGGTGAGCGGTGAAGACATCTCGCCCGATAGCCCGAGGCCGGTTCCGCTCACCGGGGAAGTCTTGCGGGACACGGCGTTTAGTGATCGACTGCCCGCACCGGCTCCCCGCACGACCCTTTCATCAGTGCGCACCACATTCGTCGTTGATATTTCGATTCACATACGGGAGGAAGCATGTCCAGCGGTCACACCGGCGCGGCTCCGCTCCAGATCGACGAGAAGGAGTTCGAGCACGATCCGCATGCGTTATACGACGTGATGCGCTCCGAGGCACCGGTCCGCGAGATCATCGCGCCGGGCGGTACCAAGGTCTGGCTCGTCACGCGCTATGACGACGCGAAGTCCGTGCTGACCGACAATCGGCTGTCCAAGAACATCGAGGCCGGCCAAAAGGTCATCCAGCGGCACACCGATGGTGAGACCGGCATGGTGTTCGCCAGCGAGTTGGCGGCGCACATGATGAACGCCGACCCGCCGGACCACACCCGGCTGCGCAAGCAGGTCAACAAGGTGTTCACGCAGCGAGCGGTGGAGAAACTGGGCCCCCGGATCGATGAGATCACCACTGAACTCCTCGATGCGATGGAGGGCCACGATGAAGTGGACCTGATGCGCGCCCTCGCCTACCCGCTGCCCATGGCGGTGATCTGCGAGCTGCTGGGCGTTCCGGCCGACGACCAGGAGCGCTTCAAGGGCTGGGTCCCCACCCAGCTCTCCGGCGGGGATCCGGAGAGCATGGCGCAGGCCACGACGGCACTGCTCGGGTATCTGTACGAGCTGATCGAGAGCAAGCGGTCGGAACCGGCGGACGACCTGCTCACCGGTCTGGTGCGCTCCAGTGACGACGGGAAGCTGAACACCAAGGAACTGGTGTCGATGGCGTTCCTGCTGCTGGTCGCAGGCAACGAGACGACGGTCAACCTCATCGGCAACGGTGCGTACGCGCTGCTCCGCCACCCCGACCAGCTCGCCGCACTGCGCGCGGACCGCTCCTTGATGTCCGGGGCGGTCGACGAGCTCCTCCGCTACGAGAGCCCGGTCAACACGTCGTCGCTGCGTTTCACGACCGAGCCGATCGAGATCGGCGGAGTGGTCATACCGGAGGGCGAACTGGTCGTGGTCGCCCTCACGTCGGCCAACCGGGACGAATCCCAGTTCCCGGACGCCGGCAGCCTGGACATCCATCGTCAGGCGGGCGCCAACCTGTCCTTCGGACACGGCATCCACTACTGCGTCGGAGCACAGCTGGCCCGGCTGGAAGCGCATATAGCCTTCGACCGGCTCATCGACCGGTTCCCGCACATCCGGCTGGCAGCCGACCCGGCCGACCTCCGCTGGCAGCCCGGTACGGCGCTGCGCGGGCTGAGGGCTCTGCCCGTGTCGCTCGGCGCCGCACAGGGCTGACCCCCCTGCCCGCGGAGCAGGCCGCGGCACGCGACCTCGCGTCACTCGGACCCGGTGGCGCGGCGCCGGCGCATCCCCGTGCCCATGGCGCCGGACACCCGCCCGGCGGGCACGGGGGTGCGCAGCAGGGCGCGCGGGACCGTGCGGCGGGACGGTCGCACCGCGCACACCGGGAGCAGACGTGTCCCAGCCCGGCCTGCCGGCTCCGCGACCCCAGCTGAAACGTGCTCGGTCGGCCGGGCCGCCGCTCCGGCAATGCCCTGGTCGGCTCGCGCCGGGTCACAGCGCGCTGGCCTGGCCTGAAAGGATCCGTTGGCGCCGCCCGGGTGTGCCCGGTGCGGCACACTGCGAGCGTGATGGCAACCAGGTGTGGTTCGCGGCAGACCAGGTAGAACGCGGCGACGAGTGCCGGCCCGGTCGCACCCGTCGTCCGGCTGAACGGGACGAGAGTCCGCGATCACGTCCGCGGGTGCCTTGACGGTCATCGCACGTTGAGGACACGAACCGAATGTGGAGGAGTAGGACTGCGATGAGCCGTGGATCAACACGCCGTTTGGCTGCCGACCCCATGATCGACCTTCCCACGGGAGAGATCATGCTGCGGGACGAGGGCACGATGACGGACTGGAGGGTCGAGGTTGCCGCCTTCCAGCTGGCGCCGACTCCGGTCACCCGCGAGCTGTATGCAGCTGTGCTGGGTGAGGTGCCGGAGAGCTCTGCGGGGCCTCGAACCCCGATCACCGAGGTGTCATGGAACGACGCCGTCCGGTTCTGCAACCTGTTCTCGCGGATCGCCGGGCTCGAATCCTGCTACGCCACGGGCGACAGCCGCGACGCGGAGGACGTGGTGTGCGACTGGGCAGCCGACGGTTACCGCCTTCCGTCGGAGGCGGAATGGGAGTTCGCCTGCCGGGCCGGGAGTTCGGACGTCCGCCACGGAGAGCTGGACGAGATCGCTTGGTACCGCGGGAACTCCGGGGGCGAGGTGCACGACGTCGCGATGCGGGAGCCGAACGCGTGGGGCTTCCACGACATGATCGGCAATGTCTGGGAGTGGTGCTGGGACGTCTACGACCCCCGGGTCTACGGCCCGTACCGCGTCTTCCGCGGTGGCGGCTTCTTCGACGAACCCCGGGGGTGCCGGGCGTCGTGCCGCCGCAAGAGCCACCCGACCCTCGCCATCGACGACCTCGGGTTCAGGCTCGCCCGATCGCTTTGAGCGCGGTGCGCGGGAGGCGAGCTCGGGAACGAGGCTGTGAGCGTGGGGTGCCGTTGTGATCGATGAGCTGTTGCCGTCCCCCGTCGGCACGGGCAGCACGTTCGTCGACTACGACGCGGCGCTGACCGCCTTGTACCCGCAGGAGGTCGCCGCCGTCGCGAGCGCCCGGCCGAAACGTCGACAAGAATACGCGAACGTCCGCATGTGCGCGCGCCGCGCCATGGGCGAACTGGGCGTGCCGCCGGCGCCCGTGCTGTCGGGCGGGCGCGGTGAACCGCTGTGGCCCGACGGCATCGTCGGCAGCATGACCCACTGTCCCGGGTTCCGGGCCGCCGCCATGGCCCGCTCCTCGGCGTTCCTGGGGCTCGGCATCGATGCCGAGCCCAACCTTCCCCTGGCGGAGGACTTGCTGGAGTTCATCGCGCTGCCCCAAGAGCGTGCGCGGGTGGAGGCATTGATGCGGTCCTCGCCCGGAGTCTGCTGGGACCGGTTGTTGTTCAGCGCCAAGGAGGCGGTGTTCAAGGTCTGGTTCCCGCTGGCCGAGCGCGGACTCGACTTCACCCAGGCGGACATCCGCATCGACCCCGGCTCCGGCACCTTCTCCGCGCGACTGCTCGTCCCGGGCCCCACCGCCGACGGGGGACGCGTCGAAGGGTTTGACGGCCGGTGGCTCTCCCGCCAGGGCATACTGCTCACCGCGATCGCCCTGCGGCGGACGACGGGACGGTGACCGTCGCGCCTTCGGGGGCCTGCGTCCGCACGGGGGAGAGGCCGGAATCGCCCCTTCAGGTCCCGCACGGTTCTCGTCGGAGACGGGCGCCGGGAGCTGGCCCCTCCCCCCCCTGCGCTGTTCGTCCGACTTGAGGGCGAAATCCGCCCTCGCCGACAGGTCGTGAGCCGTCATCCGGGCGTGAGGACGACGTGAACACCGCGGTCGGCAGTCCGCGCCGCACGGCCCACTCGTGCGCCGCCGTCACCGCTTCCCGCCCTCGAAGACCAGAACGGGCTGGCGGAACATCGTCAGGTAGGGGGTACCGTCGCTGTCCTGGTACGGCTCGCCGACCACGTCGGGGAGGACCGTTCCGATCCCGCTGACGAGGAACGCGGTGACATTCAGCCACTGTCACGTCTCCAGGTCGTCGCGCAGCGGCACCGCGAATCTTGGTGTCGAAGCGCACGGGCGCGTCCTCACCACTCTGATCGACCTGCTCGTCGTTCTCGTTCTTCGTCTCGTCGCTCATGGCCCGAGACTGCCGCCAACCGTGAGTTGATGACCCAGCTCAACAGCAGTCCTCACCGGACCCGCTGACTCAACCCCAGACCGGCCGACAAGAGCGTGATTTGACGGCAACCGAAGACAGCACCGCCACCCTCACCATTGTGCCGGAGAAGGTGAACCTCTCAACAGAGCACGGCGGTCAGATCAGGGTCTACAACCACTCGGCCACGACGATGTACGGCCAGACCTCGCTCACCGCCGAGGATGGCAACGCTCGGAGGAAGCCGGCTGATCAAGGTGCTCCCTCTTCAGCAAGTGGACTCTGACCGCGGCCTCGGCATACTGGCTCAGGCGCGAATTCCGTGAAGTCCGCACGTAGATCTCGACAGTTCGCGATCATGGCGGGTGACTGTTGATGATCTCCTGGCCACTCTGTTTCCCCAGTTCGTGCTGCTGCGGGTGGATGCGATCAGAACGGCCGGCCAGTCGGTTCGGGTTCATGCGCGAGGCCAGGCCCTGGGAGCGGAGTGCCCAGGCTGTGGGATCTGGTCCGAGCGCGTCCACAGCGGCTACGAACGGCACGTCAGCGAGACCGCGGTCTGCGGGCAGGAGTTGGTACTCCACCTGCGGGTCCGCCGATTTTTCTGCACTGCGGCCGAGTGCGGGAAGCGGACCTTCGCCGAGCAGATACCGGGGCTGACGTTCCGTTATGGCAGGTGCACCGTTTCGCTGCGGAAGGTCCGCGAGGCCGTCGCCCTCGCGTTGGGCGGCCGGGCCGGTGCCCGGCTGGCCGAACGCCTGTCAGTAGGGATCGGCCGGGACGCTCTGATCCGCCTGGTCCGCGCGCTGCCGGACCCGCAGGTCGGGTCGGTACGGGTGCTCGGTGTGGACGACTTCGCTCTGCGCAAGGGACACAACTACGGCACGGTCCTGATCGACATCGAAGGCCGCCGACCAGTCGACGTCCTGCCCGAACGGTCCGCCGACGCTCTGGCCGACTGGCTCACTGCGCATCCGGGTGTCGAGGTGATCTGCCGCGACCGGGCCCACTGTTATGCCGACGGCGCGACCCGCGGAGCCGGCACCGCGACGCAGGTCGCGGACAGGTATCACTTATGGGCGAACCTCGGTGAGGCGACCGAACGGCTGGTCGCCCGCCTTCGTCCGGCATGGACTCCGCCCGCGCCAGAGCGGGAGAGCGTGCTGCTGCCCGAGGGGCCGAGGGCTCAGCGCACCCGCGCGCGCCACGCCGCCGTCCACGCGCTGATCACAAGGGCGTCAGCCACAGCAGGATCGTCGCCGAGCTCGGCCTGGACCCGAAGACGGTACGGAAGTTCATGCAGGCCAGCACACCGGAGGAACTGATCGGCGCCGGCCCCACTGGCGGCAGACAGACCAGCCTGGACGGCCACGCCGCCTACCTGACCGCCCGATTCAACGAGGGCTGCACCAGCGCCGACCGCCTCCACCGGGAACTCGCCGAGCGCGGTCTGACTGACAGCGAGCGGACCGTCCGGCGCTTCGTGCACCGGCTGCGCGACAACGCCGCGCCGACTGCCCGCCCGCCGGTCCCCAAGGTCCGCGAGGTGACCACACTCATCCTCACCCATCCCGACAACCGGCCCGAGGCCGGCCGCGTCCTCCTGAAGGAGCTGCGCGACGGTTGTCGGGCCTTGGACGACGCCTGCGAACTCATCGCGCGGTTCGCCTCGATCCTCGTCAACCGCCGCGGCCGAGAGGACCTCGAGCAGTGGACCGCGGACGCCGAAGCCGGCGCCAGCCCCGAGCTACGTGGATTCGCTAGCGGTCTACGCAAGGACTGGGAGGCCGTCATGGCGGGCCTCACCCTGCACTGGAACAGCGGCCCAGTCGAAGGGCACGTCAACCGCATCAAGATGCTGAAGCGCCAGATGTTCGGCAGGGCGAAGCCCGGCCTCCTCCGCAAGCGCGTGCTCCTCGCACGCTGAAGATCACTACGTGCGGGCTTCACGGAATTCGCGCCTGAGCCAGCACTTCAAGGCCATTGACACACCCTGCAGATGTTGGTGAGAGTCGTGAAGCGAATGGCCGCACTCCACTACAGGGTCGGCTGCAATGCTCAGACACCCCTACGCAGGAGCCAACTGAGCAGAGCTTTCACCGGCGACACAGGGTCATGGACATCAGCGAGACACCTTCCGGTGGCGCCGGAAATGGCGCAGCCGGCCGCTCCCACCGCGGCCAGAGCGGCGGCGCCGAGCAGCCAGGGAGCCTTCTGCCGGAGCGCGCTGGCCTGGGGCGCGACTGCCCGATCCTGGCAGTCTGGGGCGGCTGCGGTCACCTGGTAGCGGGCCCAGATCTTCGCCGGCTTGCCCTCCTCGTTCCAGTGCACGACGTAGAGGGCGGGCTGCGCCTCAAGCCGTATCCCAAGCCGGGGCAGGCGGGAGGGGTTCGAGCATCAGGGAGATACCCGACGGCGACGCCGGACGAGGGCATAGGTCACCGCGCCTGCAACAGCCAGAGCCGCGGCACCGAGCGACCAGGCGGTCACTTGCCTTGTGGCTAGCGCCTCCGCCTCGTCCTGGCAGCCGTGCCGGGCCGCGTCATCGGTCCGGGCCACCCGGTAGCGGGCCCAGACCTCGTCCCTGCCCACCCAACGGACCTCGTAGAGACCGGGCGCGGCATCGCATCGAATCACCGCCGTCGCCGTCACGACCGCCTTGGCCCCGCGCATGACGGGCTTGTCGGTGAAACCCGGTGAGGTGAGGGGCTTGTCGTAGCCTTCGGCCATGGCTGTGGGTGTCACCTTGGCGCCGGGCTGGAACGTCCGTACGTCCCAGGGAGACTGCGGCCAGGAGTCACTCACGGGCCAGCGCTCCTCCAGCGGCTCCGGGGGAAGGGCTGCGACCTTCCCCGGGCAGGCACCGCGTTCGGCTTCGCCGATGTCCGCGACGTTGACGGTCACCCAGGCGTTTGCCTTGATGCCCTGGGCGGGCCCGTCGGGCATGTTCGTCTCGACGGCGTAGACGCCTGGCGGGGTGTCACACGCCACGGTGGCCACGGCGGTCATGACCGGATCGTTCATCCTCAGCGTCCCGGGCCGGATGAATGCCTTGGAGATCACCCATTTCCCGTTCATCCCCGGCAGGTGCGAGGGCGCCGTGAACGTGAGCTGCTCACCGGGGCGCGCCGTCAGTTGGGCGCCCACGGGAAGCGGGGTGGGCGGATCCGCGGCCGGCGTCGCGGAGGCACTGCCCGCCGCGGGCGATAACAGCAGCAGCGCCAGCACAGTGACCCCACTGATCCTCGTCCTCATCGTACCCATTCGCCCTCTTTTCATCTCCGTTGACGATCTTCCATGCCGCTGCATAGCCTGCCCCTCAGTCGAACGGACGTGCAATTACGGTCCGTTTGACCCGAGTATCACCTCACCAGGAAGCAAGTGCTTTGAGATCCAGATGGTTCATAGCGTTCACCCTCAGCCTGTTAGCAACCCTCTTAGGCACCGGTCCGGCTCTCGCCGCGACCGACACCCCGAGCGCTCGCCCCACCGCTCCCACGGCCAGCACCAGCCCAAAGCCCAGCCCCACTGCGAAGCCGAGCGCCACCGCGACTCCGAAGGCAACCGCCACCCCGAGCCCGCCCGCCAGCACCCCAGCCGCAACGGCCACTGCGCCCCCGCCGGCATCCTCAGACAAGCTGCGCGCCGAAGAGACGTACTGGACGGCCGAGCGCATGGCCGCCGCCGTACCCGTCGACGCCGCACGAGGTGAGGCGCCGGCCGACGGGGCTGCCGGCAAACAGCGAAGCGCCATGGCCGCCGCCCCGCCCGGCACCCCGGCAGGCAGCTACTTCGACGGCATGCCGATGGTAGGCACCTTCTTCTACCGGCAAGAGGAGATCGGCAAGGCCGACACATCCTGCACCGGCAGCGTGGTCCGAAGCGCGGGCAAGAGCATGGTGCTCACCGCCGGGCACTGCGCAGACGAGATGAAGAAGCCGACCAGCCACGCCATCTTCGTGCCGCAGTACCGCAACGGCAAGGACGTGGGCGCCCAGCCGTACGGCATCTTCCCGGTCAAGGCCAATGGCGTCTACCAGGACCCTCGTTACCGGCACAACAGCAAGGGCGCCGTGTCCGACCTGGACTTTGCCTTCGCCCTGGTCGATCCGAACGCCAGGGGCACCGTCGAGAACGTTACCGGGGCGCTCACCTTCACGCCGGTGAACACGTACGAGCACAACGTCACCGTCGTTGGCTACCCGTCCAGCGCAAGCCACAACAAGGATCACAAAGCCCTCCGCTGCAACGTGCCCACCACCCGGCTGAGCGGCTTCCGCCAGATGCAGATGCAGTGCAGCGGCTTCTGGGGCGGAGTGTCGGGCGGTCCCTGGATCACCGACTACGACGCCACCAGCCGCACCGGCAAAATCATCGGCAACACCGGCGGCTACAACGGCGGTGGCAACGATGCCAACGTCGACTGGGTCACGTACTCGCCCATTTACGGCAAGGACGCCCAAGACCTGTACAGCGACGCCAACGCCGGACGCGACCCGAACGGCACCTCCCGGCCCCCGTACCAGGGCTCCGCTGACAGTCCGCTGCTGCCCGGTCAAGGGGACCTGTGGACGCATGCCAAGACCATGGCCTCCGGCGACTTCACCGGCAGTGGCCGCAGCAGCCTGCTCGTGGTGTGGACGGACGGCGAGGTGACCCTCTTCCCGGGCGATGGCCAAGGAGCGTTCCTGCCGGAGCGGCAGCTCCTCCCCCCGAACGGCGGCTGGAAGGAAGTCGCGAACATCACCGCAGGCGACTTCACCGGCTCCAACCAGTTCGACCTGATGGTCCGCTGGTCAAGCGGTGAGATGACGCTCTACGGCGACGTCGGAGCCAACGCCCTGTCCGTCGCCAGCGCAACCCAGATGGCCCCGGCGGGCTCGATCTGGAGCCACGCCACGCAGATAGCCGCCGGCCGCTTCAACGCCAGCACCTACGTCACCGACCTCATGGTGCGCTGGTCCGACGGCGAGCTCAGCCTCTACACCAACGTGGGCGCCGGCACCCTCGGTCAGGAATACAAGCTCAAGGACCCCAACAGCACCTGGAAGGAAGCCACGCTGCTGACCTCCGGGCAGTTCTCCGGCAGCCAGAAGTGGGACCTCATGGTCCGCTGGGACAGCGGCGAACTCGATAACTACGTCGGCACCACCACCGGCGGCCTCGGCGGCGAGCAGCGCATCCACGGCCCCAACAAGACCTGGACGCACAGCGTGATCATGAGCACGGGCCAGTACACAGACGACGGCCTCACCAACGACCTCATCATCCGCTGGACCGACGGCGAGACCACCATGTACAGGAACACCACGGTGAACGCTCTGGGCTCCGAGCGCATGCTCGTCCCCCCGAAGGGCTGACGACCTGCCCCTGGCCACCGGCTGACGTCGTACGCAGGCCGCCCCCAGGCGGTCTGCGTACGTTCAGTTACGCATCTGGGTCCGCAGTGCGACCGATGGTGCGTCCGCTCTGCACCGGCGTCTACGACAGCGGGACCATGTGGTCGATGTCAAGACCGCTTCGGCCGTTCACCATCGTCTCGTCGTAGTACGACGCCCATGTCCCCCCGGTCAGCGCGCAGCCCGGGCCGATCTGCGGGGCGACGACGGCCTCGGCGATCAGTACCTCCTGGCGCGTATTGCAGCCATCTGACGCGTTGTCGCCCGCGCTCCAGTGCTTGAACGCGGTGCGTACGTAACCGGCACGGGGACTCCTAGGCGACGTGGAGCGCGGAGACCGCGACCCCGATCGGAAGGACTTCGGGTACGGCGGCCTGGGCCTGGGCCTGGGCGGTGGCAAGCAGGGACAGCGGGAGTACCGGCCAGGGCCATCGAGGCCGCCGTACGCATCAACGTGATCATCACCCAGCCGGTTCTAGATGATTGAGTCCAAGGGGTTCAGTGGTCGAAGGCGGTTAGTGAGCGGTGGGTCGGGGCGTCAGTGTCCCCAGGTCAGTCTTCACACACCGACCATGGACTCCCTCCCCTCATGTCCGCAGGGATCCCTTGGACTTATGTGACGATCCATCGATGGCTGTCACCACGCTTGTGTAACATCCGAATTCGGATCTCAGTCATTACTCGGAGGGGTGTCTGGATGTTAGAGCTCGCGCGCTCGTGGGTCGACGGATGGACCGTCTCGCGGCGGGCACCGAAGCCGGTGGACGTGCCGTGGGGGCTGAGCATCCAGGTCGGGCTGCCGGCCCAGGCGGTCCGTCACGTCCTACTCGACGCCGATGTCGAGACCGCCCGCGGGCTCGTCGGCGCGATCACCGAACCGGCCACCTGCATCAAGGCCTTTCTGGAACCGGACGTCATGGAGCCGTGGTTCTCGCCCGAGTGGGAGCCGACCGATCCCGGCTTCCTAATGGCCGTCGACCTGCGTCCGTCCGTCGTGCGCGCGCCTGACGGTTACACAGCCACCGCCGAGACCGCCGACGATGTCATAAGCGTGCGCATTCTGGCCGCCGAGGGGGAGCTCGCCGCGCGCGGTCAAATCGGTCTGACAGGTGCCGCCTGCGTCTTCGACCAGATCGTCACCGAGGAGGCTCACCAGCGCCTCGGCCTCGGGACGGTTGTGATGGGCGCACTCACCAACGCGGCCATCGAGAACGGTGCGGCTACCGGCATCCTGGGCGCGACCGTCCAAGGCCGAGCGCTCTACGAAACGCTCGACTGGAAGGTCCTCGCACCGCTGACCGGCTTCATCTACAAGCCCGTCGCTCCCTGAACCGCAACCCAGGTCCCGGAACGGCGCCATGCGCCGGGGAGGCGAGTTGCGGCGAGGCGTTCAACAGGTCGTCGGTCTTCACATGCACAGCGGTAGCGAGGGAGTCGAGATCAGTTCTTCACACACCGACCATGGACTCCCTCCCCTCATGTCCGCGGGGATCCCTTGGACTTAATTATCTAGAAGGGTGGGAGCCGCGTGTGGGTGAATCGCGGGGGAGTCCGTCTTAACCGGGTTAAGACCATCGATCACGTCATCACCTCCGGCCGCCGGTGCCGGCACAGCTAGCGGTGAGGGCACGCCGGGGGCGTTCGAGGCGGCACCAGCCTCTGCCCTGGGCTTACGGGGAGACCCGGTTAAGGGCCTTCTCTGCCTCGATGTGCTGCTGCGCCGCGGGGAGACGCCCGATCCGACGGCGCCGTCCTTAACCGTCAGCGCGCCCGATTCGACCTTCTCTTGCAGGCCTTCGGCGAGGCCAAGCAGCGCCAGACGTTGAGAGACCCATGCCTCGGTCTTTCCGAGGCGCGCCGCGACTCTGGTTTGGGTCCCATGGACGCCCAGGAGTTCCTAGATGGCAGGCGAAGCCCCGCAGCAGGGACTGCATGGCCATGGTGGTTAGGACATAGCAGCCGAGCTGGACGTCGCCGCCCGCGCGGGCGAGGCGGAGGGCCTGGATGAAGTGCCGTTGCGCGACATCATGCTGACCCACGTCGAAGGCCGTCCATCCCGCCAGCCGTGACAGCTCGGAGGTGACGGAGAACAGGTCCCGGCCCACTTCGTGGTGAAGGAGCCCCGAAGCAGTGGGGCGCCACTTTCCTGGAGGCAGACGGTGACGGAGTTGGCCTTCCAGTTCCCGCCGCCGTATTTGGAGTCCCAGCGCCGGGCCTCGTCGGTCGCGTCCCGGAGTTCGTCCAGGTCGGCCCGGCCGACCTGCTTGCCGCCGGTGAGGTCGGCGGCCTCGTAGGCGGGAGTGACCAGCCAGCGGGTCACAGGGGTGGTGAACGCGGACACGGCGAAGCCGGATCCGGTCAGAAAGTCGCGGCGGTTCACGAAACTCCAGAACGACGTGGCCACTCGGACCGCATCAGCACGGTCCTGCGGGAAATCCAACCCCACATCGGCTTCCGGTGTCTCCGCATCGCCCATACCGATTTCGCCAAGCGCCACCGGCCGGCCGAGCCGTTCGGCCATCGCCTGCGCGAGGAACGTCGGCACCGGCCACTTGGGGATCATGCCCCGCTGGCACCAGTTCGCGATGGAGGTATGCGAGTAGTCCGTGGTCAGCCCGGCCTGCTGGGCGAGCTGTCCCGGCAGCGCGCTCCGGGCCTACTCAGCAGCCGGAGATCATCTCGGTGACGCGGTCGGCCGGCCCGCATAAGCGGGCAGCCTGTAGCTGTGCTCTGTCGAACTGGCAAGTCCGTTACCGCAGTTGGCAAATGTGCTGGTGGTCTCGACTGATGTTTCCGATGCTGTCGTGGCGGTCCGCTCCCGCACGAGATCCAGTGTTCCAGCGGGATGTACGGGATGCGGCGAGCTCAGCGTGTGGTGCCACAGCCGCTACGTACGGCGCCTCGCCGATGTCCCGCTCGGCGGCCGGCCTCTGCGCATCGACTTGTCCGTACGGCGCCTGTACTGCGAAAACCCGGCCTGCCCGAAGGTGACCTTCACCGAGCAGGTGCCGGGCCTGACCGTGCGCTACCAGCGGCGCACCCCGCTGATGCAGCGCCTGGTAGAGGACGTCGGTGTAGTGCTGGCCGGCCGGGGCGGGGCCCGGATGCTGCGGATCCTGAACGTCACGCTCTCGCGGAGCACCGTCCTGACCCAGTTGATGCGGGTGCCGCTTCCGCCCCTGGAGACACCCCGGGTGCTGGGCGTGGACGACTTCGCATTCTACGGCGGCACCTACGGCACCCTCCTGGTCGACGCCACCACACGCCTCCCGCTCACGCTCTGGGAAGGACGGGACGCGGAACAGCTCAGCCGATGGCTCCGAGCGCACCCCGGTGTCGAAGTCGCCTGCCGCGACGGCTCCCTCGCCTACCGGCAGGGCATCACCGCTGGTGCCCCCGACGCCGTCGCTTCCACCTCTGGCAAGGCCTCTCCCGCCGAGTCCAGGAGGAGCCATACCTCCGTGGCCCGGGAGCTCGGTTTGGACCGTCGCACGGTGCGCAAGTACGCCAGGGCCCGCACCTGGCAGGAAGTAATGCGCCGCCCGCCCCGCACGCCCTCCACCCTGGACCCCTACCTCGACTACCTGCAACAACGCTGGGACGAGGGACAGCACGGTCCGTCTCTGCGCCCGGACGCGACGACATGACGATGGCCTGGGCGCAGGCCACCGTCGTGCGGTGTCAGGACCGGACTGGTGTCGTGCGGCTACCAGCGGTACCAGCGGCCGCTGCCGCCCTTCGGGCGGGCAACGAAACCGATCAGCCACAGGACCAGAACCGCGATGGCGACCCACCAGAGGATCTTCACCGCGAAACCGGCACCGAAAAGGATCAGAGCGAGCAGAAGAACAAGAAGCAGGGGAACCATAGTTATCAACCTCCGAAACGCCTTCTGCCCAACCGCCCTCCGCCCATGCGTTCGAACCTTATGTGTTTCTTATCCTTCATGGCGGGCAAGAGCAAGCACCCACGTTCCAAGACACTCCAACAGGAACCCGCCCGACGCTGGCAGGTGCCGCCCGCGAGCACGATCACGACACGAGCCCATAGCCCCCGGGCCAACTCCGCGCACACGGGTGGTTTCACGACTGACCTGCCCTCACCACGGCCATGTCCCAGCACGAGCGACCGCGGCAGTGGTTCCCCTCCCCCGCCCCACGGCACTGCCGCGGCCGCACCCTCACCGCGCCTCGGGCGGCGCGGGCCGGCTCCCCTCCCCGTCCACATCGGGACATGCTGGGACGCCTCGAAACGCTGCACAGCCGTCAGCAGCCGACCGAAGTACGCCGAGCGCTGGCCGAGGGCGTCCCCGCCTGCCCCCACTGCCGGCCCGACGCCGCCCTGGGCGTGCTGGAATGAGTACCCGGCAGCACGGTGGAGGAATGAGCCCAGTCCTGCGCGTGATCGTCTACCCGCCGGATGCCCAGGGCGGGCGCCGCATCCGCTGCGACGGCAAAATTCTCGGCCGCGCCCCAGGGCCCGGTGCCCTTGTCGAGTTCCGGCGGCGGCCCTGGATGTGGCCGCAGCCGATCATGCTGCTGTTCCCGACAGGGTTCGACCCCTCACTGAGCGACGTACAGCTGGCCTGGGTGCAGGCAGAGCGGGACGCTGCCAACCAAGGGACGTCCCATCCACACCAACTTCCAGGCCGACCGCCTGGAATCCGTGCTATGGCGGGGACGGCGTGCCCATGCCCCGCCGTAGCTTCGGTGGCCTCGTATCGGCTCTGGTCGCTCAGCGCACGCGTTCGATGCGCGCCCGCCGGATCAGATTCTTGCCCGGCTCCCGCACCTTGTCGAAGGCCGCGTTGTTCAGCAGGACACAGCTGCCCGACGGACCGTTCACCGTCACCGTCGTCGCCTGACCGTTGTCCAGATTCGTCACCTTCAACTTCGTCCCCACCGGAAACGTCCCGCTGCTCGCCGCCGGCGCACCCGCCTCACCCGACAACGTCACCGTCGACCCCGGACACACCACCTCCCCGGTGGCCGGCGGCACCTGCACACCCGCCGCACCCGCCGCACCCGCCGGGGCATCACCACCACCAGTCACACGTTCGATGCGCGCCCGCCGGATCAGATTCTTGCCCGGCTCCCGCACCTTGTCGAAGGCCGCGTTGTTCAGCAGGACACAGCTGCCCGACGGACCGTTCACCGTCACCGTCGTCGCCTGACCGTTGTCCAGATTCGTCACCTTCAACTTCGTCCCCACCGGAAACGTCCCGCTGCTCGCCGCCGGCGCACCCGCCTCACCCGACAACGTCACCGTCGACCCCGGACACACGACGTCGGGGACGGCGGCATTGCCGGTCGCCATCGTGACGACGAACCCTCCGGTCACCAGGGCTCCCGCGACGACAGAGAGCACGATCTTCTTCTTGGAACTCATGGTCCGCTTCCGGGACATTGGCACTCCTCGATCCGATGGACGCTGTTCCCCTGTCCTTCATACGGGCCGACATCACGAGCGAGTGCAGTCTTGTCACCGCCTTACAAAATCCATCCTTGAGGAGGCTTTGGGCGCTGGTTGGCATGCCACGGCGGCTCGAGGCTCATAGAGCACGTTCAAAGAAGCAGGTCACAACCCCAACCCCCTTGGGGCGACGTGTGTGCGCCGCTCACGCCGACGGTCTCGATCGACGCGCGGCCGAGGAACCACAGGCAGCCTTAAGGTTCAGTTGACCTGCCCTTAACCATCCCAAGGCAAAAGGGCAGCGAGGCCCGCAGGATGGTGGCCATCCCACGGTTGGCGGGGCCGAAGCCCATGGAATATTAGGAGGGACCCGTGTCGGCGTACACGTGAACGTTCGCGAGTACGCCGACACAAGCTCGGTTGTAGCCCCCGGCCCCGCCCGCCAGCCAGCCCGGGGGGCATCGCCCATTCGGCGGCGTCCGCTTCACCGAAAAAACGACACACCCGGCCCGGCGGATCCGGTCGACGCCGGTCCCCGCAGAAGCCGGGACGGACGTCATCGGGCGCGAGCTCCGGCCGCAGGTGGAAGGCCGGTCGTGTCAGATGTCGGTGCGGTGCAGTGCGTTCAGCAGCCTGATCTAGCGCTGACGCTCGGCTTCGCCAGCCGCCAGCCGGGCCCGTACCGCGTCGGTGGCTGCGGTGTCGTCGGCGATGGCGGGCTCGACCACTGCCCAGCCCGGCGAGCCGTGCACGGTGGGCACCAAGCTGACCGACGACCTGGCCCCCTTCAACGTGAAGGTCCGCAACGTGCCCTGGACAGGCCAGAACACCCCCTCCCCCTCCCCCAGCCCGGGCCCGAGCCCGAGCCCGTAAGGGCTCGCAGAGAATCAACGTGTCACCTTCCGGGTTTCGTGTCGTTGGTGTGGTATGGGCATACCGGAGTCGGTTCGCGGTCAACTGGCAGCGAAGTTCGCGGTGTTGTATCCGCATCTGGACGAGCGGCAGCGGCGGCTGCTGATGGGCGCCGAGGCCCGGATCCTGGGACACGGCGGGATCCGGGCTTTTCAAAGTCCTGGTGATCACGTAGTCCGCAGGCCAGAGCCGCCCGGCCGGGCCCGTCACGCACGCAACGAAGCTCCGGTTGAACGGGGTGACCTTCCCAAGTCGCCCTGAACCAACCAAGCTTCGATGTGCCGTCACTGCCACCGTGTGTCTCATCAAGTCGGCTGCTCTGGACCGTCTGGCGGGGCTCTCGCTGGTGGAACGGCTGCGGATGCTGCCCGATCCGCGTCGGCGGCGCGGGGTGCGTCACCCCTTCGTGGCGGTGCTGCTGGTTGCCGCCTCGGCGGTGGTCGGCGGCGCTCGGTCGTATGCGGCGATCGGTCAGTGGTCCGCGAGTGCTCCCCAGCACGCTCTGGCCCGGCTGGGCGCCCGCGTGGTGGGCGCTGGGAGTGCGTGTCGCACCGAGTGCCGCCACGATCCGACGGGTCATCGGTCTGGTCTGCCCCGGCGGCCTTGCCGACCTGACCGGCGCCGATCCCGCCGGCGCGCAGTCGCTGGCCGTGGACGGCAAGGCCGCCCGCGGCTCCCGGCACGGCCAGGCACCCGCCGCCCACCTCCTGGCCGCGATGACCGGCGACGGCCGGACCGTCACCCAGCTGCGGGTTCCTGACAAGACCAACGAAATCACGTGCTTCGCCGCGCTGTTGGAGCCATACGACCTGACCGGGGTCACCGTCACGGCCGACGCCCTGCACACGCAGCGCGGCCACGTACGTTTCCTCGTGGAGGAGAAGAAGGCGCACTACCTGCTGGTGGTCAAGGCCAACCAGCCCGGGCTGCACCGCGGGCTGCGGTCACTGCCTTGGAAGGAGGTCACCGCACGGCGCTACACCTCGAGGTGAGCCACGGCCGCAAGGAGACCCGTGTGACCAGAGCCCTCACCGTCACCGGCCTCGGCCTGGACCTCCCTCATGCCGTCCAGGCCGTGCGCGTCCTGCGTCACCGCACTGATCTCAGGAGCGGCAGGCGCAGCCGCCAGACCATCTACGCGATCACAGACCTGACCTCGCGACAAGCCTCGCCCCAGCGGCTCGGCCAGCACGTCAGGTCACAGTGGACCATCGAGAACCGGCTCCACTTCGTCCGCGACACCACCTTCGGCGAGGACGCCTCGAAGATCCGAACCGGCCACGGACCCGAGAACATGGCCACCTTGCGCAACCTGGCGATCAATACGCTCCGGCAGCACGGACACCGCAACATCGCCGCCGGCCTCCGCCACGTCTCCTACGACCCCTTCAACCGGCCGCTGGACCTGCTGAACATCCCCTGACCAGGCCACCTACATGATCACCGCGACTTTGAAACGCCCATGGGGACTCCCCCAAGGGAGGTTGGGCCTCCGCGCGTGCTCGGTGTCGGTCGACAACATCAACCTTCGGGTCTGCGATGGGGGCAACCCTGACGGGCGCCGTGCGGTGGGGTACCTGTACTTCCGCAGCGAGCTGGTGCTCGTAGAGCAGGCGACCGGGGGCAGCGGCTCCTGCAATCCTCCCTACACAAGCTGGGGGTGGGGGGATGCGGGATGGTTTAAGTGACGGCCTGCACGCGCGATGGAGCGAACGGCGCGGATCAGGGCTGCAACAGCGTGCGTTTCTACTTCGACGGCAAGATCTAGGTCTCGCGGGCCGGTGTGGGCCCTGACAGTCGGGCGTCGGTGAGCCCAAAAGAGGCAGTGGGATGATCTTCGGGCTTGAGTAGCAGCGGTACAGCCGTGTGCGTGCCATGGAGCTGACCGTGTGGGTCGGCGGGCGGCTAGGTTGATCGGCGCCTCTTGGCCGGCGGCTTGGCGGGCCGGGATGAGGTGGCGGGGGTGCGGTGATGCCGGTGATCGTGTCGGGGTGGGTCGGGGCTCAGTCCGGTCAGACCAAGACCCGGGCCATGATGACCGCCCTCGCCCGCGACTTGCGGCTCTGATCACCGCAGGCAGCGCGGGATGGGCGGATACCGAACGGGCCGTCCCAGGCTGCACCGGCTGAGAGGGTCCACCGGCCGGACCGCCACCGGTCCTGGCGGTCACCCGGTCCCGGCGGGCGCCTGCAGCAAGGGCGAGTGGTCCGGGAGCCGGCGGCGTCGGAGCCAGAACGGCGTGTCCCATCGGCGTTCGATCCGGTAGCAGGCCGCGCGGGCGTGCAGGAACTCGGTATGGACCCCGGTGACGAGACCGGCGTAGCGGCGGATCGCGTCCTCGTCGCCGCCGGCATTCGCGGTGAGCGCGCCGGCAGCGGCGATGCCGGTCGCGAGCGCGGAGGTGATGCCGCGGGCGGCGACGGGATCGGTGGCGGTGGCCGCGTCGCCGACCGCCGCCCAGCCGGGGCCGGCGGCAGGAAGGGCGCGGGACGTGCCGGCGCGGAGCACGGCGAGGCGTTCCGGCGGCCGGGCATGCACGGGCAGCCGGGCGCCGATGTGCCGGCTGAGGCCGAGTGCGGCCCACCATCCGTCCGGTGTCCGCAGTCCCGCCTGCCCGACCAGGTCGGCATCGGTGACCGCCATGACGACGCGCTCTCCCGAGGGCAGGGGCGCGGTGTACCACCAGCCGAAGGGCGTGGACTCGATGAGTGAGGTGTGCTCGGTGCCGTCCTCGAACCTGCCGCTCCCGTCGCCTCCCTGACCGGTGTTCGGCACGCAAGCGGTGATGGCCACGAGGTGGTCGGTGTGCACCAGCCGTGCGCCGATCCGGCGGGCGAGCCCGGCACGCGCCCCCGTGGCGTCGACGACGTACGATGCGGTGACCTCGGCCCCGGAGACGGTCGCCCGCCAGTGGTTCCCCGTGCGTGTCACGCCGGTGACGCTGCCCGGGCGGTGGCGCACGCCGGCGTCTCGGGCCGCCTCACGCAACGAGGCGTCGAACCGCCGGCGGTCGAGATGCCAGCCCGGGCCGTAGGGACTGCGGACGAAATCCGATGTGGTCAGGGCGGCTCGCCCCCAGGCGGAGCGGTTGCCGTAGCACGGCAGGTGGCCGCCCGTGGCGACCCGGTCGAGGACGCCGAGGCGTTCCAGCAGGGTGCGCGCCGGGGGAGCCAGGCTCTCTCCGACCCGCCACTCGGGCGCGGAATCCGGGTGGACGAGGACGACTTCGGCACCGGAGTGCGCAAGGGCGAGGGCGGTGGCCGCCCCCGCCGGCCCGCCACCAGCCACGAGGACGTCCGCGCCGGCGCCCGGCCGGGTCAGTGGATCCCGCCCATGCCGTGAATGCGCACGCGCAGCGGGCTGTCGGGTTCAGCCACCGGCTGGGGCGTCGACAGGCTCACCCGGGTGACCGGAACCTGCGGGTCAGGCAGCGGGCAGCCGGCCTCGACCCACTCGTCCACGATGTCCTGGGGGGTGCCGGTGACGGGCAGCTCTTCCACGAGCGCGGGCCTGTCGACCGACGCGAAGAATGCGCGTATGAAGTCCGTGCCGCCCTGCGTACCGCCCTCCGCACGGGCCGCACCCTCCTCGCCCGACTCGCCGCGGGCGCGATTGGCGGGGTGGGCGACAGCGGCCAGCAGCGCCTCCGTCGGCTGCAGGGACCACCAGGCGGCCGGCCGCTCCACCAAGTGCTCCGGGTTGCCCGGCTGCGGCCCCACCACGGCGCCCACGTCGGAGAACAAGCCGTCCGGGCGGGCGCGCATGGCATCCGTGAGGAGGACCATCGACTCCAGCGGGGAGAAGGTGCGCGGCGGGGACGGCTGTCGGCCGAGCGAGTCGATCCACTCCCGCCACAGGCCGGTCTCCTCCTCGTCGAACACCTTGTACATGGGGCCGTTCCAGCTGAACAGGTCGAAGATCCTGCTGCGTTTGTGGTCCCCGGGGGTGACCCAGTCGGAGGTGCTCAGAGTCCGCAGCAGCCCCTCCGGGTCGGCGAACCAGTCGTTCAGATAGCTGCCGCCGAGCCTCTTCC
Source organism: Streptomyces sp. ISL-87 (assembly GCF_018614095.1). GTDB lineage: Bacteria > Actinomycetota > Actinomycetes > Streptomycetales > Streptomycetaceae > Streptomyces. The sequence continues at coordinate 3,213 of NZ_JAGGOY010000097.1, read as the reverse complement.
CCTCGTGGTTGCGCGCGGCCCAGGGAGCCCTGTCCTCGATCATCCTGATCAGCCGCTGTTCGACGGTGGGCGGTCGGAGCAGCCGTGAGGCGATGTCCTCGCCCAGGGTTCCTGTGGTCTGGAACGCCACGTAGCCGTTCCAGATGCGCTGCCACTGCCGCTGGACCGCGTCGTCGCCCCCGCCGGCGTACATCTGGTCGAGGTGGAGCATGATGGCGTCGCGGGCGAGCGCGCCGTGTCCGTGAGCCGCGTTGTCGATGCCGATGTGCATGCGGTAGAAGCGCGAGTCGATCTGGTGGTGGTCCAGCAGCTCCGCCATGGGCACGACACCGAGGATCTCCCACTCCAGGTGCAGCGTCATGCCGAGGAGCTCGGGGAAGAACTCCTCGGGATACAGGGAGATGGCCAGTTCGAAGGCGGGGACGGTGTACGCCGAGTCGAGGATCTCGGGCCGGGTGGAGAAGGCGTAGGAGTCCACCGGCGGCAGGAAGATGCCCAGTTGCTCCAACAGGTTCTGGTACAGGCTGGAGTGGTTCAGCGCCGGGTTGCCGTCGCCGACCTCCTCCTTCCAGATGGTGAACAGGAGGGCGTGGACGTCGTCGATCGGCTTCGCCGGGGTGATGTTGCGCAGCCAGACGCCGTCGAGCAGATTGAAGGGGGCCATCTGGCGGACCCGCTCGACGACCGACTCCCGGGTGCGGAAGAGCGGGTCCCTGCGCGGATCGGCGGCGTCGTAGGCGTCCGCCTCCTGGGCGAGCTGCGTGTAGATGAGGTCGAGCCGCTCCTCCAGGTTCTCCCGGGTGTAGCGGAAGGGCCGCAGCGTCTGCGGTGCATGGGGGCTGTTCTGGGTGACCACGGCGTCGGCGAGGACCTTGCGGACGTACTCGCGCGAGGCCTTGACCTGCTCGGGGAACCGGTCGGGATGCTGCAGCGTGTAGAACCATTCGCGGTCGCTGAGCCCAACGTGAACGGAGCGTTCGGACTCGACCAGGGCGCGGCTGCCGTCCGGGGCCCGGCGGGGAACCACGAAGCCCAGCCGGCTCCACTGCTCGACCATGTCGTTGTCGCCGGCGTGCTCGCGGATCCGCTTCCACTGCTCGGCCACGCGGGTGCGGTACGCGCCGTCGCTCTCGCCCGCTCCCCGGACCAGTTTCGGCTTGTGGATCACCTGTTGCCCGACCCCGCGGGCCCAGGGCTGCCGGAACGGGAACTGTCCGGCGCCGTCCGCGCCCTGGTCGCCCGCAGCGCGGATCAGGGCGAGAAAGTGGGATTCGGGGTACACGTCATCGGGCCGCTGGGCGGGCCACCAGTGCGTGTGGCACTCGTAGAAGTCGGCCTGCCAGGGCAGGGCCATGTACTTCGTCAGATCGCCCGGCGCGAAGTCCTCGCGGACGCGAAAGGGTCCGGACCAGGTCTGCGGCTGCTGGACGATGTACGTCGTCTCGATGCCGGGATAGAACGGGCCCCCGGAGCAGGCGTCCAGAGCCGCCTCCACCAGGGCGTGCGGTTCCTGTGCCAGGGCCGGCTCCCCGGGTACGGGAGCCCGGCCCGTCCAGTCGGCGGTGAAATCGCCCTCGGCCCAGCGCCGCATCCGCTCGTACTGGCCCGGCAGCAGCGCCATCCACGTCAGGGGCCGGCCGTCCACCGGGTCCCCGTCGTCGCCGGCGAGCTGCGGCATGTACTCGGAGGTGGCTTCCGCGACGTTCGGCTCCGGGCTGCGCAGGCGCTCGAAGACGCTGGTACGCAGATCCTTGCTGCCGGGCGAGTTCGAAGCCAGTTGCCCGAGCATCCCCGGGGCTGTGAAATGGCCGGCCTCGCCCTCGCCGTGGCCTCTCAGCGCGGCGGCATTGACCCACTGGTAGTCGCTGATGCGCTGCAGGATCGGGTAGATGTGCAGGGTGAACGAGACCTGGTCCTCCTGCCCGTACCCCTGGGCCTCGGCGACCACGTCGTAGAGGGTCACGAGATTGGTGGTGTGCGGGGAGAAGTCGGGCGGTCCGACCAGCACCCACGCGGACCGCGCCTCAAGCGTCCGGCTCGTGCCGCCGCCGTCCCCGCCCCCGCTGCCGCTGCCGCTGCCGCGCAGTGTCACGGTGGCGGCCACCGGCCCGTCGGACACGTCGTCGTACCAGTAGTCGTTGTTGGCGTAGTGGGTGATCGGATTCTCCGCCGCGGTCGTCCCGGAGTGGCCGGAGCCGCCGAGGACCAGCAGCCGGCCCTTGTCGTCGGTACGGAGCTCCCCGAGCGGCACCGGCCTGCCGAGGAAGGTGCCCGTGTCGAACCGGGCCGTGCCGCCGTCCTGGGAAGGACCGGTCACGGTCCGGGGGCCCGGCTTGATAACAAGCCGGGCGCGGGCCACGGGGTCGTTGACGTCGATCCCCGGGTTGCGGCGGTTGCGCGGGTCCTGGACCCCGGTCACCGCTGCTGCGGTGGCAGTCTCGCCCGGCGTATTCTCCGGCGCGCCGTGGAAGCGCCCGAGGAACTTGAACCAGTCGGCCTTGGAGTTCGCGAGCTCGACCGTCCACGAGATTCTGGCGTCGTCCGCCGTCAGCTCGCCCAGGACGTTCCCGTCCTTGTCGTAGCCGTACACGCGGAATCGCGCCGCCTGCCGCTTCACCCGCCCGGCCGTGTCCTTGAAACCGCCGTCGGGCTCGGGCGGGACTCCCGGCCGCTCGGGGCCGATGAAGAACTCGGTGGGGCTGTTACCCACGCGAGAGATGCCGATGGCCGGATGGATCTCACAGCTGACCACGTCGTCGAGATTCACAGATACCCGCCTCCCCTGTCGCCTCCGGAGCCCGCGACAAGAGGATGGAACAAAGGCGGCGTCAGGTCACGGACCGTCACCTGTTCGGAGCGGTGCGGGTGTCAGCCAGCCTCCCTACGGCCGACCCTAAACGGACTCGTCGAACGTCGAACTTCTGCTCCAGCGCCAGGCCGCCCGCCAGGCCACCGGGGCCGGGAACGGGAAGGGGAAGGGGAAGGGGAGACAACGACCGGCGGCCTGCGGTACAAGCCTCCCGCCCTAGATGATCAATTCCAAGGGGTGCCTGCGGTGACGAGAGCGAGGGTGTTCAAGATCGTTGTGTGACGAACAACCTGAACACCCTCGCGACCGCACTCTACGTGACAACGGATGACCTGCTGAAGGAGCGGCCTGACCTGGCGCCCTGGCGGCCGGCGGTTGGTATCGCACCACGTCTGAGCGATGCC
>NZ_JAGGOY010000096.1 GCF_018614095.1 Streptomyces sp. ISL-87 | reverse complement strand
GGGGCGGGGTGGTGGGGGTGGGGCGGGTTGCTGCGGTGGCGGACCAGAGGAGCCAGGGGATTGTGATCAGGGCGCGGATCCAGGCGGGGCCGAGGGGGATCCACGGGATCATTGCGACGGCTTTGTCGAAGGCGTCCACGAGGGTCAGTGCGCCCAGGAGGAGGGTCAGGCGGGCCAGCCATGGGCGGGTGGGCCGTAGGGCCAGGGCGGTGCCCGTCCAGTACAGGGCGAGGAGGAGCAGGGCCAGGGCCGGGACGGGGGTGGGGGTCAGGGGCATGGTGGAGCCGGCTACGTCCAGGGACAGGCCGGCCAGGCCCAGCAGGGCGGCGGCCGTGGCCAGGCGGGAGTGGCGCAGGCGGCGCCACCACAGCGCCCCTCCGACCAGCAGCAGCACCGCCGCCACCGCCAGCGCGATCTGGGTCTCCACCCGTTGCAGACCGCGCGCCCCGTACCAGTCGCAGCCCGCCGGGAGCTTGCGCGCCTGGACGTTGTAGTCGGCGCAGACGAGGAGTTGGGCCAGCTTCACCGGTTCGCCGGCCAGCCGGGCGGAGCCGCCGCTGACGTCGCCCCGGCGGTCGCCGCACTGCGGGAGCGTGCCCGGGGTGGAGCCGTCGGGTCCGTCCTGCCAGCAGTTCCCGCGGCCCTGGCCGTCCCACCACACGTCCATGCCGTTGGGGCGGGAGGCGCCGGATTTGTCCTTGCCCAGGACGTTGCCGGCGTACCGGTTGTGGTGGGAGGTGTCCGCCTGCTTCGACCATTCCTCCTCACCGCGGATGAAGGCGGGGACGGCGCTGAGGAAGAAGCCCGCACGCCTGTGCCCGTACACCCAGTTGTTCTCGTACAGGTTCCAGTTGCCGCCGGCGGTGATGACGCCGGTGCCGGGTGGCATGGAGATCTGCGGGCAGACCACGCCCTGCTCGTAGCCACGCTCGATGGGCGGCTTGGCGCAGGTGCCGTCGGCGACGAAGCCGTAGTAGTCCTGGTTGTTGTCGTGGATCAGGTTCCGCTCGAACTTCGCGTGGTTCTGCGGGAGTCCGGGGTGTCCGGGGAAGGCGCTGTCCATCGAGGCGCCGCCCATGTTCTGGTCGAACTCGTTGTCGTGCACCCACACCGAGTCGCCCGCCGTGCCGGAGTAGCCGACCATGTTGTGATGGCTGCGGCAGCCGGTGATCTCGATGGAGTGGCGCGGGACGTCGTAGCCGCGACCGTCGTTGATGTTGGAGGCGCTTCCGGGGTAGAGGCCGGAGTCGCCGTTGCCGTACGACTCGCAGTTCTTGTAGAGCCCGTGGTCGCTGGCGAAGGTCAGGAAGCCGTACTCGTCGTTCCAGCGGGTCAGCACGTCGTCGATGACGAAGCCGTCGCCCGCGAGCACGTACAGCGAGTTGAAGGTGGTGCGCTGCGCGGTGAAGTTGCGGAAGTAGATGCCGTTCGACTTGTCGGCGCGGATGGCGTTCAGCTTCTGGTACTTGGCGTCGATGACGACGTCCAGCCGGGACGCGCCGGTGCCCTCGATCTGCAGGTTGGTCTTGCCGAGGATCGCGACGAGGTTCTGGTTGTGGCGGCACCGCTCCTGCTGCTCGTACGACAGGATCTGGTAACCGAGCGAGGAGTTGGGCGCCTTGAGCGCGGCGCACTCCCCCGTCGGCTTCGGGAGCGAGGGCTCCTCCTCGTACAGGCCGGGGAGGATCGCGATGTTCATCCCGGGCCGGTCCACGGCGTCGACGGCCTCCTGGAGGTGCCGGTAGCCGCTTTTGTCGCACCGTTCATAGAGGGCGAGGTTGCGTTGCCTCAGCTCCTGCGGGAAGCCGGCGATACGGCGTTCGAAGGCGGGCCGGTCGGTTTTGCACACCACGAGGTCGGGCTCGGCCTTGCGGTACTCCGGCACGGATCCGGTGCCGTCCGGGAGGGCGACGGGGCGCTCTTCGTGCGCGTGGGCGGCGGGGGCGGCGAGGAAGAGGGACAGGACGGCTAGGAGGGCGGCGAGGAGCGCCGCCGGCACGGCAGGGAACCTGCGGGTCCACGACATGCGCGTGAGAGTAGAGCAATGTTCATCTTTTCGGATCCCCCTCTGCATCGCGAATTCCGCTGTTGGCCGCGTACACATCGCGAATTCCGCCGTTGACGCGTCCGCATCGCGGATTCGGCCGCTGACGCGTCCCCATCGCGACCGTTGCCGCGTCCGTGCCGCGAATCCGCCCATTGACGCGTCCGCGTCGCAAATCCGCCCGTTGACGCGCGAGCCGCGGAATCCTACTGTCAACCATAGGATTCCTTCGACGGAGCGACAGAGCGGGAGCAGCCATGAGCGAGCAGGCCAGGAAGACGGCGGAGGCGCTGGAGTACCTCACCGGCTTCGGCAACGAGCACAGCTCGGAGGCCGTCCCCGGCGCGCTCCCGCTCGGCCGGAACTCCCCCCAGCGAGCCCCCCTCGGCCTCTACGCGGAGCAGCTCAGCGGCAGCGCCTTCACCGAGCCGCGCAGCCACAACCGTCGCTCCTGGCTCTACCGGATCCGTCCCTCCGCCGCGCACCCGCCGTTCGCCCGGATCGAGAACGGCGGGCTGCGCACCGCGCCCTTCACCGAGGCCGCGGCGGACCCGAACCGCCTCCGCTGGAACCCACTGCCCGACCCGGCCCCCGGCACGGACTTCCTGGCCGGCCTGTGGACCCTCGGCGGCAACGGCGACGCCGCCCAGCGCAGCGGCATGGCCATCCACCTCTACGCCGCCAACGCCTCGATGACGGACCGGGTGTTCAGCGACTCCGACGGCGAGCTGCTGATCGTCCCCGAGCGCGGCGGACTGCTGCTGCGCACCGAGCTCGGCCTGCTCAGCGCCAGCCCCGGCGAGGTCGCCCTGATCCCGCGCGGGGTCCGCTTCCGCGTCGAGCTGCTCGACGACACCGCCCGCGGCTACATCTGCGAGAACTACGGCCGCCCCTTCGAGCTGCCGGACCTGGGCCCCATCGGCGCCAACGGTCTCGCCGCCGTACGGGACTTCAGGGCCCCGGTGGCGGCGTACGAGGACAGCGAGCGCCCGACCGAGGTGGTCAACAAGTTCTGCGGCAACCTCTGGGCCGCGACCTACGACCACTCCCCGCTCGACGTGGTCGCCTGGCACGGCAGTCACGTGCCCTACGTCTACGACCTGCGCCGTTTCAACGTCCTGGGCACCATCAGCTACGACCACCCCGACCCGTCGATCTTCACGGTGCTGACCTCGCCCTCCGACACCGCGGGCCTGGCGGGCGTGGACTTCGTGGTCTTCGCCCCGCGCTGGCTGGTCGGCGAGGACACCTTCCGCCCGCCGTACTTCCACCGGAACGTGATGAGCGAGTACATGGGCCTGATCGAAGGCGCCTACGACGCCAAGGCGGAGGGCTTCGTGCCCGGCGGCGGCTCGCTGCACAACATGATGTCGGCGCACGGCCCGGACCGGGAGACCTTCGACAAGGCGAGCGCCGCCGATCTGAAGCCGCAGAAGATCGACGACGGCCTGGCCTTCATGTTCGAGACCCGGTGGCCGATCACCGCCACCGCGCAGGCGGCCAGCGCGGACCACCTCCAGCGCGGATACGACGACGTCTGGCAGGGTCTCCAGCGCCACTTCCGCGCCTAATATGCGCAGCGCCCCCCGAAAGCGCCCGAAGCGCGAAGCAGCCTCTGAAAGCGCCCCTGAAAAGCGCCCCCGCAACGCGCCCCCTGCCCAGCCGTACGGAGAACCACCCGTGACCGCCTTCGCCCCCGACTCGCTGGTGCTGAACCGGAAGCTTCCGCTCTGGTACCAGGTGTCACAGTCGCTGCGCGCCTCGATACTCGGGCGCACCCCGGACGCCTCGCTGCGCCTGCCCACCGAGGAGCAGCTCGCCGAGCACTACGGGGTGAGCGTGCTGACGATGCGGCAAGCGCTCAAGGAGCTGGAGACCGAAGGGCTGATCAGCCGGCACCGGCGGCGCGGCACCTTCATCGAGCCGGGTGCGATGCGCGGGGCGCCCGTCCGGTTGCTGGGTTCGGTCGACGCGATCGTGGCCCAGCAGTCGGGCGACCGGACGACGATTCTCGGGCATGAGCGGACGGCGGTGTCCGGGGAGCTGCTTGAGCACTTCCCGGACACCCCCGAGGTGGTCACGTACCGCAGGCTGCGCCACGACAGCGAGAGCGGCGAGCCGACGAACTGGGCGGAGAACGCGGTCCGCCCGGAGCTGGCCGGAGCCATTGATCTGGCCGATCTGGAGCGCTGGCCGATGACCAAGGTGCTCCGTGACATCGCGAAGGTCCGGATCAGCCGCATCACCGACACCGTCGAGGCGCGGCTGGCCGACCCGGTCACGGCGGAGCTGCTCCAGGTCCCGCTGCTCAGCCCGATCCTGCACTACACGGGCGTGACGTACGACCAGGAGGGCCGGGTGGTGGATGTGGCGCGGATCCGGTACCGCGGCGACCGCTTCTCGTTCACGGTGACGGTCGACGCGCACTGACCGCCCCGGTCGACGCACACTGACCGCCCCACGGGGTGGTCACTTCTCGTCGTCCTCCGCGCGGCGCTCACCCTCCGCCTGGGACGGAGTGGTCCGCGTCGTCTGCGGGTGCATTTGCTTCTTCTGGACCTCGTCCATGTCCTCGTCGAGCCGCTCACCCTCGGCCTGCGACGGAGTCGAGTATTCGTCGTACTGACTCATGACCGTCTCCTCGGTCGGCGGGCGTGTATACGTCGTATGCATACATGCCTTATCCGTACATAAGGAGCGTAACGCTTCGGCCTGGACGGGGCCCGGCCGCCGGGTCCCGTCGCTACCATCGGCCGGGTGAGCCAAGACGTACCGCTGCTGGACGATCTGATGCCCTGGGCCGTGGACGCCCTGCGGCTGGGCCGCGACTGGGTGGCGGCCCCGGAGCCGGCCACCCTGCGTGCCCGCTGGGCGGCACTGGCGGGCGCCGAAGGGGCCGAGCAGGAGCAGCTGTTCCGTCCGTCCCGGACCCGGACTCCCGCCGCCGGGGCGGCCGCCCTGCCGGGCCAGCGCTCGGCCACCGCCGGGTTCGCCGATACGCCCGGCGCCTGCCCCGAGCCCGTACGGGTGCTGCGCGCCTGCTTCGACGAGCAGTGGCTGCTGCCCGACCAGCGGCTGATCAACACGGCCCGCCCGGAGCTGTGGCGGGTCCGGGACGAACACCAGCTCTTCACCGTCGAGGGGCCGCAGCTGCTGGTCACCGCGCACCTCCCGGCCGGCCGCCTCGGCCGGATCCGCCCGCTGCACCGGCGTCCCGGAGGCGCCGAGCCCAATCTCACGCCGGGCCTGCTGCCCCTGCTGGGCGGGCGTTACGGCGGCTGGGTCACCCCGGAGGACGTCCTGTGCTGGATCCTCGCGGCGGGCCGCCCCGGGCCGCGCGGGACGTACGAGGTCCCGCTCGCCGCCGATCCGGAGCGCTGGCGGGCCGGGCTGGAGCTGGGGCACCGGCTGCTCACCGTCCAGCTGCGCGGGGCGCGCGGCGGTGAGCCGCCCCGGCTGCCCGGAGGCCGCCGGCCCTACGTCCGCTCCGCGCTGCCGGCCTGGCCGCACGGGCTCTCGTACGACCCGGAGACCGAGACGCTGAGCCTCGGGGCCGGCACCGTCTCCCCCGTCCCGCGGGGTGCCTGGGAGTATGAGGTGAACGGTGCGCGGGTCCTGGAGGCCTGGTTCGCCGCCCGTACCGCGCACCGCGCGCCGGACGCCGAGGGGCTGGAGGCGCTGGGCCCCGCCGAGTGGCCGCAGGCCTGGACCTCGGAGCTGCTGACCCTGGTCACCACCCTGGCGCTGCTGGCCGATCTGACCCCGGAGCGGGCGGCGTTCACCACCGGGCCGCAGCTCAGCGCCGCCGAGCTGCGTGCCGCCGGGCTGCTGCCCGCACCGCGCTGGGCCCGGCGCCCGGCCTCGGTACTGGACCACCAGGAGGAGGGCCCGGGCGGCCAGTTCGCCCTGCTTTAGGCCACGTCCGGGCGTCCCGGCGGCCAGTTCGCCCTCCCGTAGACCACGTCCCGCGCCTGGGGCGCCAGTTCGCCCTCCCCGTAGACCACACCGCCCGGCCGGGCGGCTATTTCGCCCGCCCCGTACGGCGTGTGCCCCGGTCCTACCCCCACGCCCCCAGCAGCCGGGTCAACGAGCGGTCGAACACCTCGCCCAGCTCGGCCGGGATGCCGGGCCACGCCGTGAGGGCGCCCGCCAGCAGCGGGTACTCCCCCGTCGCGAGCCGGGAGCCGAGCCAGGCCATCCGTACGCCCTGTTCGGCGGCCTCGCTCCAGGGCAGCTGGCGGGCCCGTTCGGCCAGCGCCAGTTCGCCGTCCACGAAGGTCGCCACCGTGCCGTTGACCGAGGCGATCAGCTCCAGCTTGTCGCCGTCCGGTACCTCCAGCGGCGCCAGGCAGCGAAGGCTGTGCTCCAGGTAGCGCAGGGCGTTCGGGCTGAATCCGTAGACCGGGGACAGCAGCCGGGGCAGCCAGGGGTGGCGGTGCATGAGCGCCCGCGTCTGGCGGGCCAGCGCCAGCAGGTCGGCCCGCCAGTCGCCGGTCGGCGGCGTCAGCTCGTACTCCCCGCTGACGGCGTCGACCATCAGCTCATACAGGTCCTCCTTGCGCGGCACGTAGTTGTACAGGGACATCGTCCCGGCGCCGATCCCCGCAGCCACGCGTCGCATGGAGACGGCCTCGATGCCCTCCGCGTCGGCGATCCGCACGGCCTCGGCGGCGATCGAGTCACGGCTGTGCGCGGGCCGGGGGCCGCGGCCGGCCCGTTGCGGGCGGGCCCAGATCACTTCGGGTTCAGCGGGGCGGCCGCTGGGTGTCATCGCTCATCACCTCATCCATCGCCACCATCCTAGTTACGTACACCGTACGGAGTCGGGTAGGGTGCCGGGCATGACTACTACGTACGCTGTACTTAGTGAGGGTCTGACGAAGAGCTACGGGGAGCTCCACGCCCTGCGCGGGCTGGATCTGGCGGTCCCGGAGGGTACGGTCTGCGGTCTCCTCGGCCCCAACGGCGCGGGCAAGACCACCGCCGTCCGGATCTTCGCCACCCTCACCGAGCCCACCGGCGGCCGCACCCTCGTGGCGGGCCACGACGTCACCCGCGACCCGGCCGCCGTACGCCGCGCCATCGGGGTCACCGGTCAGTACGCCTCGGTCGACGGAGACCTGACGGGCCGGGAGAACCTCCGGCTCTTCGCCCGCCTGGCCGGGCTGCGCGGGGCGGGCGCGCGCGACCGGGCCGACGAACTGCTGGACCGCTTCGGGCTGGCCGGGGCCGCCGACCGGGTGGCCTCCACCTGGTCGGGCGGCATGAAGCGGCGCCTTGACCTGGCCGCCGGGCTGATCACCCGCCCCCGTGTGCTGTTCCTCGACGAGCCGACCACCGGGCTGGATCCGGCGGCCCGCGAGCAGATCTGGACGGCGGTCCGAACACTGGCGGACGAGGGCACCACCGTGCTGCTCACCACCCAGTACCTGGAGGAGGCCGACCGGCTCGCCGACGACATCCTGGTCGTCGACGGCGGCCGGGCCGTGGCCGCCGGCACCCCGGCCGGACTCAAGGCCCGGATCGGCGCCTACGCCGAGGTCACCATCGCCGGGGCCGAGGCCCTGGCGGGCGCGGCCGTCGTGCTCGACCAGCTCACGGGCGGCCGGCCCGCGCTGGACGAGGAACGGCTCACCGTCGGCGTGACGGTGCTGGACTCCGGCCTGACCCTGCCCCGGATCATCCGCGCACTCGACACCGCCGGGGTCCCGGTGACCGACGCGAGCCTGCGCCCGCCCACCCTCGACGAGGTGTTCCTGCGCCTCACCCAGGTCCGCACCGCCGACGGCCGTGCGGACGACGGCGCCGCCGGCCGCAGCGCCGCCGGCAGCGCGTACGACAGCGCCGACGACCACAAGGAGCACGCGGCATGAGCACCCTGCTGTCGGACGGCGGCGCCGTCCTCACCCGCCAGCTCCAGAAGGCCCGGCACGCCCCGGCGCTGCTGATCCTCACGCAGACCATGCCGATCACGATGCTGCTGTTCTTCGGCTACGTCTTCGGCAGCGCGCTCGCCATGCCGGGCTCGGAGTACCGCGAGTTCCTGGTGCCCGGGCTGCTCGCCGCCACCGCCGCGAACGGGCTGATGACCGGCATGTTCACCGCCGCGCAGGACGCCCACCGCGGGGTGATGGACCGGTTCCGGACGCTGCCGATGAGCCGCACCGCCGTCCCGCTCGGGCAGACCGCGGCCGACCTGCTGACCACGGCGGTCTCGATGGTGCCGCTGATGCTGGTGGGGCTGGCCATGGGCTGGCGGATCGAGACCGGACTGCCCGGCGCGCTGGGGGCGTTCGGGGTGCTGCTGCTGTTCCGCTTCGCCACCGCCTGGGCCGGCACGTACCTCGGGCTGCTGAGCAGGAGCGAGGAGGCGGCGGGCCAGCTCGGCAGCGCCACCTTCGTCCTGCCGATGCTGTCCAGCGCGTACCTGCCGACCGCGGGGCTGCCCGGGTGGCTGCGCACGGTCGCGGAGTGGAACCCGATCAGTGCCGCCGCCACCGCGGTGCGGGAGCTGTGCGGGAACGCCGGCGGCGAGGCTGCGGCGGGCGCGGCCTGGCCGGCGGCGCATCCGGTGGCCGGGGCCGTCCTGTGGTCGCTGGCCCTGCTGGCCCTGTTCGTGCCGCTGGCCACGCGCCGGTTCGCCCGGGGCATGGCCGGCTGACGCGACGCCGGGGGGTGACAGGGCGGGGTCCGACCGGATAGGCATCGGTGTCATGGACACCGATGGCACCACCGATGGCACGACCGACAGCACCGCCGACAGGACCACCGACAGGACCACCGACAGCCCCGCCGATCCGCTGCCCCTCGACGGTGTCACCGTCGTCGCCGTCGAACAGGCCGTCTCGGCCCCTTTCGCCACCCGCCAGCTCGCCGACCTCGGCGCCAGGGTGGTCAAGGTCGAGCGGCCCGACGGCGGCGATTTCGCGCGCGCCTACGACACCACCGCGCAGGGTCTCGCCTCGCACTTCGTCTGGGCCAACCGCGGCAAGGAGTCGATCGCGCTCGACCTGAAGGACCCGCGCGGCCGGGAGGTCCTGCACGGCCTGATCGACGGCGCCGACGTGTTCGTACAGAACCTCGCACAGGGGGCCGCCGCCCGGCTGGGGCTGGACTCGGCGGCGCTGTGCGCGCGTTACCCGCGGCTGGTCGCCGTCGACATCTCCGGCTACGGCGCCGAGGGCCCGTACGCCCACAAGCGGGCCTACGACATGCTCGTGCAGTGCGAGGCGGGGCTGGTGTCGGTGACCGGCACCCCGGAGCAGCCCGTCAAGGCCGGGATCCCGGCCGCGGACATCGCGGCGGCCATGTACGCCTTCTCGGGGGTGCTCGCCGCCCTGCTGCGCCGCGGGATCACCGGGCGCGGGGGCCGGGTGGAGGTCTCGATGCTGGACGCGCTCGCCGAGTGGATGGGGCACCCGCTGCACCACACGATGCACGGCGGGGAGCAGCCCGTACGGACGGGCCTCGCGCACGCGGTCATCGCCCCGTACGACGCCTACCCGACGGCCGACGGGGACCGGGTGCTGCTGTCGGTGCAGAACGACCGGGAGTGGCGGCGGCTCGCCGAACAGGTGCTGGAGCGGCCCGATGTGGCGGCGGATCCGGCGTACGCGACGAACGCGGCGCGCACCCGGAGCCGGGAGAAGACCGACGCGGTGGTGGCCGAGGCGCTGGGCCGGCTGGGCGCGGACGAGGCGATCGCCCGGCTGGAGGCGGCGGGCATCGCCTGCGCGCGGCTGAACTCGGTGGCTCAGCTGGCGGGGCATCCGCAGCTGGCGGCGCGGGACCGCTGGCGGGAGGTGGGGTCACCGGCGGGTCCGCTGCGGGCGCTGCTGCCGCCGATCGGACTGCCGGGTGGCGCGGAACCGCGGATGGGTGCGGTGCCCGCGCTCGGCGAACACACCGAGGCCCTGCTGCGCGCCCTGGGGATGACGGGCGCGCAGATCACGGCACTGCGCCGGGACGGTGTGATCGCCTGAGGCCGGGCAACCTCCGGGAAGCTGCCGGGAGCTCCGGAAGACTGCCGGAGCTCCGGGAAGCTCCGAGAAGCAGGGACGGGGCCGGGGCGCAGCCGGGCAACCGGCTGCGGTGCGGGGGCAGTTACGAGCGGCGGCTGCCGAAGAGCGTGCGACGCAGCCGACGCAGCGGCGCGAAGAGTGCGACGCGCGCGCTCCGGCTCCGCTGGACGTGCGTGTGGTCGCGGGAGGTGAGCTCGCGCATCAGCAGCGTCGCCTCGGCCGCCTCGTGGTGCGGGACGGCGGGTCCGCCCAGCACGGCGAGGTGGCGGTCGAGGCGCGAGCTGGTCGCACTGCTGCCGCACGTGATGGCAGGCACGCGAGGCGGCCTGCTGCGCATAACTATCTGTTCCATGTCTCTCCCCACCCGTACGAGGGCACCCGGCCCGGGCAGGGTAACCCTATCGCCCCCGCGTCGTGCTCGGGTATCCCGGTCGTGTGAATTACCCCTGCTACTACGGGGAGTTGACGATTACTCAGCGGAGTCGACCGTTACTCTCCGCACAATTTCGGCCGCGTGGGGAGTCGTACGGAGAGTCCCGCCGTGAGAGCAGTCACGAAGCGCGCGCTGCGCTAACTTGGTGTGATCGCCCGATGGCACACATGGGGAGCTCGCGTGACGGAAGACATGGGTGACGACGGGCGTGTCATCGCCGGCCGGTACCGGTTGCTGAGCCCGCTGGGCCGCGGCGGCATGGGCATCGTGTGGCGGGCCCGGGACGAGGTGCTGGCCCGCGAGGTCGCGGTCAAGGAGGTACGGGCGCCCGCCGGGCTGGATCCGGCCGAGGTCGCGCGGATGTACCGGCGCCTGGAGCGGGAGGCCTGGGCGGCGGCCCGGGTCTCGCACCGCGGGGTCGTCACGGTCTACGACGTGGTGACCGAGGACGGCCGGCCCTGGATCGTGATGGAGCTGGTCCGCGGGCTCTCACTGGCCGACGTACTGGAGGCCGAAGGGCCGCTCACCCCGCAGCGGGCGGCCCACTTCGGCGAGCAGGTGCTGGCCGCGCTGCGCTCCGCGCACGAGGCGGGGGTGCTGCACCGGGACGTCAAGCCGGGCAACGTGCTGGTCGCCAACGACGGCCGGGTGGTGCTGAGCGACTTCGGGATCGCGAGCCTGGAGGGGTCCTCGTCGATCACGATGACCGGCGAGGTGGTGGGCTCGCCCGAATTCCTGGCGCCGGAGCGGGCGTTGGGGCGCGATCCGGGGCCCGAGTCCGACCTGTGGTCGCTCGGGGTGATGTTGTACATGGCCGTCGAGGGGGTCTCGCCGTTCCGGCAGGACACCCCACTGTCCACGCTGCGGGCGGTGGTGGACGAGGAGTTGCCGCCGCCGCGCCGGGCCGGGCCGCTGACGCCGGTACTGGAGGGGCTGCTGCGGAAGGACCCGGCCGAGCGGCTGCCCGCGGCGGAGACGGCCCGGATGCTGCGGATCATCGGCGCGGGAGGGTCCCTGCACGCCTCCGGCGGGGTGGTGTCCGGGCCGGACTCGCCGACGGCCGTCGAGCACCGCCGGTACGACGCCGAGAGCACGGCCCCGCACGGCGCGCCCACCCCGCCGATGCCCATGCCGATGCCGGCGCCCGGGCCGGCATCGGTGCCGCGTCACGCCCCGGAGCCGCAGCGGCGGGGGCCGGCGGGTCTGGTGCTGACCCTCGGGATCGTGGTGCTGCTGGTGGCGCTGGCCGTGCTGGGCTGGCTGCTGCTGCGCGACCGCGATGGGGGCGGCGGCGGGGTGAGCCCGACGGATACCCCGACCATCTCCGAGAGCGCCTCCGAGAGCCCCTCGGAGTCGCCGTCCCCCTCGGAGTCGCCCTCGGATCGCCCTCACCGAGCGCGCCCGCGCAGCAGGTCGCCGTGTACGTCAGCACCGTGCGCGACAGTTACCGCGGTTCCTGCCCGCCGCCGGCCGATCAGGCGCCCTCCTTCTCCGCCACGGTCGAGCTGACCAGCGTGCCGGCCGTGCTGGAATACCGCTGGGCCACCCGGGGCGGGACGACCTCCGGCCCGGGCTGGCAGTCCGTCACGTATGAGGAGGGCGGCCCCAAGAGCCGGCAGCTGGAGCACACCGAGCTCACCCACCAGCCGGACGCGACCTACGAGGACGCGGTCCGGCTGGAGGTACGGGCGCCCGCGCAGGCGGCCTCGGAGTGGCTGGAGTTCTCCGTGACGTGCGAGGAGAAGACCCCGACGGACGGGGCCTCCTCCCCTGGCGCGACCGGTTCACCGGGCCCGACGCGGACGCCGAGCCCGGCGGTCAGTCCCTAGCGCCGTGACCGGCAAGGTTCACCGGCCACGGCACTAGGAGCGTGGGTCGGTATC
>NZ_JAGGOY010000095.1 GCF_018614095.1 Streptomyces sp. ISL-87 | reverse complement strand
ATCACGTGGGCCTGTGCCCGTTCTGCTGCCACCCCTCACAACGACCGTGTTTCGGCACCTACTGCCGGTCGCTCTAAGTCGGTACATCGGCGGCATATTCGGGCTCGTCTTCATCGTGGTGAACGCCGGTGCTCTGCCGACCAACGTGGGCGCTCCCTTGCGGGGGCTCGCGATCGCCGCGTTCGCCGGCCTGTTCGTCGTGCTGCGGCGCGGGCGCGCGCCCCGGCCGACTGACACCGCGCCACAGACGGCTGACGCCGCGCCACGGACGGGCTTCGGACGGCGCTACTGGCTCGTGGTGGCCGCCGAGGTGGTCATCGGACTGGCCGGGTTCGTTGCCATCAACAGCCTGCTGCACGCCCCGCGAGCGACGGTGGCCTGGATCGCGCTCGTGGTCGGGCTGCACTTCTTCGGGCTCGCGGCCGTTTGGGCGCTGCCGCCGCTTCGCTGGCTGGGCGCGGGGATGTCCGCGTGCGGCGCGGTGGGGCTGGCGCTGTGCGCCTACGGATCCTCCCAGGCCACCATCGCGGCGGTCGCCGGGGTCGGCCCGGGCGTTCTGCTGCTCGGCTCCGTCTGGTGGGGCGTCCTCGGCAACACGGAGCGCCGGGGCGCCCTTACCGGTTGAAAGCCGAGCTCAGCGCTTGGACTGAGTGCGGCTGACCCGGCGCGGGGGCCGACGGCGGTTCGGGGTGGCCTCGGGAGCCGCTTCCGGGGAAGAGAAACCGCCCGGAACGACCGGTGGGGCCAAGGGCCGGCCGGTGGGCGCGGACGTGGCGGTGGGCGCCGCGGATGCCGGGCGCGATGCGCGGGCGAGGACGGACACGTTCGGGATGAGCGGTGCGCAGGCCTGGCAGACCTCCATGAGCGTCCACACCTGGCCGATGACCGGGTTGTGGACCAGGAGCAGCAGCGGGGTGCCGAAGCAGGACGCCCGGGCGTTCTCGTGGAACGAGCACTCGGCGGCGCCGCAGGCGCACGCGGCGTTGGGCCTGACCGTGACCAGACGGGCATGCGCCCGAGCGTGCTCGGCGGCGAAGCGGCGCATCGCGGCGGTGTCGCGGGACCGGGGAGGCATACGGCAGGTCAGGTTGCTGCAGGCGACGCTGACGGTGTGATCGGCGTGGCCGGTCAGCCGGACCGTCCAGGTTCTCCCAGGGACGCGCGATCCGGGAATGATGGTCAAAGGGGAGCCGTCCGTTCGGTGACGCGGTGATGATGTCGGATGTACCCACTATTCCCGCATCCGCGGCCGAAGGCGCATTGGATTTCGCGGCTCTTCAGCGCGCGTGTGGGCGGGAGTGGCGGGTTCGCGGGGTGAACGGAGTCAGCGAGAGACGCTTTGTCCGGTCCCGGCCGGGGCGCCTCTTTCTCGCACGTCATTGCGTTTCTGTCAACGTGGCCCACCCATGCGGGAAGCAATGTGGGCCGGACCGGCCGATCCTTTCGACGCCGCCCTTCGGATCCATCCGGGTGAGCCCGGCGTGAACGCGCCCCGCGGCGACGGGGTGTGCGGCGTACGCGGTAGCGGCCTGCCGCCGACGGGGCGCGCCCTCGGCACGGAATTCCAGGGGCCGGCGGTCACTCGGCCAGGTGGACCTCCAGCGCGGTCCGTACGGCCGACTCCAGCGCGCCCTCGATCCACGCCGGCTTGACGGAGGTGTGGCAGCCGGCGAAGTGCAGCCGGCCCTCGGGGCGGCGTACGTGCGGGAAGAGCTCGGTGTGCTGCCCGGGCAGGAGTACCGAGGCCTCGCCGTACGCGTACGGGTCGCGCATCCAGGACTGGGTCGCGCCGACGCCCGTGTAGAACACCTCGATCCGCTGCCCGTACACCTCCTGGAGGCCGGACAGGGCGCGCGGGTACCGCTCGGCGTCGTCGAAGGCGTCCCACTTCAGGGCGTCGTCGGCCCAGCTGTAGGAGGCCAGGACCACTCCGCCCGCGCTGCCTTCCACCGGGTGCGAGGGCTGGAACATGAAGCGGTTGGGGTTGTCCGTGGTGGAGCCGCCGCCGATCACGCCCGCGGCCTCCGGCTGGTCCCGGGCGATGAGCCGGCTGGCCGCGTAGTGCGCGCGCTGCGCCTGCGTGACATGGCCCTTCGGCGTCGCCGGGTGGGCGCCCAGCAGCGCGCCGTCACCCTTCGTGCGGCCCAGCTGGTAGTCGGTGTACAGGCCCTTGCGTACGGCCTCCAGCTCGCGCTTCCAGTCCGCCTCGGTGAACTCCCACCAGCGGCGGCTGAATTCGAGCAGCACCTTGGTCGCCGCGTCGTAGTGCAGCTCGGTGACCGCGCGCCGCTTGCCGTACGAGAGGGCGGGCGTGACCGGGATGTGCCGCAGCCCGGAGAACGGGACGGTGACGATGGCGATGTCACCGGTGAACGTCTCCCGCTCCACGGGGCTGCCGCCGCGGCCCTCGGAGACCGTCTCCACGGTGACCTTCTTCTTCTCCGGGTCCTGGGCGATCCGGGTGACGCGCCGGTCGAGCCGCACCAGGTCCTTGACCCGGTCGTACAGGGCGTCGGCCAGGGTGCCGGTGCCGTCGGGGAGTTCGAAGAAGCGGGTGTCCGGGCTGATCAGGGCGGAGGAGATGAAGGAGTGGAGGAAGGTGAGGTGGAGCCGGGAGGTGAGGTTCTCGACCGTGCCGATCAGGTCCACGGTCTGTTCGTCGAGCTTCGCCTCGTCGGTGAGGTAGCGGTACATCGACATGTGGCCGTAGCGCTGGATGACCTGCGCCCAGCCCTCGACGAGCGCACGGCCCTCCTTGCCGTCGATCAGCTTGCGTACGGGGGCCAGGGCGCCGCGTACGATCTGGGCGGCCGGGACGGTCTCGTAGGCGGCGGGGACCCCGAAGGAGCGGTTGACGGCGCGCGGGTCGCGCGCGTAGTCGGCGCGCCGGACCCGCAGGCCGTTGACGAGGATCCAGGTGCGGTACGCGGGGCGGCCCGAGCCGTCCACGTCGACCAGGTGGAAGGGGCGGCGCTTCAGCCCCAGGCTGTCGATGAGCCCGGTCACCAGGGGGTGGCTGTCGGGGATGCGCATGGCGCCGGCCTCGGCGTACTGCTTCGGGTCGGCGAAGGGGGCCGCGGCGCCCTCATGGCCGCCAGCCCGGAAGGTCTTGATGCGGCCGCCGACGCGGTTGGCGTTGGCCTCGATCACGGTGACCTTGTGTCCGGCCGAGCGCAGCAGGTGGGCGGCGGTGAGGCCGGCCGGCCCGGCGCCGATGACGAGCACCTTCTTGGGGGCCCTGCGGGACCGGGGCAGGCCGGACTTCAGCAGGATGTCGGAGTAACGGGGCACCAGGGACTCGTCGTTGTCGTCCCGGACCAGGACGGCGCGGGCGACCGACAGGCAGGTCTCCGTGTCGGCCGAAGGCGCTGAGGCGGGCGCGAGGGAGGTGGCGGGGGCCGCGGTGGCGGGAATCGCCGCGGCGACACCGCCGGCCACGGCGAGGGCGCCCGCGCCGGCGAGCAGCGTGCGGCGGCTGGGCGAGTCGGGAGTCGGGGAAGTGGGTTCAGTGATCACGAACCCACCCTCGGGGCCCCGCAGCGGCCCCGAGCACCGGACGCGCGTAGACCCCGGCGGAACCACCCGAACGTGCAGCGGTCAACTCAATGCTGACACCGTAGAGTTGCGTGGCCCACGCGTTGACCACCCTGACCGGCTGACCAGCCGACCGGCTGACCCGCTGACCGGCTGACCGGCTGACCGGCTGACCGGCAGCACCGGATACATGGCGCCGGGGCCTCGGCAGGAGGCCTCCAGGTGACAGCCGGGACCTTCCGGCCCCGGCGTCCCCGTCCTGGAGGAGCCGGTGTCAGGTGTCCAGGCGACAGTTGGGGCCGTCCTGGCCGTCGGCGGCCTCGTCGTTGAACCAGTAGTCCCCCGCCGCGAGGTAGCGGAACGAGTGGGTGCTCTTGGCGGGCAGGGCGACGGTGACCGCCCGTGTGCCATCCAGCCGGGCCTCCAGGACGTGCGTGCCGGGCTTCCAGTCGTTGAACGAGCCGACCACGCTGACCGGCCCGGGCGGGGCATCGGCCGGCAGGACGAAGGTGACCTCGGTCGCTTTCTTACGGCGCTGGCGTTCAAGCACGGAAGAGCTCCTGTCTGCACGTCGGGGTGCGGGGGCGGCCCCATCCTCGTGCCCCGGCCGCCCGGCCGCACCACGACGCGGCGGGGAAACCACCCACGCGGCCGCAGAACGACACGCCTCAGGATGGATCCGCTGCTCCGGTGGTGAGCGGCTCTCCCCTGCCCGCGCCCGCCCGACGCCCGCCCGCACGAGCACCGCCCACCCGACCGCCGCCTGCACGAGCACCCACCCGCCCGATCGCCCTCCCGCACGAGCACCCGCCGAGCACCGTCAGCCGTCAGCCCGCCCCCTCGCCCTGGGCCGCAACCGATTTCCGAAGGCCCACCCCACTCACCGACGGGTTCCGGCCGTTCTCCGCGTCCCGGCATCCCCGGCGCTCCGCCGAGGCCCGACACGGACCGCCAGCGGGCCGGTGCCGCCGGCGTCGGCAGGTCGGCCAGATCCCGTTGCTCCGCCCTCCGGCCTGCTGTCTACTCACTCCCTCCAGTTCCCCCGGACACCGCGCCCGCCTTCCCCCACGTCGGGGGGTGGGCTTCTTCGTCATGCCGGCACACCGGCCGAACTGGCGCCCCGCACCGACGAGTCGAAGGAGCACGAGATGACTGGGAAGACTGGGAAGCAGGCGGAGAAACCCGTCCTGGCCGCGCCGCCGGAGTTCAAGTTCACCTGGGGTCAGCACAAGCAGGCCATGGAGCGGCTGTCGCTGGTCCAGATGGCCCGCCGCGTGCCGGCCTCCCTCGCCCACACCGCCCGCCTCGCTCTGGCCGTGAACCGGACCGCGTTCTTCGTACTGGTCTGCGCCCAGGTCCTCGGCGGGATCTGCACGGCGGCGGCCCTCGCGGCGATCTCCAGGGCGATGGGGCCGCTCCTGACGGGCGGAACCGTGGAGGAGCGCATCACGGCCGCCGCGTGGCCGCTGATCGTCGCGGCCGCGATGACCGCGCTCGGGGCGCTGGCCTCCATCGCCTCCGGCAGCGCCGCCCGCCGACTGGCCCCCGGCATGTCCACCCTCGCCGACCTCGCCATGGTCGACGCCCACATGGACGTCGATCTCGCCGCCTACGACGCCCCCGACTTCACCGAGCGCTCCGAGGCCGCCGAGACCGGATCCGCCCGTTCCGCCATGCTCCTGCAGGACGTGCTGGGCTTCACCGGCGGCCTCATCGACATGATCGCCGTCGCCTCCGTCCTCGCCGTGGTCCACCCGCTCCTGCTGCCACTGCTCCTGCTGTCGGTGATTCCCCGGGGTCTGGGCTCGGTCTACGCCGCCCGCCTCGACTACGCCCTCCACAACGAGACGATCGCCTCGCGGAACATCAAGCACATGATGCGCTGGCACCTGACCACCCCGAAGCTCGCTGACGAGCTGCGCGGGAACTCCATGCGCGAGTACTGCCACCACTGGTACGAGGCCGTGTGCGGGCGCATCGACTCCAGGATGGTCTCCTCGGCCCCCCGCTACCTCACCGTCTACCTGATCGCCGCCACCGCCTCCGGGGCGTTCGTCGTCCTCACCTACGGTGCGCTCGCCGGACTCGTCGTCGGCGGGTACATGGCCATCGGCGCCGCCGGTACGGCCATCGTCGCCATGCGGACCTCCACCGCCGCCCTGAGCAGCCTGGTCGTGTACGGCGCGGCGATGTTCCAGCACGCCCTCTACCTCGGCGACTACGCCGCCTTCATCGAGCAGTCCGCCGAGCAGTCGGGAGCGCGCGGACCTCAGGTGGCGCAGGCTCCGGAGAAGATCCGGCTGGAGGAGGCCACGTACACCTACCCGGGCAAGGACACTCCCGCGCTGGGCCCGGTGTCCTTCACCCTCAACCGGGGCGAGGTCGTCGCCGTCGTCGGCGAGAACGGAGCGGGGAAGTCCACCCTGATCCGGCTCCTGACCGCGCTGACGGCCCCGACCACCGGCACGGTCTCCTGGGACGGCGTACCCACCTCGGACTCCGACCAGCGCACCGCCTGGACACATGTCGGCCTCGTCACCCAGTCGTACGGCCACTGGCCCTTCTCCGCCCGCGAGAACATCACCCTCGGCCAGCCCGGCCCGCGCGGTGAGGAAGCCGTCTGGGAGGCCCTGGACGCGGTCGGCATGAGGCTGACCGTCGCCGGGTTCCCGGGCGGCCTGGACACACTGCTGGCCCGCTCCCTGTGGGGTGGGCACGAGCCCTCCGGCGGACAGTGGCAGCGCCTGGCCTGCGGCAGGGCCTTCCACCGCCGCCCGGCACTCCTGGTCATGGACGAGCCGACGTCCGCGATGGACCCGCGTGGTGAGCACATGGTCTTCTCCGGGCTGCGGGACATGAGGGAAGAGCGGATCACGGTCATCGTCACGCATCGCATGGAGAACTGCCGGCTCGCCGACCGCATCGTCGTCCTCGACGCCGGGCGGATCACCGAGCAGGGCAGCTTCGACCAACTCGTGGCCGTGGAGGGCGGCATGTTCCGGGAGCTGTACGAGCTTTCCCAGGACCGGTAGGACGCGGAAGGGGATGCGGGGCATCGCGCCAACAGGCCGCGTGCTCCGCATCACCCCCGTGCACGCCCGTACGGCATTGGTACGAGGTGATTTACGGACCCGGGAACCCAACTCACCCCGAGCTCCGGCACGTTCCGGCTCCTGGCGGGGAAGAAATGCGTCGGGAGGCCGACGTGACATTCATGCGGAAGCGTACGAGGCGACGGGCAGCGGCAGTGGTCGGCGGCGCGGTGGCGCTGGCGGCGCCGCTGGTGGTCGCCGGGGGCGGGACGGCGCAGGCCGCGTCCTGCAACGTGACCACCGGGCCGTACCAGCGGCAGGTCGAGCAGTTTCTGGGGCGGCCGGTCGACGGGTGGCAGTCGGCGGCCGACTGCAACGCCGTCAAGGCGTTCCAGGCGACGCACGGCATCACCCCCACCGCGGGGTACGCGGGACCGCTCACCTGGCGCACGATGAGCACCATGCTGGACCAGCGGGCGGCCGGCAACACCCCCAACCGGGCGGGCAAATGCCCCGTCAACCTCGGGCGGATCGCCTGCGTCGACCTGACCAGGCAGCTCAGCTGGGTCCAGGACGGCGGGGAACTCGTCTACGGCCCCGTCCCGGTGCGCACGGGCAAAGCCGGCACCGAAACCCGGACCGGCCTGAAGAAGATCTACTACCGCAGCATCAACCACTGGTCGACCATCTACGACGTCGAGATGCCCTACTCACAGTTCTTCGACGGCGGCATAGCCTTCCACTCGGTGAACAAGAGCATGTGGAACCCGCCCGGGTCGGGCGGCTGCGTGAACATGCGGCCCGCGGACGCCAAGGCGTACTGGAACATGCTCAAGAACGGTGACGATGTGTACGTCTACGGCCGCAAGCCCGGAACCTAGTGCCGTGGCCCGGGCGCACCGGGACCCATGCCTCACCGGGCGTCCTCGGAGTCCAGGGCGCGCCTCCTCGCGGCCATCCCGGTACTGAAGGCGAGGAGGAGCACGGCCCACAGAGCGGACTTCCAGGGCGAGGTATCGCCCTCCACCGCCGGGGACACCCGGCGGTCCGGGTCGTAGGCGACGCGGACCTCCGCGCCCGCGGGAGCGACGGCCGCGGCCGTCAGCGCCCTGGACTCCAGCCATCAGGGGCCCGGGGCCGCCTCCCGCATGGTGGCCTGGCAGGCCGCGTCCCGGATGCCTGCGATAACGGCCTCGATCTGGTGGTGCGGGACGTCGACACCGGTGGGGCCGGGTATGAAGCGGACGCCGGTGCGGGTGGGCTCGACGATCAGGCGCTTGTCTTCGGCGTCGGCATACTCGTAGTGGCTCACGGGGTCCTTCCGGGGGTGGGAGCGGCAGAGGTCGCGGGTCGGTCCGGGTGCGGACGTCGATGCCGGCTCGGCGGGCCAGTCTGACGGTCTGGCCTGTGCCCGAGCTGTGACCGGTCACGAGGCCCCGGAACGGGGTGGCCTCTGCTGGACCCGCGTGAGGCGATCGGCGTCGATCGCGGGCCGCCCGTGAGCCATAAGCCGTCGGACATGGGAAGGTGCACCGCCTGGTATGCCTGCGGCTCCATACCCGTCAGCAGGACACCGCGGTGCCGGAGCCGTCCGTAGACGGCAAGCCTACGCAACGGACGGTATCGATGTCGGTGCCTGCTGCAATTTCTCCCGGAGGCGGCCGGCGACCGTCAGAGCGCGGCCTCGGTGGGGAGCTCGGTGGGGAGTTCAGTGCGTAGCTCGGTGGGGAGTTCAGTGCGTAGCTCGGTGGGGAGCGAGGCCAGGACGGCCGAGGCCTTCGCCGCTTCGGGCAGGCCGAGCGCGCCGAGGAGCACCATGGCCTCCTTCAGCCGGGCCCTGGCACGGTCGCGGTCACCGACCGCCGCGAGCGCGGTGCCCAGGAGGTGCAGGGTTCGCCCCTCGGCGGCGCGCCATCCGACCCGGCGGGCGGCGGCCAGCGCGCGGTCGCCGCACTCCGCGGCATCCCAGGGGCGGTTCGCCGCGAGATGGGCCGCGGTCTCCGAGATCAGGTTCATCACCTCGAAGGCCGGGTAGCCCCATCGCACGCCCAGCTCGGCGCTCTGCCTGTGCCGGGCGATCGCCTCGTCCGTGCTGCCGGTGTGCCGGGCGACGATTCCCAGGCTGTAGAGCGCATGGGCTTCGCCGTAGCGGTCCTCGCTGTCGCGGGCGGCGGTCAGACTGGCCCGGCCGGCTTCGGCGGCCTCGCCGAAGCGGCGCAGGTTCAGGAGTGCGCTGACGCTGTTCGAGAGGGCGTTGGTGGTGCCCCACACGTTCCCACAGGCCGCACCGACGGTGATCGCCTCCCGGTAGAGCGCGTCGGCCCGCCCCCAGTCGGCGCGTCCCTGCCGGACCAGAGCCCGGCAGGTGAGGATTTCGGTCCGTACGACCTCGTCGGCGACCACACGGGCCGCGCGCTCGGCGTCTTGGAGGGTGCCCTCGGCCCCGTCGAACTTGCCCAGCCGGGTGAGGGCGGCCCCCAGCATGTAGCCGATGCGGCCGGCCGCGCGCACATGGCCCTGTTCCCCGGCGGCGCGCAGGATGCGATGGGCCGGGGCGATGAGGGCGGCCCACAGGAACGAGCCGTCGAGCAGCGGGTCGAGGGCGAGCACCGCATCGGCGACGAGCCCGACGGCCGAGGGGGCCGCCTCCACGGTCTGTACGGCTACCGCGAGAACGGCCTCGGGGTGGAACGCGAGTGGTGGCCGCCCTTCGCGCTCGGGGGCGGACGGGGTGGACGGGGTGGACGGGGTGGAAGGGGCGGAAGAGGCCGAAGGGGCGGAGGGCGTACCGTTCGAGACCGTGGGGGTCAGCAGGTCCGGCAGGTCCGTAAGCGGGTGGCCCGGGCGCTCGGCGGCGTAGGCGTTGCGGGCGCAGGCCAGGATGTGGTCGGCCAGCCGGAGGAGGGCCGCCGTACGTTCCTGTCCGTCGCACTGCCGGGACCGCGCGGCGGCGAACTCCCTCAGCAGATCGTGAAACCGGTAGGTGAACGGGGCCGGGGACTCCAGGAGTCCGAGCTCCGTTACCCGTTCCAGGTACCGCTCCGCCTCCGACGGCTCCAGCCCGGCCAGCGCCGCCGCCCCTGCGAGGTCCAGCGTCGCCAGCCGCGGGACCGACAGGAGACGGAACAGGCGGGCGCTGCGGGATCTCATCTCGGCGGTGTGGGGGGAACGGCCGCCCGGCCGGGCGGTGGGAAGCGTACGTACGCGTGGGGGTTGCGTGCCCTGCTCGAACCCGGCCGCGTGGTACGGGGCCGGGACCAGGACCGGGACCGGCTGCTGGTGTCGGACGGCGACGGGTACGCACTGCGGGTGCCGGCGGAGTCAGTCGACGCGATCGTGTTCAAGCGGCAGGTGACGGCCGGGCGGGAGTTGAGCGAGCGCGGCGAGACCGGTCCGGCGCACGATCTGCTCACGCGGGCCCTGGAGTTGTGGGGCGGGGAGCCGCTCGCCGGCGTGCCGGGGCCCGACGCCGAGCGACAGCGCGAGCGGTTGTGCGGGCTGCGCAGGCAGGCGCAGGAGCGGCTGGTCGCCTGCGAGCTGGCCCTGGGCCGGCACAACGCCGTGGTGCCCGATCTGGTGGCGCTGGTCCAGGAGTCCCCCCTGGACGAGAGGCTGCGGGCGCACCTCATGCTGGCCCTGCACCGCTGCGGGCGGCTCGCCGAGGCCCTGGAGGTCTACGCGGACACGCGCACGTTGCTGGCCGGCGAGCTCGGCGTCCCGCCCGGCCGTGAACTGACCCTGCTGCGGGACCGGTTACGCGCCGCCTCCCACACCGAACCGCGCGATGCCCACACTCTCGGACTTCGGGGAGTCCAGGGCGCCCGGACCGCGGCCGCCGCCCCCATGGCTGGGGCGCGAAGGCCGGATCATGCGGCTGGCGCTCTCCTGAGCCGCCTCCCCCGTGTCAGCCCCCCCCGCCGACGGTGAGAGCGGGCGTGCTTTCACACTGAGTTACGTTAGTGATGCGTGCTGTGTTGACCGGCTCGGCCGGTCTCCGGGAGCCACGTGACCTGGCCCGTTCCGAGAGTGATAGCGGCCCGTGCCCGCATCGGCCCGTCGGCCCGGCGGGAGAGGAGGACCACCTCCCCGACCCTTGCCGACTGCCCGCCGAGGCGGGCGGCGCATTCGGCGGCGAGCTTCTTCGGATTCCGCGTCCGTCCCAGGGAGAGGTGCGGTGTGAAGCTCTCGCCTCGGCCTCGGCAGCGCGGAAACCGCTCCCCCAGCGCCCGGTGCAGGCCGGACCATGGCGCCTTGTCGGCAGCAGCCGGGTCGAGCCAGACGGTGGCGTACGCGCGGTGTCTGAAGGCGTGAACTCCCTCCAGCCGTATGTCGAACGGCACCCTCTCGGCGGCCGCCGCGGCGAGCAGCGGGGCAGCCCGGGCGAACTCCGCCTCCGGCACGAAACCGAAGAGCAGGTTGACGTGTGGCGGCCACCGGCGGATCTGTGGATCGTGCTCCCAACGGATGTCCTGGATGCTCGGCCAGAGCTCCGGGGGCGGTATCCACGCCACCGCCGTGCGGGCGGTCGGTGCGATGCCGAGGGCGTCGGCGGGTTCGGCCCCGCCGAATTCCGGTTCCGGTTCCGCTTCCACACTGCCATCATCCGCCCCGGACAGCCCTCAGAGCACTTCGATGGCCTCCTTCAGCCTCCCTCGGCCTCGCTTCGGCCTCGCTCCGGCCTCGTCCGGCCGGAACCTGACGCGCCGCTCAGCCCTTGCGGCCGCCCAGGGTCGCGACAGCGGCGACCATCCGGTCCCAGAACAGGTCTGCCTCCAGGGTGATCGCCGCCTGCGCGTTCACCGGTCGGTCCATGTACCGGTGCAGGTCGACGACGGTCGCCCCCCGCGTGTACCGGCCGTGCAGTTCCACGACGACATTGGCGTCCACACAGTGCACGATCTTCGGATCGATCACCCGGGCGACGGCGACGGGATCATGCAGCGGCGGGTCCTGGAACCCCCACAGTTCGCGGTAGGTGGACGCGTAGAACATCAGCAGCTCGGCGCAGGTACGGCCGAGGTCGGTACCCATGTCGTTGAAGCGGGCCACCACCTCGGGCGTGGCGAGCGCCTGGTGGGTGACGTTGAGGCCGCACATGGTGACCGGTACACCGCTGCGGAAGACGATGTCCGCGGCCTCCGGGTCGGCCTGGACGTTGAACTCGGCTGCCGGGGTCCGGTTGCCCCGCTCCGTCGAGCCTCCCATGAGGACGATCTCTCGGATGCGGGCGGCGGCACCGGGGTAGCGGGTGAGCAGCAGGGCGATGTTGGTCAGCGGAGCGGTCGGGACGAGCGTGACCGGTTCCGGATGGCTGGTCAGGATCCGGTGGATGAGATCCACCGCGTGCTCGGGGACCACGTCCACGGTGGGTTCGGGGAACTGGGGTCCGTCAAGGCCGGAAGTGCCGTGCACGTCGTCCGCCACCTTCAGCGGTTCGACGAGCGGGCGGTCGCAGCCGGCCGCGATGGGTACGTCGGCGATTCCCGCGAGTGTGCAGACCCGGCGCGCGTTCAAGGTGGTCTTGGCGAGCGTCTGATTGCCGGCGACAGTGGTGATGGCGAGGAGATCGACAGCGGGATCACCCGCCGCCAGCATGATCGCGAGGGCGTCGTCGTGCCCCGGGTCGCAGTCGATGATGATCGGGACGGGCACGGTCACTCCTCGACTTGCGGATCGCGAACATCACCAGTGTGCCGTTCCGGAAGGGGCCCGGCCAAGAGCGCAGGGGTTCGCGGCGTGTGGATGGCGAGTTACTTCGCTCCGTACGGTGCGATCGCACGATGCTGACGCAGGAGCGCGTCGCGGGGCGCCGGCCGGGGATAATTCGTGAGCCATTGGAACCTACGGTCCCTATTGTCGCTGTTCATGGAGCCAATCGCCGATCCGTCCGTCGTCCGTGCCCCCCACACCACTGGCTGGATCACCACACCCATCGAACCCCGCATCCTGCGCGGCGCCCTCGACCTGGAACGCACCGCGCACGGCGTGCTGCCCCACCGGTTGCCCGCCTGGGCCCGGAAACAGTTCCCCAGCGGCCTGGCCATGGTCGAGGCCCAACCCTCCGGTGTGCGGCTGGCCTTCCGTACCCGGGCCACCGCCGTCGAACTGGACGTGCTCCCCACGAAGACGGTCTACCTGGGCGCCCCGACGCGTCCGGACGGTGTGTACGACCTGCTCGTCGACGGCCGCCGGACCGGCCGGGCCAGCGTGGCGGGCGGGAACGTCCACACCGTCGACATGGCCGCCCAGTCCGCGGCCACCCGGCCCGGCCCGCCCGGCACCATCCGGTTCACCGGGCTGTCCGCCGACCTGAAGGAGATCGAGATCTGGCTGCCGCACGGGGAGATCACCGAGCTGATCACCCTGCGCACCGACGCCCCGGTCGAGGCCGTCCCGGACCACGGCCGCAGGGTATGGCTGCACCACGGCAGTTCGCTCAGCCAGGGCTCCTCCGCCGACAGCCCGACCGCGACCTGGCCGGCACTGGCATCCGCACTCGGGGGCGTGGAACTGATCAACCTGGGTCTGGGCGGCAACGCCCTGCTCGACCCGTTCACCGCCCGCGCCATGCGTGACACCCCCGCGGACCTGATCAGCCTCAAGATCGGCATCAACCTGGTCAACACCGATCTGATGCGCCTGCGCGCCTTCTCCCCCGCGGTCCACGGCTTCCTCGACACCATCCGCGAGGGGCACCCCACCACCCCGTTGCTGGTCGTCTCCCCCGTCCTCTGTCCCATCCACGAGGACACCCCGGGCCCCACCGCACCGGACTTCGACTCCGCGAAGCTGAGTTTCCGGGCCGCGGGCGACCCGTCGGACGTCGCCGCCGGGCGGCTGACGCTCAACGTCATCCGGGACGAGCTCTCCCGCATCACCGCGCAACGGGCGGCCGAGGACCCGAACCTGCACTACCTCGACGGTCGGTCCCTCTACGGCGCACCGGACTTCGCCGAGCTTCCGCTGCCCGACCAGCTTCACCCCGACACCGCCGGTCACCGCCGCATCGGCGAGCGCTTCGCCGAACTGGCCTTCGGCGCGGGCGGTCCGTTCGCCGTCAGTGGCGACTGAGCCACTCCTTTCGGGGGAGAACCGGGCTAGCTGTCGCGGGTACGGGGGAACTTCACCTCGATGAGCACCAAGATCATCGAGTGCGTCAAGTCCGAGGAACCATTGCCGGCCGGAGCGCTGGGACGCCGACGCTGCCGACCCCGTACCCGACCACGCCTGGTACCCCTTCGGCGGTGGTCAGCGCACCTGTCTCGGAGCCCGGTTCTCGCAGGTCAAAGCCGCTCTGCTGCTCGCCACCGTCGCCCAGCGCTGGCACCTCGACATCCCCGCCCCCGGTGTAGCCCCGCAGGTCGGCCTGCTCCTGCAACCCGCCACCCCCCTCCAGGCCAT
Organism: Streptomyces sp. ISL-87; assembly: GCF_018614095.1. Taxonomy (GTDB): domain Bacteria; phylum Actinomycetota; class Actinomycetes; order Streptomycetales; family Streptomycetaceae; genus Streptomyces. Next base: position 21,383 of record NZ_JAGGOY010000095.1, on the reverse strand, counting down.
CGTGCGCCGTCGCCGCCCCGCGTGATCGGCAATGGTCCTGTCCACAGATGGAGTTGATCCCCGCCCCCGAGAGGTCGCCGGGCTATCTGATCTGACGGCGGACCAGTTCATGGAAGAGGCCGTCCGTATCGGCGAGCAGTTCCGCCGGCGGACCCTGCTGGACGATCCCCCCGTCCGACATGACGATCACCCGGTCCGCGTCCATGACCGTGGACAGCCGATGGGCGATCACGACGCGGGTGGAGCGCAGGGCGCGCGTGGACTCGATGACCACGCGCTGGGCCTCGTTGTCCAGCGCGCTGGTGGCCTCGTCCAGGAAGAGGATGCGCGGCTTGCGGATGAGGGCCTGGGCGATCATCAGCCGCTGGCGCTGGCCGCCCGAGACGGTGCCGCCACCGTCGGAGAGCATGGTGTGCATGCCCATGGGCATGGCCTTGATGTCCTCGGCCAGGCCCGCCATCGCGGCGGCCTCCCACGCCTCCTCCAGCGAGAACGCCTCGGCACCGCAGATGCAGTCGAGGATCGACCCGGAGAAGGGCTGGGCGTTCTGCAGGACGACGCCGCACTGACGGCGTACCGCCGTCTGGTCGAGCGCCGCCAGGTCCTGCCCGTCGTACAGCACGCTGCCTGAGAGGGGTTCGTCGAAGCCGATGAGCAGTCGCAGCAGGGTGGACTTGCCGCAGCCGCTGGCCCCGACGATCGCGACGAACTCCCCCGGCCGCACCTGGAACGACACTCCGTCGAGGACGAGCAGGCCGCCGTCCGTGTACCGGTAGGACAGGTTCTTCACCTCGATGGCGCCGCTGAGCACTCCGGGCTGGGTGCTGGAGCCGCGGACCTCGGGGGTCTCCTGAAGGAGTGGTTTGATCTGCTCGAACATGGGCTGTACGGCGGCAGCCGAGATGAGTGCGCCGGTCAGCTGGGTGACCGAGGACAGCATCATCGTCACGGCGGTGCTGAATGTGAGGAACTCGCCGGCGGACATACTGCCTCGGGCCGGTCCGGCCAGCAGCATGAACATGGCGAGCGTACACAGGGGCAGGTAGACCGCGTTGAGCACGGTGCTGACGTTCTTGATCCGGCCGATGCGCTGCTGGAGCTCGCGGGTTCGGGCGAACTCCCGGGCCCAGGCGGCGTAGGCGAAGCTCTCGGCCGCGGCCACCCGCAGCTTCGGCAGGCCGCGCAGGGTCTGGAACGCCTGGTTGTTGAGCTTGTGGCCGAGTTTGATCAGCTGCCGCTGGTAGCGCAGCTGCCACAGCCCCAGGCCCAGGAAGACCGCGGCGATGACGAGCAGCATGGCGATGGCCGCCATCGCCAGCGGCACGCTGTAGAGCAGCATCAGCACGAGGTTCATCGTGCCGACCGCGCTCGCCTGTACGGACACCGAGCCGATACCGGAAAGCACGCGGCGGATGGCGCTGATACCCATGGCCGCGCCGGCCAGTTCGCCGGTGGAGCGGCCGGTGAAGAACTTCGTCGGCAGCCGCAGCAAGCGGTCCCATACGGCCGGCTGGAGGGTGGCCTCGATGCGGCCTTCCATGCGCAGGATGGAGATGTTCTGCAGCAGGGTGAAGGCGGCCGAGACGACGCTGGTCGCGATGAGCGCCAGAGCGGTCTGCACGATGAGGCTGTTTTCGGCGTTGGGTACGTACTCGCCGAGCACCCTGCCGGTGGCGGTGGGTACGAGCGCGCCCAGGCCGACCGCGATCAGCCCGCCCAGGATGAGGCTGCGCAGCTCCTCGCCGGTTCCGCGCATGCTGAAACGCACCAGCCGCAGCAGGCCCAGCTTCCCGTCGGGCAGCGGGCGGTAGAGCATGACGGCGCGCGGTTCGTACGCGGCCTCGTTGGCCTTGCCTATGCGCTCGCGCGCGCCGGTCGCCGGGTCCACGGCCTCGTATCCGCCGCGCCGCCACAGCAGAGCGACCGGCGTCCCGTCCTCCTCGCGCCCGCCCACCAGGGGACCGCTGTTCTCCCGCCACCAGCGGCCGGCGAGCCTGACGGTGCGGGTGCGGATCCGCGAGGCGACCGCGATGCGCTCGATGGGATGCGTCCGCCCCGACGCGCCGGCGCCCACCCCGACCGGTTCGGACACGGTGATGCCGGCTTCGCGCGCGACCAGGCGGCATACGGCGAAGGTCGCGTCGTCGCTCGCACCGCGGCGCGAGCCCCTGCCGCGGCGGTCGATGGAAGCCAGCAGCGTCTGGTCCGCCTGGGTACGGGCAGCCTCGCCGGCCTCGATACCGGCCGCCGTGCGGTCCTCGTGGGCGCGCTCCAGCTGCTCGATCCAGTCGTCCAGGGCGTACAGCAGCCGGTACTGCTGGTCGACCATGCCCTGCCACATCGCCGCGTCGACGAGGAGGGCGCCGGCCGTGTCCTCTCCGTACCCCTCGTAGACGGCGCCGTACTGCACGCTGCCGGGGGAGATCTGCATCCACAGGATGTCGTCGTCGGCCCCGCCGCCGCCGGTGGTGGGACGGGTCTCCAGGGGTGCCTGGTAGAGCACGCGCAGGCCGCGGCCGACGCCGAGCGCGAAGGCGTCCTCCAAGGGGCTCAGCATCGCGTCGGCCGCGCCGGCCGGCCCGTGGTCGTACCACTGTCCGGTCCACTGGTCGTACCACTGTCCGGTCGTATGCCCGGGCCACTGCCCGATCTGCTGCCCGGTCCACTGGTCGCCGTAGTCGGGGCGGTACAGCTCGCGCAGTTCGATGCGGCGCAGCCGGCAGCCGTGCAGGGGCCGTCCGAGCAGGGTGTGTTCGGGGCCTTCGGGCGGGCCCAGCAGCAGGGTGCCCGCCTCCAGCCGGCCCAGGAAGTGCCAGTGCCCCGCCTGCGCGGCGTCGACCGCGAACAGGTCCAGCTCGCCTTCCACGACGAGCCACAGGACGAGCGGGCCCTCCAGGGACAGGCTGCGCAGGCCCGTGCAGTCGACCGCCGAGCCGAGTCCGCCCAGGGCCGCCACGACCGGGTCGGCGGCCCGGCCGGGCTGTGCCCCGGTGACCGTGGTGTGGTGCGGGAACGTCACCTCAGTACTCCTTGACCAGTTCGGCGTACGCGCCCCGCGCGGCCACCAGGTGCTCGTGCCGCCCGCGTTCCACGACCGTGCCCCGGTCGAGCACGACGATCTCGTCGCTGTCGCGCACCGTGCTCAGCCGGTGGGCGATGACCACGCAGGCACAGCCCCGGCGGCGCAGGTTGTCGATGACGAGCTGTTCGGTCACCGCGTCCAGTGCGCTGGTCACTTCGTCCAGGATCATCACGCTGGGGCGGCGCACGAGTGCCCGGGCGATCTCCAGGCGCTGGCGCTGGCCGCCGGAGAAGTTGCGGCCGTCCTGCTCGACAGGGCTGTGGATGCCGCCGGGCCGCCGGGCCACCACCTCGTACACGGCGGCGTCCTGGAGGGCGGTGATGACCGCCTCGTCGGGGATGGAGGGGTCCCACAGGGCGACGTTGTCGCGGACGGTGCCCTCGAAGAGGAAGACGTCCTGGTCGACGAAGGAGACGGAGGCGGCCAGCGCGCCGCGCGGGATGTCCGCGAGCCGCATCCCGTCGATGCGGATCGTGCCTTCCCAGGGGGCGTAGAGGCCGGAGATCAGGCGGGAGACGGTGGACTTGCCGCTGCCCGAGCCGCCGACGAGCGCGATCTGCTGCCCGGGGCCGACCGAGAGGGAGAAGTCCTTCAGCAGGGGTGCGTCCAGCGGGCTGTATCCGAAGGTGATGTTGTCCAGCTCCACATGGCCCTTGAGGCGCCGGGTGCCGGCGCCGGGCTCGCGGCGCGAGTAGAGCGGGTCGACGGGGAAGTTCTCGACGTCCTTGAGGCGGGCGACGTCGGCCGCGAAGTCCTGGATCCGTCCGGCCACGCCGTTGAGGCGGGTGATCGGCGCGGTGAAGCTGGTCACCAGGGCCTGGAAGGCGACGAGCAGACCGACCGAGAGGTGCCCCTCCACGGCGCGCAGGCCGCCGATCATCAGGATCAGCGCGCTGTTGAGCGCGGCCAGCGTGGGCGCGACGATCGCCAGCCAGGCGCTCGGGACGCCGAGCCGCTGCTGCACGTCGAGCGTGACGGCGTGCTGGCCGGCCCAGCGGCGGAAGAAACCGTTCTCGCCGCCGGTGGCCTTCATCGTCTCGATGAGCTGGAGACCGCTGTACGAGGTGTTGGTGAGCCGGGCGCTCTCGGCGCGCAGTTTCTGCGTACCGGTGGCCCTCACCCGGATCACGATCCGCATGGCCACGACGTTGAGCAGCGCGATCAGCACCCCGAGGACCGTGAGCTGCGGGTCGTACGTCCACAGCAGCAGCGCGTAGAGCACGACCACCACGGCGTCCACGCCCGCGGCGGCCAGGTCCCGGGCGAGGGTCTCGGCGACGGCGTCGTTGGACTGGAGGCGCTGGACCAGGTCGGCCGGGTTGCGCTGGGCGAAGAAGGTGACCGGGAGTCTGAGCAGGTGCCGTAGGAAGCGGGCGCTGCCCAGGGTCGAGGAGATGATGCGTCCGCGCAGCAGGTTCGCCTGCTGGAGCGCGGTGAGCGTCGCGGTGAGTACCAGGGTGGCCGCCATCGACGCGAAGAGCACGCCCAGCAGGGACGTCTGGTCGCCGATCAGGAACATGTCGATGTATGTACGGCTCAGCGCGGGCACCACGGCGCCGACGGCGACCAGCAGCAGGCTGGAGATGACGGCGGCGAGCATGGTCCCCGATGTGCCGCGCAGGCGGGCCGGCATGGCGCCCATGACGCCGGGCTTGCGGCCGGTGCGGCGGAAGCCGTCGTCGGGCTGCAAGGTGAGTACGACGCCGGTGAAGCTGGTGTCGAAGTCCTCCATGGGGACGAACCGCCGGCCTTTGCCCGGGTCGTTGATGTACACGCCCCGGCGGCCGAAGCGGCGGCCCATGCCGTCGTAGACGACGTAGTGGTTGAACTCCCAGAAGAGGATGGCCGGGGGGCTGACCCCGGCCAGCGCGGCCAGGTCCATCTGCATGCCCTTGGCCCTCAGCCCGTAACTGCGCGCGGCCTTGAGGAGGTTGCTGGCCCGGGATCCGTCGCGGGAGACTCCGCAGGCGATGCGCAGCTCTTCCAGGGGGACGAAGCGGCCGAAGTGGCCGAGCACCATGGCCAGCGCGGCGGCGCCGCACTCCACCGCCTCCATCTGCAGCACGGTGGGGGTGCGGACGGTGCGGGGGGTCCGGCCCTTGGGGACGGGCACCGGCCTGTTCCGCGAGGAGCGGCGCCTGGGGTTGTTGTCGTTCTTGTCCGCCGGCTCCGGGCGGCGGCGGGCGCCGCCCTGGGGGGTGGGGCGGTGGCGGCGGTGTCCCGCGGGCGGGAGCTGGGAGGCTTCTTCCTGCGATGCGGTCACGGGAGCAGCCAGTCGATGGGGCGCTGCGCTGCGAGGTGGACGGCCGCGGTGACCGGCGTCGTGGAGTCGACGGCGTACGGGGGCCCGTCGGTGGAGGACCAGCGGTAGCCGGACTTGGTCGTGGAGGAGTGCTCCAGCTGTACGAGCACCGCGACGGGGTTGCCCTGCTTGGAGTACTGCGCGGCGAGCCGGCTGTCGCCGAGGAAGCCGCTGATCTGCCCCGGTGTCTGCGGCGCGCGGCCGACCGCCTTGACGCGGCCGCGCAGCACTCCGAACTGCTGGCGGGGGGCGGACTGGACGCTCAGGTCGACCGAGGCGCCGACGGGGATCGCCGCGCCGCTTCCGCCGGGCACGTACAGCATGGCCACCAGCGGGTCGTCCGGACTCTGCACGCGTTCGACGGTCGCGACGTCCGCGCCGGTCGTGAGCACGGAGCCCATCTTGGCGACCAGGGTCGTCACGCGCCCGCCGGCCACGACGCGCACGGTCTGGTCGCCTCGCTCCGTGCGGACCTGGAGCAGGGGCGCGCCGGGGGTCAGGAGCTGCCCCTCCTTGGCGGAGACCGCGGTGACTTGTCCGGCGAAGGGGCTCTGCAGCATGTAACTGCCCTCGGCATGGGTGAGGATGCCGGGTGCGCTCAGTTTGGAGGAGACGGATCCGGTGAATGCCCAGAAGCCCGCGACTGCCATGACGACGACAGTGACGGCAAGGACGAGCCGGCCCTGTGGGCGCGCGAAGCGTACGGGCAGATCAAGCTCTTCTGGCGATTGCAGCTTGGAAAGCGCCTTTTGGCGGAACTGCACGGACTATTCCCTCAACTGCATTCGTGATACGGGTGGTTGAGCGCGGGCAGCCATGAACCCCGGAAGGAAGGAGTTCCGGGGTTCATGGGCAACAGATGTCTCGATCAGAGACCGGCGACACCAGCGCGGACGCCGACGATGCCCTCAACCTGACCGGGGAGGGTCAGCACGCCGTGGACGGTCTCCAGGGAGGTCACCGCACCCAGCACGGTCCGGACGTCGCCGGTCGCGCCGCCGATGAGGCCACCGGAGATGCTCACACCGCCGGAAACGGCGTCCAGCTCGGTGTCGGCGATCTCGCGGGTCTCGATGTCGTTACGCATTATGTGCGCACCCTTCAATTCGTCTGAATGCTTCTCAAAAGACGTGGCGCAGGCCGCAAAAACGAAACAGTCCTGTCCACTCCCGCGGCGGAACCGCGGCGGTGCGCTGATGTAAGCACGTGAACGGGTGACCGGGCCAACCGCGTTGACGCGTTCCCGCGTGCGCGGCGGCAACCGGGTGACGGGCCGTCCGATTTCATTTACCCGATCACCACAGCTCCTTCGCAAGATCGAGTAACAGTTATCCGCCGTCCGTCATCACCGCAGGACAGAAACGGGCATATGCCTACCAATTACATCGGGCATAACCGGTATTTCGAGTGGCAGCGCCAGGGAGGCATCACACCACGTACATCATGTGAAGGTTTGTTGAAGCCGCCCCTGGGCGAGGGGCGCCTCGCGGTCACCGCTCCGGTGCGTGCCTCGCCTTGCCCGAGATCAGCAGCCCGGCGGCGAGCAGGGCCGCGTCGAGCGCCCATCAAGTGTTCTCAGGGCTCTGTGAGGCCGCCGGCAAAGTGCCGGAGACTGTTCACCATGCCCATGGCCGCGCGCTACTGCGGCAGGTACGCCTGCTTGCTCGCGCACTTCCATACGACGGCCCTGGTCTTGCCTTTCGCGTTCACGGCCGAGCCGCCCACCCGGTCGTCGTCGGAGACGGCCGCGGCCGAAGTCGCCTTGTTCGCGGCGAGCCTGGGCAGGGCCAGCACGTCCCCGGAGCCCTTCCAGAACACTGCCTGGTCGGGCAGCCACTTGCCGTTGTCCCCGGGTCACACCAGTTGGTCGCCGAGGATGTCGGCGAACTCCTGCTCGGAGAGGATTCTCGTGCCCAGCTCCTGCGCCTTGGCCAGCTTGGACCCGGCGCTCTCCCCCGCGACCAGGACATGAACTCCCGACCCGACCGGTCCTCCCCCGCCGTCGTGACCTCCGCGTCCATCACATCGAGCGGCAGCATGACCGCGCGCACCGGGTGGACGTCACGTCGCCGAGGTGCCCGGCCGCGCGGCGACGCCAGAGCACCCACAGGCCCGACGCCGGGCGTACCGCCACCACCAGCGTCCTCGCAGCAGTGCGCAGCTTGTCACCCGAGCGGTGGGAGGCGAGGACGACGTCCGCAATGGCCAACCGGCGGCGACTGTGAAAATCGCTGTCCGATCACCGGAGCACGGTGATAGACATCCGGCGTGGAAAAGAATCTTGAGTTCCCTGACCTGCTGCGACTGATCGATGAACGGTCGACCGCCTTCCGCGCCGCGGTCGCCTCCGCGCCCAGTCTCGACGCACAGGTGCCGACCTGCCCCGAGTGGACGCTGTTCGATCTGGTGAAGCACCTGGGTGGGGGAGACCGTTTCTGGGCCGCCATCCTCGGCGCGGGGCCTGCCGACGCTCCCCCGGCCGAGGCCACCGCTGCGCGCGCCGCTCTGGAAGTGCCGCGGGAGCGTGAGGCCCTGCTGGCCTGGATGGCCGCGTCGACGCAGCTTCTGCTGAGCGCCCTGCGGGAGGCGGGCCCGGACGCCGGCTGCTGGGCGTGGTGGAGTGCCCTGCAGACGCCGCGGACCTCTGGCGGAGTCGCCCGGCACCGGGTCCAGGAGAGCGCGGTGCACACCTACGACGCCCAGCTCGCCGCGGGCGCCCCGCAGCCGCTGCCGGCCGAGGTCGCCCTCGACGGTGTCGAGGAGTTCCTGTTCACCTGCGTCGCGACGCCCAGCGCCTGGCCGCACAAGCCCACGGCCTTCGACTTCCAGACCGCCGAGGGCCGCTCCTGGCGCCTCACGGTCGACGGCGACGGCGCACGCTCCACCCGCATCCCCGCGCCCACTGCCGCGACCGGCGAGGACTCGGACGCAGCCGGCGCCTCCATCCATGGCACGGCCAGTGAGTTGGTCCTCTACTTGTACGACCGTATCCCGGCCGACTCCTTGCACGTTGACGGAGACGCAGGGCTGCTCGACCTGCTCCGCGTCTGGGAGCCGGAGGAGTAGGACGTAGCGGGGGCGGTTGGCCGCGCCTCGAGCCGGTAGGACACGACTCTTCGCCAGGTTCGTCAGTCGCGGCACCGGGCTCAAACCCGCGAGGCGGCCTCGGGGCGTCACCAAGCCGACCGTCTACCTGGTCAGAGCTCGAACTCACGACCTCCGCACGATCAGAGACGAGTACATCGACAGCCGGGCAACCGCCGACCGGCTCGCTCTCCGTATCCAGCGAGCCGGCGGTTCTGCGTCGAGGCCGACCCCTGGCCGCGCTCCTGGTCCCACGAACCCGCCAGATGATCATTTGTCAGGTAGGCCATAGGTAGCTGTTCTCCTCCCCAACCCGCTCAGCGGCGACCTCCGCTCTCGCCATCGGTGTACCCACCGCCTGTTCCAGCGTGGGGCACTACCGCGAGCGGGTCTGGCCAACACCCGAGTACCGGGTGGGGAAATTCAAAGAGCCCCATCAACGGGTCGGCCGCCGGGTTGCGGCCGACCGGTCCGGCTGGGTCGGACAGCAGGTTTCACGGCCCGCCGCCGGAGAGCGGCCCTATCGGCGAGGCCGGTTCGGGTCGACCCGGGCCCGCACGCGCAGGGTCGTGATGTTTCGCGCGGCCGGTAGACCCTGCCGTGGCAGGCCGCCGCCCGGTCCAGGTCCACGTACTGCCACATCTCAGCGGCGGCGTCCACGTCGACCCAGGTCTCCCGCGCCTTCTTACCCTTGGTGATCTGGGCTGACAGCGGGAACGGCAGCGGCAGCGTCGTCTGCCGGGTCGGCAGAGTCGGCAACTCGTAGGTGAGTAGATGCGTGAACTCCTGTGCGCGCAGCCCACTGGACACCACCAGCTTCGCCATCGCGGCGTTGCGCCCCACCTGGCGGCCCCGGAAGGTGTCCGGTACGCCGCCGGGCCCCAGACCCGCCAGAGCCCAGAGGAACAACTGAAGGAAGTCGTCCTCCAGGTACGACAACGTCGCGTGCGGCTTCGGGGCCCGCAGCGTCGCCATGTTGCGGCGGGTCTCCACGGGGCCGGCCTCGGTAAAACGCCGGACCAGGGCATACGTGAACGGCACCGCCGTGCAGAAGCCCTCCTCGACAGCCCACTGGTAGAACCGCGCCACTGGGTTCACGTTCTGGTTCCACGTGCTCACGTCCCAACGGGCCGAGAGCGGACCGGAAAGGCGGTACTCGGAGAAGCTGCTGAGGGCCGCACGCAGGGTCTCGCGGTCCTCGAACGGATGGACCCCGACCTCAGCCAGGTGCTCCAGCCAGGGCTTCATCGCTTGCGCATAGGTCTTCCAGGTCTTCTGGGCCGGGGCGCCATCCAGCGGGAGGTTCTGCAACCACAGGTTCACCGCCACCGTGGGACGGGCCACACCGGCTTCCTCGAACAGCAGGTCATCGTCGATGAGTACGGGCATGCCCTCACGTACGAGCGGCTTCGAAGGACGACCCCAGCTCTCCCAGCCTTCGCGGGAGAAGTAGATCAGGTGCATGGGTGGCACCGTAGGAGTGCGACGCAGCAGAGTGCAAGAACTATTGACAATCCTAGGAGTGCCGAGGCAGAGCCAATGAGACATGCCAACTAAGCAGAGATAACGCCGGCCTTCCACACCGTGACGGTGTCGCCGATCATCATGCCGCTGTCGCGGATGAAGGCCGGGTTGTGGAGCGTGGCGTACTGCACGATGCTGCCGTCGACCTCGATCCGCTCGAGGACGGCGCGCGGGGCGATGATGCCGGTGCGCCCGACGTTCCACTCCACCCCGACGAGCTTGGTCTGCCGTTCCACCGCGGGCAGCTTGTAGGCGATCGCCCAGTGCGGGTGGCGGGTGGCGAAGCCCGCCTTGGCCTGCTCGGCGGCGTCGTCCGCCTTGATGACCACGCCGTCGATTCCGAAGGGCAGGCCGGGGCGGAGGGCGGCGATCTCCTCGACCCTGCCCTGGACTTCCTCCAGCGTCGCGCAGACGACCAGGCCCGCCGCGCTCGCCGCGGTGGTCTGCACGCCCGCCTCCGCCAGCCCGGCCATCACGGCCGCGTGCCCGCCGCCCAGGCTGAACGGCCAGTCCTCTTCGGCGGCTACGGCCCCGTAGGCGAAGAACGTCATATCGATCACGTAGGGGCGCTCCTTGGCCCGCAGGGTGCCGGCCGTGCCGTTGCGCGGGTTGGAGAACGGCTTGGCCCCGTGGGCCCGGCGGATCTCGTTGGCCCGGGTGAACTGCTCGTGCGTCATCAGGACTTCACCGCGCACCTCGACGGTGGCGGCCACGGCCAGCTGCGCGGGCAGGCCGGTGATGCTGCCTATGGCGTGGGAGATGTCCTCGCCGTGCGCGCCGTCGCCGCGGGTGATGAGCTGGGCCAGCCGGCCGTCCCGGTAGCGGGCGGCGATCGCCGCGCCGTCGAGCTTCGGCTCGACCGCGTACCCGCCGGCCACCGGGGCGCCGAGTCGCCGCGTCGCCGCGTCGCCGCGTCAGCGAGGCCTCCCACTTGATCAGCTCGGAGGCGTCGAAGACGTTGTCCAGGGAGAGCATGGGAGCGCTGTGCGCTATGTCGCCGACCGGCGCCGCGCCGCCGCCGACCTTTCCCGTGGGCGAGTCCGGGCGGACCTGCTCGGGGTGCTCCGTCTCGTACTCCGTGATCTGGCGGGCCAGCAGGTCGTACGAGGCGTCGTCGAGATCGGAGTCCCCGGCGCCGTAGTAGGCGGCGGATGCGGCAAGGGCTCTGTCCACCGCCGCGTCGTAGTCGTCACGGGTGGCCACAGGTGCGGAGATCACGGTCGTCGTCATGTCCTTGATCCTCGCGCACGGCACTGACAACGCCGCTCCGCCGAAGCCGTTCCGCAGGTACCCGGGCACCGGTCTCGGAGGCGGCGGCGGAGACTCGGTCGCGGGTCTGGTCAAGACGGGTGGCGGTACGCAATGATCACGGCCGCACCACGCCCCTACCCACTGTCCGGCACACCGCATCCCATATCGGAGGATGTCTATGCTTCGCCGCACACCCCGCGGCTTGACCGCCGCGGCCACCGCCACCGTGGCCCTGCTCTCCCTGAGCGGAACGGCCTCGGCCTCGGCCCCCGCGCCGGCCCTGCCCCAGGCTCGGGTGTTCATGGTCAACCCCGTCCAGTCCTCGGGCGACCAGACGCTCACCGACGGCAAGGACGGCGCCGACGCCGTGCCCGCCTCCGCCTATGCCACCGCCTCCCTGCGCAATCTGGACGGCAGTGGCGGACTGTCCGGCAAGTGGGCGTACGTCAGATCGGACACCGGCGCCTCGGCGAAGACCGCGGACGCCGGCTCCTACACGCGCGCCGACGACCAGTTCGAGCAGGTCATGGCCTACTTCTGGGTCAATGAGGCACAGGAGTACCTCCAGGGCCTGGGCTTCGGCAGCGAGCTGCCGGGAGCCAACAACCGGGCCCAGGCGGTCCGTATCAACCAGTGGGGCGCCGACAACTCCTTCTTCACTGACAAGAAGGCGGAGATCCGCTTCGGCAAGGGTGGTGTCGACGACGCCGAGGACGCCGAGGTGATCGTTCACGAGTACGGGCACGCGGTGCACAACGCGCAGGTCCCGGGCTTCGGCACCTCTCCCGAGGCCGGTGCGATAGGCGAGGCCTTCGGGGACTACCTGGCCGTCGAGGTCGGTGCCCATGCGGACAGCACGTACGGGTGGCCGCGCAACGCGGACCTGGCGTGCGTCGCCGACTGGGACTCCGTCACCTACAGCGCCGCCCCGCACTGCCTGCGCCGCATCGACGGCAACAAGGTCTACGCGGACCGGGTCGGCGAGGTCCACGCCGACGGCGAGATCTGGTCCCGCGCCCTCTTCGACATCCGCGGCGCCCTGGGCGCGCGAACCGCCGACCGCATCATCGTCAACGCGCAGTTCGGCTTCGCACCCGACACCAGTTTCCGGGACGCGGCGCTCACGACGATCGCCACGGCGCAGCGTATGTACGGCACGGGTGCCGCGGACGCGGTGCGCAACGCGTTCAAGGCCCGTCAGATCCCCGGAATCCAGTAGGTCCCGGCCGCGTGACGGCGGTTGCGGGGTGGCACTGGTGCCACCCCGCAACCGGATGCCAGGGATATCGCAGGGCAGGTGCCCTCCGCGCGACGATCGAGGCGACCGAAATGATCGAAGCGGGGAGACAGCGACATGCCCTTGTTCAAGAAACCGACCCGGTGGGCCGCGGCCGCCGCGTGCGCACTGGCTGCGGTGGCGGCCCTGCCCACCGTCCCGGCGGGGGCCGCGACCGCGGCGGGGGCTCCGCCCGTGCCGGAGCGGTACCGGCACCAGCGGCTCGACTGGCATCCGTGTGCGTCCGGTTCGCTGGAGTGCGCCACGATGGCCGTGCCCCGCGACTGGTACCACCCTGACGCCGGACCGGACTTCAGGATCGAGGTGTCCCGGCGGCACGCCGCGGACGCGTCGAAGCGCCGCGGGGTGCTGATGATGGCGGCGGGTGGTCCCGGGGCGTCGGGGCTGGGCCGCCCGGCGCGCCTTGCCTCGTACAGCCCGAAGTTGGCGGAGGCGTACGACATCGTCAGCTTCGACCAGCGCGGTGTGGGCGCGAGTACCCGCATCGTCTGCTCGGACCAGGACACGGTCGACGCGTTCTTCGGCAGCGGCGATCTGCGCGACCGGTCCGGGGCGGCCGTGCGGCAGACCTTCGACCGGGCCCGCGGCTTCGTCCGCGACTGCGTACGCAATTCGGGCGGCCTGCTGCCGTACATCACCACCGATCAGGCCGTGCACGACATGGATCTGTACCGGGAGTTGCTCGGAGAGGAGAGAATCTCCTACTTCGGACCCTCCTACGCCACATTCCTCGGGGCGTATTACGCCACCGAGTTCCCCCGTCGCGTGGAACGGGTCGTTCTCGACAGCAATATCGACTTCACCGGAACCTGGCAGTCGTTCCTCACGGGACAGCCGTTGAGTTTCCAGCGGAGGTTCGAGCAGGATTTCCTGCCATGGCTGGCGAAGAACGACACGACGTATCACCAGGGCCGCACCCCTGCCGAGGCCAAGGCGAATTACGAGCGGCTGCGGGCCGCCCTGCACGACCACCCGCTCGACATCGACGGGACGGTCATCACCCCCAATCACCTTGATGCGGCGGCGACGGACGCGATATACAACGCGCGGCAGTTCGGGGGTCTGGCGGCGCTCCTCGGGGTGCTCGCGCATCCCGACGAGGCCCCCGCGGAGACGAGGGCGGCCGTCGCGCGGAGCTTCAGGCACCTCATGGAGGCCAATTTCTTCGCCGACTTCTTCGCGGTCACCTGCGGCGACACCCCGTGGAACCGCGACAGCCGCTATTGGGTGGAGCAGAGCGCGGAAGCCACGTACGACCATCCGCTCGCTGGGGCAAGGGAGTTGACGTTCGCGTCCATCTGCGCGAACTGGCCGCGGTCGAAGGCGCCTCGCATCAAGGTGACCGGCGAGGGACTGCCACCGGTGCTGATGCTCAACTCGACGAACGATCCGGCGACTTATTACGAGGCCGCCGTGCGCGCCCACCGGGGCCTGGCCGGCTCGCGCCTGATCACCGTGAACGGCGGCGACCACGGCCAGTTCCAGAACGACAACGCGTGCGTGGACGCCCACGTCGAGGCCTACCTCCTCAACGGAACACTGCCGGCCGGGGACACCGGCTGCCCGGGCGCGCCGGTTCCGGACCCCACTCCTCCGCACGGCGGCCCTGCCAGGTGAGCCCGGGAACAAGCTTGCACACCACACGTGTTGTCCGGGGATGACTCCGTTCCAGCCCATCGCCCCGCTCGTTCTCGACCCCGCCGGCTCCGACCGGCACGCGGAACACCGGCTGCTGCGCGCCCAAGGGTCCGCGTCCCGCGTCGACGTCCTGGGCGTGACCGCGTGGGCCGTCACCGACCCCGCCCTCCTCAAGCAGCTCCTCACCAGCCCGGACGTGTCCAAGGACGCCCGAGCGCACTGGCCGGAGTTCGATCAGGCCGTCCAGACGTGGCCGCTCGCCCTATGGGTCGCGGTGAACAACATGTTCACCGCCTACGGCGCCGACCACCGCCGGCTCCGGCGGATGGTCGCTCCCGCGTTCAGCGCGCGCCGTGTCGCCTCGCTCCGGACCACCGTCGAGGCCATCGTCACCAGCCTGCTGGACGAGCTCGCGGCCGTCCCGCCCGGCGAGGTGGCTGACCTGCGTGAGCGGCTCGCCTACCCGATGCCCATCGCGGTCATCGGCCACCTCATGGGCGTCCCCAACGAGCAGCGCGCCGCCTTCCGTTCACTCGTCGACGGCGTCTTCGACACCACCCTCACCCCCGAGCAGGCCACCGCGAACACGGTTCAGCTCTACGGCGTCCTCGACCGGCTCATCGTCACCAAACGCGCCACACCCGGCGAGGACATGACCTCCCTCCTCATCGCCGCCCGCGATGAGGAGGGCGACGGCTCCGCACTGTCCGACGCCGAGCTGCGCGACACCCTGCTGCTGATGATCAGCGCCGGTTACGAGACGACGGTCAACGTCATCGACCAGGCCATCACCGCCCTGTTCGCGCACCCCGAGCAGCTGGAGCGCGTCCGTGTCGGCCGGATCGGCTGGAGTGAGGTCGTCGAGGAGACCCTGCGCCACGAGCCGGCCGTCAAGCATCTGCCGATACGCTTCGCCGTCGCCGACATCCCGCTGCCCGACGGGCAGACGATCGCCAAAGGTGAGCCGATCCTGGCCTCTTACGCCGCCGCCAACCGCCACCCCGACTGGCACGGCCCGGACGCAGACACCTTCGACGTCACGAGGGTCACGAAGGACCACCTCGCCTTCGGGCACGGCGTCCATTTCTGCCTGGGCGCGCCCCTGGCCCGCCTTGAAGTCGTGTCCGTCCTCAAGGGGCTCTTCGACCGCTTCCCGGCCATCGAACTGGCGGTGCCGGCCGACGAACTGGAGCCCGTCGCCTCCCTGATCAGCAACGGCCACCGGACCCTGCCCGTTCGCCTCCGCCCGGCGATCGCCTGAGTAAAACCCGCATAGCTACCGGAACATAGCGATTAAATATTATCTCGGATGATTTTGCACAATCGAGACAATCTTCAACGTGTCCAATCGAGATAAATGCGGACTCATCGGAGAAGACTGATCGGCCATCGAGAGCCAACACGCATGTGATCGAGAACAGCAACTAAGCAGCTCACAAGTCGCTGATCCTGTACTTGAATGCGGAGGTATCACGATTGCCCCACTCCAGGACGGACAACCGAAAACCCACAAGAATCCAACTACCGAATCCCTGCTCCCCCAGATCGCTGGCCCTCTTGCTCATCATCTCTCTTGCCTCGGTGGCCGGGCCCGTCACTCCCGCCGACGCGGCCTCGCCGTACGGCGTCAAAGCCGTCGCCGTGGCCGCCTCCAAACGGGGCGCGCCCTATGCCTACGGCGCTACCGGACCCAAGAGGTTCGACTGCTCGGGTCTCACGCTCTACGCCTTCCGAAAAGCCGGCCGGCGGCTTCCACGGACCGCCGACGAGCAGTACGACCACACGAGCCACATTTCGCGGAAACAGCGCGCGCCAGGCGATCTGGTCTTCTTCCCCAGAGGCGCGACCATAGTCCACGTCGGCATCTACGCAGGCCACGACAGGATTTGGCATGCCCCACGCCCGGGAACCCGCGTCCGGCTGGAACGGATCTGGAGTGGAAACGTCCGCTACAGCCGCGCGAGCTGAGCAGAGCAGGTACGGGCAGGGATCCCCTGCCCGTACCTGCGCTGGTCCGAGGCGGTTACCGCGGTGCGGCCGAGGCCGCGGCGGCCGCTGTCACGGTCACGGTCACGCCTTGCAGAGCTGCGCGACGTCGCTGAGCTGCCCGCTCAGGGTGAAGCCCGTGCCCGTCCCCTTGTCCCGCAGCTTGGCGAGCTGGTCTTCGAGGTCGGCCTGGGCGCTTTGGGAGAGGACCCAGCCCAGAGGAGCCTGCGCCCCGGGGCCCCGTACGTTGGCGAAGCGGAGGTAGTTCGGACAGCCGAACGCCTTGAAGGCGCGCTGCCGTGCGTTGGCGTCCTTCGTGTTCCCTACGGCGGCCTGGGCCTTGGGCGGTACCACCAGTTCCGGTGTGCGGCCTGACGGGGAGGCCGTGCCCACGGCGTTGTAGCCATTGTCGATCTGGACCAGCACCGCTTGTACCTGTCTGCGGGGTGCGCCCGCACCGGCCACGCACCGGTCCGTGGGGCGGGCGCCCGCCGCCAGCCGGTTGTGGCAGGCGATCTCCTCGTTCAGGGCTTCCAGGAGGTCGGTGGCGGTCAGGCTGCCGGTGGCTTCGACGTAGCCGCCGTCGACCACGGACACGGGCGTGTCTTTGGAGGCACAGGGCTCACCGGGGGCCGTGAGCCGGCCCGACGGTGTGATGTAGGGGAATCGGGCGGAGAGCAGCGCGGCCGTGGACCGTCTGACGTCCTGCGTGCCGCACAGGAACGCCCCGCGCAGGTCCAGCAGGGTCGGCCCGCCCACCGCCTCGCTCTTCCGCCCTTCCGGCCGGCGGGCGCAGGAGGCGGCCCCGGCGGGCTGGTCGAACGCGCCGAGCTGCACGGGTGCGGTCAGCACGCGGCACCCGCTCTCGGCGGCCGTTCCGTTGAGCAGCGCCAGCGGGGTCCAAGAGCCGCTTCCGGTACCCACACCGGAAGCGGCACCGGCACCTCCGCCGCTGCCCAGCCACGTCTCGTAGAACGGCAGCTTCAGCTCCGGCTGGCGCCGCTCCCAGGACTGTTCCAGGACGGCCGCCCGGTCCTTGCCCTCGAAGCCGATGAAGGCGCGCGGCAAGTCGACGAAGGTCATCCAGGCCAGGGCGCCGGAGAGGTGATCGGCGTCGAAGGCCTTCTTGTTGCTGACGTGGTCCGCACTGCCCGGCGCGGTCTGCGACAACCAGGACACCGCTCCGAGGCTGCCTCCGGAGATGCCGCTCACCGCGAAGACCGGCGCCCGCCCGTCCGAGGGAGTACAGCCGGAACCGTCCGCCGGCCGGCTGACAGGACTGCCGGCGGGGAAGAGCTTGTCCAGTACCGCCCTGGTCCAGTAGGCGGCGCGGATGCCGCCGCCCGACGCGGCGACGATCACGAGGGGCACCGGTGCCTCGGCTCGCGCAGTCGCCGGCCCGCCGGCGGAGGACGCCGTGGTCGCGCAGTTGGCCGATGCCCAGGCCTGGAACGCGTCCTTCAGCTTCACGGAGTCGGCGAGTGCCGGCGCCCCGGCGGCCGGTTTCGTCACCCGTACGTCGTGATGGCCCGCCGAGTCGAACCGCGACGCCATCAGGAACCAGACGAGGAGCAGGACGAACACGGGCGTACGCTCCAGCCCCAGGGCCCGGAATCCCGCCATCGGGGTGGCTCGCTCCGACCAGCGCTGGAGTTCGTTCAGCGCCACGAGCACCACGCACAGGAACATGGTCGCCACGGCCACCGGCCCCATGAACGCCGGCAGGTTCCACGAACAGTCACATACGAGCGTGGCCACGGACGCGAGGACGACGAGGCCGCAGACGCCGGCCAGGACGAAGTAGAGACCGTACCGGCCCTTGTCAGGCGTCGGCGCCTCGGCCCACCCCACGTGCCCTTCCGCCCACTCCAGCAGGCTGGGCAGCACCACACCCGTCGCGGCGCCGAGCAGCCCGAGGATCACGAGCGCGACGGGATTCCTGTGGAGCGGGCCGACGATCGCCGGTGCCACCGCGGACCGGACCGCGAACGTTCCGAGGAGCACCAGCGGCAAGCCTGCCAGCAGCCGTGCGATGGCCCGCAGCCTCGTCCTCCGCAGGCCCGTGATCATGTCGGCGCGCTTGCGAGTCTTCTCCGCCGCCGCCGCGAGTCCCGGATCCCGGCCGCCGCGGAACCTGGACGGCGAGCCCGCGATCAAGCACAGGACGCAGACGAAGACGAGCACGGCACCGAGCCCGAGCAGGTTCCGCGCGAACAGGAAGCCGAGCACCACGAAGACCGCGGCCGCGGCAGCCACCCACAACAGGCGGATCGGTCCGAGCGCCCTGTCCTGCGTCAGGGCGGTCCGGTGGATGCTGCGCCAGAGAAGGAGTGACAGGACGAAGACGGCCACAGGCGTGGCGACGGCCGTGGAAGGACGGTCCAGCAGACCCAGCAGGGCGTCCGGTACCTGGTCCGCCCCCAGGCCTGAGAGGAGCAGCAGAAGAACGGCGGAGACGACGAGTTGGAGCCGCACCACCGGAAGGGTCTCGCGCCAGAGCGGCCACTTCTCAGCCGTGGTGTGCGCCACCAGCACGATCAGCAGCAGCACCGTGAGGATGACAAGGCCCCACTTGACGAGGGCTGCCCCGCCGGCGATCCGGTTCAGGGTGTACACGTCGCCGGGGGTCACGCCGTCCGACGACAGGAGGTACTGGCATGTGTCCTCCACCGCTTCCGCGGCGACGAGGCAGCCGACCAGGACCCAGCCGTGCCACGGCCTCGTGACGCCGAGCAGGCTCAGGCTGGTCGGATGCTGTGACTTCGGGTCTGCGGGGTCGGTGGGGATCCGTCTGGCAAGGACGCGCAGTGCCCTCAAGAGGAGGAGGGAGTACAGCGCGACGAGCGCCACGTCGATCGCGATGTACCAGCGGATCAGGGCGCGGGCCGCTGTCCCGCGCGATGACGGGCTGAGCACCTCGTCGGCGTCTTCGGTGAAGGTGGTCAGGCAGGCGTTCACCCGTGTTTCCGGGTCCGAGGCCACACCCTGGGTATACCGCTGCTTCGGGTGGGGCAGCGCCCGGAACCAGACGCACCAGGCCGTACGTACGTCTCGATCTGCCGCGTCCGAGCCGGGGGCGAGGGTGAACAGGCCGCCCAGCGTCGATGAGGGATGGGCCGGCGCCTCGATCCGGCCCAGTGCGGCGTCCACCTGTCCGGCGGCGCTGAAGAGGATCAGCAGGAGCACGGTGGCGAGCGCCGCACACCGTCCCAGCAGCCACCGCCCCCACGAGATCCGGTCGTTCGATCCTCCGGGCATGGCGGCCTCCCACGACGGCAAGGCACCCATCCTGCCCGCTGTGGATCACCAGGGGTAAGCCGCCGAACGGGTACGACCGGACCGGCCGTCCGCGCGTCGGCGGTCGCCGCCGTGGGCCGGACGCTTCTCCGGGGCGAGAGCGGCGAGCGGGGCGAGATGGACGGCCGGCGCCCCGACCGCAGCCTGCCTGCGTCGCGGGCCGAGCCTCTGCGATATGTTCCAAGATCACATCAACGGACGATCAGATCGGAGCAGGGCGTGCGGATAGGCAAGGCAGCGGGGGCTGGGGCCATCGTGCTGGTGGCCTCATTGCTGGGGGTGCCGGGCGCGGTCGCCGCAGACGACACGGTGGGGCTCACCACGACCTTCAACGACCCGGCCGGGACGACCGCGCAGCAGGACGCGATCCGCAACCAGCTGATCTCCCTGGTCAACCGGACGCCCGCGGGTGCTGAGATCAACGGCTCGATGTACCTGTTCACCGACGGCGGAGTCAGCAACGCACTGATCTCGGCGAAGAACCGCGGCGTCAAGGTAAAGCTCATCGTGGACGGTGACGCCGTTGCGGACGTCGGCGAGAACGGGAAGGCCACCGGCTCGGAGTACTCGACGCTCGCGGCGGCGACCGGCCTGGGCACGGACCTCGGGGCCGACTCGTGGGTGCTGGCCTGCCCGGCCACACGCGGCTGCGTCGGCAACCGGAACCTGGGCGGTGGCGACGACGGCGCCATCAACCACAACAAGTTCCTGCTCTTCTCCAAGGTGGGCAGCACGGACAACGTGGTGTTCCAGACCTCGGCGAACCTCACCACGAGCCAGCGGCGCAACCTCTTCAACAACGCCGTCACCATCCCGGACGCGGGTTCCGGCCTCTACGCGTCCTACCTCGCCTACTGGCAGGACCTGCGGACCTACGGGGCCTCCGGGGACGGCCTGGCCACGTACTACAAGACCACGGACGCCGGCCCGTACAAGACGTACTTCTTTCCCCGGCAGGAGAAGGCCGGCACGACCTACTCCACCGACGCCAGCACCGACACCGTCGTCTCGCTGCTGAACAACGTGGACTGCGCGAGCGGGTCCACCAAGATCAGGATCGGCATGTACGCCTTCACCCGCTCCCAGGTGGCGGACAAGCTGGTGCAGCTCAAGGGCGCCGGCTGCCATGTGGAGCTGCTGCACAACGGGGAGGACGGCAACCTCGGCAGCACCGTCCAGGACACGATCGCCGGGCGACTCGACTACGTCGCGAAGTGCGCGGGCACCGCCACCGACGCCGCCGGTGCCACGCGGGACATCGGCATCCACTCCAAGTACATGCTGATCGAGGGCACATACCTGGGCGGGGCCAACCGCAAGCTGGTCTTCACCGGGAGCCACAACTACACCTACCCGAACCTGCGCTCGCACGACGAGACGCTGCTGAAGATCGACAACGCGTCGGCCTACGACGTCTTCACGGCGAACTTCGAGGCGATCAAGGCGAGCCCGCACTGCACCGCCTGGTAGCCGAGCGTCCGACGAACTGGCCGGACCGCTGATCCGGTCCGGAATCCCGCCGCCGTGCGGCGTACGGGATTCCGGACCCGGCAGTCGCCCGGTTCACCCGAACGGCCCTCCAGGACGGCGCGTGGCCCTCCGGACGGCGATGGTGTGGAAGTAGGTGCTGTCTGTCCTGCACGGGGAGGTGTCATGTACGAGATGCGCATCGGAGTGGCCCACACGGGCACTGGCCTGGTGTGGCACGTCGTCGCCCACGACCGGCCCGGCTCGCTCTGCGGCCAGCCCCTCGAACCAGGGGAGCACGGAGAAACCGACCGGCACTGCCTGCCCTGCATGGCCACGTTCCAACGCTCCATGCAGAACACCCCCTAGAGGGATCCGAGTTCGTCCCCCAGGTCCCGTAGGCCTAGCGAGCCGAGCGAGAGCGCGGCCATGTGCCACCTCCTAATGCTGTTGTC
>NZ_JAGGOY010000094.1 GCF_018614095.1 Streptomyces sp. ISL-87 | reverse complement strand
GGTGTCGGTCAGGATGTGGCGTTTGCGCCCGTCTCGCGACTTTCCGCCGTCGTATCCACGGCTGTCCTCGCCGACGGTCTCGGAGGCATCCACTGACTGACTGTCGATGATCCCCGCGGACGGCTCGGCGTTGCGCCCTTTACGTTCCCTGGCCGTGCGACGCAGGCGTTCGTGCAGCTCACGCGCGTAGTCGTAGGTCCGCCAGCGTCGGAAGAAGTCGTAGACCGCCCGCCAGTACGGGAAGTCGACCGGCATGGCCATCCACTTCACGCCGTTGTCGACGAGGTACGCACCGCGTCGAGCATCTCGCGGTGGCAATGCTCCTCCGGGCGCCCGCCCTGTTTGAGGAGCCAGGCCGGCACCGGCATCGCGGAGCGGACCTCGGCCCACTCCGGATCTGTCATGTCACTCGGATAGCGGCCCGTCCGCCGCCCCGGAGCGATCGAGCCGAACCGGTGCACGTAGCAGTCACACTCAGGGGTGACCGTGGTGGACGTGGGCACAGCGGTACTGCTGAACTGATCGGGCAACGGGCTTCCTTGGTCGTGCTGGGTGTCGTAACCGCATCGCTACCAAGGGGCCCGTTCTCTCATGCCCGCGGCCGTACCCGCATCTCCGTCCAGATGGTCACCCGCGCCGTACGTCTCGAACGAGATCCGGTTTGCCACAACGCACTTAGCCTTCCGGCCGGGTGAAGCACCGTCGCTGACCTCTGACAGCGAAGTTGGGACGCTGCCATCCAAGTTGGGACAACGTCATTTCCTGACAGCGAACATAGCTAGAGCTTGCAACGACAACGAGGAGGGCTCGAATGGCTCACATCAACCAACGATCAGATGATCCGAAGGAAACTGCCTAGCCCTGGCGGCCAGCGGCGGGTCGAGAGTCGGGCACGCCAAGATGCCACGCCACGCCGGAGACCTTCTCACGGGCCCGCTGCAAGGCCCGCAGGCAGACTGTCCTCGCGACGGGTGGCTTCCGTGCCGATACGGCGCTGCAGGAACTCGTCGACGGGGCGTCCGCCGCGCCCTGAGGCGTGACGAAGGTGCCCAGCCTCGTAGGGGTGCCGGCTGACCGCCCTGGCGCAGCCGTGCACGAGCCCGGACTAAGTGCACGACCGGGCCCGGGCGCCCGGCGGATGCTCCTAGCGCGTCAGGCGCTGCGCGGCTTCCGCTTCGCCGGCGTCGTCTTCTTGGCGGCCGTCTTCTTCGCCGCGGTCTTCTTCGCCGGGGCCTTCCGGGCGGGGAGGTCGTGGACCGTGGCGGACTCGCCGCGGGAGACCTTGGCTTCCTGGACGGAGGGGAGGTGAGCCGCCTCGTGGAGCTGGTGGGCTCCACGCTCTGTCTCCGCCGGAGGGGCGTCGGGATCAGGACTGCTGTGGCCTCGAATCAGGCCGAGGCCACATGGGTGCCCACCTGCGGCAGACGAGGCACCCGGCGCCGGGGCGCCGGGAACGCTCAGCGAGTAGGGCTACGCGTGGGCCAGCGAGCTGTCCGTGATGGGTCCGCGTGCGCGGGTGCGGCGGCGGACGAGCCGACGGTTCTCCAGCACGCTCCGCCCGCGGGTGGCCAGATCCTCCTCGTCCTTTCGGACCAGGGCCGCGACGGAGTCACCAGCGATCTGCGCCTGCTGCGCCTTGGTGTGGAGCCTGGTGGGGATGACCGCAGCGGGCCTGATGGCCTTGGACCGCAGGTCCCCGAAGATCTTCTTGTGGCGGGCGTGCTGGTTGCGTATGGCAGCCTCGCTCATGCCGCCTTCCTCGCCACGCCAGCCCCCACATGGCCCCGCCCGCGCGCGAGGAGGTGGTCGCCCTGCGCAGGATGGCCCCCGCGGGGCTCGCGCCGGACGCCATGCCCGGCCCGTCCGGTCGGAGTCCCCGCACCGGCCCGGACGCGACCACCCCAGGAGAAACAGGAGGCGCAGCACCATGTTGTTCTTCTACGACCAGACCACAGGAGCCGCCGCAACGGGCGAGCTCGACGCATCGGGCGACTATGTCAACCTGAAGGACTTCCCGGCCGGACAGTTCGGCCACTGGACGCACATCGTGCCCGGCGGCGGAGAGCTGTTCTTCTACAGCGGGGAAACACGGGCCGCAGGAACGGGCAGGCTCGCCGCTGACGGCGACTACGTCAACCTGAAGGACTTCCCGGCCGGACAGTTCGGGGACTGGATGCACATCGTGGCGGGCGGCGTCCTGGTCTTCTTCTACGACCGGAACACGCGGGCCGCCGCATCGGGCAAGCTCACCGCCGACGGCGACTACGTCAACCTGAAGGACTTCCCGCCCGCACAGTTCGGGGACTGGAGCCACATCGTCTCCGCCGGCGGCGACTTCTCCCCCCGCTACTTCTTCTACAACCAGGGCACGGGGGCCGCCGGATCGGGCGATCTCCAGGACGACGGCGACTACGCCCACCTGAAGGACTTCCCGGCCGGACAGTTCGGGAAGTGGACCCACGTCACCTTCGACGAGGGTTCCTCCAAGCTCTTCTTCTACAACCGGGACACGCGGGAGGCCGGATCGGGGAAACTCGACGCGGACGGCGACTACGTGCACCTACAGAGCTTCCCGGCCAGACAGTTCGGGAGCTGGACCCACATCGTGCCGGCTCATCGCAAGATCTTCTTCTACGACCAGGACACGCAGGCCGCCGCATCGGGCGAACTCGATGACGGCGGCGGCTACACGCACCTGAAGCACTTTCCGGCCGGACAGTTCGGCTACTGGAGCAACATCACGGCGACTCAGGAGGGCACTCCCTGACGGGCCGACCCAGCACACTCGGAACACATGATCAGACGAAGGCCGCCTCAGTGTCCGGAGAATACCCAGGTGAGCGGCCTGGTTCGAGGGCCATTTCGACACCGGACCCGCCGCAGTGCCGACAGCCGGGCATGAGGCCAGCCGGCAAACCGGCCACGACACCCTACGCGCCCACGATGCCTTGCACGAATCGCCGAAGGTGCGCACACACGGCGTCGTGCTGCTCCAACCAGGGCTCGTGCCCAGCGCCCTCGATCCGCGTCAGCGGAAGATCGAGCCGGAGCGCGAGTGATTCAAGAGCCGACACAGGGCGGGGATCGTCGGCCCCACCGAGGAGCTCCGCTCGCGCGGGCAGGCACGTGCGCAGCTCGGTAAGATGCTCATCGAGCGGGTCCGCGCGTCCTTCCCCGCCAAGCTCACCGTTCATAGCCCAGTTGACCGGGCGACGGCGCCGGGCACCCTGCGCGGCCCAGCGCCACCCGTGTTCGGGACCGGCGTGGTCGGTGAACCAGGCCAGCGTGAGCAACTCGACTTCCTGCTCCTCCGTGCGGCGCGGCAACGCCTCCAACTCGCGGAGCCGCTCCTGCTGCGCTGCAGACATGCGGTGGTCGCGCTCCGCTCGGTACCCGGTACGCCAATCACCGACGAACGGCCCGCACATCAGCAGCATCGCGGCAACCCGGTCAGAGTGCCTCAGACAAAACCGGCTCGCCAGGTCGGTGCCGTAGGAGTGCCCAATCAGCACGGCCTTGGGCACGTCCCATGCGTCGAGCAGCTCGGCGAGATCGTCGACATGCCGGGCGAGGGAATGGCGGCCCCGCCACGGGGATTGGCCCGTGCCACGCTGGTCGTACCGATACACGGGCGCGAGGTCCGCGACCATGGGGGCGACATCGCCCAGGTAATCCGGCAGCCCCGGACCGCCATGGAGCATGACCACGGCCAACTGCCGAGTCGTGTCCCCCAGCGCCACCCAACGTAACTGCGCCTCGTCGCTCATCGACGCGAGGCCCTGCGTCGCCATCAAGGTCACCGCGGAGAACCTACCGGTGTCACTGAGGCTCCGCCAAAGGTTAAAGAACAAGCGTACGTCCAGCAGTCCGGGCGTCGTCGCAGCTCAGAAGGGGTGTGAACGATGTAACCGGACGTCAAGCTCAGAATAGCCAGCCGGTGGAAGTCCGGTCCGGGGAGACGCCAGGGTCCCCGGTAGCTGACTCCCGGCGTCACTCGAAAGGGGGGCGTCGAAGTGGAGTGACAAGCGCCCTTCGGGGGCGTGCAACCGACCAGTCCGCAACATGAAGTGAAGCCTGCAGCGTCGTCATTTAACCCCCGCCCGTGGGCGGGTCAAGGAGGAGCCGAGCCTGTGCTTGTTTGGCGAAGGCCATGGAAGGCGATCTTGGACCTGGAGCGGTCGCCGAAGAACCTCCCGGCGTAGGGGGCGTGGAATGGTCGGACGGTTGTCCTGGGAACTGGAGAGGGCCTCCTCGGCCCCGGGAATTGCGGCCCGGGAAGCGTGGCCTGCCTATAACCGGCAGAACCGGGAAATGGTGGGTTGCCGAGAGGCAGTCGGAGGGGGTCGTAGTAGTGCCGATCGGCGGGACAACACAACCCGCCGGGAGCGAAGGGCCCCTGCTTCATCGATGCGATTCGCGAACACGGAGGGACCCGGATGAGTGCCGTATCGGCTAGTTCCATCCGCCGGGAGGAAGGCGCTGCACGACCGGGTGACCGTTCTCTGGACAAGGTCCGAGCCTTGCAGCGGACGCTCTACCGCTGTGCCAAGCAAGAACCCGAACGCCGGTTTCATGCCCTGTATAGCCATGTCCACCGCATGGACGTCCTTCGGCGGGCATGGGCCGGTGTGTGTGCGAACCGGGGAGCCCCCGGCGTGGACGGTTTGACCGTCGACGCGGTGGCGGCCTCGGGGGTGGATGCGTTCCTCCAGGACTTGTCGGAGAGGCTGCGGACGCATACGTATCGTCCGTCGGTGCTGCGGCGGGTCCAGATTCCCAAGCCGGGGCGGCCGGGAGAGTTCCGGCCGCTTTCGATTCCCACGGTGGCGGACCGGGTGGTGATGACGGCTGCGAAACTGGTCCTGGAACCGGTTTTCGAGGCTCAGTTCACCGAGGCGAGCTACGGATTTCGGCCGAAACGGTCCGCGATCGACGCGTGCGAAGCGGTGCGTGTCGCGGCGAACCAACGGCGGGAGTGGGTGTTCGAGGCCGATATCCGTGACTGCTTCGGCACGATCGGCCATGACGCGCTGATGGCCCCGGTGGCGCAGGGGGATTGCAAAGTTCGT
>NZ_JAGGOY010000093.1:16251-43819 GCF_018614095.1 Streptomyces sp. ISL-87 | reverse complement strand
CACCTATCGTGTCCCGGCACACGCGAGGGGAGACCGAATGGCATTGCTGTGGAGTGCATCACAAACGCTGGACCTCAACCAAAGTTGAGCAAGCAGGCTTCTGCGTATGGAAGGGCGCTGGAGATCGTCAAACGCAGCGACGACATGACCGGCTTCGTGGTGCTCCCGCGAAGGTGGGTGGTAGAACGCACGCTGTCATGGATCTTCCAGCGGCGCCGCTGTGTGCGCGACTACGAGCGGTTACCCGAGCACCACGAAGCCATGGCCCACTGGTCGATGATCATCCTGATGAGACGTCGTCTCGCACGGGCCGACTCCCGCCCCTCCTCAAAATGATCAGTTCACGGACGGGCACTGAGAGCTAAGCTCGCAGCGCGGGCGATTAGGCTGGTCCCGGCCGGCGACGAGCGCATCGGCCGCATCGCGCTCCCAGGGGAGCCGGCGGGGACTTCGCCGACGGAGTGCAGCGCCTTGCACCCTTCGCGACCTGCCGGTGCAGCACGTCGTGCTGCCCCGGCTGCTGCTCCTGGTGGTGAAGGGTGCAAGGCGCTGCTGCTCACCGATCGCGCAGCATTCGCACGACCCAGGCCGCACACGGGTGCTGCTCGTGTAGCAGGCCGGTGCAGCAGGCCCGGGCGGCGAGCAGCAGATCGGCGCTGCACTGCCGTTCGGCTACGCCCCTGCTGCTGCTGCTGTGACCGGCCCGCGGCGGGGCCTACCGCCGCCGTGTCCGCGCGCCTCCGAGGCACAGTCGAGGCATGTCTCGCTGCACCCGCTGGTGGAGCGAGACTGACTCAGCCTTCCCGAGCGCGTCGTGAGACTGGTGGAGCGGGGCAGTAAGGCCGTCTCAGTTCCCGATGCCGGAGCTGCCGATGCCCGAGTTCCCGATGCCGTGGCTGCCGATGCCCGTGTTGCCGATGCCCGCGTTGCCCAGACCCCAGTTGGCGACGCCGGCGTTGCCGATGCCCGTGTTGCCGATGCCCGCGTTGCCCAGACCCCAGTTGGCGACGCCGGCGTTGCCGATGCCTGAGTTCCCGATGCCTGAGTTGCCCACGCCGTCGGCGCTGGCCGCGCCAGCCCCGCAGAGAGCCAGAACTGCCGCGGAACTCAGCGCGGCCGCTACACGGAGAAGAGTTGAACGCATCGTCACATACCTCCTGCTTTGGGCTTATTTGCCCCATTTCTAGCACGTCCCCATATCGGATACCGGGACCAATGTCCGAAACTGCCGTGTCGCCCCGGTCCTTGCCCGATGGCGGCAACGCGGAGACCTGAGACACCAGCGCCTAGGCAACCGATTCGTGGGCGTCGCGGAACTAGCTGACCGGCGTTTTTCCCCTCTGGACGAACGAGGGCGCGCCTTGGCTGGCGGACCTCGTGTTCCGGCCTTCCAGAACGTGTCGGTATCGCCTGGCCAGCGCGCTGAGAGGGGACGAGTACACACGGAAGCGGTGCCGCTCCCGGGGTGCAACGCCGCTTCCAGTAGGCAGGGGTCAGGTGCGCCGACGGGCTGCGAGGTCGATCGGCGGCTCAAAGCCGGCGCTGGCGCTCGGCGGCCTTCGCTTGCTTCTCCTCCTCGTACGCCTCGATCTGGGCCTCGTAGCGCTCCTGGAAGCCCGGGTGGTCGAAGCGGTCGTCGTCATCCATCGCGCCGATGGCCTGCAGTTGCTCGGCGGGCGTGCGGAAGCCGGCGATCAGCGGGCTGAGGCGGTAGGCGCCGTTGCCCTCCTTCCACACCATCCGCGCGAAGCCGAGGTGCTGGAGCCCGCGGGTCACCTTGGACCGGGTGAGGCCGATCTCGGCGGCGAGGGTGCCGTGGGTGACGAGGCAGCGTCCTCCGGGCTCCTGGCGGCCCAAGAGGTGGAGCAGCACCTGGTACGAGGCCGGCGGCATGCCGCGCGGCGCGAAGACGAGGGCGTTGTTGGCCGTCCAGACGTACTCGGGGGCCACGTGCTCCGCAGCGATCGTCATGACGTCCCATCCTCCTCAGCGCGGGCCTGGGCGCACCTTGTCTTCCCGAAGCGGCTTCTCCGACGGCTTCGGGAGCTGTCGCAGTTCCTTGAACACCTCGGGCAGTTTCGGATTGTCCTCGATGGCGTCCAGCAACGACAGCTGATCCACCTTCAGCGTTCCCTGGGTCCGCATACCCGGTTTCGGCTCCACCGGCACCCTGCCGCCTCGCAGCGACAGCCGCGGGTGCAGTTGGTAGAGCCCGGCCTTGATCTTGGCGGTGACCCCGAGAGTCCCTGTGCCCTTGAGCGACCGGGAGACCTGGCTCTGCTTGACCTTTCAGGAGCTCGGCAAGCCGGCTCTGAGTCGCCTCGACGGTCCCGCCGGGCTTCTGGATACCCATCATCCGGATGATGAGCCGCAGCGTCACGATGTCGTCGCGGTAGTAGTCCGACAGCCAGCACAGGAACTCTTGGCTGTCCATGACGAAGTCCTCGCCCAGAAAGCCGTCGCTGGTGACGGGCGGCTCGACACTGGCCCGGTACCCATCCGGCAGGTTGACCACGTTGGTGCGGCGCAGCGCCCCAGGGGCCCGAAACGCACTGGGCGGCGGAGGCGGAGGAGCGCCGGGCGCGGCCGGCCTCCGGCGCGGCTGCGGCTGTGCAGTCATCGCGGTGGTCCGCTCCTCAAGATCAGTAGGGCCGGGCACGGGCAGCATACGCGATTGTGCCCCTGGTGCACTTTCGTGTCCCCGGGATGCACTTTCCGCGTGTCGTTATCCACCCGGGGGTGATTTCTTCCCCCTTCCCTGGTTGAGCGCGGAGTTCCGTGGCGGACAGGTCTCCTTCAGCAATGCGGAGTTCAGCGGCAGCACGGTCATGGCCGCCGCTACCCGCGGCGGGGACGTCCGTGGCGTGATCTTCCACAGCGACCGCGGCAGCGAATACACCTCACGGAGGTTCCGCCGGGCCTGCCGCAGGCTGGGCGTCTTCCAGTCCATGGGCCGCGTCGGCTCCTGCTTCGACAACGCCGTGAGCGAGGCGTTCAACAGCGTCTTGAAGGTCGAGTACGTCCACCGGCACACCTTCGCCACCCGCACCGAGGCCCGGATCAGGGTCGCGACCTGGATCACCGACTTCTACAACACGCGTCGGCTACACAGCGTGTGCGGGTTCAAGAGCCCGATCGACTACGAACACGACTACCGAGCCGCCCTCACCGAGGAGCTGGCTGCATAGGAAGGTCTCCACGATCCGAGGGGATTGACATACGTCCGTCGATCGTCACATCGACGCGTTCACGCACCGCGGGTGTACCGCGGGCGAACCACCCGTCGACCCCTTTCCTCGCGACTGCACTGCGCTGAGCTGAGCGCACGCCCGGCTGTTCGGCTCAGCAAGGCAGGCCGCCCGGGTGAGATTACCGAGTGCCGGGTGGCCCTTTCCGTTGGGTGGGGGCACCTACTCCGGTATGCACACCACCCAGATCACCGGCGGCGGAGAGCACCGAGTGCCCGGTCCTGCCCGCTGCGTCTGCGGCATCCTGCCGCCGTACATCCTCGACAAGCTCGCAGAGGCTGAGGATCCCAAGGTCGCCGCAGCCGCCCAGGCCACCCTCGCCGTCGACGCCGACTTCCGGGCGAATCGACTGGAATCGCCCAGCCTGGCGGCGCCGACCGCAGCTGTGGAGTTCGTCCTCGAACGGACGATCTCCGACACGGATCACACCACTGCGCTGCCGGGCAAGACCGTCCGGCGCGAGGGGCACGACCCGGTCGCGGACGGCTCGGCCAACCGGGCCTACGACAGCCTCGGCCTCACCTTCGACTTCTTCAAGGAGGCCTTCGGTCGCCACTCGATCGACGACGCCAACCTGCCGCTGGATGCCACCGTCCACTACCGTCGCAACTTCAACAACGCCTTCTGGGACGGCGAACGCATGGTCTTCGGTGACGGCGACGGTCGGATCTTCAACGCCTTCACCCTCTCGCACGACGTCCCCGCCCACGAGATCGCCCACGGTTTCACCCAGTACACCGCCGGCCTCGTGTACGAGGACCAGTCCGGCGCCCTCAACGAATCGATCTCCGACGTCATCGGCTCCCTGGTCAAGCAGTTCGCGCGACGCCAGACCGCCGAGGAGGCCGACTGGCTGATTGGTGCAGGCCTCTTCACGCCGGCGATTCGCGGCCAGGCCCTGCGCTCCATGAGGGCCCCGGGCACGGCCTTCAACGATCCCCTCCTGGGCGGCAAGGACCCGCAGCCGGACAACATGGCCGGCTTTGTGGAGGGCCCGGACGACCACGGGGGCGTCCACACCAACTCCGGCATCCCCAATCACGCCTTCTACCTGGTCGCGACCGCCATCGGCGGTTTCGCCTGGGAGAAGGCCGGCCAGATCTGGTACGACACGATCACCTCCGGTGAGCTGTCCGAGAACGCCGACTTCAGGGAGTTCGCCCGGGCGACGGTCGCCGCGACGAAGAAGCGCTTCGGAAAGGGGATGGAGTTCGAGGCGGTTCTCAAGGCGTGGGCGCACGTAGGAGTGAACGGTAATGGCTGATTCGTTCCCCTCGCGGACCCGGCCCCGGACCCTGACTGGAATCCGCCCCTGCATGGCGGCGTCATGCGCATCCGGGTGACCAGGAGCGGGGGCCTTCCCGGGATAGCGCGTCGGGGCGAGCTGGACACGTCCGGCCGGCCAGACGCGGCCGAACTGGAGCGCCTCGCCCTCGACGTCGTCGCCAACACGCCGACCGATGCCGCCTCAGGCGTGCCCGACGGCTATCAGTACGTCGTGACGGTGGACGAAGACCGCACCGTCGAGTTCACCGACCCGGGACTGAGCGATGCCCAGCTACAGCTGGTCGAGCTTGTCCTCGGGGAAGGCGCGTAACCGCCCTGACGATCAACACGCACCATGGCCGGCGGCCGTCTCAGGGAGGTGAGACGGCCTCCGCTTCACCTGGATTGCTCTGCATGGACGACGCACTGGGTATATATCGCCACGCAACGTACCGAACGGCTGATATGGGGCTACTGTCGCCCTGTCGAAGGGGCGAACCGACCGAAGGGGCGTCAGCGGTGGATGGCTTCCACGAACGTCGGCGGGCGACGGCCTGGGCGCGGCAAGCCCTCGAAAACGCCGAGAGCCTGCCACAGCACGCGGTGGCCGGCGCAGACGTCTCGTTCGAAGGCTGCAGCTCCTGACACCACGCGCAGGAGGCCGGTCGGTCGGCTGTACCGGCGCGTCAGCGGTGGATACCAAGGCCCGCCCGATGCCCCCGATGCCCCCGAGGAGCTCGCGGCGCTGGGCGACCCGATGGCTGCGGTGTTGATCCGCCAGGGCAGCTCCCCCCATGACCGTGCACGACCTCCTGGCCGGCCTGCCGCAGGCCAGCCCCGCCTCGAAACCGGGTGTCTAACTGATCAGCGAGGCCGGGCAGATCCCGCCACGCGCCATGCCGGGGCAGCTGCGCAACATCCGGTTCGTGGTCGCTTGCGCCGTGCAGGGCCGGGAGGTGGACCTGCTGATCAGCACCGGCGCGAATGAGGACCCGGCCACCACCTTCCTGCAGGTCGCCGCGTGGGACCCCACTGCCCGGGTCTTCAACTACTCCATGCGGACCGCCCCGAGCTGGGTATGGGCCGGGAACTCGTGGTCTGCACTGGCACCTGAGTCACGGGGGAAGGGGATGTGGATCAACGCCTCATCCGCACCACCGCAACAGCGCGGGCCCGCGTCCGTCCCGCCGGACTGACCATCGAGGACTGGCCCTGCGAGATCCTTCCCCCGCTACGTACCCGCAGCACACCGCTCAGCCTGAATGCCCGCTTCCAGGGCACCGTTCCCGCCCCCCACACCGTCGGTGTACTTGGGAGCTCCCAAAGGGATACGCCGAACTGACCTATGTAGCTGCGCCGCGCAGGTCCGCGCCGATCAGGGGGCGGCGCTGAGCGCCGCCGGCCAGGAGCACCCGGGTCCATCAGTTGGACGCCTGAATGCGCAGCCAGGGGCAACGGGTCTGTGCCTGACTGTCCCAGCTGTGCTGGGGTGAGATTGTGGGCGGAGAGCAGGCTCGCTGCGATGCCCGCGGTGTGAGCTGCGGCCATGGCTGGATCGTCGAGGTGTGGCAGAACCGACGCCTGGAGCAGCGCGCCGGCCTGGGACCCGGGCGGGCGGCACAGCCCGAACACCCCTGTTCGCCGCTGACGCGCGCCAGCGCGGGCCGACACGCTGCGCATGGCGTAATGAGCCGCTCCGGCGGCTTGACCAGGTCACGTTGTGCGGAGGCAGTAACCGGCGCGGGTGGCAAGAAGGCGGTGGCGAACGGGGCCATGGGCGAGAGAAGCGTGGACCGGTCGGAGGGTTTCGGTGAGCGGCTGCTCGGTGTGCTGCTGGATCGGGCGCGGCTGTTGCCGCCGCAGCTGATCGCCCCGCTGATCGCAGATGGGGTGGCCAAGATCGGCGGGCGTGACGTGTCGATCCTGCTCCAGGACTATGGGCAGGAGCTGCTGGTGCCGTTGCCGGGCAGGAAGCTGCACGTGGGCCAGCCCGAGCCGGTGGCCGACTCCCCCGCCGGCCGGGCCTTCCGGTGCGCGGACGTCGTCGAAGTTCGGCAAGCCGGCGGCGTGCGGATGTATCTGCCTCTGCTGGACGGAAGCGATCAGGTGGGGGTGATGGCCCTGACCCTGGACGCCGTCGGCGACGATGACCGGCGGCTGCTGCGCCGACTCGCCGGACTGGTTGCCGACATGCTGGTCACCAAGAACGCCTACACCGACCAGTTCTTTCTAGCCCGGCGCCGGGAGCCGATGAGCGTGTCCGCGGAGATCCAGTGGGGCCTGCTGCCGCCGCTGACGATGTCCGTGCCGCAGGTTGAGGTGGCCGGCATCCTGGAGCCCGCCTACCGCGTAGCCGGCGACAGCTTCGACTACGCCCTCAACGACAACATCCTGCACATGGCCGTGATCGACGCGATGGGCCACGACCTGGACGCCGCCGCGATGGCAACCATCGCCATCGGCGCCTACCGGCATGCCCGGCGCGTGTTCATCAGCCTGGCCGAGAAGTATGCGTTCATGGACGAGGCCATCTCCCGACAGTTCGGAGCCGACCACTTCGTCACTGCCCAGTTGATGCACGTGAACATCGCCACCGGTGAGATGGAGCTGGTCAACGCGGGCCACCCCGCGCCGCTGCTGATCCGCGACGGCCGGGTCGTGCGGCAGCTGGAGAGCGCGACGACGCTGCCCGTCGGCTTCGGGGGTGAAGCGCCCCGCGTCAGAGAGCACACGCTCCAGCGGGGCGACCGGGTGCTGTGCTACACCGACGGCATCATCGAGGAGCGCGTCGCCGGCGGGGAGCCGTTCGGTGAGGAACGCCTCATCCGCTGCGTCAACCACCTGGGGCAGGAGCCGTCAGAAGGGATGCGGGCGGATCTGCGCCGGCTCTCCCACACGCTGAAGAAGGAACGAGGCGGGCGTACCAGCGACGACGCCACCCTCTTCATGATCGAGTGGCGCGGAGGCGCCGCCGACCACCTCACAGTCCTTGACTGAGCGACTCGGCCTCAAGCAGCTCGGGATCGCGTGGGACACCGCCGACGCCGGCTTCGAAGAGAACATTGCCGCCGCGCGGGCGTTCTACGCCGAGCACGGGACGCTGGCGGCCCCGCGGGGCGCGGTCGCGCTGGACAAGCCGGCCCGTCAGTAACCCTCAACACCCCGAGATACACCGCTCGTTTGACCCCCTTGCTGCACCCTGGCCAGCCCCGCGGCCGCAGCCGTGGTCGAGGTCCGTTCGAATGCCGAGCGGGCCGACCAGGTGCCAGGGTGACTGCCCGGGCCGCCGGTGAGGGTGCCTGGCGGCTTATCGCCGTCTTGTGCGGCTGGTACGGGCGCGGGCCCACGGCCGCCGGCTGTTTACCCCACCGATGGAGCGCAGGGACAGCTCGGAGCGGTTCGGGTCCCGAGCCGCGGAGGCCGGCGCGGTGCGGCGGGGACGGAACTGCCGCCGGAGTCCGAGCCATCTCCGAGCCATCTCCGCGTCACCCCGCCGAACGGCTCGTGGCGGCTGAGCGCGGTGCCGGGGCGAATCCGGGCGGGGGCGGCGGGAGGCGGGCGCCCGCCGGAGCGGCGGCGTAGACGTACGCGTCGGGCCGCAGCGCGAGGGTGGCCGCGCGGCGCCGGGCGAACCAGGGCAGCAGGACGCCGTCGCTGTCCACGAGAGTGCCCTCCGCCGGTCGGGATCCGGCGGGTGTGATCGTGAGGGAGGGGACGTCCCACAGCGGCTGAGGGGTGGCGGTACGCGCGTGCAGCAGCAGCCATCCGCCGTCATGCGCGTCGTCCAGCCGTACGACTGCCCCGTCAGGTGCGGTGACCCGGGGCTGCGGGATCTGGAAGCCGGACGCGCCGGCGCGGGGCCGGGCCTGGAGCCCGGTGTCGTAGCGGGCGACGGGAATCCAATGGGAGTCCTGCAGCCACTGGGCGAAGCCCGGCACGCCGTTGAGGGCCCGCAGCACGGTGTCCCGCAGCCAGGTGACCGGACGCCGCCGTTCTGTGATGATCCGGCCGACGAACACCGCTCGCCTAGTGACCTCCCTGACGTGCGGTTTGCGCTCGGCCTCGTAACTGTCCAGGATCGACTCGGGCAGCTGTCCGCGCAGTACGGCGTCCAGCTTCCAGCACAAGTTGGCCACATCGCGTACCCCGGCGGCCATGCCCTGGCCGATCCACGGCGGCATGGCGTGGGCGGCGTCGCCGGCCAGGAAGACGCGGCCCACCCGGAAGCGGGCGGCGAAGCGGACGTGATGGCTGTAGACGATGGCCCGCAGGATCCGGATGCTGTCCCGGCCGATCCCGTACCGGGACACCAGCTCGTAGATCGCCTGGTCGGTCGTCAGGTACGCCTCGTCGTCGGCCGGCAGAACGGGGAACTCCCAGCGATGATGGCCGAGCGGCGTCGGGCAGTCCACCGCCGGCCGGGCCGGGTCGCAGCGGAAGCGCAGCCGGTCGTGGTCCGGCCACGGCTTCAGCATCTCGGTGTCGACGACCACCCAGCGGTCCTCGTACGTCTGGCCCTCGTAGCCCACGCTGAGCTGCGCCCGGGTAAGGCTGGAGCCGCCGTCGGCGGTGATCACGTAGGAGGCACGCAGGTGCCGTACGGAGCCGTCGGCGGTGGCCACCGTCACGTCGACGCCTTCCGCGCCCTGTCGCACACGCAAGCACTCGTGCCGCAGCAGCACCTCCACGTTGGGGAAGCGGGTCACTCCCTCGCGCAGCACCCGTTCCAACGCGGGCTGGTAGAGGAACATCTGTGGTGGATGGCCGTGCCCGCGCGGGGTGGGGCAGGCGCGGACGAAAGTACGGCCACGTGCGTCCACGAACTCCACGGGCCGGTCGGCGAGCATGTCCGGCTTCAGCCGTTCGGCGAGGCCGACGCGCTGCCAGATCCGGAGCACCTCCTCGTCGGTGGAGATCGCGCGGGCGCGGGGGTAGACGTCGGCGTCGCGCTCCAGCACGACGACGCTGAGGCCCATCGAACCCAGCAGGTTCGCGGCCGTGACCCCTGTCGGCCCGCACCCGATGACGGCGACGTCGTACGCGCCGTCATCGGTCCTCGTCTCACTCACCAGGCCACCTCACTCGATACCCCTATGATGATTTCCCGTCTTAAGGCGCTTTTACGACTTTGGGGGCACCTATGGCAGTTGCCCTCGACCCTGTACAGGAGGCCGGACCATGGCCGCTTCATCCCGCCGCGTCGATGTCCACCAGCACCTTCTCCCGCCCTTCTATCGCGACCTCCTCGCCAAGGCGGGCATCGCCGAGGTCGGCGGCCGCGCCCTGCCCGACTGGAGCCCCGAGGCGGCCTTGGATGTCATGGATCTGCTGGGTACCGCCACCGCCTTCCTCTCCGTGTCCACACCGGGCACCGCCTTCCTGTCCGACCCGGGCGAGGCGGCTGAACTGGCCCGGCGGCTCAACGACTTCTCCGCGTCCCTCCCCGGCGACCACCCCGGCCGACTCGGCTGGTTCGCCACTCTCCCCATGCCCGACACCGCCGCCTCCTGCGCCGAGGCCGAGCGGGCGCTGGACGAACTGGGCGCCGACGGCGTCACCCTGCTCGCCAACCATCGGGGCACCTACCTCGGCATGGAC
The DNA here is from genome assembly GCF_018614095.1 of Streptomyces sp. ISL-87. GTDB lineage: Bacteria > Actinomycetota > Actinomycetes > Streptomycetales > Streptomycetaceae > Streptomyces. Next base: position 33,707 of record NZ_JAGGOY010000093.1, on the reverse strand, counting down.
GGCCAGGCCGCCCTGTGGCGGACCCTAAACGAGCGAGGCGCTGTCGTTCTGGTCCACCCGGCCGACCTCCCGGGACCGGCCGTCGATGGCATCCCGCCGTTCGCTGCGGACTTCCTCCTGGACACCACCCGGGCCGCGTACCTTCTCGTACGCAACGGCATCGTCCGCCGCTACCCCGACATCCGGTTCGTCCTCAGCCACGCGGGCGGTTTCGTGCCGTACGCATCCCACCGCATGGCCCTCACCCTCGCGAACGAGACCGGGCGCAGCCCCTTGGACGTCCTGGACGACTTCCGCGGCTTCTACTTCGACACCGCCCTCTCCTCCAGCCCCGCTGCCCTGCCCGCCCTGCTCACCTTCGCCCGCCCCGGCCACGTCCTCTTCGGCAGCGACTGGCCCTTCGCCCCCACGCCCGCAGCCCAGTACTTCGCCGTCGGCCTCGACACCTCCGTCGCACCGGAGACCCGGACGGCCGTCAACCACGCCAACGCCGAAGCCCTCCTTTCCCGCCTGCGGCCCATGCCGGTCCCGGCGGCCAGGACGGACCTGGCCCAAGTGGCCCAACGGGTGGCTGCCCGGCTGCTGTTCAAGCTCGTCCAGCCCGGCACCCGGTGAAGCGCCCCTCCCCTGCGGCGAGGCGCGGATCACGAGAGCCGCTCGCCGAGCAAGGAGAGCACGGCCGCCTCTTCCTGGTCCGGGTGGCAGAAGTAGTGGTCCCCGGGGAATGTCGCCAGCCGGAAGCCGCCGTGGGTCACGTCCTTCCACGCACTCATGCCCTTCTCGGCGACCAGTGGGTCCCGGCGTCCGTGTAGCGCGGTGACCGGCGCCTCAAGGTCTGCTGACGCGGTCGACCGCCTGTACCCGTGGACGATGCGAAGGTCGGCACAGCCGACCGGATCCAGCACGCCGAGAAGCTGCTGCCCGGCTTCCTCGCCGAGAGACTCCCGTACAGCGCACGCGAGTTCCCCGGGATCTCCTCCGAACACATCCAGCAGCTCGCCGGGGGACGGCCATGCGGAGTAGCCGAGGGACCGGTAGGCCTCCGCGACGCGCGTCGCCAGTGGGTTGGGCCCGAGCGAGGGCGAGGTGAAAGCCGCGACGAAGAGATGGCGCAGCGGCCCGCCACGTACCGTGCCGAACTCGTGGGCGAGCCGATAGGCGAGCAGAGCGCCCATGCTGTGGCCGTAGAAGGCGAAGGGGCGGTCGGTGTACGGGGCCAGTGCCTCGGCCAGGAGGCTGACGGTCTCCCCGCAGTCCTCCAGCGGATGCTCCTGCCAGCGGTTCTCCCGGCCGGGCAGCTGCACCGGACAGACGTCGATGTCGTCCGGCAGTCCGTCCGCCCAGGTGCGGAAGACGGACGCACCGCGTCCACCGTACGGAAGACAGAACAACCGCACCCGGGGGCTCCGGCTGAGTCGTTGGTGCCGAAGCCAGCGGGCCGGGTCCCGGTACACCGGGACGGAATGCCGTTTCCCGGCATGCGCCTGGTCCTGGGCGTGGGCCGGGGGGTCTGATCCGGGAGCCGACCGGAAGGCGGGCAGGCCGGCCAGCAGGACGGCCAGTTCACCCACCGTGGGGCCACCCACCACTACGTCCAGCGGGACGTCGGCACCGAGATCGGCGAACAGCAGCTGGCGCAGTCGCACAGCGCCGAGCGAGTCGAGGCCCAGGTCGGCGAGGGAGTGCTCGCGCATCTCTTCCCGGGCAACGGTGACCAGGTCGGCCAGCACGCCGGTCACGTACACGGCGAGGATCGCCGCCTTCTCGTCCGGAGTGGCTCGCCGCAGCCGCAGCACGGTCTCGGGACGCCGCGGCCCACCGGAATCGGCCCGGCCGGCCACCGCCCCGGCGGTCGTCTCCTCGTGACCCGTCACGTGCGGAGCGACGAGTTCAGGAGGCAGGAGGCGAACCTCTGCTCCGTGGCACTCGGCCAGGAGGCGTCCCGCGTGGTCGTAGAGCCGGTAACCGCCCACGAGCCGCCCGTCCGCCGGTTCGGCCAGCTCGAAGTGTGCCCACAGAAACCCGCCACCGGGGCTCGGCGTGTTGTCAAGACGGAACCTGCCCAGTGAGGAGGTGATGAACGCGGCATCGGCGGGGAACCGTTCGCCGGCGGCAAGGACGTACAGCTGAGCGCAGGCGTCCAGCGCTCCCGGATCCAGACGCACCGCGTCCCCCGTTGTCCTGCTCCCGTCGGGCCCGTCGGATCCGTCGGATCCGTCCGCCCCGGCGGCCCGCAGCCGGGCCAGTACCTCGCCGTCACCCGACCAGGCTTCCTCGACACACATGACGGAACCGCCCAGCGCCACGCCGCGTCGGCGCAGACCGCTGTAGAAGTCGTCGCCCCAAGTGTGAACCGGCAAGCGCGCGCGGAGCGACCGGCGGTCCTCCTCGGGCAGTTCGGACCCCGCCGTGGAGAGAAGGGTGCGGAACTCGCCGTACACGTGCCTGCTCCAGCGTGAGTCTCCGTCGGCGACGCTGTGCACGGTGAAGGGCCGCCAGCCATCGTGCTCGTCTCCGTCGACCCGGTCACCGCCCTCGACGACGATCTGCACCGTACGGCGCTCGTCGCTGGACCGCAGCGCCTGTGCGAACACCACGTCGCGCAGCTCGTACGCCGGGGCCCCGCCCAGCTCGCGCGCGACCGAGGTCAGCATGTCGTGGTAGTAGCCCAGATGCAGAACACCGGCCGTGTCGGCGAGCGCGGGCAGCAGCCGCCGACTGAGAACGGTCTCGAACTGGTGGCTGGGAAGCGGAGACCGTACGAGCATGAGCGCCGTCGGACTGACCGGCAAGGGGGCGCCGCCGTCCGGTCGATGGACGGCGGCGGCCCAGGCCTCGGCCCGTGGCACCGGCGGGGCGTATCGGGTGCGCCGGAAGGGGTAGGCGGGCAACGTAAGACAGACGGGATGCTCACCGTCGTGAAGCCCGTCCCAGCTGACCTCGGCCCCGGCCCGATAGGTGGAGGCGAGCCCTTCGAGCAGCCGGGTCCACAGGCCTCGGCCGCTCCCGGCGTCACGTGTGGTTTCATCGCCCCCGGTCGTACGGGCGATCGTCCACCACAGGGGGTCTGCCGCCTCACCGGACGCGTCCGTGTCCGGAGCCTGAGCCGGAGCCTGAGCTGGAGCCGGACCGACGGTGATGAACGTTCCGTAACCGCTGTCCGTGAGCGGATCGAGTACCGCACGGACGGCGTCCGGTCCCCTGTCCGGCCGGGCGCCCGGTCGAGCCTCTTGGGGGAGCCAGAAGCCGGGATCGGTCGGTCGTCCACCGTTCGCCGACGACGCGGGGGCGACGAGGAAGCGCAGCCGGGGCGGTGCAAGGGGAGCCGTGGGCAGCGGGCCCGCCTCACGGCGGGCCGCGAGGTACGCCCCCGCGGCAGGTACGTCCATGACCCCGGCGATGCAGGCGGCAGCCAGCGCACCGACGCCGCCACCGCCGACCGCGGCGGGGGCAAGGCCCCACCCGTCGGCAAGGAGGCGGGCCAGCGCGAGCTGATAGGTGAAGCGGAGGACGTCGGCCGCGAGCGGTTCGAGCCGGGACATCCGGTCCGGGTCTGCCGTCGTGCGCGGATCCCATAGCGCGGCGGCCTGTCCGGCCGCGGTGGCCCGCAACTGGGCGACGCACTCCTCGTAGGCGGCGCGGAAACCCCGGCTCACCGCGTACAGCTCAGTGGTGTGCTCCGCCGCCTGGACGAGGTCCGCGTCGAGAAACAGGGCCGTGTGCCGCCCGGCCTGGCGGGGTCGCGCCGGTACGAGTCGGGCCGCCGCGACACGGAGTTCGGCGCCGAGTTCGGGGCCGGAGGCGGTGGTCACCAGCGCCGCCCGGTAAGGAAAGTGGCGACGACGGGCTCCGACGGTGTAGGCGATGTCGGCGGGATCCGCGTCGGGGTGGGCGGCGGCCCAGTCCGCGAGGCGGTGCACGAGGTCGCGTAGTGCGTCGGGGTCGGCGGCGGACAGCGGCAGTACGTGTGCCCGGTGCGGCGACCGCGAGGCGGCTGCGGGGTGCTCCGGGGCAGCGGTCCCGGCGTCCTCCAGCACCAAGTGGGCATTGGTGCCGTTGAAGCCGAAGGAGCTCACTCCCGCGATCCGCCCGCGCGCGCCCGCCGGCCAGTGCAATGACCGGTCGGGCAGGATCACCGCACGGCTGCCCGTGCCCAGACGCGGGTTGGGCTCCTTCAGGTGGAGATTGCCGGGGATACGGCCGTGCCGCAGCACCTGCACGGATTTGATCAGCCCCGCAACACCGGCGGCCGGTTCCAGGTGTCCGATGGCGGACTTCAGCGCGCCGAGGACCAGGGGACGCGAGGCGGGCCGGTCCCGGCAGAGGACGTCGGCGGCTGCGCGAAACTCGATCGGATCGCCGAGCGGGGTTCCGGTGCCGTGCGTCTCCAGGTACCCCACCTCGTGCGGGTCGACACCGGCGTCCCGCAGTGCCTCGCGCAGCAGCTCCCGCTGAGCACGTTCGCTGGGCACGGTGACCCCACCGGCCTTGCCGTCGTGGTTGACGGCGGAGCCGCGGATCACCGCCAGTACGGGAGCCCCGACCGCACGGGCGTCGGACAGCCGCATGAGCGCGACCATGCCGCATCCCTCGGCCCGGACGTAGCCGTCGGCGGCGGCGTCGAAGGCCCGGCACCGGCCGGTGGGCGACAGCGCACCCATCTTGCACAGAGCGATGTACGGCTCGGGCGAGAGCAGCAGGTTGACCCCGCCGGCGAGGGCGGCGTCGCACTCTCGCAGGCGGAGGCTCCGCAGTGCCAGGTGGACGGCCACCAGCGACGACGAACACGCGGTGTCGACGACGAGGGCCGGTCCGTGCAGCCCCAGCGTGTGGGCGATCCGTCCGGCGGCGATGCTCGGGGCAATGCCGATGGCGGTGAACGGTCCGACCGCTTCCGGCGGGACGGGCACCCGGGAGTGGTCAGAGCCCGACATCCCGACGAAGACACCGACTTTCCCCGGGTCCGGCTGTTCGGCAAGGAGCCCGCCTCTTTCGAGCGCCTCCCAGCCGGTCTCCAGCAGCAGACGGTGCTGCGGATCCATCTGCGCCGCTTCATGTGCCGAGATGCCGAACAGGCCGGCGTCAAAGGCATCGATGTCCTCGGTCAGGAATCCGCCGCTGACGGTGTACATCCGGCCCGGAGCCTGGAGGTCGGCCGAGTGGTACAGCTCCATCGGCCATCGGCCGGCGGGAACGTCGCCGACCGCGTCGTAGCCCCGTTCCAGCAGCTCCCACAAGCGCTCCGGCGAGTCGGCGCCGCCGGGCAGCCGGCAGGCCATGCCCACGACGGCGACCGGTTGGCGTGTGACCGCTCGCTCCTGTTCGAGCTCGGCACGGAGCGTGCGGATCGCCGCCAAGGACCTTTGGAGCAGCTCATCCTGATGTGACGTCACAGGCCCAACTCCTCCAGCTCTTCGGTCAGCGCGTTTCTCAGCTCGTCCCCGGAGTCCTCCCCAGCGGCGCCCCGCCCCGGGGTTTCCTCTGGTTTCAGGATCGGCAGCGTCCGGGCGAGCCTGCCGAGATCCGCGTACAGCACGCCGAATTCCGGTCCTCCGGTGGCGAGGGAGAGGTCGAACGCCTCGGTGGCCAAGTCGGTGTCCACGGATCCCAGACCGTGGCGACGCAGCAGGTACCCCTCGGTCGCCGCGTCCACCCGCATCCCGCCGTCCCTCATGTACGGCCAGATCAACGCGATGCCGCGCCCGGTGCGTTCACCACGAGCGCGCAGCTCCTCGCGTCGTCGGGCGAAAGCGGTGAGGAAGGCGCTGGCATAGCCGTAGTCGCTCTGCCCGGCATTGCCGGTGAGGGAGGTGAGCGACGAGAACGTCATGAAGAAGTCCAGTTCGTCACCCTGGGTGAGGGCATCGAGATGAACGGCGCCGGCGAGCTTCCCGGCGAGTACCTGCTCCACGTCCTCGGCGGTCTTGTTGGACAACAGCGCGTCCTGGATGTGGCCTGCCGCGTGGATCACGCCGTCGAGCCCGCCGTGCCGGCTCCGTACGTGCTCCAGCAGGCGGCGTACGTCGTCCTCGCGGCCCACGTCGGCGCGGACGTGTTCGACGGTGGCGCCGGTCGACGCGATCCTGTCGATCACTTCCCGCCGGCCGGGACCCGGTGCCGACCTGGCGGCGAGGACGAGGGTGCAGCCGGGAGCGCGCCGGGCGATGTGCTCGGCGAACGCCGTTCCCAGTGCCCCGAGGCCGCCGGTGATCAGGTAGGTGCCGTTCGGGGTGAGCCGGACCGCCTGCCGGTCACCGGCCGCCGGACGAAGTCTCCGCATGCGCCGGACGAGGCGGCCGCCGGGGCTGTGGCGGACTTCGGCGGGAGGTTCGGGGACACCGAGCTCGGCACCGCACGCCTCGATCACCCGGGCGGGTCCGGGCAGGGCACCGGCGGTCTCCCCCGCCACGGCCAGCGACTGGCAGATCAACCGCGGGGTCTCGTGCCGTACGCAGCGGGCAAACCCGCCGAAGGCCTCCACCAGGGGCTGCGGTCCCTCATCTTCGGCGTACTCGTCGAGCACCAGCAGCCGCACCAGGGTGGGAAGGGCGGCCAGAGAGCGGGCCAACGGAAAGACGGAGCGGATGCCGGCGTCGAGGAGTGCGTCGAGCGTCGGGGCAGCCGTGTCGGCGCGGCACGCCCAGCGGTGGACGAAGACACGGGGCACCCCGCCGGGTCGAGCGGCGAGGTCCGCCAGCAGCGCGGCGCAGTCGGTGTCCTGTCCCGGCCGTACGACGTACTCGTCGTCGCCGGTGCGGCCGTACTCCAGCCCTGGTTTGACCAGGATCACCGGGGCGTCCGAGCCCAGGTCCCGCAGATGTCGGGCGAGGGCCTGGGTGAGCGTCTCGTCCCTGTCGAAGACCACCGCCCCGGTCGACCAGGCGAAGGGGGCGTCCGCCGGATCGGGCAGGGGGTCTGCTTCCCAAAGCAGCTCGTAGAACGTCTTCTCCAGCCCGGATTCGGGTTTCCCGACGAGGGAGTACGGCCCCGTGGCGGGCGACGTGGTCACCGTGGGCTGAGGGGTGGGGGACCCAATCTTCTCCAGCAGGAATCGGGCCAGTTCCCGGACGGTCGGGTGGTCGAACGTGACTGTCGCGTACATGGGTACGCCGAGTTCCTCCTCGATCCGGACACCGAGCTGGACTGCGAAGAGCGACTCCAGGCCGAGTTCGACGAAACCGCGGTCGGGATCGGGAAGGGTGCCCGGGGAGTACTGGAGCAGCCGCCCCAGCTCCTCCTGGAGCCGCTCCACGAGGAAGGACTGCCGCTCGCTCTCCGGGAGGGCGGCCAGCGCGGCGACCGTCCCGGTGTCCGCGCCGCCGTCGGGTTCCGCCGCGGCGTCCCGTCTGGCGTCGTCGATCCAGTACCGGTCGCGGCTGAACGGGTAGACCGGGGCCGGTGTCCGGCGCGGGCTCTCGTCCGCCGTGTACATCTCCTGCCACGCCCAGGACGTGCCCCGCGCCCACGCCCGGGCGATGTCGTCCCACTTCCCGCGTTCCGCGAGAGCCGCCAGCTCGCCGGCCGCCGGCTCCGGTCGGGGTCCGCGGGGTGCGACCCCCGTGTGCACGACGGGGTGTCCGACGGCGCTGTCGTACGGGGAGCCATTCTCCAGGTAGGCGCCCAGTGCGGAGTCCGCCTCCTTCCAGTCGGCGGCGACGAACGCCAAGCGGTGCGGCAGCGCGCTCCGTCCGCATTGCAGGGTGTAGGCCAAGTCGAGGAGAGTGCCGGCTTCGTCCACCGGGTCGTCCGGTCCGCTGCCGCCGTCGGCGAGGAACGCCCGCAGCCGTGCGGCGTACCGCCGCAGTGCGGCCTCGTTGTCCGCGGACAGCACGAGGACCCGCGGGCGGCCGTCGCTCCGGCGCCGGGGCGCCTGCTCGGGTGCCTCCTCCAGCACGACGTGGACGTTGACGCCGCCCGCGCCGAAGGAGCTGATGCCTGCCCGGCGCGGCAGCGGCGTGCCGTCCGGCTCTCGCAGTGGCTCCCACCGCTCGCGTACTGCCTGGACCTTGAAGGGAGTGTCCTCGAAGGGGATCTCGGGATTGGTGCGGTCCGAGTGCAGCAGGGTGGGGGCCAGCGTGCGGTGCCGGAGCTGCAGCGCGGTCTTGGTCAGCTGGGCGATGCCGGCCGCCGCTTCCGCATGGCCGATGTTGGACTTCACCGAGCCGACGGCGCAGTACTGGCCGACCCTGGCCGCAGGAGCGTACGCGTCGGTGAGCGCGCGCATTTCGATGGGGTCGCCGAGGCTGGTGCCCGTGCCGTGGGCCTCGACGTAGCCGATGGTGTCCGCGGTGATGCCCGCCGACATCAGGGCCGCCTGAATCAGTTCGGTCTGCGCGACGGGGTTGGGGACGCTGTAGCCGAAGGTGCGCCCGTCGCTGTTGACCGCCGAACCCTTGATGACCGCGTAGACGTGGTCGTTGTCGCTCAGCGCCCGCGCGAGTGGCTTGAGCAGCACGGCGCCGACCGCCTCGGCAGGGACGTAGCCGTCGCCGCCCGCGCCGAAGGCCCGGCACCGGCCATCGCTCGCGAGGAACCCCGCCTCCTGCAACGTCATGTACTTCGTCGGGTGGAGGGAGAGATTGGCCCCTCCCGCGATCGCCGCGTCACATTCACCGCGCCGGATGCTCTCGCAGGCGAGGTGTACCGCGTAGAGGGACGAGGAGCAGGCGGTGTCGACGGTGAGGCTGGGGCCGCCGAGGTTCATCAGGTACGACACCCGGTTCGCCGCGGAGAACGTCTGGGACTCGACTGCCACCCACTCCCCGCGGGCGACCGCCTCGGCGCCGAAGAGCTGGTAGTTGTTGTACGTGAGGCCGCAGAACACTCCGACCGGCGCCCGCCGGTCGCCCGCCGCGGGATCGGCGAGGGTGTCCGACGTGTAACCGGCGTCCTCGACGCATTCCCACGCCGTCTCGATGAACAGTCGCTGCTGTGGGTCGAGGAACCGGGCCTCCACGGGTGCGATGTGGAAGAACGTGGCGTCGAAGGCGTCGACGTCGTCCAGGAAGCCGCCCCAGCGCGGCCAGTTGTCGCCGTGGCGCTCCCTGGAGAGTTCCGCGTACCGGCGGAAGCCCGGACGGTCGAGGGGGATCTCGCCCACGGAATCGACACCGTTCAGCAGGTTGCGCCAGAACCCGGCCACCGTGCGGGAACCGGGGTAGCGGCCGCTCATGCCGACGATGGCGATGTCGAGGCCCGACGCGGAGGGTTCGCCGCGCGTCGGCAAAGTGGGCGAGGAGAGGTCGTCGCCTGTCACGGGGGCGGGGGTGGAGTTCCGGGCCAGGTACGAGGCCAGATCGCGGAGGTTCTTGTACGTGTAGAAGACCGTGGGGGACAACGGGCCGTACCGCTTGTCCAGGCGCTTGCGCAGCTGGAGCACCGTGAGGGAGTCGAGGCCCAGTCGCTCGAACGGAGTGTCCACGCCGATCTCGGTCCGGTCCCACTTCAGCACGTCGGCGAACTCGTCCAGCAGCGCCTCGGCGATACCGGTGGGGGGCGAAGAGGAGGCCGGGGCGGACGCCGTGTCGGCGTGCTGACCGGAGCCCACCGGGGCGGCTGCGCGGTTCGTCTGCGGTGGCGGAGCGGCTGCGCGGCTCGTCTGCGGCCGGGGCCAGAACCGGCGTGGCTCGAAGGGGTAGCCGGGCAGGGGCAGGCGACGGTACGGACCTGATGTTCGCAGCACGGGCCAGTCCAGCGCGACGCCGGAGGTCCACAGCTGGGCGAGCCGGTCGAACCTGCCGGCCGCGGTGAGCTCGGCGAGGTAGGCGGCACCCGGCGGGTCCGCCCCGAGGTCGGCGAGGGCGTCCGTGGCGACGCCGGTGTGAACGCCCGAGGCCTCGGTGTCGTGGCGACAGAAGCTTTCGAGACCGGCCCGCAGTTCCTGGAGGTTCCGTGCGACGACCGCCAGCCGGTGCGGCATGGCCTCCCGCCCGGTCTGCAAGGTGGCCGCGAGATCCGGGAGGTCCCCCGGATCCGGCAGGCCGTACGCCGGGGCGTCGTCGGGTGCCGGGGTGTCGCGCAGGAGGGCGCCGAGCTGTTCGGCCTGGGCCCGCAGCCGCTCGGCGGAACGGGCGGACAACGGCACGATGTGAGCCCGGCCGTCCGGCCGCGGCCGCGGAACCGGAGCCGCCGGAAGGTACTCCTCCAGCACCACGTGGGCGTTGACGCCTCCGAAGCCGAACGAGCTGATCCCGGCTCGGCGAGGCAGTGCGCGGCCGTCCGGCCCGACGGAACGGGGCCATGAACGGGTCCGGTCCAGCAGGTGGAAGGGGGAACCGGCCAGCCGGAGGTGGGGGTTGGGGGTGGTGAAGCCACGCAGGGCGGGCCGGCGGCCGCGTTGGACCGCGAGGATCGCCTTGACCAGGCCGGCCATGCCCGCGGCTGCCTCCAGGTGGCCGATGGAGGTCTTCACCGAGCCGATGCCGCAGTGCGGCTCGTCGGGATCGGCCAGGCTCCAGTCGTCGTACAGCGTTCGGAACGCTTGTCGTAGGCCTTCGATCTCGACGGGATCACCGAGCTCCGTGCCGGTTCCGTGGGCCTCGATCAGCCCGGCGGTGGACGGGTCCAGTCCGGACTGCCGCCAGGCTGTGACGATCACGTCGGCCTGGCGGTCCGGGCTCGGGGCGGTGAGCGAGGCGGTGCGGCCGCCGTGCCCGACCGCGCTTCCCCGGATGACCGCGTGGACGTGGTCCCCGTCGGCCTCGGCCCGGGCGAGCGGTTTGAGGACTACGGCGGCGACGCCTTCACCGCGTACGTATCCGTCGGCCCTTGCGTCGAAGGCCTTGCAGTGGCCGTCGCGGGCGAGCATTCCGGCCTGAGCGAAGGAGACGAAACCACTCGGCCCGGCGAGGACGTTGACCCCTCCGGCGATGGCCTGGTCGCATTCACCGAGTCGGATACTGCGGACGGCACGGTGCACGGCCACCAAGGAGGACGAGCAGGCGGTGTCCACCGGCTCGCTGGGGCCGCGCAGATTCAGGAGGTAGGAGACGCGGTTGACGAGTACCGAGTGCGCCAGCCCGGTCGCCGTCCGGGCGTCGACCGGCGTGCCGGCGGCGGTCAGCGCCTCGACGTAGTCCATGCCGCTCACGGCGGCGAAGACACCGGTGCGGCTGCCGGCCAGGTCGGACGGACGGTAGCCCGCGTTCTCCACAGCGTGCCAGACGGTTTGCAGGAACAGCCGTTGCTGGGGGTCCATCAGCAGGGCTTCCCCGGGGGAGATGCCGAAGAAGGAGCAGTCGAAGGCGGCTGCGTCGCGGAGGAACGCACCCCATCGCTGTGGCGCCTCCTGCTCGGAGGGGTTTTCGCAGCCGCCGTTGGCCGACCGCCAGTCCCAGCGGTCGGCGGGGACCTCGGCAACCGCGTCGTGTCCGGCCAGCTGGTTCTGCCAGAACCCGCGGAGGTCGTCGGCGCCCGGGAAGACGCCGCTGACCCCGATCACCGCGATCGGCTCGTCCGTCGCCGCCGCTGCCGAGACCGGCCCGTCGGCGACGCGGGGCGACCGGGCAGGGACAGGAGCCGGCAGCACGGGATGCGCGGGTTCAGCCGTGTCAGCGGTCAGGGGCAGGTCGCCGGCCGTCGACCCGGCCGGGTACACGTACGGCATCCGGTCGCGATGTGCGGACACCAGATGGCGGGCGAGCGCACCCACGGTGTGGTGCTGGAAGAAGACCGACGGCGCCACGTCGGCCCCCAGGAGATCACTGAGCCGACCGGAGAACTCGATGAGCTTGAGGGAACCGAAGCCCAACGCCGCGAGCTCCTCTGTCGAGGTGAGCGCGGCACTCTGCTCGCCGGTGACCGCCAGCATTTCCCGCGCACGGTCAAGAAGGTCGCGTTCGAGGAGCCGGACGTAGGCCTCGTCGCCCTGCGGCTGTCGTACCGGGGCGGGCCTCGGCTGGGCCGCGCGGATGGCCCGGACCATGCCCATGACCGCCGTACCCGGTCCGAGCTGCTGGAAGTCGCTCACTCCCGCGTCGAGCAGGTGGCGCACCGAGTCGGTCCAGCGCACGGGCGCGGCGATCTGCCGGGCCAATTCGGCGCCGATGTCGCGGCCGTGGGGTGCGGCGGTGGTGTTGGCGATCACCGGGATCCGCGGCGGCGCCAGTTCGCAGCCCGTCATGAAGTCGGCGAACGCCGCCGCCGCGCCACGCATGTAGCGGGAGTGGAACGCGCCGCTCACCGGCAGCGTGAGGCAGTCGGCACCGGCCGTCACCAGGCGCGGGATGACGTGGGTGATGCTCTCGCCAGGGCCGGAGATCACCAGCTGATCGGCGGTGTTGTAGTTGGCGATGTCGATGTCGCCGCCTCCATGTCGGGCCAGGACGTCGGCGATGCCGTCCGCGCCGAGACCGATGACTACGGCCATGCCGCCACCGGTGGCCTGGGCCATCAGCTCGGCACGCCGCTGCACCAGCCTCAAGCCGCCCGCGAAGTCGAAGACACCGGCGGCTTCGAGGGCGTTGTACTCCCCCAGGCTGTGGCCCGCCAGGAAGTCGGGCGGGGTGTCGTGTCGCTCCGACCAGTCCCGGTAGGCGAGGGCGTTGACGACGTACACCGCGGGCTGGGTGTAGCGGGTGTCGTCGAGTTGCCCGTCGGGGTCGCTCAGGCAGAGCCGCGCGATGGAGTATCCGAGCGTCTCGTCGGCCTGGGCGGTGAGATCCGGCCATCGTTCGAAGAGTTCCCGTCCCATGCCGCGGTGCTGGGAGCCCTGTCCGGGGAATACGAGCGCGATCACTGTTGACTGCTCCGATCGAGGTGATCCGGGTGGAGGGACGGCCCCACGGACCAGGTTTGCGGTGCCAGTGGTTTCGGGAAGGGGACCGGCCGAGTGCGGCTAGTCCAGTGCGGCCGCCCGGACCAGCCGGCCCGATTCGTATGCTTCTCGACACGCCCTTCGCCGCAGCTTGCCGCTGCTGGTCACGGGCAGGCTCCCGGGCCGCACGGGAACTAGCTCGTGCAGTTCGATGCCGTGCTTCACCATCAGTGCCGTGCGCACCGCGTGCTCCACGGCGGTATCCGTCAGCTTCTGCGCGCGTACGGCCCTGGGGTCCACCTCGGCGACCATGACCAGGCGTTCGCGGTCTGTGACGTCGAATCGGAAGGCAGCGATCCGGTTCTTCCGGAGGGCGGTAACGGCCTCTCCGACGGTGGCCTCCAGATCGGTGGGCCAGTGGTTCCGGCCGTTGATGATGACGACGTCCTTGACCCGTCCGGTCACGTACAGCTGACCGTCCGCCAGAAAACCGAGGTCGCCGGTGCGCAGCCAGGCACCCTCCGCGTCCATGGGCCGGTCGTGGAAGGTCCCGGTGGCGGTGGTTTCTTCCGCGTAGCCGGGGCTGACGTTCCCGCCGCATGTCCAGATCTCACCGACCCGACGGTCGGGCAGGACACGGCCGGACGGGTCGGTGACGCAGACGCGCTGGTCCACGGGCACGCCGCAGCTGACCCGTTCCACGACATGCTCGGGCGCCTTGCCCGCGTCCGCCGCGACCGCGTGTCCGCGGACCAGCGCCTCCCGGTCGCAGACGAGCACACGGGGCTCCTCGTCCACGGGTACGCAGGTGACCACGAGGGTGGCCTCCGCAAGCCCGTAGGAAGGGGTGTGCGCCTCGGGGCGGAAGCCGCACCGGGCGAAGTGCTCGGAGAAGCGGCGCAGGGCCGACGCCCTCACCTGCTCACCGCCGTTGCCCAGGACCCGCAGACTGGACAGGTCGAGGTCGTCCAGGGCCGCTCCGCGCACCCGGTCCACGCACAGGTCGAGATTGAAGCACGGCCCGGACGTGATGGTGCCGCGCCACCGGTCGATCGCCCTCAGGTAGGTGAGCGGTCTGCGGATGAAGTCCGTCGGCCCCATCAGGACGCACGTGGCGCCCAGGCCCAGGGGGCCGAGCACGCCCAGCATCAGCCCGAGGTCGTGGTAGAGCGGCAGCCAGCTGACGGCGACGCTCGACGGGTCGATCCGGAAAGCGCTGTCCACCTGGGCCACGGCTTGGGCGATGTTGCCATGGGTGATCCGCACGCCGCGCGGTGCGGATGTCGAACCGGAGGTGTACTGGAGGTAGGCGACCGCTTCCGGAACCAGGTCGACGGGCAGCCAGTCGCGGGACCCCTCACGGGGCACCTCGTTGGTCCGGATCACCTCGTACCCGGCGAACCGCGCGTCGCCGGCCAGCACACGGCGGACATCCGCGTCGCCGACGTCGTCGGTGAGAACCACCTGGACGCCGGAACTGGGCAGCACCGACGACAGACGGTCGGCCCCCCAGGCGGAGTCGGCCTCGCAGAGGGGCACGGCGACGACGCCCGCGTACAGGCAGGCGAGGAAAGCGGTGACGTACTGCGGACCCTGCGCGCACACCAGGGCCACCCGGCTCGCGGGCGCGCAGCGTGACTGGAGTACGGCGGCGGCGGCACGGACCCGGCGGTCCAGTTCGGCGTAGGTCCAGGTGATCGGTTCATCCACGGTTCCGCCGCGGCTGCCGACGAAGCGGTAGGCGATGTCGTGCGGCCTGTCGTGCGCGAGGCTGCGCAGCCGTGCGACGGGATGGTGTGGCGGAACGGCGGAGAGGGCCGAATCCCCGTCGGCCGTACCGGACGGTTCGGGGAATGAAGCGGACACGGTCCGGACTCTCCTCGTCGCAGTCGATTCACAAACACCGGTCCTGATCACCAACGCCGCCTCGGGGCGGAGGACACGGAGTGAGTCGGATGTTCCCCAGGTCAAACCAGAAAGGTCAACGGGTCGCGGTCGGCAACTTCCCTGTATCCATCGGTGGTACTGTGCCGACCCTCTTCGCATGCCCCGCCCGGCTGCCGGCCAGGTCAGACCTTCCGTGTGACCCGCAACGCAATTCCTGGAATGGCACAACTAGCATGAAGCAGATGATCGGATTTTCTCGATCCCGTTCCCGCATGATTCTTGCCGTTGCCGGCCTGTGCGTCCTTCTCTCCACTCTGATCGGAGCGATGACGTCGAACCGGCTCATGGCCGGTGGAATGTATCCGCCGTCCGCCGAATCCGTCCGGGCAGAACGCGTTTTGGGTGAGAAATTCGGTGCGGGCAGCCCCGACGTGGTTCTGCTCGTGAAACCTCGCAACACGAAGCAGCTGGTTCATGCGCCGGACATCGCGGCGGCGGGCAGGGCACTGACCGGGGCCGCACGGCGCGCGGCCCCGGTCCACTACGTCTCCTCGTTCTGGGACGGCAATCCGGCGATGCGCGCCCGAGACGGCCGGAGCGCCGTGATCGCCGTGAAATTCCGAGGTGATGAGAAAGACGTCAGCGAGGCGGTGGAGCGCCTGTTGCCCTCCGTCCTCGGCGAGCACGGCCCGGTCACCGTGACGGCCGCCGGATCCTCCGCGGTCCTGGACGCATTGCAGGAGCAGAGCCACCGTGACCTGCTCCGTGCCGAGTTGCTGACTGCTCCCCTCGTGCTGCTGCTGTTGATCGTGGTCTTCCGCAGCCTCCTGGCGGCGCTGCTGCCCGTCCTGGTCGGCGTGCTGTCCGTGACGACTACCTCGGCCCTGCTCGGCATGCTGGCGACGGTCACACCGGTCAGCGTCTTCGCACTTAACATCGCCAGCGCGCTCGGCTTCGGCCTGGCCGTCGACTACAGCCTGTTCATGGTGACGCGCTTTCGGGGCGAGCTCGACTCCGGGGCGGACACCGGTGCGGCGCTGCGGACGACGCTGGCCACGGCAGGCCGGACCGTGGCGTATTCAGCGGTCGCGGTCTCGCTGTCCCTGGCTGCGCTGTTCGTCTTCCCGACGATGTTCCTGAGAACCGTGGCCTACGGCGGAATCATCGTGACGCTGCTGTCCGCGCTGGCCACCGGGGCGGTCCTACCAGCCGCCCTCGCCTTGCTGGGTCGCCGGCTGCACGCCCGGACCGCGCCCCGCACCCGCGGCGGCAAACGGTCGATCGCCAAGGCCACCGACTGGGTCTGGTCCGCCAGTGCCCGGCTCGTACGGCGAGCCCCGGCTCTGGTGGCCGTCGCGGTGACGGCCCTCCTGGTCACCTTGGCCACCCCGTTCCCGGCAGTGTCCTTCGGCTTCCCGGACGACCGGGCACTCCCCTCCGGGACCGCGGTGAGGGCCGCCTCCGACAGCGTACGCCGGGATTTTCCGCAGCTGTTCACGCCACGGATCGCGGTGGTACTCCCCGGCGCGGCGGACGGTCGACAGGCATGGGCCGCCACCGACGACTACGCACGCTCGCTCTCCCGGGTCCCAGGGGTACGCCAGGTCGACGGTGCGACCGGCTCCTACACCCGTGGCGACCGGCAGCCGCCGGCTCCGTCCGCCATGCGCTCCTTCACCAAGGGATCCGACACGTGGCTCAACATCACGCTGGCCGGCGACCGGTCCGACGACGACCGGTCCCTGCGCGCACTGGAAGCCGTGCGTGACGTGCCAGCGCCCGTTCCACCGCTGACGGGCGGCGATACCGCACACCTGCGGGACACCAAGAACGCGCTCGCCGATCGCCTGCCGCTCGCCGTCGTGTGGGTCGCCGTGTCCATGTTCGTGCTGTTGTTCGCATTCACCGGCAGCGTGCTGGTACCGCTCAAGGCCATCCTGTTGACCGGACTGAGCATGAGCGCAGCCCTCGGCGCCATGGTGTTCATCTTCCAGGACGGCCATCTGCAGGGTGTTGTCGGCCCGTTCACTCCGGTTGGCACCACCGACATCATGATGCCGATCCTGGTGATTGCCATCGCCTTCGGGCTCTCCATGGACTACGAGGTGTTCCTCCTCTCCGCGTTCCGTGAGAGTTACCTAGCCCTGGGGGACAACCCCGCCGCCATCGAGGCCGCTGTGCGGCGCACCGCTCCACTGATCACCTCGGCCGCCGCTCTCATCATCGTGGTCTTCCTCGGCCAGGCGTGCTCGCCCGTCGTCCCGCTGAAGATCGTCGGCGTCGGCATGGTCCTCACCGTCCTGCTGGACGTCACCGTGATCCGTATCCTGCTGGCCCCTGCCCTGATGCATCTGGCCGGCCGGGCCAATTGGTGGGCGCCCGCACCACTG
Source organism: Streptomyces sp. ISL-87 (assembly GCF_018614095.1). GTDB lineage: Bacteria > Actinomycetota > Actinomycetes > Streptomycetales > Streptomycetaceae > Streptomyces. The sequence continues at coordinate 16,676 of NZ_JAGGOY010000093.1, read as the reverse complement.
GCCCGGTTGCACGGCCGCTACGGGCTCGCCGAAGGCTGACCGCGATGGGCCAGCGCGCGGCCAACTAGGCGGCCGGAACCACCGCTAGTCGGGCGGGAAGCGCGGTGAGCACCACGACGAAGCCCATCGCCTGTTCAAGACCCTCGGATGTTGGTGACATCGCAGAACAGGGACCCCGGCAGTGACGGCAGGCGCCCGCCTCCCGCGGGATAACCCCTGCCGTGCGGCATGGCAAGCGCGGCCGACACTCCTCGCGGACGGAGAAGTCAGCGTGACGGGCCCCCAAACTGCCTGGGGGGGTAGACCCCTCCAGGGTCCCCAACCTTGCGTCCGGCCACGCCTGCGTAAGACCAGCAGGAGGGTGGCCAGCATCGAGAGTGGCTCGCCGCACGGGGTGACGGCAGGGGGTGACGGCACGGGGTGAC
>NZ_JAGGOY010000093.1:0-16163 GCF_018614095.1 Streptomyces sp. ISL-87 | reverse complement strand
CACGGGGTGACGGCACGGGGTCGTCGGCCGTTGCTCCCGGTATAGACGAGACGCTGGAGGTTCTGCCAGCGTCCATTGTCCGTCACCCCGTCGGCCGCCATGACGCGGAACCGTTCCGGCGGCGTCCAGCCGCTGGCATTGAGCTTGCTGTTGTCGGCGCGCTCCAGCTCGACCAGCACCCGCGCGGCCCAGTCACGGACGCGGGGACACCGGCGGGGTGTCGAGCGTGGACGCGGAAACTCAAGCCCCACCAGGGACGGTAGCGCCCGCCCCCAGCCGAGGGTTGTCGCCTACTCGCGGCCACCGCCAGGCGGATCGCACGTGCAAAAGAGCACGGCCAGGTGCCCGGGGTCCCCGACCGAATCCGCCCCCCAGGACGATGGTGGCCGCCAGAGCCCAGGGCCAGCTGGGGCGATTACATGGTGCGGGCTCCTCTGCGCTGCGCGCAGCGCTCACCAGCGCACCGGCACTCCACCACTCCAGCGGCATCCCGCCCATCCGCATCGTGCTCTTCTCCCGCTGGAGATGGGAGTTGTGGGCGTGGATGAGCGCCGGGCCCCGAGCTGCGACTGCGAGGAGGTTGTGGGCCATCATCTGGTCCCGGATGCCCACCAGCCGGGCCATGCGGGCCGGTGAGGTGTCGGCCATCCAGTAGTGGTAGCGCAGCAGGCCGGTCGCGGTGCGCCCGTACAGGCGCGCCCGGTCCCAGTCGTCCCGCGATGTTGCCGTGATCAGATGCGGCGTCTGCTCGTCGAGCAGCGCCCCCAGATCGTCGGCGAGCAGCCGCAGCTGACTGGCCTCGGCCGACTGCCCCACGGACTGGGCCGGGTCCCTCATCGCGGCGGGATTGGTCCACCGGTCGTCGGCGCCGAGCAGGCGGTCGAGCGTTTCCTCGGTGCAGGGGAGCAGGTCCGCGTCCACCCGGGCCGAGAGGTAGCCGTGGAGTGCGGTGAGGGCCTGCCGGGGGCTCGCGGCGCCGGTGATCTCCAGCGGACCGTCGAAACCGGCGAAGCGGAGCCGCTCGGACGCGGGCCGGCCGTCGTTGTAGGCGCGCATCCAGCGCACGAGCTCGCGGTTGGCCGCGGAGGTGCCCCAGCCGTGGCTGATTCCGTGCTCCATGACCTCGTCGAGGGTGCCCGTGCCCGAGGCGACGTAGTCGTCCACGACCAGGCCCATCATGCAGTCGCTCTCGATCGCGATCGTCCAGTAGCCCTCCTGCTCGACGAGCTGCCGGAAGAGCTCGTTGCGCAGGTCGAGCAGAGTGTCCTCACCGTGGGTGGGCTCGCCCAGGGCGAGCAGCCGCGGCCGGGCCGGGAACAGCCTCATGACGGCGGCCGCCTCGACGGCATGGACGGTGTCCTTGATGTCAGTAGCCATGCCCTCAACGGTATCGTTGAACCTTCAGTTGAAACTTTCCCGCGATATCGGCAGGACCATGGGACGAAACCTTCAAAACAGCGAGCGGCTCAGGCCGGTTGATCTGGCGCGCGGGCACGGTCTGTCCACGCAGGCGATCAGGAACTACGAGGAGGCCGGCATCCTTCCGGCCGCCGGTCGCACACCCCACGGCTACCGCACCTATACGCCGCTGCACGCGGGGGCCCTGCGCACGTTTCTTGCCCTCGTGCCCGGCCACGGGCACCAGACGGCGACATCAATCATGCGGGCCGTGAACGGGAGCGCGGTCGATGAAGCGTTCCGCCTCATCGACGCCAGCCACGCCCAGCTGCTCGACGACCGCCGCACCCTCCAGGCCGTGGAGAGCGCCCTCCGCGACTTGGAGCCCGCCACGGCGTCCGAACCCGGTGTGAGGTCCGAGCCGGCCACGGTGTCCGGGCCCGGCGGCACGTTCATCGGGCCGCTGGCAGGGAATCTCGGCATCCGGCCCGCGACGCTGCGCAAATGGGAGCGCGCCGGGCTGGTACGCCCGCGCCGCGACCCGCTGACCGGGTACCGCGTCTACGACGAGGCCGACGTACGCGACGCCCAGCTGGCCCACCAACTCAGGCGAGGCGGCTACCTGCTGGAGCAGATCGCCCCGCTGATCGCCCAGGTGCGGGCGGCCGGCGGGCTGGAGCCGCTGGAGGCCGCACTGTGCGACTGGCACGGCCGGCTGTCCGCCCGCGGGCGGGCGATGCTGACCGGGGCCGCCGAGCTGGAGGCGTACCTCCGCAAGCGCGGATGAAATTTCGGGTCGCCAGCCGAAGAGAACAAGGGTCACCAACGGTTCCGTCTCGGCTGACCCGTCCGCCGATGTCGGCCTGCTCCCTGGGCTGAGCCTTACCTCAGCACCAGCCCGAGGACGCCGATCTGGTCTTCCATGCCGTCCTGGTGCGGCTGGTAGAACTGCCCGGCCCGACCGTGGAAGATCTTCCGCGCGAGCGCGTGGCGGCCGGCCCTCCTGGAGGTTCGCCTGCACCTCGATCTGGCGGCGGTAGCCGGGCTCGTCGGCCAGACGCAGGACATGCAGGGTCTTCGCGATCCGCCCGTAGTGCGCGATCGCATCCCCGAGTGGCGTCAGGCGGCCGTCGCGGGACAGCATCCGGATCACGTCGTAGGCCCGGACGGCTCCGGTGTGGATGGAGCCTCTGCACCGGAGCCCGCTTCGATCGCGGTCATCTCGTCGAACGCCCCGACGACCGGCAGGTAGTCGCCTAGGGCCGACCCCGGACTGCTGGTCCGTCAGAACATCGTGTTGTCGTTCTTGGAGGTGGGGGGAACGACCTGAAGCACATCCCAGTGCTCGACGATCTTTCCGTCGGCGTCGAAGCGGAAGACATCCATGCCGGCGTACTCCTCCTCCGGCCACACCTGATGGCAGTGCAGGACGACGTGGTCGCCCTCGGCGAAAGCGCGCTTGAACTCCACACGCTTGCCCGGGTACTCGGCGGCCATCCGCTCGAAGTAGTCGATGAAAGCCTGCTTGCCGTCGGCTACCTCCGGGTTGTGCTGAATGTACGTGGCACCCACGTACTTCTCCAGGGCCTCCGCAGGGCGGCACTGATTGAACATCAGATCGTAGAAAGCCTTGGCCGTGGCCTTGTTGCGCTCGAGGTCAGCATCGGACATGGCGATCACTGTAGGCAGACCCGCCAGTCCTGCCTCAAAACACTCCGACACCCACACGACAGATCCTGAACAACCAGACCCACAGGTCTTGCCGATTACCCCACCAAGACGATCTCTGTGCCAAGGATGTACCGCTGCCTTCCCACTGGTCGCAGGCGAGCGGCAAAGATCTCTGCTGCATAGGCTCGCCACGACGCCGGCGATCGGCAAAACCCACAGGCTTCAGGTAGATGAACTTCGTCGGCGCTGATCTCCGTGATGAGGTCGGGGCGGACGAGGACTACGTCGAGGACATCGCGGCTGCCCCACGCCGAGGAGAACATCATCCTGGTCCGCGGATGCCCCTACGACCTGACCAACCGGTGACCCGGGCGGGTCAAGCATGCACCTGCCATCTGCGCCGGAGTCGCGGTGGTCGCCTCCCTGCTGGCACTGCGGCATTACTCGCACGTCTGAGCATCACGGGCAATTGGTCGTTTACGTCGCCGCCCTCAGCTGCACCTTCGACCTGTACGGAATGGGGCACATCTTCCGCGCACTGCCGTTCCTCGTGCTCGGGCCTTCGCGTTCGCCGGGTTCGTCCACCGCCGGTACGATCCCGCGCTCTCGATCTGCCTGCTCTGACTGGCGCTTGCCACCGCTATGGGCACACACATGTGCCCGGCGCGTGGCGATGCTCCGTCGGCAGCCTGCTTCGTGCGTTCGTAGCCGACTACGATGCCGTGGCATCGGCAGGGCAGGACAGGGGGGTGCGTGGCGTGAGCGGTTACGGCGGGGGCGGGTACGGGTACGGGGATCCAGTAGGCGGCGCGGGCAGTCGGCCACCGGCGGGATGGCCCAGCCAGGGCTCCCCCGTCCCGCCGCCAGGATCCCCGTACGGCACGCTGCCGGGGCATCAGTACGCGCAGCCGGTCCCTCCGCTGGGGTACCCGTACGCGCCGGCGCCCTATCCGCCGGTTCCACCGCCGCCCGTCGAGCCGTCACGGGTTCGGAAGATCCTGCGCGGCGTCCGCAATCCGTTCTACGCCGCCCAGCGGACCTTCCGTCCTTCGCGTCACGGAGTCGTGGACGATCCGGAGGTCCGCAAGCTCCAACTGTGGCGGACCGCGCTGGGGCTCGTCGCCTGGGTGGGCCTGATGGTCACCTACAACGCCGTCGTCAGCGCCGACGACGTCAAGGCCGTGGCGGACGAACGCCTCGACCAGAGCTGGTCCAGCGTCCTGGTGCTGGTCTGCACCTTCCCCGTGGTGGTCGGCGCCTTCGTGGCGGCCGCGCGGGGCGGGTTGCGGCGCGTCTACCTGCGACGGGCCCTGCGCTCACTCGGCGCGGTAGTGGCCATCATGGCATCCATGGGCACCTCGGCGCTCGCGATGGCGCCGGAGTTGGCTGGGCTCCGGGACGCCGTCGGACTGCCGGGAAAGATCGCCATCGGGGTGCTGTGCCTGTGGTCGATCGGTTTCGCCCTCTACGGCATCGGCCTGTCGCTCGTGCACGTTTTCCGTACCGCCGACATCCACGAGGTGGTGCCGCCGATCCTTGCCGGCGTCCTGGTGTGGGAGATGGCGCTGCTGGACCTGATCACGGGCGCCTACCCCCAGGTCCCGGCGGGCGCCCGGGCGGTCTTCATCCTCGGCGCCCCCGTCACCGTCACGGCCCTGTCCTGGTGGGAGATGCGCCGACTGCGCCGCCACCACGGGCTGACGGTCCGTGACGCGCTGGGGCGCTGACAGCCTGACCTGCCCCGCTCGCTTCGAGCGCCGGGTTCCGGGTCCCCGGGTCTCCGCGACACGCTTTGCGCCCGGACCGCGCCAGGTCCAGGCTCGGAAGGGGCAGAGCCGCCCCGCGCACCGCCGCCGAAGGGATCGGAGCGAGCCCATGACGGGTGACCTGTGCCTGGTCACCGGCGCCACCGGCTACATCGGAGGCCGCCTGGTGCCCGAGCTCCTCGACACCGGCTACCGGGTCCGCGCGCTGGCCCGCTCCCCGGAGCGGCTGCGCGATCACCCCTGGGCCGCCCGCGCCGAGGTGGCGCGAGGCGATGTCACCGACCCGGGCTCGCTGGACGCGGCCCTGCGCGGGGTGGACATCGCCTACTACCTGGTGCACGCCCTCACCGCCGGCCCCGGCTTCGAGGAGCGCGACCGGGCCGCGGCCCGCCTCTTCGCCGAACGGGCCCGGCTGGCCGGCGTACGGCGCATCGTCTACCTCGGCGGCCTCACCCCGGCCGGCCTGCCCCCCGAACGGCTCTCGCCGCACCTGCGCTCCCGGGCCGAGGTGGGCCGCATCCTGCTGGCCTCCGGCGTCCCCTGCACCGTGCTGCGGGCGGCCGTGGTCATCGGCTCCGGCTCGGCCTCCTTCGAAATGCTGCGCTACCTGACGGAACGGCTGCCCGTCATGATCACGCCCAGCTGGGTGGGCACCCGGGTGCAGCCCATCGCCGTCCGCGACGTGCTCCGCTACCTCGTCGGCAGTGCCGCCATGCCCCGCGAGATCAGCCGGCCCTTCGACATCGGCGGACCGGACGTCCTCACGTACGAGCAGATGATGCACCGCTACGCCGCCGTCGCCGGGCTTCCGCACCGGCACATCCTGCGCGTGCCCATGCTCAGCCCGGGTCTCTCCAGCCGCTGGATCGGCCTGGTCACCCCGGTGCCCCGGGCACTGGCCCGTCCGCTCGCCGAATCCCTGCGCCACGAGGTGGTGTGCGCGGAGCACGACATCGCCCGCTGGGTGCCCGACCCGCCCGGCGCGCCCCTCGCCTTCGACCGGGCCCTGGCCCTCGCCCTGCAGCGGGTCCGCGAGGCCCGGGTGACCACCCGGTGGTCCTCCGCCTCCCTGCCCGGCGCCCCCAGCGACCCCCTGCCCACCGACCCCGACTGGGCCGGCGGCAGCCTCTACACCGACCAGCGCAGAGCTGAGGTGGCCGCCCCGCCCGGGGCCCTGTGGCAGGTGGTGGAGGGCATCGGCGGCGAGCACGGCTGGTACTCCTTCCCGCTGGCCTGGGCCGTCCGCGGCTGGCTGGACCGGCTGGCGGGCGGGGCCGGCATCCGCCGCGGCCGCCGCGACGGCACCCGGCTGCGGGTGGGCGACGCGCTCGACTTCTGGCGGGTGGAGGAGATCGAGCCGGGCCGGCTGCTGCGGCTGCGCGCCGAGATGCGGGTGCCCGGACTGGCCTGGCTGGAGATGTACGCCGAACCCGACCCGGTGCACGAGGGCCGGTCGCGCTACCGCCAGCGCGCCCTCTTCCACCCACACGGCCTGCTCGGCCACCTGTACTGGTGGGCCGTGAGCCCCTTCCACGCGGCGGTCTTCGGCGGCATGGCCCGCAACATCGCCCACGCGGCCGAACAGGCCCCTGCCCTGGCCGCCCCGCCCGCCGAGCCGGTCGCCCCTGCCCTGCCTGAGGCCCCCGCCCCGCCCGCCGCGTCCGACCCGGATTCCCGACCGTGAACACAGCAGTGGTCCTCTACACCTCGGACCTGCGCCTGCACGACACCCGCCGCTGCGGGCCGCCCTGACCACCAACGACCGTGGGGTGCCGCTGTCCGTCCACGACCCGGCCGTAGCCGCCGGTTTCGCCGCCCCCAACCGGCTGGCCTTCCTGGCGGACTGCCGCGCCGCCCTGGACGCCGGACTGCGCGAGCGCGGCGTGCGGCTGGTGCTGCGCTCCGGGCACCCGGTGGACCCGGGTGTGCGCCGTGGTCCGCGAGTCCGGCGCCCACGAGGTCCACCTGGCGGCCGGGGTGAGCGGCTACGCCCAGGCCCGCGAGGACCGCCGCCCTGCGGGCCCCAGGGGTGTTCGCTGCACGTGCACGAGGCCGTGATCACGGCCGTGCCCCCCGGCGACCTGCTCCCGGCCGGCTCTGCCACCACCCCCAGGACTCCGCCGGAGCCGCTCCGCCACTCTCATGCTCCTGCCGTACTGTTCCTGCGCTCTGTCGCGCACGACATCACATCATCGCCTGCCTGAAGCGGCTCAGATCAGCTACGGACACCGAGCGGCCACGCTCGCGGACCGGAGCGATCTCCCCGAGGGGCGTGGCTGCATATCTACGCCGATCTCGCACAGGCCCCTGCCGCCGCCGGTACGACCGTGCTGCGGCGCCGGCTGATCGCCCTTCCCGGGCGTCTGTTCACCCATCCCTACTGGCCTGACCCCTCAGGGTGGCGGCCCGGCGTCGTCGAGCTGCGCCGCGCCGCCCGCAGCGAGCGCGCCCAGCTCGCCGAACTCGGGGTGACTGGACGCAGGGCGGGCGCGGGCGCCCCTTTCTGCCAGCGCCAGTGAGCCACTGACAGAATCCCGAACATGCCAAGTACAACTGTCGAAGAGCTCCTTGCCGGCGTAGCCGGGCTGACCCCAGAACGCGCACAGCGGATCGGTGACCGGATCGACGCGTGCAGGCGGCTGCTGGAAACGAACGTCGACATGGACACTGTCCAGCAGCACCTCGCAGACGAAGGCGTCGGCATGATCGAGGCGATCCTCATCACCACCAGACTGCTGGACAACCACCCAAGCGCACTTCGAGCGGCACACGAGATCGTGGAACTCCGCCCAGCCCGAACAACACAAAACACCAGCTGAGGAATAAAGCCACCCACGGCATCAGACAGACCCGCAACTCGCAGGCAGGGCCGGACCGTCCACCATCCCTTCGAAGTCAACTCCCAGAACGGCATACGAACAACCCACCTTCGAGCGCACCACATACTCACTCGCCAGCCCACCCCGCCCCGCCCCGACGACTCCACATCCGGACCAGCGGGCCCGGCCCGACCCAACCGGGGGGACACGCCGATCGACACAGTGACGGACCGGAACGAGCGCGACCAGGAGTGGGCTCCGTTTAACGCTGCCAACCGTGATTGAGGCGGTGCGCCAGCACCAGCGGCCATGCCGCGCGTGACGGATCGGATGGCCTTTTCCTGCCGGATCCAGACGAACATAACTGGGTAAATGGCGCCTGCACGAAGACTGTTGAAGTGAGGAAGCTGTAATGAGTACGGCCAGGTGGCTGCGTATTTCTCTGCAGCGCTATGTTCTGACCGCCCTTCTCGGCTGGGCAGCTGCGGCGGCGGTGCTGCCAGTCTGGGCGACGAGCCCTTCGGTGAGACGTTCGTATTGGGGGTGCGAGTGGGGCTGGTGGGGGTGCCCCTCCTCACCATCGCAACCATGTTCGTGATCATCCTGTTGGCCGGCCGACGGTTCGAACCACCGACCGACGGTGCCCAGCGGATCCGGGGCGGCTGGATGGTCGTGCTTCCGGTGGTCCCGCTACTACCGGTAGGGCTACTCCTGCCACTGCAGTACCTGATCATGGTGGGCACGCAGCTTGCCTATGTGCTCCGGGCATTGCCCTGCCAGGATGCCCGCGACACGGCAGATGTCCTGCGCTCGCTCGCCGACCCGGGCGTCCCCGCCGAGCAGCGCGCCAGCATTGCACGGGCGGTCGGAGGACTCCGCTCCAGGCCCGTTCTGGACGCCCTTGTGAATGCCGCGACCGACGAAGAGCCGGAGGTGGCCGAAGCCGGGCTGGAGGCGCTCTGCACCATCTGGCAGCGCGACGGCGTCGTCGGCGAGGACTTGCTGCTGAGGCTGCGCCCTCAAGCCCAAGTCCAGGTCCGGGCCCTGGGCGTCAAGGTCCGCAGTCCCTGGTGACAGCCGCAGCGCCGGCTGCAAGCCCCCCCCCCCCCCCCCCCGTGCCTGGCGCTTTTGAGGACACGCGAGGGCTGCTTCCCACAGTGCGCAGGTACCGGCACACCGGCTCGCGCCGACGGCGGTCGGCGCCATCCCAGGCTAGCCGGGGACTTCGCACATGGGCGTAGAGATCGATTGCCGCTCGGCGGCGACAGCAGTATCTCACGATGTGGACGTCCAGTCGGAGAGGTAAATCCCTCCATAGCGGAGCAAGTTGGACGTTCGATCTTCACTCGTTTCAGCTACGTGCGGAGGACGGGGCTAGCCCGCAGCGCCCTCAGGTCGATCGCCGGCCGGGCCCGGCCTCCGGGTGGTCCGGCATGGCGTCGGGTACGCCCGACATCGCACGGCGATGGTGGTGCGCAGCTTCTCGCGCACCACGGCGCCGGCAAGGACGGCACGGTCGTAGAGCAGCGGGACGCGAGGTATCTCTCACTCCCCCGGCTCCTGGTCCGGGGTCCGGCGCGCGGGCGCCCGTCAACCGGCGGTCTGGTAGGCCGTCAGCCCGTCCCCTGACTCGGCGATGACCACGTCGGTGTAGCCGTTGACGAGGTCGGGGGCGATGCCCGGCTGGGTCGGCAGGTCCGCACCCGTACGGCCGCTCAGGGCCACGGTGCCGCTGCCCGTCTTGCCGTAGACCCGTCCGTGCCACTCCGAGGTCACGCAGGGGGATGCGGTCGGGGGTCTTGTCGGGGAGCTGCCAGAGGGTTGCCCGCTGGAGCCGTCGAAGGCCACGACGTAGTCCCTGCCGGAGCAGACGACGGTGCTCGCGCCGTCAGCTCCGGGAAGTGTGCGAGGACGACCTCACCCCGCTGACGAGCACGCTCGGTGCGGGCTGGAGCAAGAACCTCGAGCCGTACCAGTGGGCGCAGGTGGTGAATGGCAAGCGGGTCACCTGGAACAGCCGCTGCGGGGAAGACACCGGCCGCGCCGACCGTGTCGGGACGGCCATCGTCGTCAAGGGGCGCTGACGGGTGCCCAGCAGTATCCGCGGCCCGCTCCACCCTCACCGGCGAGCACTTCGCGGACTACGTCGGCGGTGGTACGCGTACGTGACCGCCGCGAGGAGCGGGCCCCACAGGACCAGGGGAAGGTAGAGGAAGCCCGCGACCGTGGCACCGAAGGGGGTCATGTCAGGGTGCGGGAGGGACCACCACAGGAGGAACGGGGTCCAGATCCCAGTCAGTACGAGCGCGGTGGCTCCCGCCACAACCGTGACCCCCCGCGGCGGGAGCGCCCGGCCGCCCTCCAGCGGGAGCCAGGCGGGGAGCACCTCACCCCAGGGCCGCACCAGGCCGAGCGTGAGCAGGGCGAGCAACTCGCTGCCCACGCTGAGGGCGAGCACGTATACCCGGCCCCATCCGGGGAGACCGGCGGCCGTGTACCCGGCCTCGGTGTAGCCCGCCAGGCAGCCGGCCGCCAGCAGTACGCGCCACAGGCCGGACGGCAGCGTGAGCAGCGCGGTCAGGTGGGCGGCCCGGACCGCCCAGGGGGGAGCTGCTGTTGAGGTGGCGCTGAGCTGTGTTTTCGTCATGTCCACCATCGTGTCGGTCCGCCCCGCCCGATACGTCGGCCCCCGGGAGGGCCCGCGGCCCCGCCCCCGGCAGGATCCCCCGCCCCGCGCCTCCCCCGTCCTGGGGAGGCGGGTCCTCCTCAGGCGCGGGTGCCGATGTCCATCGTCGCGTGCAGCTCCTTCGACGTGGGCGCGCGCACCGGCAGGCCGGCCGCCGTCAGGGCCGCGCCGTCTGCGGGGACTGGCGGGCACTCGTCTCGATCAGCAGGTGACCGCCCGGCACCGCGGCAGGGAACCCGCCGCAACCGGCCGCACATCATCGCCCGCTCGGCAATCAGGTCGTTCACATACCGTGGAAATGTGACGGCTGCGCTGAGCGGGCCCGGCCGCTGCCGGCCCACAGGAGCATCCCGCATCCCCCTCCCCCGGCGCCCCACAGGCCGCGCACGCGCGGCCCGGTCTGGTCTGGTCTGGTCTCGCCAGTGGCGGCAGGGGTGGACCTGCGGCGAGCGAGGCGGGTTCCAGTGGCCTGCTGACGTAGCGCGCGGACCGAGGCACGCCAGCGCCAGATGTTCGGCCGCGCCGGCTTCGGCCTCCTCCGCGAGCGTGTCCTCGGTGGCTTGCGAGTCAGCTGCGGGTTTTGGCAGACCCGGCTCAGGCCGCCATGAAGCGGGCCAGTTCTCGTGCCTTCTTCTGAAGGGCGGCTGTCCGCGCCTCCTCATAGGAATCCGGGTCCGTCGGGACCTGAACATCCTTGATCTCGCCGCCCTCAGGGCAGTCGGCTGGTTGCCAGTTCACCTCGATGCCGGCTCTCTCCGCCAGTACCAGCACCGTGGCGACGAACCCCTCGGACAGGGCGGCCATGACGGCGTGGCTCGTTCTGCGGTGCCATGCGAGGAGGGCGTCGACGAATGCTTTGAATGTGGTGGAGTCGATCTGGCACGCGTCAGCCTTCATGGTTCCGATGCCGGACGGCAGACCCACTTCGGCTTGGTAGACGCTTACCTGGCTCATGAACAGCCGGGAGGCTCCGTTGGACGGGTTCCACAAGGTCTGATCGCCCACGTCGTAGTACTGGCTCAATGCGGCCTCTTCCTGCTGGTCATACGGGCCAGCGTAGTGAGCAACTGACATTGCGGTCAGTCGGTCAGCCCGCCACGGAAAGTGAGTCAGAACCCGAGTTTTGACGGCATTTCAAGTCAGTGACCTTGACCTGTGGTCTGTGCCGAGCAGTCGTGTCCGTCGCCTGGCAGGCCCATGACGTTCAACACGGGTTCTTCGCCTGGGGGGATCTCGAAGGTGAAGTTCGCTCCTGACGGGATTGCCGCGAGCGAGTATTGGTCGGCGAAGGTCAGCGGGGGGTAGGGCTGCCAGGGACAGGCGGCCTTGTCCAGGGCGGCAATCACGTCCATGTGCTTGAGCCCTGCGGGGAAGATGCCCGTCCCCCCGACGACTGACGAGGAAAGTTCGACGACGTCACGCCAGGTCTGTATGCATATCAGCGTGACTTTGCAGCATCGGCAGACACTGAGCTCAAGGTCGCCGTAGGCGAAGAGCCGCGGCCAGTCTCTGTTCCGGCTCACCGTTCCGATCTCCCACGGTTCGCCGAGTGCAGCGGTCACATCGCTCCAGTCGGCTCCACTGAACACCGGGCCCAGTCGGCCCGTCTTCGCCACGTCGGTCAGGACATCGAGAATCTCCACGAGGTGGAGCCTGACAGGCGCCCTGACCAGCAGTCCAGCGGTTTCACGGGAGCCCAGCCCGCTGCGGTCTGTTCGGCTCGGGCCCGGGTGCTGGCCAGGCGCCATCAGTCGGGGCCGGTCTCGATGACGGTGCCGTTGAAGGCGAGGCGGTCCAGCTTCATGTAGCAGAGTTCGTCGATGCGGAGGCGGTCGACGCGTTCGTAGCGGGCGATGGCCTTGGTCAGCTGCTTCTCGTCGGCGGCCTCGACCAGACGGTGGAGTCCACCGACACGGTCCGTCCGATGTCGTCAGCGGCGTCGGTCGCGGCCAGGACAGCGGCAAGGATTCGTTCCCAGGCGCTGTCCACGGCCCACCTGATCGGGCGTTTGTGAGCGGGATGACGCCCGCCGGTGAAGAACCCACGACGCCCATCAAGAACGCTCTGACAGCAACGATATTCCGGGTGCAGGCTCAGGTGATGTGGAACAGCGGTCCAGTGATCGTGAGACCGAGGTCGTGGCCGGCGTACGAGAAGAAGGCGAGCAGAACCAGGCCGGCGCCGCCCAGACCGCTGTCCTTCATGAAATGCACCATTTCCATCTGGCGGGCCTGGGCGTCGCTCTCCCTCCAGAACGCGTGCATGATCACCACGGTCGGGAAGAGGAACACGACCAGCAGCAGCGCGCCCAGGTCCGCCCAGAGCCCGAGGGCCACCATCACCCCGCCCACCAGAATCAGCAGGCCACTGCCCGCCACGGCGCCGGCCGCGGCGGCGGACGGGACGCCGCGGCTCGCGGCGTAGCCGGCCATGGCCTTGGTGTGTGTCAGGTGATTGAGGGACGAACCGAGGAATACCAGCGCGAAGAGAATGCGTCCGATGAGCACCAGGACATCCATCGCGACCTCCGGAAAGGATGCGGCCGGTACGACGCTAGGCCGTGCCGGTACTGCCGGCGATGAGGCTGTCGGCGAGTTCGTCGTCCAGGGACTGGCAGACTTGTCCGTCAGGGTCCCTGGGTGGCTTCCTCCACCACCACCATGACACAGCAGCCGCTACGCGCAGCTGCCCGCGCACCTGCGCCCTCAGTCCTCTTCTCCCCGCCATGACGCGGCCACGCGTAGTGCTGGCAAAGGTCACGATGCTTTGCCGGCCAGGATCCGTTCGGCAACGTAGTGCGGACACGTCCTGGCGAGCCAGGTGACCGTCCAAACCCCCTCGTGGACGGCGAGGGTGCACGCCGCACTGGCAGCGGCGCGCCTTGCAGTGAGAACAGACGACGGTCCGCAGCCGAAGAGCATCCACTGGCCCTCTCCCTTCCCCGCTTCCCGGAACTCGCACGATCATGTCCACGTCTATCGAACTCGCGCGCGGTCCGAACCCATACCCGCCGGTACAGCCCTCACGTAGTTAAGAGCTTCTTCCCGCGCGTCCATGGGTGCGGGGAGGAATCACGCGTGCCCCCTGCTGGGAGGGCTTTCCGGCGCCTCTCTCGCCCCTCGACTCGGTTATCGAGGGAAGACACATGTCTGTGCTCAACAAGATCAAGGGCCTGTTTGGCCGCCGCCCTGCCCAGACGCCGGACGCGGAAGGCGCCAACGCCAGCGCCAGCGCCAGCGAGGAGCGGATGGCGACCACCGCTGGCCACCGATCTCCCCACCCCGCCGCCCGCCGGAGGCTCGGGCCTGGGGAACGCCGTGGCCCGGGGCACCGCTGAGGGAACCGCGCGGGAGGCGGTGAAGAACTTCACCGCGAGATCTTCGAGGACTAGGACTCGGCGGTCCGGGCGGCCCGCGGTGACGCGGGCCGCTCGGCCGTGATCACCCGGCTTCAGCAGCCGCGCCCCCCAAGGCCGTGGCGGTCGTGGTGCGTGTGGCGAGGTCCCGGAAGGCCGGCATGCCCAGGTGGATAGCCCGTCGCTTCTGGGCTGCTTCGGCACCGGGCTGAACAAGTGCGCCCTCGGTGCCGGCGAGGCTGACCCCGCAGGCCCTCGATCTCGCCGAGCCGGCCCCCGCGCTCGGCCTCGGCAATCCGGGCTAGCAGGTTGTCTCGGATCTCTACGAGACGGGGCCGCTCGGTCGTGCGGTCCGGCGTTGGGGCGGCCCGCCTCCTGGTCGGACCGGGCACGGGCGGCGTCGGTGACGGCGGCCGCGAGTGCGACCGGGGGGCAGGTTCACGATGATCCCGACATGCTGGTGATGAGTGATGGTGCACGGGTGGTGGCCAAACGGCCGACGAAGCCGAAGATCAGTGCGGCGATAGCCAGCCTGCAACGCGGCGACGTGCTGATCGTCGAGCGCGTCGACGATGAAGAGTCTGGCGATTGCTATGTGCAGGTGTTGATGCGCGAGGACAACACCTTCCAGTTGGAGTACCGCGATGGGACTCCGGCCGAGCACTACCAGACTCGAACAGTCTCGCGCGAGAGGGTTGTCGACGCCGTGCTCGGGTGGGTGAAGGGTGAGCCCGACTGGAAGGTCCCCTTCATGTGGAACAACATCGCATCCTGCTTCGAGGACGGGGACGGTAGTTAAAGGGCTCATTGCGACGCCTTCGTCTGGAGCACGGGGGGGGAGGTGGACGTGGAGGTGCTCCATCACGGCGTCACGTCCAAGCTCTCGGACTTGGTGGCCAGTGATTCGGTTAAGGCGCAGGCCCTTTGCCGGACTAAGGAAACGATCAAGGTTGAGGCTCATCCGACAAGAGAGTGGCCCTGCCTGACGGCGGGACCGCTCGTTGGTGTTGGACGCTGAAGCCGTCAGGGGCTGTCTCCGGTCGTAACCACGTGGCGGGAGGACGATCAGGCCGCATACCGTCCGCCCTATGCCTGAGCTACAGCTGCTTCGTCCGGATCACGCCCCCGCGCTCCTCACCTTTGAGCGGGAGAATCGGGCCTACTTCGCAGCGTCCATCCCTGACCGAGGTGAGGAGTACTTCACCCGGTTCGAAAAGCGCCACCGTGACCTGCTGGCCGAGCAGGAGACCGGGGTCTGCTACTTCCACGTGCTGATCGGTGCTGCGGGCGAGGTGCTGGGTCGGGTCAACCTGGTGGACGCGGCAGACGGCGGTGCCGAGCTCGGGTATCGGATCGCAGAGCGGGCCGCGGGTCGGGGGCTAGCCACCTCTGCTGTGCGGGAAGTGTGCGGTCTTGCCGCCAACAGGTACGGGTTGACGGGCCTCTACCACCCTCGACAACGCAGCGTCCCGGGCCGTGCTGGCCCGTGCAGGGTTTACCGTCACAGGTGAGACGCGGCTCTCTGGCCGCCCCGGTCTGACGTACCTTCGCAGCCTTGAAGACTTCTCCGCTCCGCATGCCGATCTCTGACGTACCCCATTCGGGCCGCGCTCCGCTCGCGCAGGGTCCGCCATGGTGCCGCAGCATCGGCAATGACAGACATGCCATACCCGTGATGTCGGCGGTGTGCCGCAGGTCGTGCATCGCCAGTTCGTACCCAGGAGGGCGTTGGCCCGGCGGAACACCGCGCGCAGGGCCTCGTAGTTCATGGGCTGGTAGGCCAGCCCCTTCCAATCAAGGCGTCAGCGTCTGGGTGAACATCGGCTATAACGCCACCGTCTACAACGAGTCGGGCTCCGAATTGGATTGCGGACACCAGCGCCCCCTCGAAGTGCTCCGGGCCTGGACCGAGTCAGCGGAAGCAGCCCCGCCGCCCAGCGAAACTCCGACTCGCCCACGCTCCGGGAAATAACTCGCGAACATGCCAAGTACCTGCGCTGGTCACTCACACGAGCCGAAGCCCTCTCTGTCAGCCTTGGGTGAGACGTCCCGCTTTGTCGGGTTAGCCTGAGAGGGCACGACAGGAGACCCCACCCCTCATGACCAGCACCAAGCCCGCCGGATCCGACCCGGCACCCAGGCCGAAGCGCCGCAGTTTCAGCCCCGAGTACAAGCTGCGGATCGTGGCCGAGTACGATGCCGCACCCAAGAACGAGAAGGGTGCGGTCCTGCGCCGCGAGCGCCTGTACCACTCCCACGTCACCGAGTGGCGGGCCGCGCGGGATGCCGGCGCCCTGGAGAACCTCGTCGACAAGCGCACCAGCCCGGCGAGGCCGAAGCGGTCCGCCACCGAGGCGGAGAACGAGAAGCTGCGCCGCCAGGTGGAACGGCTGGAGAAGGAACTGCCGAGTAGCCGAGGGGGATCTCACCCCTCGGCTCTCACAGAGCCGTGCGTAAAAGTCGCCCTT
>NZ_JAGGOY010000092.1 GCF_018614095.1 Streptomyces sp. ISL-87 | reverse complement strand
TTCCTCACAAGAGTCCGCTGAGCTGCGCCTAGCGGGCTACGTAGGTCCCCGCGGCCTTGTCGTGCCAGCCCCGGCGGCGGGGGCGGTCGACGAGGCACCAGAGGCTGCCCGGGAGGCCGAGGAGGGCGTACACCAGCCAGCGGCGCAGAGCCGCGCCAAAGGTGGGCGGGCGGAGGGTGACGGTGGCCAGGACCCGGATGCCGAGCAGCTTCTTGCCCGGCGTGCGGCCCCAACGGGCGGTGGGCAGGGCCTCGTAGAACACCCCGAAGACGAGGACGACGGCCATGACCAGGCCCAGGTAGCCGGCGATGGTGCCGTCGAACAGCCAGATGGTGGTCGTCCGCCCGGTCACCCGGGCCGCGTCCACCTTGGCCTGGATGTGCGCCGTGGCCTCGGGTACGAGGGGCCAGGCGGCCGCGGCCGCGACGGCGCCGAGGACCAGCGAGTCGAGCCCACGGGCCACACCCCGCCGAACCAGCCCGGCGGGCCGGACGGCCCGCTCCGCCATCCGCTCGAACACGGCCCGCGCGGTGGCCCCGGGCCTGTCCGAGACTGCACGCTCAGGGCCGGGGCCCGCGGAGGCCCCTGGGGCGGCGGGCCGGGGGGTACGGGCCCCCGGGGCGGCGGGCTCCGGGGTACGGGCCCCCGGGGTGGCCCGTTCAGGGGCGCGGACCCCCGGGGTGTCGCGCTCCGGGGCGCGGGCCCCGAGGTTGTCGCGCTCCGGGGTACGGGCCCCCAGGTTGTCACGCTCAGGGGTACGAGCCCCCGAGGCGGCACGATCAGAGATGCGGGCCCCCGAGGTGTCGCGCTCCGCGGTGCGGGCCCCGAAGTTGTCACGCTCAGGGGCACGGGCCCCCAGGTTGTCACGCTCAGAGATGCGGCCCCCCAGGCTGTCACGCTCCGGGGCGGCATGCCCAAAGGCGGGGACCCCCGGGGTAGCGGGCCCGGAAGCGGGGCCCCCCGGGGTAGCGGGCTCAGGGGCGCGGACCCCCGAGGCAGTGCGTTCAGGGGCTGGGGCCGCCGGGGCGGCGGACGTGGGCACGGGGGCGGGCGCGGGCGCGGGCGCGGGGATCATCGGGGCCGCCGCGGCCACCGGCGCCGCCGGGCTCGGCTTGGAATCCGCCTCAGCCGCCGCGGGCCAGGAAGAGGTGAGCCCTGACTCGCCGCGGCCGCCGCCGGGGGCCTCGGGCCACGCCGTCACGGGAACAGGAGCGACCGGGGCGGCCGGGGACCGCGCCGACAGGACCCCCACCCCCTCCGCCGAAGCGAAACCCCCACCCGAGCCCGGGGCCTGCGCCTGAGCTGACAGCGACGCCGGGTCCTGCCCATAGACCGGCGCCGGCGCCTGGGGCCCGCCCGGGGCCGAGTGTGCGGCCGGAGCCTGGGCCTGGCCCGAGCCCAGACCTTGAGCCTGGCCCGAGCCCTGGGCAGAGGCGTGGCCCGAGCCCTGGCCTTGAGCCTGGCCCGAGCCCTGGGCAGAGGCCTGGCCCGAGCCCAGACCTTGAGCCTGGGCCGAGCCGTGGCCAGGAGTCTGGGTGGCCGAGCCGTGGCCAGGAGTCTGGCCCGAGCCCTGGGCGGGGAATCGGTCCGCCAGGGGCGCCGACGCGGTCGGGGGGCGGGCCAGGGAGATGCCGGGGCCGCGGTCCGGGAGGGGGGCCGGGGGCGGTGGGTTGCCCCAGGAGACGCGGGCGTCGCGGGGGCCGCCGAAGCCGTACTGCTGGGCGGGGTCGGCCTGCCACCCCGTCGGGGCGGCGGCCCGTTCCGGCTCCGGCTCCGGCTCCGGCTCCCGCTCCCGCTCCCGCTCCCGCTCCCGCTCCCGGTCAGGGTCCGGGAGGGCCTCCGCCACCGAGGTCTGGTCGAGGAACACCGGGCCCGTTTCGTCAGCCGGAGGCGCCGGGCGGCTGGTGCCCGGGACCCAGGACTGGCCGTTCCAGTACCGGACGTACCCGGGGATGGACGGGTCGGGGTAGTAGCCCTCGCGGGCCGCGTGCTCGCCGTCTCCAGGGGAGGCCGTCAATGTCCCCAACTCCGATCGTGGCTTGAGGCTTGTGCAGGGGAGGACCATAGCCAAGAACCCCGTCGCGACAGGTCCGGTAACGGGAGAATCCAAGCCTTCGGGCGAACACTTCTTCTCACGTCCCCCCACGGCGGTTTTCGGTCACCCGACAGAAACACGCCAATCTCCGCATCGCTCCCGGAAGTCGCGTCATACCCGGGCACGACGGCGCTCTCTCCGGATGCGGGGCCCGATCCCGGCCCCCGCACACCGGAGAACGCACGAAGTGAGGCCGCCATGCACCACCCCGTCATCGAGCGCGAGCTGGAACTCAAGCTGGTCATGTCCCCCGAGCGCAGCATCCCCGTCCCCGCCCGGCTGCTCTACCTCACCGACGACCCCTATGCCGTCCACATCACCTTCCACGCCGGCTCCCACACCCCCGTCAACTGGACCTTCGCCCGCGAGCTGCTCGTCGAAGGGGTGTTCCGGCCGTGCGGCCACGGCGACGTCCGGATCTGGCCCACGAAGATCGACAACAAGGCCGTCCTCTGCATGGCACTGACCTCCCCCGACGGCGACGCCCTGCTGGAGGCCCCGGCCGGCTCGGTGTCGGCCTGGCTGGAGCGCACCCTGCGCGTGGTCCCGCCCGGCACCGAAGCCGAGCGGCTCGGCCTGGACGACGCGCTGGCCGAGCTGCTCGCCCCGACCCCGGCCGACGACCTGTGGCTGCGCGACCCGTGGCCCTCGGACGAGTCCGCCGAGGGTGACCTGTGAGGCGGCGACAGGCGGTCAGCGGCGGGCCGGCGGTGACGTCAGCCGCGGGGCCGGCGGTGACGTCAGCAGTGGGGTCACCAGTGGGGTCAGAAGAGCTTGCCGGGGTTGAGCAGCCCCAGCGGGTCGAAGGCCTGCTTGACCGCGCGCTGCATCTCCAGCCCCACCGGCCCCAGTTCGCGGGCCAGCCACTCCTTCTTCAGGACGCCGACCCCGTGCTCGCCGGTGATGGTGCCGCCGAGGGACAGTCCCAGCGCCATGATCTCGTCGAAGGACTCGCGGGCCCGCCGGGTCTCGTCCTCGTCGGCGGGGTCGAAACAGACCACGGGGTGGGTGTTGCCGTCGCCGGCGTGCGCGCAGACCCCGATGAGCAGGTCGTACGCGCGGGCGATGGCGGCCGTGCCGTCCAGCATCTCGGCGAGCCGCGACCTCGGTACGCACACGTCGTCGATCATCGTCGCGGGCCGCAGCTCCTCCAGGGCGGTCAGCGACATCCGGCGGGCCTGCAGCAGCAGTTCCGACTCCGCCTCGTCCTCGGCGGGCACGACGGCGGTGGCCCCGGCGGCCGTGCACAGCTTCCCCACGGCGGCGAGTTCGGCGGGCGCGTCCGGGGTGTCGAAGGCGGCGAGCAGCAGCGCCTCGGTGGTCTCGGGCAGCCCCATCCGGCCGAGGGCGTTGACGGCGCGGACGGTCGTACGGTCCATCAGCTCCAGCAGGGAGGGCGCAAGTCCGGCTTCCATCACGGCGCAGACGGCCTCGCAGGCGGCCGCGGCCGAGGGGAACTCGGCGGCCATCGCGAGCTGCCTGGGTGGCGCCGGGCGCAGCGCGAGGACGGCCTGGACGACGACGCCGAGGCTGCCCTCGGAGCCCACGAAGAGCCGGGTGAGGTCGTACCCGGCGACCCCCTTGGCGGTACGCCGCCCCGTGCGCAGGAGCCGTCCGTCGGCCAGGACCACGTCGAGGCCGAGGACGTACTCGGCGGTGACCCCGTACTTGACGCAGCACAGACCGCCGGAGGCGGTGCCGATGTTGCCGCCGATGGTGCACTGCTCCCAGCTGGAGGGGTCGGGCGGGTAGTACATGCCCTGTTCGGCGACGGCCCGGGAGAGCACGGCGTTGACCACGCCCGGTTCGACGACGGCTGTCCGGTCGACGGTGTTGATCTCCAGGATCCGGTCCATCGCGACGAGGGACAGCACGATGCAGCCGTCGGAGGCGTTGGCGGCGCCCGACAGGCCCGTGCGGGCGCCTTGCGGGACCACGGGGACGCGTAGGGCGGTGGCGGTGCGCAGGACGTGCTGGACCTGTTCGACGGTGCGGGGCAGAACAACGGCCGCCGGGGTGCCGGCGGCGCAGAAGCTGGCCATGTCGGTGGCGTAGGAGGCGGTGACCTGAGGGTCGGTCAGGAGGGCTTCGGCGGGCAGCCCTTCCAGCAGCCGCGCACAGAGGTCCGCGCGGAGCCGGTCGGGGTGCGGTGCGGAGAGATCGTCAGCCATGGGGGCAGCGTGGCAGCCGGGGCCATCGGTGTGAACACGGCCGCGACCCTCTTCGGACACCTCGGCGAGCTCTTCATATTGACGCACAGTGACCCCATGGACCGTACTGACCGCATTCGCCGCATTCACCGCATTGACGGTATTGATGGTATTGACGGTATTGACGATGAATCGCAGCAGCCGGCGCCGCCCGTGACCTTCACCGGCCGCAAGACGCTCGTGGCGGCCGCGGTCGCAGTGGTCCTGATCGCGGGAGCGCTGCTGATCCGGCCCGCCCGCACGGGCGATGACGCGCGCCCGCCGGGACCGAGCGAACGGGCCGCGTCGGCGGTCGGGATGGGCGCCCCCGCGGCGGCGGTGGACCTGACGGCGCTGGTCGCGGACCGGGAGAGGTGGGTCGCGGCGCACCCCGATGACGAAGCTTCATGGGCGGTGCTCGGGTCGGCGTACCTGGAGCAGGCACGCAGGACGGCGCGATCCAGCTGGTTCCCGAAGGCGGAGAGGGCACTGAAGCGGTCGCTGGAGGTCCGGCCGGCGGAGAAGGGCAACTTCGACGCGATGACGGGCATGGGCGCGCTGGCCAATGCCCGCGGGGACTTCGGTACCGCCAAGAAGTGGGGCGAGCTGGTACGGGCCCAGGCGCCGCGGCGCTGGACGGCGTACCCGGTGCTGGTGGACGCGTACACGGGCCTCGGCGACTACAAGGGCGCGCAGAAGGCGATGGAACAGCTGATGGACGTGCGGACGGGACTCGCGGCGCACATCCGGGCCTCACAGGTGTTCCGGGACCGCGGCTGGCGCGAGGACGCGCTGGCGGCGATGGAGCATGCGGCGGGGGCGGCGAAGGCCCCGGAGGAGAAGGCGTACGTGCTGTTCCGGCTCGGGGAGCTGTCCTGGGAACGGGGTGAGACCGCGGAGGCCCTGCGGCTGTACGAGGCCGCCCTGCGGACGGATCCGGGGCAGTCGCAGGCGCTGGGCGGCCGGGCCCGTGCGCTGGCAGCGATGGGCCGGGACGGGGAGGCGGTACGGGACTACCGGATGGCGCTGGGGCGGTCGCCGGCGCCGCGGCTGGAGCTTGAGCTGGGCGAGCTGTTGGAGTCGCTGGGGCGGCGGGACGAGGCGCGTGCGCCGTTCGACACGCTGAGGGCGCTCGCCTCGCGGGGTGCGCCGGACGGGGTGAACGAGGAAGTGGTGCTCGGCCTGTTCCTGGCGGACCACGGCGACCCGGGCGGGGCGGTCCGGCGCCTGTCCGCGGAGTGGTCCCGGCACAAGAGCGTGCAGGTGGCGGACGCTCTCGGCTGGGCCCTGCACAAGACGGGCGAGGACACGGCGGCCCTGGAATACGCGAAGAGGGCGACGGACCTCGGCCTGCGGAGCGCGGAGTTCTCCTTCCACCGGGCGATGATCGAGCGCGGCCTGGGCGACGAGCCGGCGGCGCGGCGGCACCTCCAGGAGGCCCTGCGTACCAATCCCCGTTTCTCGCCGGTCCGGGGCCCGCTGGCCAAGAACGCCCTGGCGACGATCGGCCAGCCCCCGCCGGGCGGTCCGGAGAACATGCAGCCGCGCACTCCGTGGGTGGCGCCGGACCTTCCGAAGCCCAAGCCGAAGCCGAAGCAGGCGCCGGAGGCGAGGCCGGAGCCCGCTCCGGAGGCGAAGCCAGAGCAGGCGCCGGAGGCGAAGCCGGAGCCCGCGCCGGAGGCGAAGCCAGAGCAGGCGCCGGAGGCGAAGCCGGAGCCGGTCCCGTAGCAGCCCTGAAGGGCGGGGCGTCCCTGCGGGTGCGTGCGTTCCCGGGCGCTGCCCGGCCCCGCGCCTCGAACGCCGGCGAGGCCGAAACGGGGCCGAGGCCCCAGGGGGCCCCGCGCGACGGCGGGGCCCCGGAGCTGCTGCCTACAGGTTGCCGCGCTTCTCCTGCTCGCGCTCGATCGCCTCGAACAGGGCCTTGAAGTTGCCCTTGCCGAAGCCCATCGAGCCGTGCCGCTCGATCATCTCGAAGAACACCGTGGGCTTGTCCTGCACCGGCTTGGTGAAGATCTGCAGCAGGTAGCCGTCCTCGTCGCGGTCCGCCAGGATCTTCAGCTCGCGCAGTGTCTCGACCGGCACCCGGGTGTCGCCGACCCACTCGCCGAGCGTGTCGTAGTACGAGTCCGGGGTGTCCAGGAACTGCACGCCCGCCGCCCGCATCGCGCGCACGGTGGCCACGATGTCGTTGGTCGCCAGCGCGATGTGCTGGACGCCCGCGCCGCCGTAGAACTCCAGGTACTCGTCGATCTGCGACTTCTTCTTCGCGATCGCCGGCTCGTTGATCGGGAACTTCACCTTCAGGGTGCCGTCCGCGACCACCTTCGACATCAGGGCCGAGTACTCGGTCGCGATGTCGTCGCCCACGAACTCCTTCATGTTCGTGAAGCCCATGACCTTGTTGTAGAAGGCGACCCACTCGTTCATCCGGCCGAGCTCGACGTTGCCCACGCAGTGGTCGATGGCCTGGAAGGTCCGCTTCGCCGGCGGGGCCACCATGGGCTCGACCGCGGCGTAGCCCGGCAGGTAGGGGCCGGAGTACTCGCCGCGCTCCACCAGCGTGTGCCGGGTCTGGCCGTACGTCGCGATCGCGGCCAGCACGACCGTGCCGTGCTCGTCCTTGACCTCGTACGGCTCGTCCAGTCCGCGCGCGCCCTGCGAGACGGCGTACGCGTACGCCGCACGCACGTCCGGGACCTCGATGGCGAGGTCGATCACGCCGTCGCCGTGCGCGGCGACGTGCTCGGCGAGGAAGCGGCCGCGGTCCGTCGTCGCCTTGATCACCGAGGTGAGGACGAAGCGCGCGGCGCCGTTGGCCAGGACGTAGCTGGCCGTCTCGCGGCTGCCGTTCTCCGGTCCGGAGTAGGCGACGAGCTTCATGCCGAAGGCGGTGGAGTAGTAGTGCGCGGCCTGCTTGGCGTTGCCCACGGCGAAGACGACCGCGTCCATGCCCTTCACCGGGAAGGGGTCGGCCTCACGCGCGGTGTGCGGGGTGGTTTCGAGGGTCTCAGTCATGAGCGCAGAGTCCCGCCGATCCACAAGCTGCGCAATAGTTTCCTATTCTGCTGTACAGACTGACCAGTACGAGGCCAGGATGGTTGAAGCATCTGTGCAGTATGACCACCCGCGGAGCAGTCCGGAGGCATCCATGGGCATCGACGAACTCGACGGCCGGCTCATCGTCCTGCTCGCGCGCGAGCCCCGGATCGGGGTCCTGGAGGCCTCACGCCGGCTCGGCGTGGCCCGCGGCACCGTGCAGGCACGGCTGGACCGGCTCCAGTCGAACGGGGTCATCCGGGGGTTCGGCCCCCAGGTGGACCCGACGGCGCTCGGCTACCCGGTCACCGCCTTCGCCACGCTGGAGATCAAGCAGGGCCAGGGAGCCGATGTACGGGCGCACTTGGGCGGCGTACCGGAAGTGCTGGAACTGCACACGACCACCGGGCACGGGGACATGCTGTGCCGGCTGGTGGCGCGGTCGAACGCCGATCTCCAGCGGGTGATCGACCGGGTGGTCGCATTCGACGGGATCGTGCGGGCCTCGACGGCGATCGTCATGGAGAATCCCGTTCCGTTGCGGATCATCCCGCTGGTCGAGCAGGCGGCCGACGACGACTGACGCGACTGACGGCGACTGACGAGATCGTTCGGAGCAGGCCGACACCGGCTGAGATACTCCGGCCGCGCGGCACACGTCGGTCGTCATGATCGACGGCGAACTCGCAGGATGCGTCACGGTCCGGCCCGCCGAAGGCGGTCAGTGGCTGGAGCACTTCTACCTTGCTCCGCACCATCAGGGCCCAAGGCTCGGGTCCGCCGTCCTGCGCACGGTGCTGGAGCGGACGGACGCACAGGGCACGACCGTGCGTTTGAACGTCCTGCAGGGCAGTGCCGCCCTCCGGCTCTACGAGCGCCACGGATTCGTCGTGGAAGCCCAGGACCCGATCGACGTCTTCATGGTGCGCCCGCCGGGGGCGAGCACCGCCGCGAAGGCCTGACCTGCGACAGCACGAGGCCCACGACTCGCCCTGGCACCCGTCCTGGTACCGGAAGCCCGAGTTCCAAAGACTTCTATGCAAAGAAATGCTTGCAGAGGAGTCTTTGCAACTCTACTGTTGAGGCATGCCCGAGACGCCGGAAACCCCGGAACCCCAGGTCCGCACCCTCGACGCCCGCTCCCTGCGCGGTCTCGCCCATCCGCTGCGCATCCGCATGCTGGCCGCCCTGCGCCACGGCGGCCCGGCAACCGCGTCCCAACTGGCGGAGCGGCTCGGGGAGTCCAGCGGGGCCACCAGCTACCACCTGCGCCAGCTCGCCGCGCACGGGTTCGTCGAGGACGCGCCCGAGCACGGCAAGGGCCGTGAGCGCTGGTGGAAGGCCGCCCACGACGGCACGAGGTTCGACGAGAAGCTGATGTTCGACGAGGACCCGGCCACGCGGGGCGCGGCGGACCTCTTCCTGCACGAGATCGCGACGATCCACACGCAGGAGATGAGCACCTGGCTCGGCAACGCCCACAGCTGGTCCCAGGAGTGGCGGCGCGGCTCGGACATCAGTGACTTCACCCTGCGGCTGACGGCCGAGCAGAGCCACGAACTGATCCACAAGATGCACGAGTTGGTCAACAGCTACCGCGATCTGCCGCCCGCGAAGGGCGCGGAGTCGGTCCGCATCCACACGCACGCCTTCCCGCGCACCGGCGAGTAGCTCCGACCGCTCCGAACTCTCCCCCTCTCTCTCACACATAGCTCCGCAGAAGGAGTCCTGCCATGCACACCTTCACGCACACCGAGATGTACGCCGAGATGCACGCCGCCCGCACCGCCGAGCTCGCCACCGAGGCCGCGGCCTGGCGCCTCGCCCAC
Source organism: Streptomyces sp. ISL-87 (assembly GCF_018614095.1). Lineage (GTDB taxonomy): Bacteria > Actinomycetota > Actinomycetes > Streptomycetales > Streptomycetaceae > Streptomyces. Next base: position 10,744 of record NZ_JAGGOY010000092.1, on the reverse strand, counting down.
GAGGCCGCCCCCGTCGCTCCCGTCACCCCGGCCCTGCGCAACCTGCTCGGCGAGGCCCTGGTCGCCGCCGGTATCCGCCTGATGCAGCCGGCCCACGTCCACGCCCGCGTCCAGCGCGCCGTATGAGCCGCCGGCCGTTCGCAGCCGTACTGGCCGCCAACACGATCTCCATAGCGGGGAGTTCACTCACCCTGATCGGCGTCCCGTGGTTCGTGCTCCAGACCACGGGCAGCGCCGGCCGGGCCGGGATCGTCGCCTTCTGCGCCACCCTGCCCGTTGTCATCGCCGCGCTCGTCGGCGGCCCGGTCATCGACCGGATCGGCCGCCGCCGGGTCTCGGCCGCATCCGACCTGATCTGCGCGCTGTCGGTCGCCGCGATCCCGCTGCTGCACTACGCGGGCCTGCTGGACTTCTGGATGCTGTGCGCGCTGATGGCCGTCGGCGGCCTCGTGCACACCCCCGGCCTGACCGCACGCTACGTACTCCTGCCCAACCTCGCCGAGCACTCCGGCACCACCGTCGCCAAGGCCGCCAGCCTCTACGACGCGGTCTCGCGCGGAGCCCGGATGATCGGGGCCGCGCTGGCCGGCCTGCTGATCGCCGCCTTCGGAGCCGAGACCGTGCTGCTGCTGGACGCGGCCACCTTCGCGGCCTCGGCCCTGCTGGTCACCGCGTTCCTGCGTGGGGTGCCCGCCGCCGAGCCGCAACGCGCCGCCGGGAAGGTGTCGTTCGCGGGCTACCGTGCCGAACTGGCCGAGGGCTGGGCCTTCTTGGCCCGCTCCCGGCTGCTGATGGGCATCACCGTGATGGTGATGATGACCAACGGCCTGGACCAGGGCTGGTCCTCCGTCCTGCTGCCCGTCCACGGCCGCGAGGCGCTCGGCGGCGCCACCGCCCTCGGCCTGATGGTCTCCCTCTTCGGCGGCTTCGCACTGGTGGGCGCCCTGATCTACGGGGCGTGGGGCGAGCGGTTCCCCCGTAGGGCGGTGTTCGCCGCGGCCTTCCTGCTGTGCGGGGCGCCCCGCTACGCGGTGGCCGCGTTCACGGACACGCCGCTGCCGCTCGCGGTGACGCTGGCGCTGTGCGGGCTCGGCGCAGGCATGCTCAACCCGATCCTCACCACCGTGGTCTACGAGAAGGTGCCGGAGGAACTGCGCAGCCGCGTCTCGGGCGTGAGCACGGCGGGCTGCGAGCTGACCATGCCGCTGGGCGGGCTCGCCGCGGGCCTGCTGGCCGACGGGTTCGGCACCACCCGCGCCCTGCTGCTGTTCGGCGGCGCCTACCTGCTCACCACGCTCACCCCGCTGGTCTTCCCGGCCTGGCGCGGGCTCGACGACCGGGCGCCCGCTGAGGCCGTCGCGCTCAGCAGGAGGGAACCGGCTCTCCCCGGTTCAGCGAGCGAAGAGCGCTCACCGCATCCGTCAGCGAGCTGACCGGGATCAGCCGGAGCCCCTCGGGGAGCTCGGACTGGGCGTCCGAGCACTCCGCCTGCGGTACGAGGAAGACGCTCGCCCCGTCGCGCTGCGCGGCCTGGGTCTTCAGGGCCACCCCGCCGACCGCACCGACGTCGCCGTCCGCGGTGATGGTGCCGGTGCCGGCGATGCTGCGGCCGCCGGTGAGATCGCCGCCGCTGCCGTCGCCGTCGAGCTTGTCGACGATGCCGAGGGAGAAGAGGAGTCCGGCGCTGGGACCGCCGACGTCGGCGAGGTTCAGCCGCACCTTCACGTCCTTCGGGTCCTTGTGGAGATAGCCGAGGGCGGCCTGGGCGGCATCCGACTGGGATTCCGCCATTTCCTCCAGGTTGTGCTGCTCGATCTCCTTGTCGCTTCCGCCCGAGGGGTAGACGGCCTCCTTGGGCATGACCGACCGGGTGCCGTCGAACCAGTGGTCGAGGAGCTCGGGCAGCCTGACCGTGGTGGAGGGGCCGGTGGCCTGGATGGTGGTCATCCGGAGCTGGCCCTTGGTCTCCCGGGTGGGGGCACCGGTGACGGAAATCACGGGCTTGCCGTCGCGGGCGCCGAGTACGTCGGCCGTGAGCCCGGGCTGGGCGATCACGAAGGGCAGCGGCGCGAAGACGGCCGCGGCGAACAGCACGGCCACGGGCAGGGCGCAGACGGCTAGGGCGGCGGGACGCGGCAGACGTGTGAGGCGTGAGAGCACCCGGTCAATCTATCGCCGGAGCTCGCGGGCTTCGCGCGCAGGCCAAGCGGCGGGTGCGCGGGACGCTCACGCATGCTCACCGCGAACCGGCGCCGTCCCTACCGGACCCGGATGGCCCCGGTCGGACCCGGATGGGCCCGGTCGGACCCGGATGGGCCCGGTCGGACCCGGATGGGACGCGGCCGGGCTCACCGCCCCGGGCGCCGAGCCGGACGCCACCCGTACTCCGCGAGCCCAGCGCAGCGTCACGGCGTCACGGCGTCACCGCAGGGCGTCGGCCACCTCACGGGCGGCGTCCACGACACGGGGGCCGACCCGCTCGGGCACGGCGTCGGCCAGCATGACGACGCCGACGCTGCCCTCCAGCCCGGTGATGCCCACCAGGGGCGCCGCAGCGCCGCTGGCGCCCGCTTCGAGCTCCCCGTGGGTCAGCGTGTACCCGGGCTCGGTGAGGGACCCCTGACGGGCCGCCAGGATGGCCCGGCCGGCTGCGCCGCGGTCCAGCGGGTGGCGGAAGCCGGGCCGGTAGGCCACGTGGTAGTCGGTCCAGGTCGGCTCGACGACGGCCACCGCGAGCGCCTCGGAGCCGTCGACGAGGGTCAGGTGCGCGGTGGCACCGATGTCCTCGGCGAGGGACCGCAGCGCGGGCAGGGCCGCCTCGCGTACGAGCGGGTGGACCTGACGCCCCAGCCGCAGCACGCCGAGCCCGACGCGGGCCCGGCCGCCGAGGTCGCGGCGGACCAGGGCGTGCTGTTCGAGCGTGGCCAGGAGGCGGTAGACCACGGTGCGGTTCACACCGAGGCGGTTGGACAGCTCGGTGACGGTCAGACCGTGGTCGGTGTCGGCGAGCAGTTTGAGGACTCTGAGCCCTCTGTCGAGAGTCTGGGAGGTTTCCGCGGTCACGACGCCTCTCCCTCTTTCGGTGGGCGGCGGTGACTCTCACGGGGTGAAGCATCACCGGTCCCACGGCGACGCACGGAGAGGCCGCCGGTAGCGGCCATGGCACCGGCTGCGCTCCCGCGGCGGCGCTGCCACGGGGCGTTCGATGCGGGGACAGTAGCGAGCGGGTTCGCTCAGCGGAAGAGCTCGTCCAGAATCCGGGCGCGCACTGCCGGTTTATATCCCTGTTTAAAGCCCAACAGCGGTCTGAATTCGTAACCTCGCGGTTCCTCGCGGTTCCTCCCGGCTCCTCCCGGCACCTCCCGGTGCCTCTCCTCGAAGTCCGTCCCGCCCTCTCCCGCGTATCCGCCGGGAGCTGACGCGAACGGGGTCCGTGCGAACATCCGCACGGACCCCGTTGCATACCTGGAGGAACAGATCACCGCATACGGGTGGCCCACTCCTGAACCTTTTTGATCCGCTCCCGCAGCTGCCCTGCCGTCGCCTCCGCGCTCGGCGGCCCGCCGCACACCCGCCGCAGCTCCGTGTGGATCACGCCGTGCGGCTTGCCGCTCTGGTGGACGTACGCCCCCACCATCGTGTTCAGCGATTTCCGCAGCTCGAGCAGTTCCTTGTGCGAGACCACCGGCCGCCGCTCGGCCGGCAGCTCCAGCAGGTCCGCCTCCCCGTCCGGCTTGCGCCGGCTGTGCGCGATCTGCCTCGACTGCCGTTTCTGCAGCAGCATCTGCACCTGGTCCGGCTCCAGCAGCCCAGGAATGCCGAGGTAGTCCTGCTCCTCCTCGCTGCCCGGGTGCGCCTGCATGCCGAACTCGGCGCCGTCGTAGAGCACCCGGTCGAAGACGGCGTCGGACTCCAGCGCCTCGAAGGACATCTGCTCGTCCTCGCCGGTGTCCTCGTCCTCCAGTTTGTTCGCCTCGTCCATTTCCTTCTCGGACTCGGCGTACGGGTCTTCTTCGCCCTGTTTCTTCGGTTTGTCGAGTACGTGGTCCCGTTCGACTTCCATCTCGTTGGCGAAACCGAGGAGATAGGGAATGGTCGGAAGGAACACAGAAGCGGTCTCGCCGCGCCTGCGTGAACGCACAAATCGCCCGACAGCCTGCGCAAAGAACAAAGGCGTCGAAATGGTGGTGGCATAAACACCGACCGCGAGGCGCGGCACGTCGACGCCCTCCGACACCATGCGGACCGCGACCATCCAGCGGTCGCCGTTGGCGCTGAAGTCGTCGATCCGCTTCGACGCGCCAGTGTCGTCGGACAGCACGAGGGTCGCCTTCGTCCCGGTGATCTCCCGGATCAGCTTCGCGTACGCACGCGCCGAGTCCTGGTCGGAGGCGATGACCAGCCCGCCCGCGTCCGGGATGCCCTTGCGGACCTCCGTCAGCCGCTGGTCGGCGGCGCGCAGCACGTTCGGCATCCAGTCGCCGCGCGCGTCCAGCGCCGTACGCCAGGCCTGCGAGATGGCGTCCTTGGTCATCGGCTCGCCGAGCCGGGCGGCGATCTCGTCGCCCGCCTTGGTGCGCCAGCGCATGTTGCCGCTGTAGGACAGGAAGATCACGGGCCGGACGACACCGTCACCGAGGGCGTTCCCGTACCCGTAGGTGTAGTCGGCGGAGGACCGCCGGATCCCGTCGTTCCCCTCTTCGTAGCTCACGAAGGGAATGGGGTTGGTGTCGGACCGGAAGGGCGTTCCGGTCAGCGCGAGCCGTCGCGTCGCCGGGTCGAAGGCCTCCTGGCAGGCCTCGCCCCACGACTTGGAGTCACCGGCGTGGTGGATCTCGTCCAGAATCACGAGGGTCTTTCGCTGCTCGCAGCGGTTGCGGTGCAGCATCGGCCGTACGCCCACACCCGCATACGTCACGGCGACCCCGTGGTAGTCCTTGCTCAGCGGCCCGGCGGAGTACTCCGGGTCGAGCCGGATGCCTATCCGTGCGGCGGCCTCGGCCCACTGCTTCTTCAGGTGTTCGGTCGGCGCGACGACGGTCACCTGCTGGACGACATGGTGGTGCAACAGCCACGAGGCGAGGGTGAGCGCGAAGGTGGTCTTGCCTGCGCCGGGCGTCGCGACCGCGAGGAAGTCGCGCGGCTGGGTCTCCAGATACCTGTCCAGCGCACCCTGCTGCCAGGCTCTCAGCTTGCTGGCGGTACCCCACGGCGCGCGGCCGGGGAAGGCGGGTGAGAGGTGGTGGGAGGCGGTAGTAGTCACGGTCTCCGGTTCGGCTCTCGGCGTTCTGGTACGGGCAGTCGTACGTAGGACAACCGGGCCACCCTACCGGTGCGGGCCCGCCCCTCGCGGAGGGACAGGCCCGTGACCTCGGCGGGTGCGGCGAGGGTCACATCCGCCGCAAGCGCTCCGCGATGTTCCCGATGTTCCCCTCGTCCCCGGAGGCGACATCGATGACCAGGCCGTACGCGGCTTCCTGATCAACTTCCGCGAGATCCACGCCATTCACGGCGAGGAAGGTCGCGGCGGCCAGCCAGGCGGTGCGCTTGTTCCCGTCGACCAGGGGGTGGTTCGTCGCGATCCCGTGCAGCAGGGCGGCGGCCTGCTCGTACAGGTCCTCATAGGCCGCACTCCCGAACAAATCCAGCCCTGCCGGCGATTGAGGCGCCAGGGCCCGGGGCGGGAGCCCAGGCGGCTGCCCCCGCTCAGCCCTCGCCCGGCCCCTGCAGCCGCGTCGCGACCCACGCCCCCACCAGCGCCACAACAGCCATCGGCAGAAAGACGACCACGAACGCCCCCGGGTGCGAACCCGACGAGGAGGCTGCCACCCCATGCACACCCCCCACCGCACCCCCACCCAGCGCAGCGAACGCCGCGCCCCCCGCCGCCAGCAACACCACGTTCGCCAGCGCATCAGAAATCTGCAGCGCAGCGGAATTGGCCCCCGCGTCCTCCGGCGCCGACAGCCTCAGCAGCAGCACGCTCGTGGACGCGATCACCAGCCCCATCCCCAGGCACCCCACGGCCCACGCCAGGGCCAGCGTCCACACCGGAACCCACGCGATCAGCACCGTCGGCGCCGCCGCAATGGCCGCGGCGACGAGCACCATCCCGCCGACCATCAGCCGTTCCCGGTACGGCGCCATCCACCCCTTGGACTGCACCCACGAGCCGGCCGCCCACGTCACCCCGCCCAGCGCGAGCGAGAACCCGGCCAGCGTCGGGCTCAGCCCCCGCTGGGTGACCAGCATCAGCGGTACGAAGCTCTCCGCCGCGATGAACGCCCCCGCCGCCACCCCGCGCAGCAGCACCACCGACGGCAGCCCCCGCCGCGCCCGGTACGTCCCGCGCGGCAGCAGCCCCAGCACGGCCGGCACCAGCAGCGCCGCCCCCGCGAGACCCGGCAGCACCGACAGCCACCGAAGGTCCTGCGCCGCGTACTGCAGCAGCCCCGCGCCGACCGAGATCCCGAACGCCATCCGGATCCGGCGCCGGTCGAACGCCACGGGCGGCGCGTCCGGATCGACCGGCCCGCCCGCGGTCCTCCGTATCGCCGGCAGCGCCACCACCAGAGGCACGACCACCAGCGCCGGTATCCCGAGGAACACCCACCGCCACCCGAGGTGCTCGGTCACCGTCCCGGAAGCCAGCGGCCCCACGATCGACGGCACCACCCAGCTCGCGGCGAAGGCCGCCATGATCGCGGGCCGCAGCCGCTCCTCGTAGGCCCGGCTGACCACCACATACAGCGCGACGATGACCAGCCCCCCACCAAACCCCTGCACGGCCCGCCCGAGCACGAACACCCACATGACCCCCGCGGTCCCCGAGCACACCAGCCCGGCGGCGAAGGCCCCGATCCCGACGGTCAACGGCCGCAACGGCCCCTGCCGGTCGGCCCACTGCCCGGACAGGACCATGCCGAACAGGCTGGTGGTGAAGTACGCGGAGAACCCGAAGGCGTAGAGCCCGATCCCGTCCAGCTCCCGCGCGGCCACAGGCATGGCCGTACCGACGGCAGTCGCCTCAAAGGCGATGAGAGAGATGACAGAGATGATCCCGATACTGAGCGTCCGGTACGCCGGCCCGAGAATCCCGCCCTCGGGCAGGGCCGGGACCGACGCGGCGTCTTTCTGGGGCACACGGGGCTCAAGGGCACTCATCGCCCCAGCGTAAGGCCCATTCCCGCCCCTCGCCCCTGTCATTTAGGCGGATCCCGCCTCGGCCCTCAGCCCTAGGTCTGTGAACGGCGCATGGCAGTCGCATTGCAGGACCCGCGCCTCCCTTCCCCGGCGCCACGACCCCTCGTACGGTCTTACACATCACCACCACACAGCCGTGTGCCCGAGTGGTTGAGGGACTCGCCTGCAAAGCGAGTTACGCCGGTTCGATTCCCGCCACGGCCTCTGGCGGCCTGAGCAGGGAAAACGAAAGGGCGGCACCCTTAAAGGGTGCCGCCCTTCTCCCTCTTCAGTCTCAATTCCCGTCTCAGTTGACGACCATGCCGCTCCACCGCATGCGGCGACCGGCCGCTCTCGGGGTGGACGGCCAAGCACTCGCAGCGACCGTGACGTCGCGTGAGGCGCATCCCCCGGCCGCTGACGGGCGTGCAAACCGCAGCTCACTGAGCCTCTTCGAGCCGGGCCCCGATCAGGTGACACCCGACAAGCGCAACGAGCGAGGCGCCCGGACAGTTGATCGAGATGTCTGACGTCTCAACCACGCTGCTCAGGGGCCTCGTTGGTCATCTATCCTGCCGCACTCGACCTGCCACATGCGCTCGTGGAGTGGGTCACCATGCTCATCGTCACCCGCGAGGGCGACCGGCGCTGCAAGCTCCGCCCGTCCCAGCGCGCGATGGTGGCACTGGTGTACCTACGTGAGCACACAACCTTGGCAAAGATCGCTGCCGGGTTCGGGATCAGCGAGTCCACCGCCCACGCCTACACCAGCCCTCGCCCAACGTGCGCCAGGTCTACTGAAGGCCTGCGCGAGGCCGACCCCGACTTCGTCCTGCTGGACGGGACCCTCGCCGAGTGCGACCGGGTCGGCGACTCACGCGCGGACTACTCCCACAAGCACCGCCGGCACGGAGTGAACGTACAGGTAGTCACCGATCCGGACGGCCGACTGCTGTGGCTCTCACCCGCGCTGCCGGGCCGCGCCCACGACCTGACCGCCGCCCGCACCCACCGGATCATCCGCATTTGCGAGCGCCAGGGCATTCCCATCCTGGCCGATCTCGCCTACCAGGGCGGCGGCCCCTGGCTGACCGCCGGCATCAAACGCAGGCCCCTGCAGGAACTCACCCCCACCGAGAAGACCGTCAACCGGGCCCTGGCCGCGGCACGGGCACCGGTGGAACGCGGCGTCGCCCGCTTGAAATCCTGCCGGATCTTCCGCAGGTCCCGATGCAGTCCGAACCGCATGACGTCAATCGCCAAAGCCATCCTCACCCTGGAGCGTCAAGGCTGAAGAAGCTCGTTGGACCGATCCACTTTGGATCGCATTCATCATTGAATCGTGCGCGAAATGTAAAATCCTGCCGACTTGCGATCAGGATTGCGGAGTGCTGCTCTGGAATAGGCGCAGGGGGTAAAGAGCTAAATGATCCGGGCCCGAATGGGTGGCGTTCAGCCGAAGTAGGGGGACGACGCGTCGTGTGACGACGGGATGCCCCGCGCTGCGACCCGCTATCGGAGGTTCACGATGACACAGGTCTCTTCTGCCCGCATTCCACTACGCCAGATCATGGCCGTGCTCTTGACGGCCGCCCTGACGCTCTCCCTCTCGGTGGTGCTCACCGTCACCTCGACGAAAGAAGCAGCCGCCTCGTGCTCCGCCAGCCGGTTCAACGGCACGTGGCGCTCGTCCGACGCGAGGCTGAAGCGTATCGACGTATGGCAGGGAGAGGACTGCCACCTGTACGCCAGGGCCTGGGACGTCTGCGAGAACGACTCGTCGCATATCTGCAGCTGGGGAAACAGGAGAATGGGAGACAGTCCCGAGCCGAACTTCCAGTTCGTCGGATACAACTGGAGCAACGCCGATGAGGTGCTGCACCTGCGGATGCAGGACGACAGGTCTCACATCTCGGTGTGGGACAGCAGCGACTACCACAACGGTAAGAAGGTCAGCTTCACGGTCACGATGTACAAGAGCCGTTGAGCCCGCGAAGGGCAGCAACTCCGCCCGCGCCGCTACTGGACGAGACCCCCTACCAAGACAGGTGGGGGCCTCGCCGCTCGTCCCCCGCCCCCGACAGGATGCGAACCGCGCCGGGGTGGGCCCCTGTTCGCGGATACCGTGCCGGCTCGACGAGCGAACGGAAGCACTGAGCGTTTTCAGCGTGGCCACTGATCGGGTGATGCCGGTCAGGTCGAGGTGAGGGCCGCAACGCACAAAGCCCCCGTGCCGTTGAGGGAGGTGTCGACGTCTCAACCTACCGGCACAGCAGCCCTGTTGGTTCCCTATCCTGCCGCACTCGACCTCCCTCACGCCCTGGTCGAGTGGGTCACCATGCTCATCGTCACCCGCGAGGGTGACCGCCGCTGCAAGCTCCCGCCGCACCAGCGTGCGCTCGTCGCTCTGGTGTACCTGCGCCGCCACGACACCCCCACCCGGATCGCGGCCGGGTTCGGGATATCCGTCGGCACCGTCCACGCGTACGTCACCAGCGTGACCGGCCTGCTCGCCGAACGAGCCCCTGGCCTGCCCAAGACGCTGTGCGAGCACGATCCGGACTTCGTCCTGCTGGACGGAACCCTCGCCGAGTGCGACCGCGTCGACGACGGCCGGGCGGACTACTCGGCCAAGCACCGTCGGCACGGCGTGAACGTCCAGGTCCTCACCGATCCGGCCGGCGAGCTGCTGTGGATCTCGCCCGCCCTGCCCGGCCGCACTCATGGCCTCACCGCGGCCCGCACCCACCGGATGATCCGTATCTGCGAACGCCAGGGTCTCCCCGTCCTCGCCGACCGTGCCTACACGGGCGCCGGCCCCTGGGTCACCACCGGACTCAAACGGCCACCGGGCGGCGAACTCACCCTCACCCAGCGCACCGTCAACCGAGCCCTGGCCGCAGCCCGGGCACCGGACGAACGCGGCATGGCACGGCTGAAGTCCTGGCAGATCTTCCGAAGATCCCGCATCAGTCCCAACCGCATGACCGTCATCACCAAATCTGTCCTCAGCTTGGAGGGGCAACGCTGAAAACGCTCACTGATTGCCCGTCAGGGATTCTCGACATCGCCGCTGGATTTCACTCATCAGCTCTTGGACTCGTTCCACCTTCTGGATGTGTGGCCTCAACAGGCTGAACGGCGGCGCTCTGCCCTCATCCCGGGGCACACCCCAGATCCAGAAATCATGCTCGAACAGGGCCGTGAAGTGCTGAGCGAGTTCGGCTGCCAAATCTCTAATCTCCGCTGGGGCCTCCAGATTGAGAGTCGCCCGCGCGGCTTCGAACCTCTGCTGCTCTGCCGTGGCGACACCACGGCGTCGAAGCCGCTCCGCTTGCCCCGCTTCGTCCATAGGAAGATCGCGGGATGCTGGGGCTGTGTACAGAAACATCAGGCATGCGTTTGCGGATTCGAGAAACGCACTGTATGTCTCGCGGCGGACCTGCCTGAGCCATTGCTGATGTTGCGAGTCGGCCTGTCTGTCCGCTTGATATCTAGCGGCCCGGAAGGCAACAACTGCCGCTCCCCAGGCACCCCCTGCGCAGGGCGATTGCAAAGTCGT
>NZ_JAGGOY010000091.1 GCF_018614095.1 Streptomyces sp. ISL-87 | reverse complement strand
GCGAGCGGCTCGGGCCCGGCGGGCGGTTCGGGCAACGGCCCCGGGAGCTGTTTCGGCCGGCGACGCCTCCCCTTGGGCGGCCGGTCCGGGTCCTCGTCCGCCCGCGGCAGCCGCCGGTGTCCCTCCGAGTGGTCGTTGACCCAGCCGCACACACCGCACGCGTACCGCCCGTCGAGCCCCGCGATGTACGTACCACAGCGGCGGCACTCGGCCTCGGTCAGCTCGGGCGCCGGCAGCGGGGCAGAGGGTCCCGCCACGGACTCTGCCGGGGGCTGCGCGCTGGTGGGCCAACGGGTCATGAGCCGCAGCGTACGCGGGCGGAGGGGGGCAATCCGTAAAGAGCCCTACCGGTTCTGCACACGATCGGATGAATGTGGGACAGAGGGGGCGGTGCAGGCGAAGTTCGCCGCTACATTCACGCCGTTCACAGGGCCGGGACTCCGGTCCGTCACGTCAGGAAACCGTGGAGCCGATGACGGAACGACCTGCCCAGCGCGTCCCCAACCGGCATCTCGCGGCGCTGATCGCGGAAGCCGGGTTCTCCAACGCCGGGCTGGCCCGGCGCGTCGACCAGCTCGGCCTGGAGCACGGTCTCGATCTGCGGTACGACAAGACCTCCGTGACGCGCTGGCTGCGCGGGCAGCAGCCGCGCGGAACCACCCCGGCGCTGATCGCGGAAGTCTTCACCCGGCGCCTCGGGCGCCGGCTGTCGGCGCAGGACCTGGGCCTGGACGCCTGCGCTCCGGTGTACGCCGGGCTGGAGTTCGCGGCCACCCCCGAGGAGGCCGTGGACATCGCGAGCGGGCTGTGGCGCAAGGACTCCGGTTCGCACGCCGAGCTGCGGAAGATCGCGTTCACCCCGGCCGGCCTGGTCGTGCCCAGCCGGGACTGGCTGATCGGGCGGCCCGACGAGCGGGTGGGCCGGGGCGCCGATCCGGCGGCGGCCCGGATCCCCGCGCAGGGGCGGGTCACGGTGCCGCGGCAGCGCCAGATCGACCGCGAGCCCGGACAGCGGGTGACCAGCGGGGACATCGCGGCCCTGAGGTCGGTGAGCGAGCTGTTCCGGACCCTGGACGAGGCGTACGGCGGCGGGCACGCCCGGCAGGCCCTGGTGCGGTACCTGGAGCACGAGGCCGAGCCGATGCTCCGGGGGACCTACGGGGAGACCACCGGGCGGCGGCTGTTCTCGGCCGCCGCGGACCTGACCAGGCTCGCGGGCTGGACCTCGTACGACATCGCCGCGCACGGGCTCGCCCAGCGCTACTTCGTGCAGGCGCTGCGCCTCGCCCAGGCCGCCGGGGACCGGCCGTACGGCTCGTACGTGCTCGTCACCATGAGCCGCCAGGCGGTCTACCTCGGCCACGGCCGGGAGGCGGTGCAGCTGGCCCGGGTGGCCCAGCAGGGCGTCGGCTCGGGCCCGCCGCCGGTGGTGCAGGCGCTGCTGCACTCGGCGGAGGCGCGCGGCCATGCCGTGCTGGGCGAGGTGAGGGCCGCGACGGCCTCGCTGGTGCGGGCCGAGCGGGCGCTGGGCGCGGCCCGGCCGGGGGACGACGTACCGCACTGGGCGCGGTTCTACGACGAGGCGCAGCTGGCGGACGAGTTCGGGCACTGCCACCGGGACCTCCAGCAGTACCGGGCCTCGGCGCAGCACGCGGAGCGCTCGCTTCAGCTACGGGCGCCCGGCTACGCGCGGTCCCGGCTGTTCTGCCGGGTGGTGCTGGCCACGGCCCGGCTGGGGCTGGGCGAGCTGGACCAGGCGTGCGCGCTGGGCGCGGAGGCGGCGCAGCAGGCGATGGAGATGCGGTCGGTGCGCGCGGTGGAGTACGTACGGGACTTCGAGCGCAGGCTGGAGCCGTACCGGGACGCCTCGGCCGTGCGGGCGTACCGGGACCGGGTCGCGGCGCTGTCGTGATCTTGACGCGCCCCTCGCACGGCTCGGCCCCGGGGGGCCTCACCGGCTTCGAGCCGCTGCGTCGGCCTCCGTCCGCCGGAGTGAACGGGTCTGTGCACGGTCGGTGTCTGCCCAGGGCCCGGTTCCGCAGGGGGGAACCGGGCCCTGACCCGCGGCCGGGCCCCGTGGCTTGGCCCGGCGGCCTCAGGCCGCCACCGGCAGGGCGGGCTCGCCGGGGGCCGGGATCGGGATGCCGAAGTCGCGCAGGACCGCCGTGGCGGCGCGGCGGGCCGAGTGCAGGGCTCCCTGGACGGTGTTGGTGTCGCGGTGGTCGCCGCACACGTACAGCCCGGCCAGGACCCGTACCGGGCGCCGCAGGTCGTACGGCGGGGGCATGGCGGGGACGGCCTCCGGGGTGTGGTGGAAGGCCAGCAGGTCCCAGTCCCGGGTGGTGGTGTCGTAGAGCCGGGCGAGGCGTGAGGCGACCGTGCGCAGCGGGGGCGGCGGGCCGAGCACGGTGGTGCTGACCAGGCTGCGGCCGGCCGGCGCCCGCGTCGGGTCGACCGCGCTCATCACGGCGGTGTGCGCGACGGGCCACCTGGGGTCAGCGTCCAGGAGCAGCGAGCCGTCCCAGGGCACGGGCGCGGCGGTGGCGTGGTGCAGGACGGTGACCTCGTGGAAGCGGGGCACGCGCAGCCCGGGCAGCAGTTCGGCGGCGGCGCGGGCCCCGGTGGCCAGGACGGCGGAGCGGCAGCTGAAGTCGCCGTGCTCCTCGGTGGTGACCAGGTTGGTCGCCACCGAGCGGACCCGGACTCCGGTGCGCACGGTGCCGGGCGGCAGGGCGGTGGCGAGGAGCGCGGGCAGGGTGGCCGCGCCGCCCTCGGGCACGGCGAGGCGGCCGCGGACGAAGGTGCGCAGGGCGAGGTCGGCGGCCCGGCTGGAGGTGGTGAGCTCCGGATCGCAGAGCAGGGTGGCGAGCAGTGGCCGCAGTACCGCGCTGATGGTGCGCGGGGGCAGTCCGCGGCTGCGCAGGGCGGTGAACGCGGTGCGTTCGGGGCGGGCGAGCAGGCGGTCCACGGGCAGGGCGGCGAGCCGGCCGAGGGCAGCGCTGAGCCGGGCCTGGTCGAGGGAGCCGCTGGCCAGGGCGCGGGCCGGGGTGAGGGCTCCCGCCCGCTGCTGTTTGCCGTCGCTGTGGACGAGGACCCCGGGCGCGAAGGGGCGCAGGGTCAGGTCCTCCAGGCCCGGGGTGCGTTCGAGCTCCGTGTACGAGGTGTTGAGCAGCTGGCCGATCCGGTCCAGCCGGAACCCGTCGACCTGCTCGGTGGCCATCCGGCCGCCGGGATCCCCGGCGGCCTCCAGGACGGTGACCGTGACCCCCGCGGCGATCAGGTGGTGTGCGGCCGCGAGTCCTGAGACTCCGGCTCCTACGATGACGACGTCCGCATGGTGCGCGGCATGGTGTGAGCTGGTGAGCACGTGCCCCTCCCCGAGGTCGGCGCGGCTGTGTGGGGATCCTCCTTCCCCCAACAGGCTCCGGGAGAACCCGAGTCCGGTGAGGGATTCCGACCAACTCCGGTCGCATGGCGGTCGCATCCGGGTCACAAACGGTCGCACGGGAAACATGGGAGCTACTACTGGCGCTCCCCCTCCAGCGCCGCCCGGATCGCCTCGTCGATCCCGGGGTACCGGAAGACGAAGCCGGACTCCAACAGGCGGGTGGGCCTGGCCCGCTGACTGCCCAGCACGTCCCCGGCGAACTCACCGAGCACGACGCGCATGGCGGCCGCCGGTACGGGGAACAGGGCCGGGCGGCGCAGTACGCGGCCCATCGCGGCGGTGACCTCACGGTTGGTCAGGGGCTCGGGGGCGGTCAGGTTCACGGGGCCGGAGACCGAGTGCGTGTCGATGAGGTGCCGCAGGGCGGCGATCTCGTCGTGCATGGAGATGTACGACCAGTACTGGCGGCCGTTGCCGAGGCGGCCGCCGACACCGGCCCTGAAGACGGGGAAGAGCTTGCCCCACGCCCCGCCCTCGCGGGCGACGACCAGCCCGGTGCGAGCGAATACGGTCCGCACGCCGGCCTGCTCGGCGGGGGCGGCGGCGGCCTCCCACTCCACGCAGACGGAGGGCAGGAAGCCCTCGCCCGCCGGGGCGCTCTCGTCGACGGGGCGGTCGCCGGTGTCGCCGTAGTACCCGACGGCGGACCCGCTGACCAGGACCGGCGGCGGCGCGTCGAGGCCGGCCATGGCCTGGGCGATCGCGGCCGTCCCGAGCACCCGGCTGTCGCGGATCTCCTTCTTGTACGCGGCGGTCCAGCGGTGGTCGCCGACCCCGGCGCCGGCCAGGTGCACCACGGCCGCGCAGCCGGTGAGCCCGGCGGGGTCCACGTGACACCGGCGGGGGTCCCAGTGCGCCTCGTCGGGGGCGGCCGGGGCGCGGCGCACGAAGCGCACCACCTCGTGCCCGTCCGCGCGCAGGGACCGTACGAGGGCCGTGCCGATGAGGCCGGTGGAACCGGTGACCGCGATACGCATGCCGTCCATCCTGCCGGGTCGGCGCACGGCGGGACAGGATTCCCGGCCGAGGGCCGGAGCTGCACGTGCAGGACCGGACCGCCAGGACCGGCACGTGCGGGACCGGCACGTGCAGGACGGGACCTCCAGGACCGGCACGTGCAGGACCGGCGCGTGCAGGACCGGCGCGTGCAGGACCGGCGCGTGCAGGACCGGCACGTGCAGGACCGGCGCGTGGAGGACCGGCGCGTGGAGGACCGGCGCCAGGACCCGGACCGCCAGGACCCGGACCGCCAGGACCCGGGCCGTCAGCCGGTGCCCAGCCAGGTGCCCACCGCGTAGGTGACGGTCATCGCCAGGGCGCCGCCCGCGACGTTGCGCAGGACCGCCCGCGAGGCAGGGGCCCCGCCCAGGCGCGCGCTCACCAGCCCGCACAGGGTGAGCGCCGCCAGGACCGAGGCCACTGTCACCGGGACCCGGGCGGACGGGCCCGGCAGGACGATCGCCAGCAGCGGCAGCAGGGCGCCCACCGTGAAGGCGATCAGGCTCGCCAGGGCCGCATGCCAGGGGTTGGCCAGCTCGTCGGGGTTGATGCCCAGCTCCACCCGGGCGTGGGCCCGCAGCGCGTCCCGCGCCGTCAGCTGCTCGGCGGCCTCCCGGGCGAGCTGCCGGCTCAGGCCCCGGGCCACCAGGAGCCCGGTCAGTTCGTCCAGCTCCGCCTCCGGCTCCTCGGCCAGCTCCCGGCGCTCCGTCTCCAGGGCCGCCCGCTCCGAGTCCCGCTGGGAGCTGACCGAGACGTACTCCCCCGCCGCCATGGACAGCGACCCCGCCAGCAGCCCCGCCACCCCCGCCGCCAGGATCGACGCACGCGCGGTGGTGGCCCCGGCCACGCCCACCACCAGGCCGGCGGTTGAGATGATCCCGTCGTTGGCCCCGAGCACCCCCGCACGCAGCCAGTTCAGCCGTGTGCTGATCTCCGCGCTCTGCTCATCCGTCACGGCACCACTGTCGTGGCCTACGGCGTACGGGGCCACCCGGCGTGCGCGCCCCGCGCGGCGGCACCAGGGTGGAGGGGTGAGACGCGGACGCGAGGAGCCCGGCTGGCTGCGCGGGGCACCGCCGCCGCGCTGGGCACGGTTCGCGCCCGCGGTGGCCCTGGTGGTGCTGTGCCTCGCCCAGTGGATCACTCCCCGCAATGTGGAGCTCGGCTATTTCCTGGCCGCGCTCCCGGCGGTCGCGGCGTTCTCGTACGGGGCCACCGGCACGGCGGCCTTCGCCGTGGTCGTGCTGGTGCTGCTTGGGGTCCCGCGGCTCGGCGTCGGGCACGCCCAGGGCACCGACCTGGCGACGGTGGCCACGGTGGGGCTGCTCAGCGTGGTGATCGCCTGGGTACGGCGGCGCCGGGACGCCCAGCTGGTCAGCGTGCGGTCGGTGGCGGAGGCGGCCCAGCTGGCGGTGCTGCCGCCGGTGCCGGAGCGGGTGGGCCGGGTGTCCTGCGCCGCGCTGTACCGGGCGGCCCAGCGCGGCACCCTGGTCGGCGGCGACCTGTTCGACGTACGGGCCGGGCCGTACGGGGTGCGGGCGGTGGTCGCGGACGTGCAGGGCCACGGGCTGGCGGCGGTCGGCACGGTGGCGGCGCTGCTCGGGGCCTTCCGGGAGGGGGTCCTGGACGACGCGGAGCTGGCGGCCGTGGCGGCCCGGCTGGACCGGCGGCTGCTGGCGGACGCGGCGGCGGCCTCGGTGGAGCACCCCGAGCTGTTCGCCACGGCGGTGCTGCTGGAGTTCCCGCCCGGGCTGGA
Organism: Streptomyces sp. ISL-87; assembly: GCF_018614095.1. Classification (GTDB taxonomy): domain Bacteria; phylum Actinomycetota; class Actinomycetes; order Streptomycetales; family Streptomycetaceae; genus Streptomyces. The sequence continues at coordinate 15,341 of NZ_JAGGOY010000091.1, read as the reverse complement.
CCTGGTGCGGATCGTGTCCTGCGGGCATCCCCCGGTGCTGCTGCTACGCGACTTCGCGGCCTCGGAGGTGCACGTCGAACCCGGCCCTCCGCTCGGCCTGGGGCTCGCCGGGGCGGAGTCGGCCGCGGTGGCCGAGCTCGCGCTGCTGCCCGGCGACCGGCTGCTCGCGCACACGGACGGGGTCACCGAGGCCCGCGACGCGGCGGGGCACTTCTACCCCCTCTCCATCCGCGCACCGGTGCTCGCGACCGACCCGACGGGCCTGGCCGCGGCGGTGTGGCGGGATCTGGTGGCCTTCACCGGCGGCGGACCGCGCGACGACGTGGCGATGCTGGTGCTGTCCAACAAGGCCGGCGCCTGACGCTCCGCGGGAATTGCCGCACACCGGCCGCGGGCACCTCGTGGCTGGTCGCGCGGTTCGCCGCGCCCCCGCGGAGCACGGCCGTCGGCCCCCGGGGCAAGACCGGGGGCCGGCGGGCGGGCGGGCGGGCGGGCGGGCGGGCGGCTCAGCTTCCGTCGCGGATGAAGGAGCGCACCATCTTGCAGGTGAGGTTGGACGGCCGGTGGATCCCCACCCGGACGGCCATCGTCCGGATCTTCCGGTTGGTGGCGCGCTGGGCGTCGTACGTCCCCGTGTCGAGCAGGGATATCGCCAGCCGCATCGCCTTCAGACGGCGGTTGTGGCTCTCGTACCACTCGCGGGGCAGACCCGCGGGCAGCGGCTTCTTCTTCGGCATCTCAATGATCGCGGCAGCGGCCATCTACAGCCTCCCAAACGGTAGTTGGCTTCCTGTCGTTCTCCTTCGATTTTACTGGGGACCACTGACAAAAGCCCCTGGCCAGACGGTCTCCCGCCACACGCTGACTACCCTTGGGGCCATGGAGATCTGGATCAATCCCGCCTGTTCGAAGTGCCGCAGCGCGCTGACCCTGCTGGACGCGGAGGGCGCCGACTACACGGTGCGGCGCTACCTGGAGGACGTACCGTCCGAGGCCGAGATCCGCGAGGTGCTCGGCCGCCTCGGGCTGGAGCCGTGGGACATCACCCGCACCTCGGACCCGCTGGCCAAGGAGACCGGCGTACGGGACCTGCCGCTCGAGGAGAGCGACACGGCGCGGGCGCGCTGGATCGCCCACCTGGCCGCGCACCCGAAGCTGATCCAGCGTCCGATCATCACCGCCGCGGACGGCACGGCCGTGGTCGCCCGCTCCGAGGAAGCCGTCCGCGAGGCCCTGTCCCGCAAGGCGTAGCCCTCAGCGCCGTGCGGACGCTCCGACACCGCGCCGAGCGCGCGGGCCGGGAGGAGACTTGGAGAAGGGCGGGGCAGGGGGAATCTCGGGACGGACCGGCCGTGGAGGAATCATGACGGGAACGACACGGGAGCAGACCCCCGTCGTCTTCGAGGGCAACGGCGCCGAGCTGCGCGTGATGGAGATCGGCGGGGGCTTCTCCGTCGCGTTCGGGCGCTTCGACAAGGGCGTGGACATGACCCCGGCGTTCAAGGGGCTGCCGGACGACCTGTGCCCCTGCCCGCACTGGGGATACGTACTCAAGGGCAAGCTCGGACTGCACACGAAGGACGGCGACAAGGTCTACTCCGCCGGAGAGGCCTGCTATTGGTCGCCCGGACACGCCCCGGTGGCCCTTGAGGACACCGAGTACCTCGACTTCTCGCCGACGGATGAGTTCAAGGCGGTCATCGACCACCTGATGGCCCAGCTGGGCTGACCCGGAGCCGTCCGTCCGACGGCCGGCCCCGGGATCAGCGAAGCGAATCAGCGAAGCGAATCAGCGGCTCAGTGGGTTTCCGCCGGCACCGGCTCGTGGGTCCGCCAGGAGGCCTCGCCGACGGGCCGGAACCCCTCGGACGCGTCCAGGACCAGCGTGGTCAGGTGGGCCTGGGCGTCCAGGAAGGCGACCGTCAGGTGGCCTTGGGCGTCCAGGGCCGCCGACTGGGCGTGAATGAAGGGGCCGCCGCCCAGGGAGATCCACTCCTGCTCGGCGGGGGCGCCGTCCAGGGGCTGGATGCTGAGGCTGAGGCCGCTGTCGTCCGTGCGCTGGATCAGGGCCGCCCGGTCGCCGGGCAGCGGTGCGTGGGCGAGCGGGCCGAAGCCCGGCGTGGTGCAGACGATCTCGGGCTGGGTGTTCCAGACGCCGTACGCCTCCTCCTGACGGTGGGCCAGGATCCAGCCGGTGCCGGGCTGCCGGGAGAACATCAGCAGCCGCTCGTCCGTCTGCTCCAGGAGCGCCACCGGGCCCGCGGGCTGGTTCAGCTGCGTGCCGTAGTCCAGCTTGAAGCCGGTGACCGCGGCGGCCTCCTGCCCGGCGGGCTGCTCGAACCAGCGCAGCATGCCCATCCGGTTGGTGGCGTACAGCTCGATGGTGCCGCGGCGCAGGGTGACCGCGGAGGCGCCTTCGAGCGCGCCGCCCTTCAGGTCGGACCACGGCTCCCAGCCGCTGTCGGTCAGGCGGCGGCCGCTCAGTCCGGTGCCGAAGTTCCGCTGGACGATCTGGATGCCGCCGGCGGCGGTGGCGGCGGCCACGGGCATGCCGAGGGACCGGCGGCGGCTCAGGTTCTCCGGGGTCATGCGGTACGGGCTGGCCAGATCGGTCCACTCGCCGAACTCGCCGACGCCGCCCTCTTCGGTGGAGGACTGCGCGATGTGCATCACGGAGCGCTGCTGCTGCGCCGGGTCAGCCCCGACCGAGAGGCGGACCGCCACCACGTGGATCCGGCCGCCGGTGTCGCGTACGACGTCCAGCCGCGCGGTGCAGCGCCCGGCGTTGTCCGGCCACTGCCCCAGCGGGGCGGGGCCCGACCAGGAGGCGCCGCCGGGCTCGTCCTGCGTCCACATGACGGGCCGCCCGCCCAGCACGGCGAACGCGGTCAGCCGGCCGTCGGAGCGCAGCTGGAGCCAGTTGGTGCCGGGCAGCCAGCGGTAGCTGGTGCTCTGCCCGTAGAAGCGGTTGTACGCGCGGTTGCCCAGCGGGCGGTCGCCGCAGCGGCCGGGGGGCTGCTCGCAGTCGTGGCCGTCCTCGCCGCCGTACACCGCGAGGTAGCGGAACTTGCGGGCGGCCTCCTGCGGGCTGAGGTTGTTGGGGCGCAGCTTGTTGCAGTAGCCGAGGTAGCTCTCGACGGCGGGCGCGGCGGCCGGGGCGGTCGCCTCGTAGCGGGCCAGCGCGGCCAGCGCGAAGTGGGCGGCCGCGGTGTGGTCGCTGTTGTCGCAGTAGGTGACGGTCTCGGTCTTCGCGTCGAACGCGGTGCGGTCCGGGTCCGGGTTCATGATGCGGACGAGCGCCGGCCGGTACTGCGCCAGGAGGTCGGCCAGCGTCTCGGTGACGCCGCCGCGGGTCATCGGCTTACCGCTGCGCCGGGACGGGATGGGGCTGTCCTCGGGGCGGAGCGTGGCGAGGTCCTCGCACGTCTTGTTCCACAGGCCCTGGAGGCTGCTGCCCTGCGCGCCGCGGCCGGTGCGCAGGTTGAGGAAGACCAGCGTGACGCGGCCGTCCTCCAGCGTGTTGACCTCCGCCGTGATGCCGTCGGACACCGGGGTCGTCGTCCGCGTCCACTCGGCCCGGCGGCTGCCGGTGACCATGGCGGCGTAGGCGGCGCGGATGCCGTGCTGGCGGGCCGCGGTGTAGCCGGCGTAGTCGGGCACGGCCTTCGGGCGGGCCGGGTCGTCCATCGCCAGGTTGATGCCGTCGCTCTCACCGGTCGTCAGGTACACGCTGACCACGGGGATGCCCGCCTGCACGGACTGGAGGAGGTCCGGCGACATGAAGTACAGGTCGTCATCGGTGTGGGCGCAGATCTGGAAGTGCGGGGCGAGCCCGCCGAAACCTTCCTGTGGCTGCGCCTTGGCGGCGGACGAGCCCGTGAATCTCTTGAGCAGGCGCATGATGGTGTACCCCCTGGATGGATGGAGAAAGCCGGCTGGTCAAACCAGCCGGCGCGCCGGGGAAGCCGATGGCTTCGGCGCGGAGTATTCAGAAGAGCGGCGGGCACGCAAGGCGTCGGCAGACGGCAGGCGTGCGGCGGACGTCGGCGGTCAGAGGCGGGCGAGCCCCTGCTTGAGCAGACGGCCGACGGGCCGCTCCACAAACCGGTGCACGAGCCAGGCGGCGATCAGGACGGCCACGGTCACCGAGGCGAGCAGCACGTGGACCGGTACGCGGTCCTCGAGGAGGCTGAACATCTCGCGGCCGATGTTCTCGTGCAGGAGGTACAGGGGGTACGTCAGGGATCCCGCGTACGGCAGCCAGCGCCAGGTGATCCCGGAGAGCTTGCCGCAGGCGATCAGCGCCATGACGCCGAAGCATGCCGCGACGATGACCAGGACGGGCCAGTACGGGACTTCGTGTCCGACGTACTTCGCGGTGTTCTTCCAGGTCATCCGGGTGGACGGCAAGGACGCGCAGAACGAGACCAGCACGATGCCCACCAGCATGAGCGTCGGCCGGAACCGGTACATCAGGTAGAAGGCGATGCCCGCGATGAAGTACCAGCTGTACTGGGGCATCACCAGCATCTGCAGCGGCCCCTCCGGCGCGGAGGAGAAGAGCGCGCTGACGACGATCCACACCCAGCAGAAGAAGACGAGCCGGCGATAGGTGAGGCCCCACCAGGCGATCACCGCGAACAGCAGGTAGAAGCGCATCTCGGCGAACAGGGTCCAGTAGGCCCCGTCCACGGACTCGACGCCGATCGGCTCCTGGAGCATCGTCAGGTTGGTGACGACGTCGGTGAGCTCGAGCGGATGGCTCCCGCCGGGGACCACGGCGAGCGTCACGGTGGTCGCGATGACCGCGAACCAGTACGCGGGGAACAGCCGGACCACGCGTGAGACGAAGAAGTACTGGAGGGGCTTCCCCCAGCAGCTCATGCAGATGACGAACCCGCTGATCAGGAAGAACAGCTGCACGCCGAGCCAGCCGTAGGCGGCGACCGGGAAGAGCGTGGGGAAGTGCACCTTGCCGTCGACGCTCCAGCCGCCGGTGCGCGCGATGTAGTGGTAGGCCACCACGGCGAGCGCGGCCGCGATCCTGAGCCCGTCGAGCACGAAGATGCGCCGGGGGCGGTCGCTCGCGACCGGCGGGGATATCTGCTGGACGGGCACGGACACCCCAGGCTGAACGGGCGTACCGCGCACGTATCCAAGCATGGTTGCACCCTCTGGGAATGGACTCATTGACCGCGCGGCCATCAACTCAAGGGGTCCTACGCACGTACCGAAAGCATAGAAAGCTGAAATCAGGACCAAAGGCCTGGAACCAACCCCGCGTGAAGCGCGTCTAGGCACTGTAAACCTTCAATGCGGGAAAACCCGAGCCCCCTGTGACAATGTTGAACGAGACGTTCCGATTGTCGGATTAGTCTGTCCGGGCAAGTGGGGAGCATCACCCCCATAGGGTGAGCTCAGCCACAAAGGGGTACGGACCGCACCAAAGGACCCGTCGTGACCGAGCAGCAGCCGCAGCAGCCTCCTCCCCCCGCCCCCACCCCCGCTCCGCCGCTCCGTCCACGCCGGCGCGGGGCGGACTGGATGTTCGGCGGGGTGTACGGGACCGTGCTGGCCAGCGGGCTGCTGGCCGCACTGGACCAGAAGGGCGGGGACTACACCCCCTTCTACGACGCCAGCTGGGTGCTGGTGACGGCGGTCGCGTCCGCGCTCGCGCACGGGTACTCGCACCACATGACCAGCCATCAGGCGGGCTCGGCCGCGCACCGCTGGCAGGTGCTCGTGCGGGCGCTGTGGAACGAGTGGCCGATGATCACGGCCACTCTCCCCACCGTCCTGCTGCTGACGATCGCCGGGATCGCGGACTGGGACTCGTACGGGGTGACGGCCGTCGGGCTCGGTCTGAACACCGCGCTGCTGTTCGGCTGGGGATCCTTCGTGGCGGTCCGGGTCGGCTACCGGATCGGCTCGGCCCTGCTGATCGGCCTCGCGGACGCCACCATCGGGCTGGTCATCATCGTGGCCAACGCGCTGATCAAGTAGCGCCTCGGGCCAGGTGGCGCCTCGGACCGGGTCGCGCTTCAGGGCAGGTGGCGCCTCGGGCCAGGTGACGCCTCAGGGCAGGTGACGCCTCGGGACACGTGACGCCTCAGGGCAGGTGACGCCTCGGGCCTGGAGCTGTGCCTCCGCCCCGGCCAGGATCTCGGTCAGCCGGGCCCCGAACTCCGCCCCGAGCGGATCCGGCACCCCGGTCCGGGCGGCGGTGAGCAGCGCGTCCAGGGCCCGCCCGTAGGCCCCCGGTACGTCGCTCCAGCCGGGCAGCGAGAACACCCCCTCGGCCCCGCGCAGCTCCAGGCCCACCCCGGCGGCGGCGCGCGGCGCACCCAGGCTGAGCACGGCGGTGCTGGCCGCGCCGGAGGCGTGCCGCAGGGCCAGCTGGACCACGTCGGAGGGGCCGCGGGTCGCGCTGACCCCGGTGACCTCGCCGAGGACCGGGATCAGGACCGACAGCGCGTGCGGGCCCACGTCCCACAGCCCGCCCTTGGCCTTGCGCCAGGGCGAGTCGGCGTACGCGCTGGGCGCCCCGTCGGGCGGGAAGACGGCGCCGAGCCAATGGGCGCTCGCCGTGAACCATCCCGAACGCGCGGCCTGCTCCGCGACCCAGCCGGCGGTCGGCTCGGCGAAGCGGAGGGTGAGGAAGACGACGGAGGCGACCTCGTGCTCCCGGGCGGCGGCCGCGACGGCCCGGGCGTCCTCGACCGTGGTCGCGACGGGTTTGTCGAGCAGTACGTGACAGCCCGCGGCGGCGGCCCGTACGGCGAGCGGAGCCTGCACGTCCGGCGGCAGGGAGAAGGCCACGGCGTCACAGTCGGCGAACAGCTCGTCGGGGTCTTCGTACACCTTCACGCCGTACGCCCGCGCCAGCTCGGCCGCGGCTTCGGGGCGCCGGCCCCAGACTCCGGTGAACACGGAGCCGGTGTGCGCGGCGAGGGCGGGGGCGTGTGTGCGGTGGGCCCAGGGGCCGGTGCCCAGCAGCCCGACACGGGGAAGGGGGCTCGCTCCGGGGTCCGCGGGAGCGTCGCCGATGGAGTTCAAATCATACGAAATGCTCACCAGCTCAGTCTGCCCCACCCGGACGGGTGTCCGGCCATCAACCCGCACAAGCCGCCCCACCTGGGGTGCAAACCTCGGTAACACGGGGTTCACACACGGGCAACGGAAGAGAAATCGCGGAGGGGCACGCTGCGGTCATCACCGCGCACGCAATCGCAGCACCGCAACCGCAGCACCGCATCGCAGCACCCGCAGAGGCTGCGCCCGGAGCGACGCACCGAAGGATGGGGCCCCGTGAGCTACAAGGCTGAGTACATCTGGATCGACGGCACCGAGCCGACGGCGAAGCTTCGCTCCAAGACGAAGATCCTTGCCGACGGGGACGCGCTGCCGATCTGGGGCTTCGACGGATCGAGCACCAACCAGGCCGAGGGCCACGCCTCCGACCGCGTGCTCGACCCGGTGTTCTCCTGCCCGGACCCGATCCGCGGCGGGGACAACGTCCTCGTGCTGTGCGAGGTCATGAACATCGACATGACCCCGCACGAGTCGAACACCCGCGCGCTGCTGCGTCCGGTCGCCGAGAAGTTCGCCGCGCAGGAGGCGATCTTCGGTATCGAGCAGGAGTACACCTTCTTCGACGGCACCCGCCCGCTCGGCTTCCCGGTCAACGGCTTCCCGGCCGCGCAGGGCGGCTACTACTGCGGCGTCGGCTCGGACGAGATCTTCGGCCGCGAGATCGTCGAGAAGCACCTGGACCACTGCCTCGCGGCGGGCCTGAGCATCTCCGGTATCAACGCCGAGGTCATGCCCGGCCAGTGGGAGTTCCAGGTCGGCCCGGTCGGCCCGCTGGAGGTCTCCGACCAGCTGTGGATCGCGCGCTGGCTGCTGTACCGCACGGCGGAGGACTTCAACGTCTCCGCGACGCTGAACCCGAAGCCGGTGAAGGGCGACTGGAACGGCGCGGGCGCGCACACCAACTTCTCCACGAAGGCGATGCGCGAGGACTACCGCGCGATCATCTCCGCGTGCGAGGCGCTGGGCGAGGGCTCGAAGCCGCTGGACCACGTCAAGAACTACGGCGCGGGCATCGACGAGCGCCTGACCGGTCTGCACGAGACGGCCCCGTGGAACGAGTTCAGCTACGGCGTTTCGGACCGCGGCGCGTCGGTCCGCATCCCGTGGCAGGTGGAGAAGGACGGCAAGGGCTACATCGAGGACCGCCGCCCCAACGCGAACGTGGACCCGTACGTGGTGACCCGCCTGATCACCGACACCTGCTGCTCGGGCCTGGAGAAGGACGGCCTGGTCTGAGCACCGGCCGCCCCCGGCCGACAGCCTGACCGGCACCCCGACTGAGGAGCAGCGCCCGCCGAGCCCCCGTGGCCCGGCGGGCGCTGCTCTGTCAGTGGACTGGCGCAAGCGGCCGGCCGGTTGACGGTTTGTCGGGTTTGTTGGGGTCACTCAAGACGTGATCGCGGAATTTGAGATTCCGATCCACGAGGTGAGACAGGGTCTGCCCCGGGTGACCGGCGTCTGCTTCAATGGCGTCATGGCCAGCAATTCGCACACCTCGTCAGGTCGCAGCGACCTCGAGCCGTTCTGGCCCTCCCGTCAGCATCATGATTTCGACCGGGAGTGTTGCCGCGCGAAGAACGCGCCGGCCCTCTAAAGCCTTCCGGGACTTCCCACCGGACCTCCCCCGAGGCCTTCGGTCTGCGCGGTACGACAACGCGACGTTCACGTACGTCTCCTGCCGACCACTCCGCGTGAAAGAGCTGACCACTCATGGCGAACACTCGTTCGATCACTTCTGCCGCCTCCGCTGCGATCACCCCTCTGACCTTCCCTCCCAGTCCGCGCCACCGGCTGCGCGCCGTGGACCGGGACGAGATGGCCCGGGTCGCGGAGCTCCTCCCGCCCGGCGCCACCTGGCTCCCCGCGCCGCAGCACACGCTGCCGACCCTGCCGGGCCAGCCGCCGATGGTCGGCTACCTGGTCCTCGTACCGGCCGACCAGCAGCCCCAGGCCACCTTCGCCCCGCGGGCCGCCTTCGCCCCGCGGGCCGCCACCGCCCACGCCCCCGACCCGGCCCCCGGGACCTCGTCCACCACGGGCGACTCCCTGGTACGGATCGACCCGGCCCAGCGCACCGCCGAGGTCGACGGGCAGGTACTGGACCTGACCTACCTGGAATTCGAGCTGCTGGCCCACCTGGTGGCGCACCCGCACCGGGTGCACAGCCGGGACCAGCTGGTGACCACCGTGTGGGGCTACGGCCACGTCGGCGACGGCCGGACCGTGGACGTCCACATCGCCCGCCTGCGCCGCAAGCTGGGCGCGGCCCACCGCGGCGCGATCCAGACGGTGCGCCGGGTGGGCTACAAGTACGCGCCCTGAGGCCTGAGCCGTGATCTGGCGTGACGTGACGCGACGGTGGGCCCGTACTCCCCGAGGAGTACGGGCCCACCGGCCGTTCTAGACCGCGGCCTTGGCGGCGCGCCGCGCGGCCACGAACCCGAGCAGCACGTCAACGGCCAGGAACGCGACCAGGCTGATCCCGAGCAGCGGCACGAACCACCCCACCACCGCGGTCACGGCGGCGAGCGGCAGCAGCAGGGTCACCGGCACCTTCCGCAAGGCCCCGCGCGGCTGCGGACGGCCGGCGCGGAGCAGGCGCTCCTTGGTGGGCCTGCGCAGCCACCACATCCGGTAGCCCCAGAACACCAGGAACATCAGCGCGACGGCGAGCGCGGCCAGCGCGAGCTGGTTGGCGAGCCCGAAGGTCTGTCCCATGTGCAGATCGATGCCGAAGCGCGTCAGCTGTGCGAGGAAGGGGTAGTCCGCGAAGCGCAGTTCGTCCATGACCCGGCCGTCGGCGGGGTCCACGGCCACGGCGTCCAGGTGCACCGGCACCTGCTTGTCCTTCTCCTTGACCACGTAGCCCTTGCCCTTGGCCGGGAGCGTCACCTGGAGGTGCTCGGTGACCCCGGCGGCCCGGGCGGCGTCCACGGCCTTGTCGATGCCGATGTCGGCGGTGGGCGCGGGCGGCGGCATCTCCATGTCCTCGGTCATGACGTGGCCGGCGTGCTCGTCGGCCCCGCCGGCGCCCGAAGCCCCCTTCAGGGAGGCGGAGACGGAAGGGGTGGCCCCGCCGAGGCGGTCCTGGAGCTGCCCAATGTTCTCACCGGCGTACTTCGACCAGGTCAGGCCGGTCGCGGACAGCGCGACGAGTCCGGCGACGGCCCAGAGGCCGACGGTCCCGTGCCAGGACAGGGTCCGCCGGCGGCCGGTGGCCGCGCGGTCGGGCAGCAGGAGCCGGGCGCGGCCGGCGCGTCGGCGCCCGATCCACAGGGCGAGCCCGCCCAGTGCGACCACCCACAGCCAGCTGGCGGCGAGTTCGCTGTAGACCCGGCCGAACTCGCCCAGCTGGAGGCTGGAGTGGAACTCGCTCAGCCAGGCCCGCAGCGGCAGCGCGTCACCGGCGGTGGTGAGCTGCCCGCGCACCGCGGCCGTATACGGGTCGACGAAGACGGTGAGGGTCTCGCCCTCCCCGAGCCCCGGGCCCTCCATGATCACCCGGGTGGTCGCCTCGGCCTCGGGCGCGGGCCACACGCCCACGACGTGCCCCTGGGGCGCGGCGCCCTGGGCGGCCTGGACCTGCGCGCTGAGCGGCAGGGCGCTCTCGCCGACGCGGGCGATGGTGAGTTCGTCGGCGTAGACGATCTTCTCGGCCTGCCAGGAGAGTGCGTAGAGCAGTCCGGTGGCGGCGGCGATGAACAGCAGCGGGGCCATCAGCAGCCCGGCGTAGAAATGCATCCGCAGGAGCAGCGGCCGCAGGGCCGCCCAGCCGCTGCGCTTGGTGTCGGGCACGGGATGGGAAACGGGAACGTCCTGTGCGTGGACGTGCTGGAGCTCGTCAAGGGACATGGTGGTCCTAGGTGTTGGCGAAGACATGGGTGACCGGCCCCGGGTCCTCGCCGTTCGCTCTCAGAGGCAGGCGGGAAGGCCGGGGGCCGTGGCTCGGGTGTCACGGCGCCCGGGCGGCCCGCGCCGCACCACGGCATGGGCGTGGACGGCCCCGCGCAGCCGGCGCGGCCGCTCGTACGTCCGGCGGAACGCGGGCCGCGGCGGTACGGGGGCCACGTGCGTCCGTATCAGGACGAGCGCGCGGGACAGCGGCCGGGCGGCGAGCAGCGCGGCCGCGGCCAGCGCTCCGGCCAGCCGGAAGACGGCGGCCTCGCCCCACGCCAGCCAGACGGCGCAGAACAGCGCGGCGAGCACGTGGGCGGCGATCATCCCGAGGCCGCCGTGCCCGGCGATGTCGGCGAGGTCGGCGACCTTCGCGATACCGGCCGGCGCGTTCGCGGGAGCTTCGGCGGCCATGCCGCCCATGCCGCCCATGCCACTCACGCCTGCCACGCCTGCCATGTCGGCCATGTGGTGGGCGGCCATCGCATCCGGGGCCGGTATCGCCGGCTGGACCGGATCGCCCGCGTGACCCGCCTGGCTCCCGGAGAGGACAAGGTGCAGCACCCCTTGGAGGGCGAGCAGCGCCGCTGTGATCCCCAGCGGACCCCGCCGCCGCCCGGCGCCGAGCCAGGCCAGCGCTCCAGTGACCCCAAAGGCGCCCACAAGCCCCATAGCGGGAATATCCGTGCCGGACATGTACGAATGCCCCGCCGCGGCCAAGGCGACACACACCGCCGCGAACATCGCGGCCCGCGTGGTGCGCATCGGTGCGCGGGAGGCAGACATGTCCTGTTCATGCTCGCACGGGGCCCGGTGGTGCCCGGAGGAGGGCCGTATCCGATCATGATCGGGTGAATCCTTTGCCATGGCCGCCACCCCTGGGCGCGCTGTACGCGGGCGGGGTCCAGCTCGGTGCGTTCGCCCTGGGGCGGCTGGGGGCGGCGGAGCGGGAGCACGTGCTGCGCCGATGCTCGACCAATGTCGACAACCTCGCCGCCGGGCACTGGGAGACGCTGCTGAGCAGCGCCTTCGTCGTCGAGGAGCCCATGCCGCTGCCGTACGCGCTGCTGCTGGTCGCGGTCCTCGGGTACGCGGAGTACGCGTACGGGGCCTGGTGGACCGCGGCGGTGTTCCTCTTCGGTCACGCCGCGGCGACCCTGCTGGTCTACGGGGTGCTGCGCGGGACGGCCGGGCCCGAGACCCGGCGGGCCCTGGACGTGGGCACCAGCTACGGGCTCAATGCCGTGCTCGGCGCGCTGACCTCGGCCCTTCCACGCGGGGCCGTCCGCACCACCGCCCGGGCGGGGCTGCTGGCGCTCGCCGCGGTGCCCGTACTGAGGCGCGATCGGAACTTCACGGACGCGGGCCATCTGGCGGCGCTGGGGCTCGGCGTCGGGCTTTCGGTGGCTCTCGATTACCTTTCCTGACCGAAACATCCGAAAATCGTATGAATGACACGCGTCACTCGCACCCCGCTGGAGCTGCCCCGATGACCGCCACCCCGTCCACGACCGTCGCCAATCTCCGTGACCTCGGCGGAACCCCTCTCTCCGGCGGCCGCACCGTCCGCTCCGGCCTCGTCCTGCGCTCCGGCCAGCTCGACCGGCTCGACCTCGACGCCGACCCGGCAGTGGCCGCGCTGGGCCTGCGCACGGTCATCGACTTCCGCACCGACATCGAGCGCGCCGACCACCCCGACCGGGTGCCGGACGGCGTCCGCGTCCTGGTCGGCGACGTCCTCGCCGACAAGATGGGCGCCGGCAAGGTGCCCGCCGCGGCGCAGCTCAAGGACCTGCTGTCCGACCCGGTGGTCGCCGAGGAGCACCTGGGCGGCGGCAAGGCACAGACCCTGTTCGGCGGCATATACCGGTCCTTCGTGAACTCCGGCTCCGCGCAGGCCGCGTACCGGATGCTGCTCACGGAGGCCGCCGATCCGGAGGCGGGCCCGCTGCTCTTCCACTGCACGGCCGGCAAGGACCGTACGGGCTGGGGCGCGACGATCATCCTGTCGCTGCTGGGGGCCGACGACGAGACCCTGATGGCCGAGTACCTCTCCGTCAACCCGGCGGTCAAGCAGGCCTTCGCGCCGATGATCGAGGGCTTCACGGCGGCCGGCGGCGACCCGGACATCGCGCTGGCGCTGATCGGGGTGTTCCCCTCGTACCTGGAGGCCGCGCTGGACGAGGTCAGCACGCGGTACGGCTCCATCGAGAAGTACGTGCGCGAGGGCCTGGGCGTCTCCGACGAGACGGTCGAGGCACTGCGGGCGCGTCTGACGGTCTGAGCCCTCGCGGGCTTTGCGGCCCGGGGGCCCCTCCCGGCTGTAGCCGGGGCGTGTGCACCGGGAGCGGGTGACCATCGGACGATTCGCTCGTTCTGCTGACCGTGACTGCACCGGATACCGCCACCCGTCCCCTGTCTCCCGTGCCGCCCGACGTCGAGCAGGCCGAGGCCGCCATCGTCGAGCACTACCCGCGGCTGGTGCGGCTCGCCTATCTGGTGCTGCCCCCCGCCCTCGGCCGCAACCGGCGGGTGCTCACCGCCCATTCGCTGACCCAGCGCGCCCTGCCCCGTGGGCGGCGCGGCGCCGACAGCGGGGTGAAGGGCGGGGTCCCGGCCCAGCGCGACGGGGTGGACGGGGGCGAGTCCGGGTACGCGTACGTCCGGCTGCGGGTGCTGCGCACCGCCCTGGAGGCGGGGGTTCCGCTGACGTTCCGGGCCCGGCCGCTGCGCGGGCAGCTGCCGCCGGTGCTCCCCCAGGTGTGGGGGCTGCGGCTGTTCCCGCGCTCCGGCGGAGCGGAGGAGCTGGCCCTGGACCAGTGGCTGGCCACCCTGTCCGGGCCCGGCCGGGCGGCCTGCGTGCTGCGGGCGCTGGAGCGGCTGCCGGAGCCGGAGGTGCTCCGGGTGCTCACCGAGGCCGGGGTCGCGGACCCTGCCGTGGCGATCGCGGAATCCGGGGATCCGGCCCATGACGCCCTGTTCGCCTCCCCCGAGTTCGACCCGTGCGTGCTCCAGGCCCGGCCCACCGACCTGCTGCGCCGGCGCCGCCTCCTGCGGGCCGGGCTGGCCGCCGGGGCCGCCCTCGCCGTGTGCGGGGCGCTGCTCGCGCTGCCCGGCGGCGGCTGGGGGGCGGACGGGGCCGCGGCCCCGCTGTACGCGCGCAACGCCGCGGCGGAGCAGGCCCTTGACCCCGGGAAGCTGACCCGGGTCGCGCCCGCGGTGTGGCGTACGTCCTCCCGTACCGACTTCTCCGCCTGGCCGGCCCGCGGCGACCGCGCCGACGACACGGAGCTGCTGCGCCGGGCGCTGGCCGTATGGGCCCGGCCCGGGGCGTCCGTGGTCGTCTCGGTCACCCCCGGCACCCCGTCCGGGCCGCCGATGGGACCGCCGCAGCTGCTGTTCGCGGGCACCGTGGACCAGGCCGTCGTGGTCCTGCTCTACGACGGCCTGCGCGTGGTGCGGTACGCCGAACCGCTCGCCGGGACCGAGGTCGCCGCCCTCGACTTCGCCCGGACCGACGGGGCCTCGGCGGACACGGCGACCGCCCTGGTGCTCAGCCGGGTCGACGGCAACGTCCGCTACCTGACGGCGCCCTGGGTCACCGGCGCGGCCCTGCGGGACCTGCTGCGGCCGGGCGATTCCCCGGCGGCGCTGAAGCTGACCCCGCACGGGGTCACTCCGCCGGTCGCGAGCCCCGCGCCGGGGGGCAGCTGTACCAGCTGGAACGCGCTGGCCCTGACCGGCGACGGCGCCACCCGGCTGGTCACGGACCTGGGCGAGCTGACCCCGGCCCGGCTGACCTCGGGCGCGCCGGGCGCCGAGCGCGATGTAACGGAGGCCGCGGAGCTCGGCGAGTGGTCGCGGACCGCGTGCCTGCTGCCCTCGGTCCGCTCGCACGGGGTCCGTACGGTCAACGCCTGGACGTACGCGAAGCAGCCGCTGCCCGAGCGTGACGGCACGGCGACCTGGCTGTGCACCCGGGCGGAGACCTGGCAGGGCACGGCGGACCGGGTGCAGGCGCAGTTCCTGGCCCCGGGCGCGCCGCTGGCGGCGCAGGCGGCCAAGGCGGAGGGCTCGCCGGCGTGCGGACCGCGGGAGCCCCGGGTGCTGGCGGGCGTGCTGTGGAAGTCCCGGGCGGGCCAGTGGTACGTACTGGCGGCGGGCAGCGCGCAGTTCACGTCGCTGTCGGTGTCGGGCGGCGGGGTGAGCGGGGCGGCGCCGGGCAACCGGCTGGCGGTGAAGGCCCCGGCGGGCGCCCAGGTCGACCTGACGGGCAAACTGACGGACGGCTCGAAGGCGGGGGTGCTGCGCTAGTGCCCTGAGTCGGAAGTTCTTGTCAGCTTCTCGGCCCTAAA
>NZ_JAGGOY010000090.1 GCF_018614095.1 Streptomyces sp. ISL-87 | reverse complement strand
CCGCATTGCCCCCAAGGTCGTAAGCCGTGGTCAGCGGGACGGGAGAACCGGGTGGGAACGGGGGGCCGGCCGGAGCGGGGTTCACGCGACGGTGGGCATGGCCGTCAGCTTCCCGCCGTTGACGAGGAAGACGCGGTTCCCGGCGCCGGACACGGCCCATGCCCCGCGCGACTCGGGAGCCCAGGTCCACAGCCGCTTGCCGTCGACGCCGGAGTACGCCGAGACGCCTTGCCCGGATGGTGCGCAGCCGGGTGTCCACGGCGCGCAGCCGGCCGCCCTTGCGCCCGGTTCGGCGCCCGGTTCGGGGGCCGGTCCAGCGGCCGGTCGGCAGCCGGTCCAGCGGCCGGTCCAGCGGCCGGTTCAGCGGTCGACGGGGAGGCCGGTCGGCTCCTTGATGCGCTTCATGATGATCTGCGAGTTGACCTCAGTAACTCCGGAGAGCGCGGTCAGCTTCTCGATCCACAGCCGCTCGTACGCGCGCAGATCCGCGACGGCGATCCGCAGCATGCAGCCGGGGCTGCCGAACAGGCGGTACGCCTCGATGACGTCGGGGATGTCCTGGAGCGCCGCCTCGAAGGCCTCGACGGCGTCGCGGTCGCGACGCACCTCGACCGAGACCAGCACCTCGAACCCGCGGCCCACCGCCGCCGGATCGATCACCGCGCGGTAGCCCTGGATCACCCCGTCCTGTTCGAGCTGGCGCACCCGGCGCATACAGGGGGAGGGGGTCAGTCCCACGCGCTGGGCCAGCTCCTGATTGCTGAGGCGGCCGTCCTGCTGGAGCTCGCGCAAGATTTCCCGGTCAATGGCGTCCATCACGCAATTATCCACCACCGAGTGTTAAGCGGTTGCTGGAAGTGGCAATCACATTGCGCCTGGATTTTTCTATTATTGCCGCTTCTGGAAAATTTGTGCGAGGCGATGAGGGGAAGGGTGGCCATGGGACGCATCGTCGTCATCAGCACCGGTGGGACGATAGCCAGCCGCTGGCAGGGCTCCGGCTTTGCAGCCGACGCCGACGGCAGCGAGGTCATGGCCACCGCGCCGCTGCCCGAGGGCATCACCGTCGAGGTGGTGGACCTGTTCAGCGTGAACAGCCCCCGGCTGACCACCGCCCACCAGCTGACGCTGCTGCGCACCGTGCACGAGGTGCTCGCCGACCCGGATGTGGACGGCATCGTCGTCACGCACGGCACCGACACCCTCGAAGAGTCGGCCTTCCTCGTCGACCTCCACCACCACGACCCGCGCACCGTCGTGTTCACCGGCTCGCAGCTGCCCATGGGCACCGCCGACGGGGACGGTCCGGGAAACCTCTACGACGCACTGCTCACCGCGGCGACCACGCGGGGGCTCGGCGTGCTGATCACCTTCGCGGGGCGCGTGCACGCGGCCCGGGGGACCGTGAAGACCCAGGCCGTGGCCCTGGACGCGTTCGCCGACCCGTCGAAGGAACTGCTGGGGAAGGTCGGCTTCGGCCGGGTCGCGATGCTCCGCAGCCCACACCGTCCGGAGCCGCTCGCCCTGCCGGCGATGCCGGAGATCCCGCCGCGGGTGGACATGGTGATGCACCACTCGGACGGCGACGCGGTGATGCTGAACGCCGCGGTGGCGGCGGGCGCGCGGGGCGTCGTCCTGGTGGGCACCGGGGCGGGCAACGCGACGCCGGAGATCGTGGCGGCGGTGCGGACCGCCGTCGCCGGCGGCGTCCTGGTCGCCCTGACCACCCGGGTGACGGCCGGCCCGGTCACCGAGATCTACACGCACGGCGGCGCCGTGGACCTGGTCGCGGCCGGTGCCGTCCCGACGGGCACCCTCCGCGCCCCCCAGGCCCGCATCGCGGTCCTCTCCGCCCTCCTGGCCACCACCGACCCGTCGACCCAGTCCGGCATCCTCCGCCAGACCCTGTCCTCGACGGACCCGGCCCTGATCACCGCCTGATCACCGCCTGCCCCCCCGCGGCAACGCCGACGGGGGCAGGGGGCAGGTCAGGCTTGGCCGAAGGCGGTCAGCAGGCGGTCCGCCGCCAGTGTGGGAGTCAGAGAGCCCGCACGGACCGCGGCTTCGAGGCCCGGCGCAAGGTCCCGCACCGCCGGGTTCCCGCGAAGGCGGTCCAGGAGTTCGTCGCGGACCATCGACCAGGTCCACTCCACCTGCTGGGCAGCCCGCTTCGCGGAAAGCCGGCCCCCTGCCTCCAGCAGCCGCCGGTGCTGCTCCAGCCGGCTCCACACCTCGTCCAGGCCCGCGGACTCCCGCGCACTGCACGTCAGCACCGGCGGGGTCCAGGCCGCGTCCGCCGGGTGCATCAGCCGCAGGGCGCCCGACAGTTCGCGCGCCGCCGCCTTCGCGTCACGCTCGTGCGGGCCGTCCGCCTTGTTCACCGCCAGGACGTCCGCCAGCTCCAGGACGCCCTTCTTGATGCCCTGCAACTGGTCGCCCGTACGCGCCAGCGACAGCAGCAGGAAGGAGTCGACCATCCCCGCCACCGTCGTCTCCGACTGCCCGACGCCGACCGTCTCGACGAGGACCACGCCGTAGCCCGCCGCCTCCATCACGATCATCGACTCGCGGGTGGCCTTGGCGACCCCGCCCAGCGTCCCCGCCGAGGGAGACGGCCGGACGAACGCCGCCGGATCCACCGACAGCCGCTCCATCCGGGTCTTGTCCCCGAGGATGGAACCCCCCGTACGCGTCGACGACGGGTCCACCGCCAGCACCGCCACCCGGTGCCCCAGCGCCGTCAGCATCGTGCCGAACGCGTCGATGAACGTGGACTTGCCCACGCCCGGAACACCGCTGATCCCGATCCGGCGGGCGCGCCCCGAGTGCGGGAGCAGCTCCGTCAACAGCCGCTGCGCCAGCACCCGGTGAGCGGGCAGGGTGGACTCGACGAGAGTGATCGCACGCGCGACGAACGCGCGCTTCCCGTCGAGCACCCCCTTCGCGTAGGCCTCGATGTCGATCTTCGGAGGCATCGGGCCGCCTACAGCTCGTGACCGAGATCCGCGGCCAGCCGCGTCACCAGGTCGTGCGCCGCGTCCGGGATCACCGTGCCCGGCGGGAACACCGCCGTCGCGCCCATCTCCAGCAGCGTCGGCACATCCGCCGGCGGGATCACTCCGCCCACCACGATCATGATGTCCTCGCGCCCCTCCTCCGCCAACTGCTCGCGCAGCGCCGGTACGAGGGTCAGGTGACCGGCCGCCAGCGACGACACGCCCACCACGTGGACGTCCGCCTCGACGGCCTGACGGGCCACCTCCGCCGGGGTCTGGAACAGCGGGCCGACGTCCACGTCGAAGCCCAGGTCGGCGAACGCCGTCGCGATCACTTTCTGGCCGCGGTCGTGCCCATCCTGGCCCATCTTCGCGACCAGGATGCGCGGACGCCGTCCCTCCGCCTCCTCGAACCGGTCGACCAGCGCACGGGTGCGCTCCACGGACGGGGACTCGCCTGCTTCGGTGCGGTACACACCCGAGATCGTACGGATCTGGCTCGCGTGCCGCCCGTACACCTTCTCCAGTGCGTCCGAGATCTCACCGACGGTCGCCTTGGCGCGCGCCGCGTCCACCGCCAGGGCGAGCAGGTTGCCGTCACCGCGCTCGGCGGCGTTCGTCAGCGCCCGCAGCGTGTCCTGCGTCACCGCCTCGTCGCGCTCCTCGCGCAGCCGCCGCAGCTTGGCGATCTGCTGCGAGCGCACCGAGGAGTTGTCGACCTTCAGGACGTCGATCAGCTCGTCGTTCTCCACCCGGTACTTGTTCACGCCGATCACCGGCTGCCGCCCGGAGTCGATCCGCGCCTGCGTGCGGGCCGCGGCCTCCTCCACGCGCAGCTTCGGGATGCCCGCGTCGATGGCCTGCGCCATACCGCCGGCCGCCTCGACCTCCTCGATGTGCTGCCAGGCCCGGCGCGCCAGGTCGTACGTCAGCTTCTCGACGTACGCACTGCCGCCCCACGGGTCGATCGACCGGCAGGTCCCCGACTCCTGCTGGAGCAGCAGCTGGGTGTTGCGGGCGATGCGCGCCGAGAAGTCCGTCGGCAGCGCCAACGCCTCGTCGAGGGCGTTGGTGTGCAGCGACTGGGTGTGGCCCTGGGTCGCGGCCATCGCCTCGATGCACGTACGCGTGACGTTGTTGAAGACGTCCTGCGCCGTCAGCGACCAGCCCGAGGTCTGCGAATGCGTGCGCAGCGACAGTGACTTGGCGTTCTGCGGGTCGAACTGCTTGACCAGCCGCGCCCACAGCAGGCGGGCGGCGCGCAGCTTCGCGACCTCCATGAAGAAGTTCATGCCGATCGCCCAGAAGAACGACAGGCGCGGCGCGAACGCGTCCACGTTCAGACCGACCGCCTGACCGGCGCGCAGGTACTCCACGCCGTCCGCGAGCGTGTACGCCAGCTCCAGGTCGGCCGTCGCGCCCGCTTCCTGGATGTGGTAGCCGGAGATGGAGATCGAGTTGTACCGCGGCATCTTCTGCGAGGTGAACGAGAAGATGTCGGAGATGATCCGCATCGACGGCTTGGGCGGGTAGATGTAGGTGTTGCGGACCATGAACTCTTTGAGGATGTCGTTCTGGATGGTCCCGGCGAGCTTGTCGGGGGAGACGCCCTGCTCCTCCGCCGCCACGATGTAGAGGGCGAGGACCGGCAGTACCGCGCCGTTCATCGTCATCGACACCGACATCTTGTCCAGTGGGATCCCGTCGAACAGCTGCCGCATGTCGTAGATCGAGTCGATCGCCACGCCCGCCATGCCGACATCGCCCGTCACCCGAGGGTGGTCGCTGTCGTAGCCGCGGTGCGTCGGCAGGTCGAAGGCCACCGACAGGCCCTTCTGGCCGGACGCGAGGTTGCGCCGGTAGAAGGCGTTCGACTCCTCGGCCGTGGAGAAGCCGGCGTACTGCCGGATCGTCCAGGGCTGGTTGGCGTACATCGTCGGGTACGGGCCGCGCAGGTACGGGGCCACGCCCGGGTAGGTCCGGAGGAAGTCCAGGCCCTCCAGGTCCCGCCCGGTGTACAGCGGCTTGACGCCGATGCCCTCCGGGGTCTCCCACAGCAGGTCGGCGGCCGCGGTGCCGGTGGATTCCTTGACGGCCGCGCGCCACTGGTCCTCGGACCCCGCCGGGGCCGGGGCGCCGGCGCCGTTCAGCGCGAGTTCGGAGAAATCGGGGATTCCGGTGCCGCTCAAGACGCGACTCCCATCCGGTCGAGTACGGAGGACAGCACGGCGACCGCGTCGCAGCCGGCGAAGACGTACTCGTCCACGGCGCCGGCCGACGTGCCGGGCTTGCCCGCGAGGAACACGGTCGTCGCGCCCGCCGAGCGCAGGGCCGCGGCCACCGCCTCGGCCTGCTCCTCGTACAGCGCGTCGCTGGAACACAGCACGGCCATGCCGTCCGCGCCGCTCGCGGCATACGCATCGGCGGCCGTCGACGGGTCCACGGACACCGGGTCGTGCACCGGTTCGATACCGCCCGCCTGGAAGAGGTTCGAGGCGAAGGTGGCCCGCGCGGTGTGCGCGGCCGCCGGACCCAGCGCGGCGAGGAAGATCCTCGGACGGGCGCCGGTCGCCGTCAGATGCGCGTCGCTGCGGGCGCGCAGCAACTCGTACGCCTCATCGCGGCGCACCCGGGGCAGTCCGCCCGTGGGACCCGCCGGCGCGGGCTCGCGTACGAGGGGCTTCTCCGCGAGGAGCGGGAACTCGCTGACACCGGTGATGGGTTCGCGGCGCTTGGCGAGCTTCTTGGAACGCTCGGCCCAGGTGGCCGCGAGACGGTCGGCGACCAGCCCGGAGCGCAGCGCGGCGGGCTGGCCGCCCGCCTTCTCGATGGTCTGGAAGAACTCCCAGGCCGCGTGCGCGAGTTCGTCGGTCAGCTGCTCAACGTAGTACGAGCCGCCGGCCGGGTCGATCACCCGGGCCAGGTGCGACTCCTCCAGGAGGATGGTGGAGGTGTTGCGGGAGATCCGGCGCGCGAAGGCGTCCGGCAGCCCCAGCTCGTTGTCGAAGGGGAGCACGGTGACGGAGTCCGCGCCGCCCACGCCCGCCGCCATGCAGGCCACGGTGGTGCGCAGCATGTTCACCCACGGGTCGCGCCGGGTCATCATCACCGGCGAGGTCACGGCGTGCTGGCGCTGCGCGCCGGCCTCGGTGGCCCCGCACGCCTCGGCGACGCGGGCCCAGAGGCGGCGCGCGGCACGGAACTTCGCGATGGTGAGGAACTGGTCGGCGGTGGCGCCGTAGCGGAACTCCAGCTGACCGAGGGCCGCTTCGGTGCTCAAGCCCTCCTGGTTAAGTGCGCGCAGGTACGCGACACCGGTGGCGAGGGACAGCCCCAGTTCCTCGGCGGCCGAGCCGCCCGCCTCGTGGTACGGCAGCGCGTCCACGGTCAGGGCGCGTACGCCGGGCCAGCCGGCGGCGGTCTCCCGGGCGAGGGCGGCGGCTTCGGCGAGGTCCAGGGCGGTGCCGGTACGGGCCTCGTGGCCCAGCGGGTCGGCGCCGAGGCAGGCGCGGGCGGCCTCCGGGGCCACCCCGCGCTCCGTGTACAGGCTCAGCAGGGCCCGGGCGGCCTCGGCGTATCCGGCCCCGGCGTCGAGGGAGACGGGCGCCAGGTCGAGGTAGACACCGTCCAGGGCGCGGGCGAGGCCGTCGGCCGGGATGCCGTCCTGGCCGACGGTGAGCCACAGCGAGGTGGTCCCGTTCTCCAGGTCGGCGAGTACCGCCTCGTTCAGCCGTACCGGATCCGTGCCCGCGATCCGCTGGCGCACGTCCCAGCCGGCGGCGGTGGTGCCCTCCGGCTGGCCGCCGCGCACAAAGGGGGCGAAGCCGGGGAAACCGGTGTCGGCGGCGTTTTCGGGCGCGGTGTAGAGGGGGCGGGTGGTGAGCCCGTCCTCTAGCTGGGTGGACAACGCTTCTTCAGCTGCCTCGCCGGATACTTCCTTGCCCGACTTGCGCAGTACGCCTTCAACCAGGCGCTGCCACTGCTCATGTGTCGCGTCAGGGAACTCGGCGGCCAGGGAGAGCCCGTCGTCAGGCAGGACCGTCATGGCTCGAATGCTAGGGGGGTCGCTCAATCGAGACCATAACCACTGGATGTGATCTCGCCCTCGCAGGCCGGACCAGGCCGGGCCACCGGTCATCCCCCGTGCGGGTTGTGCCGCCGGAGCCGGGCGCTCCGGCGGCGCGGCCGCGGCCGCAATAAATGCGGGCGGCGTCAGACGGTGAGGACGATCTTGCCGCGGGTGCGGCCCGCGGCGCTGAGCTCCCAGGCCTTCGCGGTCTCGGCGAGCGGCAGCGCGTGCTCCACGTTGACCGTGAGCTTGCCCGCGTCGGCCAGTTCGGCCAGGAAGGTCAGGTCGGCGGTGTCGGGGCGCACCCACAGCTGGTGCGCGCCCTGCTCGGCGGCGGTGTAGTCGGCGATGGAGACCACCCGGTCACGCTGCTTGACCAGCGACTGGAGGGTCTCGATGACGCCGTCTCCGTAGAAGTCGAGGCCCGCGTCCACGCCTTCGGGCGCCAGCTCGCGGACCCGGTCCGCCAGCCCCTCCCCGTAGAGGACCGGCTCGGCGCCGAGCGAGCGCAGGTAGTCGTGGTTGTGCGCGCCCGCCGTGCCGATGACCCGCAGGCCGAGGGCGACCGCGATCTGCACGCCGAAGGAGCCGGTGCCGCCGGCGGCCGAGTGGATGAGCACGGTCTCGCCGGCCTTGAGGCCCGCACGGGTGAGGGACTGGTAGGCGGTGAGCCCGGCCAGCGGGATGCCGGCCGCCTGTTCGAAGGTCAGCTCGCGCGGCTTGCGGGCCAGGGTGCGGACCGGGGCGGAGACCAGTTCGGCGTAAGTGCCGAGCTCGACCCACTCCTTGCGCACGTAGCCGTACACCTCGTCTCCGACGGCGTAGTCGAAGGTGTCCGGGCCGACCGCCTCGACGACTCCGGCGACGTCCCAGCCGGGTATGACCGGGTAGCGGACCTCCAGGATCGGTTCGAGGTATCCGGCGGCGAGCTTCCAGTCCACGGGGTTGACGCCGGCGGCCTTGACGCGGACGAGCACCTCGCCGGGGCCCACCTTGGGCTCCGGGGCGTCAACGAGCGTGAGGATTTCGGAAGTTCCGTATGAGCTGTACGTGATGGCCTTCATGATCGTGGCCAACTGGGCGGCGCGCGAACCTATTCCTCAGGCCGGCAGGGTGTTGTGGTGCGAGCGCCGGCGGGCCGCGCTGAACAGCGCCTGGATCTGGGCCCCCGACTGCTCCACGGAGTCCAGCCGCGACGGGAACGGCAGCCGCACGTCGCGGTGCCCGCGCGGCTCCTCCAGGCGCAGGGTGATCCCGTACCGGTCCATCGCGAGCGGCAGCGCGCGCAGGACGGGCGTGGCGGGCAGCGGCCGGACCAGGCGCAGCAGCAGGGTGACCAGATCGGCGTGGTCGTCGAGGAGGTGCGTGAGCATGCCGGCCTCGTACGGCGCGAGCGGGTCGGGGCGGGCGGCGTCCAGCTCCTCGAGGCCGACGTAGGAGCGGCCGTCCGCCGTCTCCAGTACGGCGTGCCCGAACTCCACGCAGGCGGAGCCGGTGGTGTCGCCGTCGTCGTGGTAAGGAGTGAGCAGCCGGCCCAGCATCGTGACGCGTGCGCGCACCCGGTCGCGTACGGGCGTCGGGGCGACGTCGGTGAACTCCAGCCGGATCGCGGGCCTGTGCTCGGCGTCGCCGCCGGGCTCGGCGGGATGCAGGTGCAGGCGGCTCAGCGGGTCCGTGCCGTCGAGGTGGCGGACCTCGCTGCGCAGCCCGTCGGTGACCACGGTCATGGGGTGGGCGGCGGCCAGGACCGACCGGACCCGCTCTGCGTCGGTGGGCCGGGTGGCGGCCGGGGTGTCAGGGGCACCGGACATGCGCATGCGGATCTCTCCATCATCCCGAGTTGAGTTACTTAGGTATGCCTAACCTAACTTAACTTATCCGATTCTCTTCGTGTGGCGTGCCCCGCGCCCGGGTCGTGTCGTTGTTGGGCTGAACGGGTGAAACGCGAGAGGATGGGGGGATGCACATGAAGCGCACGGCCGAGGCGGCCCGGTGAGCAGGTACGACGTCACCGACGAACAGTGGGAGGGGCTCGCGCAGGTGGTACCCCTGCGCAGTCGCAACGAATGGCCCTCCCGGGTGGACCACCGCACGATCCCCACGACGCCGGGGGCGTCCGCGGCGGAGCAGCGGCGCTTCGTGGTGATCCGGGTCCAGATCTTCGCCGACGCCCGGGAGGTGGCCGAGTACCTGATCGCGCAGATCCCGGTGCTGCTGGACCTGACCGGCGCGGACAGCGAAGTGGCCAAGCGGATCCTGGACTTCAGCAGCGGCGTGGTCTTCGGGCTGGGCAGCGGGATGCACCGGGTCGACCGGAACGTCTTCCTGCTGGCGCCCGTCGGGACCGAGGTCGAGGGAATCGCGGCTGCGGCGGTCCCCCGATCGTAGGAAGGTCGCCCCGACGGAACGGTTCACCGGCCCCGCACAACCCCCGGGGAACCGTACCGTCCGGCTCATGGACCCCACCACGGCCGTAACCGCCGCGCCCGCGTTACCCGACGCCCACGCAGTCCCCGGGCTCGCTCGGGCCGTTGCCCCTGCCGCAGTGCCGCTTGCTGGCGTCGACCCTTCAACAGCTTCAACAGCTTCAACAGCTTCAACAGCTTCAACAGCTTCAACAGCTTCAACCGCTTCAACCGCTTCAACCGCTTCAACCGCTTTAGCCCCTCCAGCCTCTTCAGCAGCTTCGGCCTTTTCAACCGCTCCGGCCTCTTCTGGCCCTTCAACCACTTCGGGCCCAGCCGTCCCGGTGTCGGCTTCGGCTCCCGCCGGGCCTGCCGGCCCCGGGCCCGGCGCTCGGGCGGCTGCCGTACCGGCTCAGGCCGCACGCCCAGCGGTCCTTTCGGCGCAGGGCGCCCGCTCCCCGGTTCCGCCCGCGCAAGCGACCCCGCATCACCGGCCAGCCGTCACCGAGTTGCGGCTCTCGGCCTTCGCTTCGCACCGGGCCGCGGTCTTCGCGCTCGGGCCCGTCACGCTCTTCGCCGGGCCGAGCGGCAGCGGCAAGTCCCAGGCCCTGTACGCCTTCGAGGCCCTGGCCGGGCTGGGTTCCGGGGGGACCCTCGAAGAGGTGTTCCCGGATCCCCTGGCCCTGGTCCCGGACCTGGCCCTCCCCGACACGGAGCGCCGCCGCGGATTCCGCATCGGCTGCACGGTGGACGGACCGGCCGGCCCGGTCCGGCTCGACCTCGCCGTGCAGGCGGAGCCCACGCTGCGCATCGCCGGTGAGCGGCTCTCGGTGGACGGCCAGATCCTGCTCAGCACCGCACTGCGCGACCCCGGCCGGCCCTCGGTGCAGGCCGCCTGGCTGACCGGTGGCACCACCGGTGTCACCAGGGCCCCGCTGCCCGACGACCGCCTCGGCACCGCGCTCCTCCCGCTCCGCGTGGCGGGTGCCACCCCCGGGCAGCGGCGGGTCCTGGCCGCCGCCGAGCAGGTGGTGGTCGCGCTCCGCTCGGTGTTCCCCTGTGACCCCCGCCCGGACCGGATGCGCGCGCCCGTTCCGCCGGGGGAGGGGCGGCTGCTGGGCGACTGCGCCAACCTGGCCGACGTACTGCGCCGGACCCGCCACGAATGCGGCACCCGCCACGCGATGCTGGCCCAGGCGGCCCGTACCGGCTGCGCGGGCGCGGTGGCCGGGCTGGATGTAAGGGCCCTCGCGGACGGCCCCGTCACCGCACTGCTCGACCGCGGCCCCGACCGGCCCGGCACCGCACTCGGCCGGCTGGGCGCGGGCGAGCTCCGCTTCCTCGCGCTGGCGCTCGTCCTGCTGACCGGGCCGGGGGTGCTGGCCGTGGACCCGGCCGCCGAACTGCTGTCCGCGCAGCAGGCGCTGACCGTCCTCGCCGACGGCTTCGACCGCGACCTGGACCGGGCGCAGACCGCCGAACTGCTGCGCCTGGCGCTGCTGGCGTGCGGACGTGGCCATGTCCGGCTGGTGGCGGCGGTCGGCGAGCAGGCCGCGGGAACCGCCCGGGGGCTCCCCGGCGTCTCGGTGGTAGACCTGAGTCCATGAGCGACGAGCCAGACACGCACGGCACACCGGGTACGCACGACACGCAGGGCGGGCACGACACGCAAGGCGGGCACGACACGCAAGGCGCGCACGGCACGGGCGGGGGGCGGCCGGAGGAGAGGCTCGGGCAGCTGCAGCGGCGGCTCGCCGAGTTCGCGGCGGCGCGGGGGTGGGAGCCGTACCACACGCCCAAGAACCTGGCCGTGGCGTTGAGCGTGGAGGCGTCCGAACTGGTCGAGATCTTCCAGTGGCTGACGCCGGAACAGTCGGCGAAGGTCATGGAGAAGCCGGAAAGCGCGCACCGTGTGGCCGATGAGGTGGCCGATGTGCTCGCGTATCTGCTGCAGTTCTGTGAGGTCCTAGGGGTGGATGTGCTGGACGCGCTCGCGGCGAAGATCGAGAGGAACGAGCTCCGCTTCCCTGTGCCGGGTACTCCGACACCAAATCGTCACTCTTCGGAGTGATGGCGTCGTCCACAACCATGTCTGTGTCCATAGATTTCCGAATACCCCTGGCTTTACTGGCTCGTTGCCTTCACTCTGGGTAGTGGGAGAACGGCAGGATGTCGTGCGGACGGGGGACGGCATATGGATGCGGTACGGCTCATCGCAGCCGGCCGGCACGCGCTGGCACAGAGCGGGGCGGCGATGGACATCGTGGGCGAGGCCTGGCAGGCCCAGGCACTCGCGCAGGGAATAGGGAGCTGGCTGGCGGTCACCGGGCCGCCGGAGCTGAGATCGGAGGCACGGGGGCTGGGTGAAGCGGGGGGAAGGGGTTGCGGGGTCCTCGACCGGGCAGCGCTGCGCGGTGAGGGCCGTGCGCCCGACTATCCGCCGCGCGCGGCGCAGTTGACGGAGGTTGTGGATGTCCGGCAGGCGCTGCTCGGACTCCAGGAGCTGCTGGGCGAAGTGGGGATAGCCCTGGTCGGGGTGGCCTGCGGGACGGACGACGAGGGCCTGTACTGGCAGTGCATAGAGTCGATCGACGCGGCTGACGAGTCGAGCGATCGGGTACGGGCGATCCTGCGCCGGATGACGGTCCGCGAGCGGGGGTCCGCCTCGGGAGTGGCCTGAGTGCGCTTGAGGTACGCCTGCGTGCCCCTGCGTGTGGTCTGCGCCTGACATACGCCTGCGTGCCTCTGCGTGCGTCTGCGCCTGAGTGCGCCTGCGTGTGTGCCGCCGCCCCAATGACGGGCAGGGGCACTTCGGGTCGGGGGTCCCGTCGCGCGCGACGGGACCCGCACGGTCAGAACGACCGGTCGGAGTGGGGCTCGCTCTCAGGGGTGCGGCTGCCCGGAGTCAGCGTGGTGCCGGAGGGAGTGCGGTCCGCGGAGTGCTGGAGGTCGGCGTCGAGCTGCGACAGGTCGGCGTTGAGCGCGGCCATCAGCTCTTCCATCTGCTGGAGCAGGCCCTTCGGCGCGCCGCCGCCCTGGGCGGGTACCGCGGACTCCTGGTGTGCGTGGTCGTGTGCTGCCTGTCCGGTCTGTCCGGTCTGTCGGCGGGTCTCCGGCACGGACTCGTGGGACATGGCGGCCTCCTCGGCCCTGGCCCTTCCAAAGGCGGAAGGGGTCGGTGGACGCACCGGCGAAAGGCCGCCGGCACGCGGGCCGGGCGGTCCGGCTCCGTCCGAGCCAACGATCCCCATCCGCGCTGGTCACTGGCAGGGGCGGGGGCGGGCCGCCCGGTTGACGGATATTCACCCTGCCGTGGCGGGAAGGGCAGGATGGGGAGCATGGATCTCCGTATTTTCACCGAGCCCCAGCAGGGCGCCGGCTACGACACCCTCCTGACCGTCGCCAAGGCCACCGAGGACCTGGGCTTCGACGCGTTCTTCCGCTCCGACCACTATCTCCGGATGGGATCCGTCGACGGGCTGCCCGGCCCCACCGACGCGTGGATCACCCTCGCGGGACTGGCCCGCGAGACCAAGCGGATCCGGCTGGGCACGCTGATGACCGCCGGCACCTTCCGGCTGCCCGGCGTCCTCGCGATCCAGGTGGCGCAGGTCGACCAGATGTCCGGCGGCCGCGTCGAACTGGGCCTGGGCGCCGGCTGGTTCGAGGAGGAGCACAAGGCGTACGGGATCCCCTTCCCGGCGGAGCGGATGGCCCGGCTGGAGGAGCAGCTGGCCATCATCACCGGCCTGTGGGCCACCGAGCCCGGCGCCACCTTCGACTACACCGGCAGCCACTACCAGGTGGAGAACTCCCCGGCGCTGCCCAAGCCGGCCCAGGCCAAGGTGCCCGTCCTCGTCGGCGGCCACGGGGCGAAGCGCACCCCGCGCCTCGCCGCCCGGTACGCGGACGAGTTCAACATGCCGTTCGCGTCGATCGCGGACAGCCAGCGGCAGTTCGCCCGGGTCCGGGAGGCCGCGGCGGACGCCGGCCGCAAGGCCGACGACCTCGTGTACTCCAACGCCCTCGTGGTGTGCGTGGGCAAGGACGACGCCGAGGTGGCCCGGCGGGCCGCCGCCATCGGCCGCGAGGTGGACGAGCTCAAGGCGAACGGCCTGGCCGGATCCCCGGCCGAGGTCGTGGAGAAGCTCGGCACCTACGCCGCCATCGGCTCCTCGCGGGTCTACCTCCAGCTGCTCGACCTCGACGACCTGGACCACCTGGAGCTGATCTCGTCCCAGGTGCTGTCCCAGCTCGGCTGACGGAGGCTTGTAGGCATGACGCGCGCATCCGGCCCGCTCGCCGAGGCCCTGGCCCGCAGGACCGTGATCCTGGACGGCGGGCTGAGCAACCAGCTCGCCGACCAGGGCTGCGACCTGTCCGGGGACCTCTGGTCGGGCCGGGTGCTCGCCGAGCATCCGGACCAGGTGGCGGCCGCCCACACGGCGTACGCCCGGGCCGGCGCCGAGGTGCTGATCACCGCGAGCTACCAGGTCGGGTACGAGGCCTTCGCCGCCCACGGCTACGGGCGCCCCGAGACCACCGCCCTGCTGGCGCGGAGTGTGCGGCTGGCCGCCGACGCGGCGCGGGCGGCGGACCACGAGGTCTGGGTCGCCGCCTCGGTGGGCCCGTACGGGGCGGTGCTCGCGGACGGCTCCGAGTACCGCGGCCGGTACGGCCTGAGCGTGCGCGAGCTGGCCGCCTTCCACCGCCCCCGCGTAGAGGCGCTGTTGGACGCGGGACCCGACGTACTGGCCCTGGAGACGATCCCGGACACCGACGAGGCCGAAGCCCTGCTCACCGTCCTCGCCGAGACGGGCGCGCCCGCATGGCTGAGCTACACCGTGGCCGACGGCCGGACCCGCGCCGGCCAGCCCCTCCCCGAGGCCTTCGCCCTCGCGGCCGAGACCCCGCAGGTCATCGCGCTCGGCGTCAACTGCTGCGACCCGCAGGACGTGGCGCCGGCCCTGCGGGCCGCCTCCGAGGCCACCCGCAAGCCGCTCCTGGCCTACCCCAACGACGGCTCGGCCTGGGACGCGGCCACCCGGACCTGGAACGCCCCCGCCACGCCGGCCCCCTGGCCGGTCACCACCTGGCGCGCCACCGGCGCCCGCCTCATCGGCGGCTGCTGCCGCATCGGCCCCGCCCGCATCACGGCGCTGGCCGCCGAGGCCGCGGGCGGATGAGGGCCGAAGGTCAGCGGTCGTCCATCGCGGCATCGCACTCGGGGCACACCAGGTCCGCGTACTCCGGGGCGAACCACGAGGAATCCGGTTGCCCGGACGGTTTCCACTCTGCCGTTTCCATCGCGAAGGTGTCCTTGCCGCACATGGTCCGGGGGCCACGCACTGAGGTGCCCGGTGCGGCCGGTGCGGAATGCACCCGGCGGACAGACAGCTGCTCACCGTGTGACACGTTCCCTGTCACCGGCTGGCCGAGCTCGTACACCACCACGACGCCGCTCATTCTTCGACGGTAGCCCGGC
Organism: Streptomyces sp. ISL-87; assembly: GCF_018614095.1. Classification (GTDB taxonomy): domain Bacteria; phylum Actinomycetota; class Actinomycetes; order Streptomycetales; family Streptomycetaceae; genus Streptomyces. Next base: position 30,217 of record NZ_JAGGOY010000090.1, on the reverse strand, counting down.
CTCGGAAAAATAGGGGGCAGACAGGGCGGTCGGGCAGCAACAATCGGCCGTGTGTTCCTGACGATCTCCACCACCGGCACCCCTGAACGACCCGCGACCGACCTGGGCTTTCTGCTGCACAAGCATCCCGGCAAGGCGCAGGCGTTCTCCACCTCCCACGGCACCGCCCACGTGTTCTACCCCGAGGCCACGGCCGAGCGGTGCACGGCGGCCCTGCTGCTGGAGGTGGATCCCGTCGCGCTCGTGCGGCGTGGTCAGGGCAAGGGCCGGGGCGGGGCGCCCGACGCGGCCCTCGCGCAGTACGTGAACGACCGGCCGTATGCCGCGTCCTCACTGCTCGCCGTCGCTGTCAGCGCGGTGTTCGGAAGCGCGCTGAACGGCCGCTGCACCGCCCGCCCGGAGCTCCCGGAGCAGGCGCGCCCGCTGCGTATCGAGATCCCGGCGCTGCCGGCGCGAGGCGGCGCGGAGCTGGTGCGCCGGCTCTTCGGCCCACTCGGCTGGGAGTCGGTCGCGGTCACGCCCGTACCGCTCGACGAGCAGTTCCCCGAGTGGGGCGACTCCCGGTACGTACGGCTCGTACTGGAGGGTGAGCTGAGGCTCGCCGACGCCCTGCGCCAGCTGTACGTACTGCTGCCCGTGCTGGACGACTCCAAGCACTACTGGGTGGCCCCCGACGAGGTGGACAAGCTGCTGCGCGCCGGAGACGGCTGGCTGGCCGCGCACCCCGAGAACCGGCTGATCACCGCCCGCTACCTGGCGCGCCACAAGCGGCTCACCCAGGACGCCATGGACCGCCTGGAGCTGGTACGCCTGGCCGAGGCCGACGGCAGTGAGGTCGAGGAGCTCGACAACGCCGTCGACGAGACGCTGGACACCGAGGAGCGGCCCGTTCCGCTCGCGGTGCGGCGCCGCGAGGCGATCCTCGCCGCGCTGCACACCGCCGGTGCGGCCCGCGTCCTCGACCTCGGCTGCGGACAGGGCCAGCTGGTGCAGGCGCTGCTCAAGGACGTGTCCTTCACCGAGATCGTCGGTGTCGACGTGTCCATGCGGGCCCTGGGCACGGCCGCCAAGCGGCTGCGCCTGGAGCGGATGGGTGAGCGGCAGAGCGACCGCGTCCGGCTGCTCCAGGGGTCGCTCGCGTACACCGACAAGCGGCTGGCCGGCTACGACGCGGCCGTGCTCAGCGAGGTCATCGAGCACCTGGACCTGCCGCGGCTGCCCGCACTGGAGTACGCGGTGTTCGGCTCGGCCCGCCCCCGCACGGTCCTCGTCACGACTCCGAACGTCGAGTACAACGTCCGCTGGGAGACCCTGCCCGCCGGGCACGTCCGGCACGGCGACCACCGTTTCGAGTGGACCCGCGAGGAGTTCCGGACGTGGGCGGACCGGGTCGCCGCGCGGCACGGGTACGGCGTCGCGTACGTGCCCGTCGGGGACGATGACCCCGAGGTGGGGCCGCCGACCCAGATGGCCGTCTTCACCCTGACCGACACCGACACCGGCACCGGCACCGACACCGACACCGACATCAAGACCAACACCGAGACCAACGCCGGCACCGGCACCGGCACCGACACCCCGAAGGAGGGCGAGGCGGCATGACCACCACCGACGAAACCAAGACCCACCGCGTACTTCCCGTCACCGACCTGTCCCTCGTCGTCCTGATCGGCGCCACCGGATCCGGCAAGTCCACCTTCGCCCGCAAGCACTTCAAGCCGACCGAGGTCGTCTCCTCCGACTACTGCCGGGGCCTGGTCGCCGACGACGAGAACGACCAGAGCGCCAGCAAGGACGCCTTCGACGTCCTGCACTACATCGCCGGCAAGCGCCTCGCCGCCGGGCGCCTCACCGTCGTCGACGCGACCAGCGTCCAGCAGGAGTCCCGCCGCCAGCTGGTCAAGCTGGCCCGCGAACACGACGTACTGCCCATCGCCATCGTCCTCGACATGCCCGAGGAGGTCTGCGCCGAGCGCAACGCTGCCCGCCCCGACCGGGCCGGGCTGCCCCGCCGGGTCATCCAGCGGCACCGCAGCGAACTGCGCCGCTCGCTGCGCGGACTGGAGCGCGAGGGCTTCCGCAAGGTGCACGTGCTCCGCTCCGTCGAGGAGACCGAGACCGCCGAGGTGGTGCTGGAGAAGCGGTTCAACGACCTCACCCACCTCACCGGCCCCTTCGACATCATCGGTGACATCCACGGCTGCTCCTCCGAACTGGAGACCCTGCTCGCCAAGCTCGGCTACCAGGACGGCGCCCACCCCGAGGGCCGCACCGCGGTCTTCGTCGGCGACCTCGTCGACCGCGGCCCGGACAGCCCCGGCGTGCTGCGCCGGGTGATGGGCATGGTCAAGTCCGGCAACGCCCTGTGTGTGCCCGGGAACCACGAGAACAAGCTCGGCCGTTACCTCAAGGGGTCCAAGGTCCAGCAGACCCACGGTCTCGCCGAGACCATCGAGCAGCTGGGCCGCGAGTCCGGGGAATTCGTCAAGGAGGTCCGGGAGTTCATCGCCGGCCTCGTCAGCCACTACGTGCTCGACGGCGGCAGGCTGGTGGTCTGCCACGCCGGGCTGCCCGAGAAGTACCACGGCCGCACCTCCGGCCGGGTCCGCTCGCACGCCCTCTACGGGGACACCACCGGCGAGACCGACGAGTTCGGCCTGCCCGTGCGCTACCCGTGGGCCGAGGAGTACCGGGGCAAGGCCGTCGTGGTCTACGGCCACACGCCGGTCCCGAACACGGCCTGGATCAACAACACCATCTGCCTGGACACCGGCGCGGTCTTCGGCGGCAGGATGACCGCCCTGCGCTGGCCCGAGCGCGAACTGGTCGACGTACCGGCGGAGAAGGTCTGGTACGAGCCGGTCAAACCGCTCGCCACCGAGGCGCCGGGCGGACACGACGGCCGGCCGCTGGACCTGGCCGATGTGTACGGGCGCCGGATCGTGGAGACCCGGCACCTGGGCAATGTCAGCGTGCGCGAGGAGAACGCGGCCGCGGCCCTGGAGGTCATGAGCCGCTTCGCGGTGGACCCGCGCCTGGTGCCGTACCTGCCGCCGACGATGGCGCCCACGGCGACCTCCAAGGAGGACGGCTACCTGGAGCACCCGGCCGAGGCCTTCGAGCAGTACCGCAAGGACGGCATCGAGCGGGTGGTGTGCGAGGAGAAGCACATGGGCTCCCGCGCCACCGTCCTGGTCTGCAAGGACGCCGGCGCGGCCCGCGAGCGCTTCGGGGGCGACGGCCCCACCGGTTCCGTCTACACCCGCACCGGGCGGGCCTTCTTCAGCGACCCCGAGGTCACCGAGGAGGTGCTCGCCCGGCTCCGCTCGGCGATCACCGACGCCGGCCTCTGGGAGGAACTGGGCACCGACTGGCTGCTGATCGACGGGGAACTGCTGCCCTGGTCGCTGAAGTCCGCCGGCCTGCTGCGCCATCAGTACGCCGCCGTGGGCGCCGCATCCCGTGCCGTCTTCCCGGACGCGATCTCCGCCCTGGCGGCGGCCGCCTCCCGGGGCATCGACACGGGCGGGCTGCTGGAGCGCCAGCGCGACCGGGCCGCCGACGCCGCCCGGTTCACCGACGCGTACCGGCGCTACTGCTGGGCCACCGACGGGCTGGAAGGCGTACGGTTCGCGCCGTTCCAGCTGCTGGCGGCGGCCGGGCGCTCGCTGGCCGCGGTACCGCACGACGAGCAGCTGGCCTGGCTGGACCGGCTCGTCGCCGCGGACGAGGCGGCGGGCACCGGTCTGCTGCGCCGGACCGGCCGGATCCTGGTGGACACGGCCGACGAGGCCTCCGTACGGGCGGGCACCGACTGGTGGCTGGAAATGACGGCCGCCGGCGGCGAGGGCATGGTCGTCAAGCCGCTCCAGGCGTACGCCAGGGACGGCAGGGGACGGCTGGTCCAGCCGGGGATCAAGGTGCGCGGGCGCGAGTACCTGCGGATCATCTACGGTCCGGAGTACACGCGTCCGGACCACCTGGAGCGGCTGCGCGAGCGCTTCCTCGGGCACAAGCGGTCCCTCGCCCTGCGCGAGTACGCGCTTGGGCTGGAGGCGCTGGACCGGCTGGCGGCCGAGGAGCCGCTGTGGCGGGTGCACGAGCCGGTGTTCGCGGTGCTCGCCCTGGAGTCGGAGCCGGTCGACCCCCGGCTGTGACGGCGCGCGGCCGGGCTTGACCGCGCTCGGCCGGGCGTTACCGCGCCCGGCCGCGCGTCCGACGGTCGCGGTCGGACGTAAAGCCGCTGCCCCCGTACGGCCTCGAATTAGGTCGTATGGGGGAACTTTCGCGGAGAACGCCGGGAAAACCACCGGCGGGATCGTTCATCCAGGGCAGCGGAGTGTCCGCGACCCTGGAAGGACGGAACGTCACCTATGAAGATGACCGCGCGCGGAAGCATTGCGGCGCTCTTGACCTGTATGGCCGCGGCCGGCGCGGCCTCTCCGGCCGTGGCCAGCTCGGTGCCGGTGGGTGTCCCGCTGGATGCCGTGGAGACCACGCTGGGCGTCGACACCCCGCGCGTGGCCACCGCGGTTCCGGTGCCGGTCGTCGGCGCGCCCGAGGCGCCCCGCCACCACACGGGCGACATGCTGCCGGTCCCACTGCTCCCGGTGATCCCGATCGGCACCGAACTCGGCCGGACCCTCGTCACCTCCCCGGTGCCGAACGTGATGGGCGAGCCCGAGACGGACGGCGAGGGTTCGCTGGAAGCGCCGGCGACCACCCTGCTCGCCCGGACCCCCGGCGCGGTCATCGGCTCCCCGCTGACGATGCCGGACGGGGGCAACTTCGGGCTCCCGAACCTGGTCACCCCCAAGCTGGGCCTGACCACCCCGGAACTCATCGGCACCCCGACGGCGCTTCTCGGCCTCGAGGCCCCTCGCTGAGCCGACGCCCGGTCAAAAAGCCGCCCGGTCTGGGAACGTGTACGGCATGGGATTCCATGTCGACTCCGAGACCGGGCGGCTTCGCCGCGTCATCCTCCACCGGCCCGACCTGGAGCTGAAGCGGCTCACACCAAGCAACAAGGACGCCCTGCTCTTCGACGACGTGCTGTGGGTGCGCCGGGCCCGCCAGGAGCACGACGGTTTCGCGGACGTGCTGCGCGACCGGGGCGTGGAGGTACACCTCTTCGGCGACCTGCTGTGCGAGGCCCTCGACATCCCGGAGGCGAGACACCTCGTACTGGACAGGGTCTTCGACGAGAAGGAGTACGGGCCGCTCGCCACGGACCACCTGCGCTCGGTCTTCGACGGGCTGTCCTCGGCCGAGCTGGCGGAGGCGCTGGTGGGCGGGATGACCAAGCGGGAGTTCCTGGAGCGGCACGCGGAGCCGGTGTCGGTCCGCTTCCACGCCCTGGAGCTGGACGGCTTCCTGCTCGGTCCGCTGCCCAACCACCTCTTCACCCGGGACACCTCCGCCTGGATCTACGACGGCGTGTCCATCAACGCCATGCGCTGGCCGGCCCGGCAGCGCGAGACCGTGCACTTCGAGGCGATCTACAAGCACCACCCGCTCTTCACCAGCTCGGGGGCCTTCCACTACTGGTCGCAGGGCCTGGCCGACTACCCCTCGACCATCGAGGGCGGCGACGTCCTGGTCATCGGCAACGGCGCGGTACTGATCGGCATGAGCGAGCGGACCACCCCGCAGGCGGTGGAGATGCTGGCGCGGGGCCTGTTCGCCGCCGGGTCGGCGACCAGCATCGTGGCGCTCGACATGCCCAAGCGGCGGGCCTTCATGCACTTGGACACCGTGATGACCATGGTCGACGGAGATACGTTCACTCAGTACGCGGGCCTCGGCATGCTGCGCTCCTACACGATCGAGCCCGGCGCCGGGGCGAGCGAGCTGAAGGTGACCGACCACGCGCCGGAGCACATGCACCGGGCGATCGCGGCGGCCCTCGGCCTGGACTCGATCCGGGTGCTGACCGCCACGCAGGACGTGCACGCGGCGGAGCGCGAGCAGTGGGACGACGGCTGCAACGTGCTGGCGGTGGAGCCGGGGGTGGTGGTCGCGTACGAGCGGAACGTGACGACCAACACCCATCTGCGCAAGCAGGGCATCGAGGTTATCGAGATCCCCGGCAGCGAGCTGGGGCGCGGTCGGGGCGGGCCGCGCTGCATGAGCTGTCCGGTGGAGCGGGACCCCAACTGAAACGGTCTCCCGACTGGCACGGGCCCCCGACTGGCACGGTCCCCCCACTGACACGGTCTCCCGACGCAGCACCCCGGTAGGTATGTATATCAATACAGAGGATCGTATAGACTTCCATCACCCCGTCAGCGCGACCCTGGAGTGTCCCCATGGCCACCGACCTCGTCGGCCGCAGTTTCATCAAGGAGCTCGACTTCACCGCCGCCGAGTTCCGCGGCCTGATCGAGCTCGCCGCCGGCCTCAAGGCGGCCAAGAAGGCGGGGGCCGAGCAGCGGCACCTCCAGGGCAAGAGCATCGCCCTCATCTTCGAGAAGACCTCCACCCGCACCCGCTGCGCCTTCGAGGTCGCCGCCGCCGACCAGGGCGCCCACACCACCTACCTCGACCCGTCCGGCTCCCAGGTGGGCCACAAGGAGTCCGTCAAGGACACGGCCCGGGTGCTCGGGCGGATGTTCGACGGGATCGAGTACCGGGGCGACAGTCAGGACGCCGTCGAGGAGCTCGCCGCCTACTCCGGCGTGCCCGTCTTCAACGGCCTCACCGACGACTGGCACCCCACCCAGATGCTGGCCGACGTCCTCACCATGACCGAGCACAGCACCAAGCCGCTGGAGCGGATCACCTTCGCCTACCTCGGCGACGCCCGCTTCAACATGGGCAACTCCTACGTGGTGACCGGCGCGCTGCTGGGCATGGACGTACGGATCGTCGCGCCCAAGGCCTACTGGCCGGCCGAGCCGGTGGTGGCGCGGGCGCGGGAGCTGGCGGCCGCCAGCGGCGCCCGGATCACGCTGACCGAGGACGTCGCCGAGGGTGTGGCGCAGGCCGACTTCGTCGCGACCGACGTGTGGGTCTCCATGGGCGAGCCCAAGGAGGTCTGGGACGAGCGGATCGAGGCCCTGGCCCCGTACGCCGTCACCATGGACGTGCTGCGCGCCACAGGGAACCCGGACGTGAAGTTCCTGCACTGCCTGCCGGCCTTCCACGACCTCGGCACCAAGGTCGGCAGGGAGATCCACGAGCGGCACGGGCTGGACTCGCTGGAGGTGACGGACGAGGTGTTCGAGTCCGCGCACTCGGTCGTCTTCGACGAGGCCGAGAACCGGCTGCACACCATCAAGGCCGTGCTCGTCGCGACGCTCGCGGGGCCCCGCGCATAGTCATACGGCGCGCGGGTGGGCGCTGATCTGTCGCGTTTCTGTGACGGCAGTCACGGCTCGGTGATACCGTCGGAGATGTGAGCCCCTTCACCGGTTCCACACCAGCGACCGAACGGTGGCGCCACCTGCGGGTGACACGGCAGGACGGCGTCGCCACCGTCACCCTCGACCGCCCCGAAAAGCTCAACGCGCTCACCTTCGGCGCCTACGCCGACCTGCGCGATCTGCTCGCCGAACTGTCCCGGGAGCGTTCCGTACGCGCCCTCGTGCTCGGCGGCGAGGGGCGCGGCTTCTGCTCCGGCGGCGACGTGGACGAGATCATCGGCGCCACGCTCGCCATGGACACCGCCCAGCTCCTCGACTTCAACCGGATGACCGGCCAGGTGGTCCGCGCCGTCCGCGAATGCCCCTTCCCGGTGATCGCCGCGGTCCACGGGGTGGCCGCCGGGGCGGGGGCCGTCCTCGCCCTCGCCGCCGATTTCCGGATCGCCGACCCCACCGCCAGGTTCGCCTTCCTCTTCACCCGGGTCGGCCTCTCCGGCGGGGACATGGGCGCCGCGTACCTGCTGCCCCGGGTCGTGGGCCTTGGTCACGCCACCCGGCTGCTGATGCTCGGCGAGCCCGTACGCGCGCCCGAGGCCGAGCGGATCGGCCTGCTCAGCGAGGTCACCGAGGAGGGCAAGGCCCACCTGCGCGCCGCCGAGCTGGCCGCGCACCTCGCCGCCGGGCCGGCCCTCGCGTACGCGCAGACCAAGGCACTGCTCACGGCGGAGCTCGACATGCCGCTGGCCGCATCCGTGGAGCTGGACGCGGCTACCCAGGCCCTGCTGATGAACGGCCAGGACTACGCGGAGTTCCACGCGGCCTTCACCGCGAAACGGCCGCCGGAGTGGAAGGGCAGGTAGCGCGATGAGGGTCGCCGTCGTGGGCGGGGGACCGGGCGGGCTGTACGCCGCCGCGCTGCTGGCCCGACAGGGGCACGAGGTGGAGGTCTGGGAACGCAACGCCCCGGAGGACACCTTCGGCTTCGGGGTGGTGCTCTCCGACGAGACCCTCGGCGGCATCGAGCGGGCGGACACCGTGGTCTACGCCGCCCTGAGCGCGGAGTTCGTGCGCTGGGACGACGTGGACATCGTGCACCGGGGGCGGCTGCTGACCTCCGGCGGCCACGGCTTCGCCGCCCTCGGGCGCCGCCGCCTGCTGGAGATCCTGCACGAGCGCTGCGCGGGCCTCGGGGTCCGGCTCCGGTTCCGCGCGAAGGCCCCGGAGGTGTCCGAGCTGGCGGCCTCGTACGACCTGGTGGTCGCGGCGGACGGGGTGCACAGTGCGATCCGGGAGCACGATGCCGCGTCCTACCGGACGACGGTGACGACCGGGCTCTGCCGGTACATCTGGCTGGCCGCCGACTTCGCCTTCGATTCCTTCCGCTTCGAGATCGCGGAGACCGAGCACGGCGTGATGCAGCTGCACGCGTATCCGTACGCCCGCCCGTCGACCGACCACCGCCCCTCAACGAGGCCCTCCGGGCCGCAGTTCCCATTCGGCGCCTCCACGGTGATCGTCGAGATGCGGGAGGAGGTGTGGCGGGCGGCGGGCTTCGACCTGTGCGAGGAGACCGAATCGGCGGCCCGCTGCGCCAAGATCTTCAGCGAGGCCCTGCGGGGGCGCCCGCTCCAGGGGAACCGCTCGGCGTGGACGGCGTTCCGCACGATCGTCAACGAGCGGTGGTCACACGGCAATGTGGTACTGCTCGGTGACGCGGCGCACACCGCACACTTCTCCATCGGCTCCGGCACCAAGCTGGCGGTCGAGGACGCCCTCGCCCTCGCCGAGGCCGTGGCCGCTTCGGACGACGTACCCGCCGCCCTGGCCGCGTACGAGACGGCGCGGCGTCCGGCGGTGGCCAGCACCCAGCGGGCCGCGGCCGCCAGCATGCGCTGGTTCGAGGAGATCGCCGGCTACGTCGACCAGCCCGCCCGGCAGTTCGCCTTCAACCTCCTCACGCGCAGCCGCCGCGTCACCCACGACAACCTGCGGCTGCGCGACGAGCGGTTCACGCGGGCGGTGGAGCGGGGCTTCGGCTGCCCGGAAGACGGAACTCCGCCGATGTTCACGCCGTTCACGCTGCGGGGGCTGACCTTGCGCAACCGGGTCGTGGTCTCGCCGATGGACATGTACTCGGCCCGGGACGGGGACGGCGTGCCGGGGGACTTCCACCTGGTCCACCTCGGTGCGCGAGCACTGGGCGGGGCCGGGCTGGTGATGACGGAGATGGTGTGCGTCAGCGCCGAAGGCCGGATCACCCCTGCCTGCACGGGCCTGTACACGGCCGAGCAGGCGGCCGCCTGGAGCCGTATCGCGGAATTCGTCCACACCTCCGCGCCCGGCACGGCGCTCGGCGTCCAGCTGGGCCATTCCGGCCGCAAGGGCTCGACGCGGGTCATGTGGGAGGGGATGGACGACCCCCTTCCGGAGGGCAACTGGCCGCTGGCCGCCGCCTCCGCGCTGCCGTACCGCCCCGGTGTCTCCGCCGTCCCGCGCGCCCTGACGGCGGCCGACCTCGCCGCGGTCCGCTCCGACTTCGCGGCCGCCGCCGTACGGGCCGCCGACTGCGGCTTCGACCTGCTGGAACTGCACTGCGCCCACGGCTACCTGCTGTCCGGGTTCCTGTCCCCGCTGACCAACCACCGCACGGACGCCTACGGCGGGTCCCTGGAGAACCGGCTCCGCTTCCCGCTGGAGGTCTTCGACGCCGTACGCGAGGTCTGGCCGCAGGACCGCCCGATGACGGTCCGCCTGTCCGCCACCGACTGGGCGCCCGGCGGCACCTCCCCGCAGGAGGCGGTCGAGATCTCCGCCGCCTTCGCCGCCCACGGCGCGGACGCCATCGACGTCTCGACCGGCCAGGTGGTGGCGGACGAGACCCCCGAGTACGGGCGCTCGTACCAGACCCCCTACGCGGACCGGATCCGCAACGCCCTCGGCATCCCGGTCATCGCCGTCGGCGCCATCTCCTCCTGGGACGACGTCAACTCGCTGCTCCTGGCGGGCCGGGCCGACCTGTGCGCCGTCGGCCGCCCCCACCTCTACGACCCGCACTGGACCCTCCACGCGGCCGCCGACCAGTCCTACGAGGGCCCCGGTGCCCCTTGGCCCGCCCCCTACCGGGCCGGCAGCCGCAAACCCCCGGCCGGGCGCGACTGACGGCGGCCACGGCCGCCCGTACTCACGCGGCGACCACCTCGGCGCGGTCCTCGACCGGGGTGTAGCCGAGGCGCTGGTAGACGCCGTTGCTGGTCGGGTTGGCCAGGTCCGTGAAGAGGAGGACCTCCAAGGCGCCGGCCGCGTACGCCGCTTCGCTCACCGCGTAGGTGACCCCGGCGGCGTAGCCCCGGCCACGCCGCTCGGCCGGGGTGTACACCGGGCCGACGCGGGCGACCGAGGCGATCGGGCGGGTGAAGCCGGCCATCGAGACCGGGCCCCCGGCGTCTTCCCAGAGCAGCAGCCCACCGTAGGCGAGCCGGTCGCGCAGCCCCGCCTCGGAGGCGGCACCCGGCACGCCGGCCTCTCGCCGGAAGGCCTGCGACCAGTCCAGCAGCAGCGGCAGGTCCGCCTCCGCGGCGCGGCGGGCCCGCCCGGACGGGGCGGGATCCGGGGCCACCAGGGCGGCGAGCCGGTACAGCCGGGTCTCCTCGGTGACCGCGGTCGGCTTCCCCAAGGCCTCGGCCAGCGCCCGCGCGTCGGCCTTGCGGGCGTTGAACCCGCCGACCCCGGCGAGCAGCGGCTCGGTGGAGAGCGCGGCCCCCAGCGCCCGGACCGCCTCCTCGGGCAGGGCGCCGAGCAGCAGCGGGAACGGCGGGGTGCACAGCAGGCCCCCGGCGACGGCCCCGCCGGGGGCGGTCCACCAGCCGAAGACGGGGGCGTCGTCCGCCCCGAAGGCTTCGAGCCCGCGCCGCTCCAGCGCGTCGGCCACGGTCAGCAGGGCGGTGTTGACCACGGGCTCCGCGGCCACGGCCGGGCCCGCCGCCGTCAGGTAGGCCGCCAGATCAGAAGTGAAGGTCCACGTCATGAGCCATGGTGGCGCGGAGCCCCGAGCGGGCGCATTCGAATTTTCGCGGGCTCCGGGTCCGGCTCCGGCCTGGGCTTGAACCCGGGCCCCGGCCCCCGGTTCCGCTGGTCCTACGGTTCCGCGAAGCCGGCCCCGGTGTCCCGCAGCCGCTCGTGCAGTTCGGTGAACACCGCCGCCGCGCGGTCGCCCGGCCAGTCCGCGGGCAGCAGCTCGCGCGGCAGCCCCGGGTCGGCGTACGGGAGGCGGCGCCAGCTGTCCAGGGCCAGGAGGTAGCCCCGGTAGGCCTCCTCCGGAGTGGGCTTCGGGCCCGACTGGAGGGCGCGCAGGGCGGGCTCGTGCAGGTCGAGGAATTCCTCGTGCTGCTTGGCCAGGGCCGTCAGGTCCCACCAGCGGGCCACCGCCTCGGCGGTCGGGGCGAAGCCGAGATGGGCGCCGCGGAAGAGCTCCACGTACGCCGTGAGGTGCAGCCGGGCCAGGGTGTGCCCGGTCTCCTCGGCCAGGTGCGCCGGGGCGATCCACACCCCCGGCGCCACATTGCCGAAGCCGAGCCGGGCCAGCCGGGAGCGCAGCAGGTGCCGCTTGTGCCGCTCCTGCTCCGGGACGGAGAAGACCGCGACCAGCCACTCCTCCGACACGTGCGAGGCCCCGTAGATCCGCCGGTCGCCGTCCTCCAGCAGCTGCCGGGCCTCCTCGGAGAGGTCGTAGGCGGCCGAGCCGTCCGCCGTGCGCGCGGGCAGCAGGAAGCCCCGCCGCTTCAGCCGGGACACCGACGAGCGGACCGAGGGCGCGTCCACGCCGGCCGCGCCCAGCAGTCGGATCAGCGCGGACACCGGTACGGGCCCCTCGAAGGCCCGCCCGTAGGCGCCGTAGAAGGTGACGATCAGTGATCGCGGAGTGTGCATCTCGGCCACGGGTTCACTCTAGATCGCGCAGCCGGAACCGTTGCAGTTTCCCGGTCGCCGTCCGGGGCAGCGCGGGCAGGAAGACGAAGGAACGGGGGCATTTGTGCGGGGCCAGCTCGGACCGCATGAAGGCCCGCAGGGCCTCCTCCGTCAGTGTCACCCCGTCCCGGGTGACCGTGTACGCGACCACGATCTGCCCGCGCCGCTCGTCGGGACGGCCGACCACCGCCGCCTCCACCACGTCCGGGTGACGCAGCAGGGCCTCCTCGACCTCGGGGCCCGCGATGTTGTAACCCGAAGAGATGATCATGTCGTCCGCGCGGGCGACATACCGGAAGTAACCCTCGGGATCCCGCACGTACGTGTCGCCGGTCAGATTCCAGCCGTCCCGTACGTACTCCCCCTGCCGCGGATCGGCCAGGTAGCGGCAGCCCACCGGGCCGCGCACGGCCAGCAGCCCCGGTTCGTTGTCCGCGACCGGCTGCCCCGACGGGTCCACCACCCGGGCCTGCCAGCCCGGTACCACCCGGCCGGTCGTACCAGGGCGGATGTCCCCGTCGGCGGCGGAGATGAAGATGTGCAGCAGCTCGGTGGCCCCGATGCCGTTGATGATCCGCAGACCGGTGCGCTCGTACCAGGCCTGCCAGGTGGCGGCCGGCAGGTTCTCGCCCGCCGAGACGCAGCGGCGCAGGGAGGAGAGGTCGTAGGCGCCCACGTCGTACGGGCCCAGGCAGTCCAGCATCGTCCGGTACGCGGTGGGCGCGGTGAACAGGACCGTGACCCGGTGCTCGGCGAGGGCGGGCAGCAGCTGGCGCGGCGCCGCCTGCTCCAGCAGCAGCGCGGAGGCGCCGGCCCGCAGCGGGAACACGACCAGCCCGCCGAGGCCGAAGGTGAAGCCGAGCGGCGGGCTGCCCGCGAACACGTCGTCCGCTCGGGGTCTGAGCACCTCGCGGGAGAAGGTGTCGGCGACGGCCAGCAGATCCCGGTGGAAGTGCATGCAGCCCTTGGGGCGCCCGGTGGTGCCGGAAGTGAAGGCGATCAGGGCGACGTCGTCGGCGGAGGTCTCGACGGCGCTGAAGGGCCCGCTACGGGCCTCGGCGAGGGCCAGGAGATCGTCGGGGGCGTCGCCGCCGTACGCGGTGATCCGCAGGCCCGGCACATCGGCCTTGGCCAGGTCGTCCAGCGCCGTCACATGGCACAGGGCGTGCCGTACCTGCGCCATGGCACAGACCGTGGCCAGCTCCTGGGCGCGCTGCTGGGCCAGTACGGTGACGGCCACCGCGCCCGCCTTCATCACCGCCAGCCAGCAGGCCGCGAGCCAGGGGCCGGTGGGCCCGCGCAGCAGCACCCGGTTGCCGGGCACCACGCCCAGATCGACAGTGAGCACGTGGGCCAGGCGGTCCACGCGGTCGCGCAGTCCGCCGTACGTCCACACCTCGCCGTCACCGCTGCGGAAGGCCGGGCGGTCGGGCCCGAACCGGTCGATGGTGGCGTCGAGGAGCTCGGCCCCGCAGTTGAGCCGGTCCGGGTAGGCCAGCCCGGGCAGCTCGAACAGCAGCTGCGGCCACGCGTGGGCGGGTGGCAGATGATCACGGGCAAAGGTGTCGGCGTGAGCGGAAGGCTTGAGCTCCAAGGCGGGTTCGCCCCCTTGCGACGGTCCGGGCCCCTTTGTGTGGGACCGATTGGGTGGAGCCGGCCGTACGACGTCCCCCAGCTGCCGCTGGGAGGTACCCCCACACGAGCGTATCGTGATGGTGACGGCAGTCAACAGGACGCGATAGATGCGGGGATATTCGGATGACCGGATTCGCGCTCGAGGCGGAACAAGAGGAGTGGTGCCGGCAGCTGCGCGCGCTGTCGGCGCGGCGGCTGAGGCCACTGGCGGAGAAGGGGGAGCCGGGGCGGGTCAACCGGCCGCTGCTGGCGGCGCTGGGCGAGGAAGGCCTGCTGGAGCGGGTCTTCACCTCCGGTGCACTGGAGCTCTGCCTGCTCCGGGAATCCCTCGCGTACGGCTGCACGGAGGCCGAGACGGCCCTGGCCCTGCAGGGGCTGGGGGCCTATCCGGTGCTGTGTGCGGGGAGCGAGGCGCAGCGGGAGCGGTGGCTGCCCGGAGTGCGCGCCGGGCAGGCGGTGGCGGCGTTCGCGCTGAGCGAGCCGGGGGCCGGCTCGGACGCCGCCGCCCTGGCCCTGGCCGCGACGCGGGACGGCACCGGCTGGCGGCTGAGCGGGGAGAAGTGCTGGATCTCCAACGCCCCGGAGGCGGATTTCTACACCGTGTTCGCCCGGACGGGTGAAGGGCCGGGGGCGAAGGGGGTGACGGCCTTCCTGGTGCCCGCCGACCGCCGGGGCCTGTCGGGGGAACCGCTGGACATGCTGTCCCCGCACCCGATCGGCTCGCTGGCCTTCGACGGGGTGCCGGTCGGCCGTCAGGACCTGCTGGGGGAGCCCGGGCGGGGCTTCAAGGTCGCCATGGACACCCTCAACCTGTTCCGGCCGAGCGTCGGCGCCTTCGCGGTGGGCATGGCCCGGGCCGCGCTGGACGCGACGCTGGCGCACACGGCGGGGCGGGCCGCCTTCGGCGGGGTGCTGAGCGACCTTCAGGCGGTGGCCCACCGGGTGGCGGACATGGCGACCCGGACCGAGGCTGCGCGGCTGCTCGTCTACGCGGCCGCCGGGGCCTACGACAGCGGCTCGGCCGGAATCCCGCGCCGGGCGGCGATGGCGAAGCTCCTCGCCACGGAGACGGCCCAGTACGTGGTGGACCACGCCGTCCAACTGCACGGCGCCGTCGCCCTGCAGCGGGGCCACCTGCTGGAGCACCTGTACCGGGAGGTCAGGGCGCCGCGGATCTACGAGGGGGCGAGCGAGGTGCAACGCACCATCATCGCGAAGGAGTTGTACCGGGGGGTGTCCGCGCGATGAGCCTGGAACGGGTCAACCCGGCGGAACTCTCCCCGCCGACCGGCTTCTCCCACGCGGTCGTGGCCACCGGCCGGCGGCTGGTGTTCCTGGCGGGCCAGACCGCGCTGGACGGCTCCGGCAAGGTGGTGGGGGACACCCTGCCGGAGCAGTTCGAGCGGGCCCTGGCCAACCTGCTGGCCGCCCTCGCCGCGTCCGGCGGGACCCCGGCCGACCTGGCCCGGGTCACCGTGTACGCCGTGGACGTGGCGGCGTACCGGGACCACGCACCCGAACTCGGCCGCATCTGGCGGAGGCTGGCGGGGCGCGACTTTCCGGCTATGGCGGTGATCGGCGCGGTCCGCCTGTGGGACGAGCGGGCGTGGGTGGAGCTGGACGGCATCGCGGTGCTCGACTGAGGGCGCGACCAGGGGCGTCCAGGGGGTGCGACCGGCCCGCGAACAGGGCTGCGACCAGGGGCGACACCGGGCCCCGGCCGGCTGACTTTGACAGTGGGCCGGGGGCGATGCAGGGTGGAAATGCCCCCTTTTGTAATCTTCGTCATCAATACTCGGAGGTGCATTGATATGCGCCGTAGGATCGTTGCGGTAGCCGTGGCAGGGGCCGCCGGAGTCACGCTCGGCCTGATGCCCGTCAGTGGCGCCGTGGCAGCGGGTCTTCCACAGAACTCGCGGACCTACTGGTGCTCCGACGAATGGCGTGGGGAGTACTGGAACGAGTGCTGTGACTCCTCCCGCTACAACGACCGGCCCAGTTGGTGCTGGGACGACGTCTCGGACGCCGCGAGGAACAACCCCAACCGCAACAACGACCGCAACAACGACCGCAACAACGACCGCAACAACGACCGCAACAACGACCGCCACAACGACCGCAACAACGACCGCCACAACGACCGTTGGTACAACGACGGCTGGAACTACAGCTGGAACGACGGCAGGAACCACTGAGCGGGACCACTGAGCGGGACCACTGACCGGAACCACTGACCGGAACCACTGACCGGAACCACTGAGCGGGACCGCTGACCGGAACCGCTGAGCCGGACCTAACCCTCCAGCAGGTTCCCCATCCACTCCTCGATGCCCGCCACCGTGCGCGGCAGGGCGCCCGACATCAGTCGGGCGCCCGTCGCCGTGATGACCAGGTCGTCCTCGATGCGCACCCCGATGCCGCGAAGTTCCGCCGGGAGCGTCTCGTCGTCCGGCTGGAGGTACAGGCCCGGCTCGACCGTCAGTACCTGTCCTTCCTCCAGCACCCCGTCCAGGTACGTCTCGGCCCGCGCCTTCGCGCAGTCGTGCACGTCCAGCCCCAGCATGTGCCCGCTGCTGCACAGCGTGTAGCGCCGGTGCAGGTCGCCCTCCGCGTTCTTCAGGACGCCCCATTCCGTCAGCCCCTCCGCGATGACGCGCATCCCGGCCCGGTGGAAGTCGCGGAAGCTCGCCCCCGGCCGGAGCGCCGCCATGCCTGCCTCCTGGGCTGCCAGGACCAGTTCGTAGACCTGCCGCTGGACGGGGGAGAACCGCCCTGACAGCGGGAGCGTGCGGGTGATGTCCGCCGTGTAGAGGGTGTCCGTCTCCACGCCCGCGTCCAGCAGCAGCAGTTCGTCCCGGTCCAGCCGGCCGTCGTTGCGGATCCAGTGCAGCACGCACGCGTGGGCGCCCGAGGCCGCGATCGTGTCGTACCCCGTGCCGTTCCCCTCCGCGCGGGCGCGCAGCCCGAAGACCCCCTCGATCCACCGCTCCCCGCGCGGGTGCGCCAGGGCCTGGGGGAGTGCCCGTACGGCGTCCTCGAACCCTGCCGCCGTGTGGTCGACCGCCAGCTGGAGCTGGGCGACCTCCCACGCGTCCTTCACCAGGCGCAACTCGGAGAGCACGGCCGCCAGTTCGGTGTCGGTCGCGGCATGGCGGCCCGCCGGTGAGCCCAGCGTGTCCAGGTGGGCGCAGCGCAGGCCCGTCAGGCGCTCCGCCTCCGCCAGGTCGGGGCGGCGGCCCACCCAGAACTCCCCGTACCTGCGGTCCCGGTAGAACTCCTCGTTCCCGTCGGCCCGCGGCGAGCGCGGCCGCAGGTACAGCACCGCCTCGTGCCCGTGGGCGCCGGACGGCTCCAGGACCAGGACGTGGCCCACCTGGTCCTCGCCCGTCAGTCCCGTCAGCCAGGCGTACGCGCTGTGCGGGCGGAAGCGGTAGTCGCAGTCGTTGGAGCGGACCGTGAGTTCCCCGGCCGGGACGATCAGCCGCTCGCCGGGGAAGCGCGCCGAGAGCCGGGCGCGGCGGGCGGGCGTGAGCGCGTAGGCGGCGACCTGCGCGGAGTCGGGCAGCGGTGAGCCGGCCCAGTCGCCGGCCATGAACCGGGACAACTCGGGGGATACCGGTAGGTCGTGGCTGCCGATGTTGAGGCGGGAGGGGGCGTCGGTCATGGGGTCTCCCTCAAGAAGATGCGAACTGGTGGGCGCACAGGTCTTGTCAGTGCAATTTCACATTACTATGTTACAGCTCACACCTCGGCACGTTAATCCCCGTCAAACGCCGTGTGACGCAAGGCAGTTAACGCACCACCGCGCGCACCATTTCCCCCACCTCCCCTCCCAACAGGAGTTTTTGGTGTCCCAGCCCAGAGCTGTGCGTACGTCTCTCCTCTCCGCCGCCGTGACGGTCACCCTCCTCGCCACCGCGGGCCAGGCCGTGACCCAGGCCGCCGAATCCGGCACCCCCGCCAAGGCGCCCGCCGTATCGGCGCCCGGCACCTTCACCTCCGGCGCCCCCGGCGCGAACCCGTTCGACGAGGTCGACCACCTCGCTTCCGCCCAGGAGGTCACCCCGGCGCCCGCCCCGGCCCCCGGCGGCCAGGCCGTCGCCGACGGCCGGGTCCCCGGCGCGGCCAAGGCCGCCGTCGCGCCGGCCGCGTCCTCCGAACGCACGGAGAAGAGCCGGAAGCTGGCCGCCGCCCAGGCCGCGTCCACCGCGCGGAGCCTCGCCGTCGCCGTCCCCTGCACCCTCGACGGGATCAAGAGCCTCTCCCCGGAGCAGTTCGCCGACTTCCTCGGCGACCCGGCCGTCCTCGCCGACGGCTGCCTGCGCGGCCTGATCTGGACCTGGGACGCCCGCCTGGCCCCGGTCATGTCCGACGCGCACGTCCAGGCCGTCTCCCGCCGGATATCCAGCCTGGCCGCCTCCCATGACGGCCGTAACTCCTCGCACCTGGAGGAGATGTTCACCTACCTGCACGCCGTCGCCTACCACGACTACTCGCGCGACGAGATCGACGTCACCGACGCCCCGACCGTCGACGCCATGCGCCAGGCCATCGCCGACTTCGGCAACGCCGCCCACACCTTCGACGCCACCGGCTCCAACGCCCGCACCCTGCGTGAGGCCTTGTACGCCGCCAGCGCGCCCGGCCTGCGCCAGCACCAGCTCGGCCTCATCAAGAAGGTCCTGGCCACCATGGACGCGTCGCACACCGCGACGAACAAGGACGCCGCCTGGGGTGGCGCGGTCCTCGCCGCGCTCTCCGCCAACTACCTCGGTATCTACCCGGGCAACCAGGACACCGCCTTCCACGCCGCGGTGACCGCCGACGCCTCGTACCGCGCCGCCTTCAAGGCCTTCGCCACGTACACCCACCTCAAGGACACCGGCAACGCCTGGGTGGCCCGCGACGCCCTCGGCGAGTACGGCCGCTTCGGCCAGATCCCCGCCCTCAAGGGCCAGATAGTCGCAGACCTCGGCGCCCTGCTGGAGCCGGTCAAGTCCGGCTGGGGGAGCGGCAGCGAGCAGTGGGCCAAGATCGTCTCCTGGCTCAACTTCTACGAGGCGTGCAAGCCGTACGGCGTGTGCAAGGAGGACATCGAGAAGCTGCTGTTCCCCAACACCTACTCCTACGACAACGGCGGCATCAAGGTCCGCACCGCGCTCGACCGGGCGACCGTCGACCAGCTCTACTACGCGAGCAAGCAGGTCAAGACCCAGTTCCACCGTGTGCTGGGCACCGACAAGCCGCTCGCCGGCGACCCCAACACCACGCTGAACATCGTGCTGTACGCCTCGCGCGCCGACTACGTGAACTACCAGCCGATCCTGACCGGTTACGGCACCAACAACGGCGGCATGTACATCGAGAACGGCGCCACCTTCTACACCTACCAGCGCCGCGTCCCGCAGGACTCCACGCTCACCCTGGAAGAGCTCTTCCGCCACGAGTACACGCACTACCTCAACGGCCGTTTCGCCGTCCCCGGGTTCTTCGGCGAGGGTCCCTGGTACGAGGGTGACCGGACGACCGCCATGGACGAGGGCACCGCCGAGTTCTTCGACGGCGCCACCCGCGACGACGGCATCGCCGTCCGCAAGTCCCTGGTCAAGGGCATCATCAACGACACCTCGGGCGGCGGCCCCCGGATGTCGGTCGAGCAGCTGCTGAACGCCACGTACGACGGCGACGGCTTCCGCTTCTACAACTACGCCGGCACCTTCTTCGAGTTCCTGTGGACCGAGAAGCCCTCGCTGCTGCGCGAGATGTACACCCACCTGCGGGCCAACGACGTGGCGGCGTTCGACTCCTGGCGCCACCGGATGGGCGCGGACACCTACCTCCAGCGCGACTACGACCGCTTCCTGGACGCGCAGATCGCCAAGGTGGACCAGCTCTACGTGCCGAACACCACCTTCACCGCGAACGACCAGCTGCGGGACTCCGCGCTGGCGTCGGTGAAGTCGTCCTTCGCCACGGCCACGTACAACACCCCGGACTGCGTGGAGAACGGCGATCCCGGCAAGCGCCGCTTCACCTGTACCGGGCGGATCACCGCGAACCTGAAGAACTGGCGCAGTGACGACCAGAACTTCAAGGACATGTCCGAGACGGTGGACTACTTCATCCTCGACCGGGCGGGCGCGGCCTCCAACAACCTGGCCGACATGAACTGCTCCTTCGGTCCGGTGGAGATCTGGAGCAACCACGTCGCGGGATCGTCGGACTACAGCTGCGACGGCCCGCTGCGCAGCTGATCCGCCGCTGGGCCGGTCCTGACTCCAACGGGGGCGGGACCGGCCCTGTCGACCCTGGGCACCTGGACCCTCAGGACCTAGGAACCCACTAAAGAATGTGACATATTACTGCCGTGCCCAAGAGACATTCCCTGGACATCGTGATCATCGGCGCCGGCGTCGTCGGAGCCGCATGCGCGTACTACGCGGCCCGCTCCGGACTCTCGGTCGCCGTCGTCGACCGAGGCCCCGTCGCGGGCGGCACGACCGGCGCCGGGGAAGGCAACCTGCTGGTCTCCGACAAAGAGGCCGGCCCGGAGCTGGACCTCGCCCTGCTGTCGGCGGGCCTGTGGCGAGAGCTCGCCGCGGTCCTCCCTCAGGAGATCGAGTACGAAGGCAAGGGCGGGCTCGTCGTCGCCCCGGACGAAACCACCCTCAAGGCTCTACGGACCTTCGCGGACGGCCAGCGCGCCGCCGGGGTCGAGGCGGTGGAGGTGGGGGCGGCCACCCTGCACGACCTGGAGCCCCATCTGGCCCCGGGCCTCGCGGGCGGCTTCCACTACCCGCAGGACTCCCAGGTCCAGCCGGCCCAGGCGGCGGCGCGGCTGCTGGCCGCGTCGGGGGCCGAGGTGTACCTGGGCGAGGAGGTCACGGGGATCCTCCTGGGACGCGGGGCCGTACGGGGAGTCCGGACCCGGAACCGGGAACTCCTGGCCCCGGCCGTAGTCAACGCGGCCGGAACCTGGGGCGGCCGCATCGCGGAAATGGCCGGGGTGAACCTCCCGGTGCTCCCGCGTCGCGGATTCGTCCTGGTGACCGAGCCGCTGCCGCGGGTGGTGCGGCACAAGGTGTACGCCGCGGATTACATCGCGGACGTGGCCAGCGGTTCCGCGGCCCTGCAGTCCTCGGCGGTGGTCGAGGGCACCCCCTCGGGCCCGGTCCTCATCGGGGCGACCCGGGAGCGGGTCGGCTTCGACCGCAGCCTGTCGGTGGAGGCCCTGCGCCGGCTCGCGGTCCAGGCGGCCGCGCTGTTCCCCGTCCTGGCGGATGTGCGGGTGCTGCGGACCTACCACGGCTTCCGCCCGTACCTCCCGGACCACCTCCCGGCGATCGGCCCGGACCCCCGGGTGCCGGGGCTGCTGCACGCCTGCGGGCACGAGGGCGCGGGCATCGGCCTGGCCCCGGCGACGGGCCTGCTGATCGCGGCCGCCCTCACCGGGACCGAACCACCTCTGCCCCCCGGGCCGTTCCGCCCGGACCGCCCGTTTGACACCGGCCCGCAGGACGCGCAATGACCCGGCCACGCCCGGCGCGGCCGCAGGCCCGCCGACGTGGGTACCGCTGCGCAGAGCTTCTCCCCGCCCCGCCCTTTCTCTTCCCCCGGCTACCTCTGGGGGTGCCCCCGGGCGAGGCAGGATGTGCCGCTCCGCGGCAACCCCCGGCCCGCCCCGCCTTTTCAGCCCGTCCGGCGTTTGACGGCCGGGAGACCGGGGGTGGCGCCCCCGGGAACGGAGAAGGAGCGGGGCGGGGAGACCGCTCCGCGCGGCGGACCCCCGATCCGGCCCGCCACGCCCGCGCCTGCCCGATGGGCGCCCCGTCCCCGCACCCCGAAGGAGACCGGC
Source organism: Streptomyces sp. ISL-87 (assembly GCF_018614095.1). Taxonomy (GTDB): domain Bacteria; phylum Actinomycetota; class Actinomycetes; order Streptomycetales; family Streptomycetaceae; genus Streptomyces. Next base: position 8,398 of record NZ_JAGGOY010000090.1, on the reverse strand, counting down.
CCATGACTGACCACACCCCTGACCGGTCGCCCCGCGACCTCGTCGGCGGAGCCCCGGCGGCGACGTACGTCCTGCGCTTCGACGGCCGGGAACTGACCGCGCAGGCGGGGCAGAGCATCGCCGCCGTGCTCTGGGGCGCCGGGATCCTCGCCTGGCGGACCACCCGCGAAGGCGGCGCCCCGCGCGGCGCGTTCTGCGGGATCGGGAGCTGCTACGACTGCCTCGTCACCGTCAACGGCCGCCCCAACCAGCGCGCCTGCCTCGTCCCGGCCCGCCCCGGAGACACCGTCACCACCCAGGAAGGGACCGGCCGTGCCAGCCTCGCCGTCTGACCGCTCCCGCCCGGCCGCCCCGGCGCCTGGGCAGTCCCGCCCGGCTGAGCCGGCGCCTGGGCAGTCCCGTGAGGCTGAGCCGGCGCCTGGGCAGTCCCGTGAGGCTGAGCCGGCGCCTGGGCAGTCCCGTGAGGCTGAGCCGGCGCCTGGGCAGTCCCGTGAGGCTGAGCCGGCGCCTGGGCAGTCCCGCGAGGCTGACCCCGCGCCCGGGCAGTCCCGCCCGGCCGACCCCGCCGCCGGCCGGCCGCCCGCCCTCGTGTCCGCCCGCGTCCCCGGCCTCATGTCCGACCGCCCGGTCGGGCTCGCCGTAGTCGGGGCCGGTCCGGCCGGGCTGGCCGCGGCCGTCACCGCCGCCTCGCTCGGGCAGCAGGTCACCGTCCTGGACGCGGGGGAGCGCCCCGGCGGCCAGTACTACCGGCATCCCGCGCCCGGCCTCGGCGCCACCCGGCCCGACGCCCTGCACCACGGCTGGTCCGACTTCGCCACCCGCGAAGCCGCCCTGCGCGCCCACGAGTCGGCCGGCCGGATCACGTACCTCCCCGCCCACCACGTCTGGACCGTGGTCCCCGATGGCGACGGCTGGCTGCTGCACGCCGTGGCCGGCCCCGAGGAGGCACCGGCCGCCGTCCGGGCCCGCCGGGTGCTGCTCGCCACCGGGGCCTACGAGCGCCAGCTCCCCTTCCCCGGCTGGACGCTGCCCGGAGTCGTCGGGGCCGGCGGGGCCCAGGCCATGCTCAAGGGCGGGCTCGTCCTGCCGGGCCGGCGGGTGGTCGTCGCCGGGAGCGGGCCCCTGCTGCTCGCCGTGGCCGGGTCGCTCGCCGCCGCCGGGGCGCGGGTGCCCGCCGTCATCGAAGCCGCCGCCTACACCGCGTACGCCGGCCGGCTCCCCGCCCTGCTGCGCAACCCCGGCAAACTCGCCGAGGCCGCCACGTACGGCGGTGCGTTGCTCCGCCACCAGGTCCGGCTGCTCACCCGGCACGCCGTGACCGAGGCCCACGGGACCGACCGCGTCCAGGCCGTGACGGTGACCCGCCTCGACCGGGACTGGCGCCCCCTCCCCGGCACCGCCCGCCGGATCCCATGCGACGCGCTCGCCGTGGGCCACGGGCTCGTGCCCCAGCTGGAGCTGGCCACCGGCCTCGGCTGCGCCACCCGCCGCAGCGCCGACGGCACCGTGGCCCTGGAGCTGGACGCCCAGCAGCGGACCTCCGTGCCCGGCATCTGGTCCGCCGGTGAGACCGGCGGCATCGGCGGCGCCCAACTAGCTCTGGTGGAGGGTGAGCTGGCGGCCCTCTCGATCGCCGGCGCGCCCGCCCCGGCCGCCCTGGTCCGCCGCCGCTCACGGCTGCGCGCCTTCGCCGACGCGATGGGCGCCGCGCACCGGCCCGGCCCCGGCTGGACCGAATGGCTCCGCGACGACGCCGACGTGTGCCGCTGCGAGGAGGTCCCGGCCGGCCGGATCCGCGAGGCCGTTCGCGACCTGGGCGCTCGGGACGCCCGTACCGTCAAGCTGCTGACCCGGGCCGGCATGGGCTGGTGCCAGGGCCGTATGTGCGGCCCGGCCGTCGCCGCCCTCGCCGGCGAGGAGCCGGCCCCGGACCGCAGACCTTTCTCCTGCCCGGTTCCATTGCGCCACCTCGCCGAACTTCCCCCCGCGGACGGCTGATCCGGCACGTCCGGACCCTTGTGGCCGCCTCGCACCCCTAGTAAAATGTCACACACCACTCTAGGGAGCTCTCTCATGACCCACGCGCACACCCCCGCGCCCGCCGCCACCCGCACCCGCCCCTGGCACGGCATCATGGTCGCCACCGCGCTGCCCCTGCGCGAGGACCTCACCGTCGACTACGACGCGTACGCCGAACACGTGGCCTGGCTGATCGCCAACGGCTGCGACGGCGTCGTCCCCAACGGCTCCCTCGGGGAGTACCAGACCCTCACCGACGAGGAGCGCGCGCGGGTCGTCCGCACCGCGGTCGAGGCCGCGGGCGACGGCGCCCGCGTCATGCCCGGTGTCGCCGCCTACGGGAGCGCCGAGGCCCGCCGCTGGGCCGCCCAGGCCGCCGACGCGGGCGCGGGCTCCGTCCTGCTGCTGCCCCCGAACGCCTTCCGCGCCGACGAGCAGACCGTACGCGCCCACTACGCCGAGGTCGCCGGGGCCGGGCTGCCCGTCGTCGCGTACAACAACCCCATAGACACCAAGGTGGACCTGACGCCGGCCCTGCTCGCCCGCCTCCACGGCGACGGCAGCATCGTCGCCGTCAAGGAGTTCAGCGGGGACGTCCGCCGCGCCTACGAGATCGCCGAACTCGCCCCCGGACTCGACCTGCTCATCGGCGCCGACGACGTCCTGCTGGAGCTGGCCCTCGCGGGCGCGGTCGGCTGGATCGCGGGCTACCCCAACGCGCTGCCCCAGTCCTGCGCCACCCTCTACCGGGCCGCCGTCGCCGGCGACCTCGCCACCGCCCTGCCGCTCTACAAGTCCCTGCACTCGCTGCTCCGCTGGGACTCCAAGACCGAGTTCGTCCAGGCCATCAAGCTCTCCATGGACCTGGCCGGCCGCCCCGGCGGCGCCACCCGCCCGCCGCGCTTCCCGCTCACGGGGGAGATCGAGGCGGCCGTCCGCGCCGCGACCGAGAAGGCCCTCGCCGAGGGCCTCAACTAGCCGACCGGGGGGACCCCATGCGCACGCGCCACATCTACCACGCGGTGGACTCGCACACCGAGGGCATGCCGACCCGGGTGATCACCGGGGGAATCGGGGTGATCCCCGGCGCCACCATGGCCGAGAAGCGGCTCCACTTCATCGAGCACATGGACCACGTCCGCACCCTGCTCATGTACGAGCCGCGCGGGCACTCCGCGATGAGCGGCGCCGTCCTCCAGCCCCCCACCCGGCCCGACGCCGACTTCGGCGTGCTCTACATCGAGGTGTCGGGCCTGCTGCCGATGTGCGGGCACGGGACCATCGGGGTCGCCACCGTCCTGGTCGAGACCGGGATGGTGCCGGCCGTCGAGCCGGTCACCACCGTCCGGCTCGACACCCCCGCCGGGCTGGTGAGCGTGGACGTCCGGGTGGAGGACGGCGCGGCCAAGGCCGTCACGTTCACCAACGTCCCGGCCTTCTGCGTCGGGCTCGACCTGAAGGCCGACGTCCCCGGCTTCGGCACGGTCACCTACGACCTCGCCTACGGCGGCAACTTCTACGCCTTCGTCGAACTCGACGCCCTCGGGCTCCCCTTCGACCGGGACCGCAAGGACGACCTGCTCGCCGCCGGGCTGGCGATCATGGACGCGATCAACGCCTCCGGCGACCGGCCCGTCCACCCCGAGAACCCGTCCATCGCCGGGGTCAAGCACGTCTACCTCGCCGCCCCCGGCTCCGACGCCCGCCGCTCCCGGCACGCCATGGCCATCCACCCGGGCTGGTTCGACCGCTCGCCCTGCGGTACGGGGACCAGCGCGCGCATGGCCCAGCTGCACGCCCGCGGCCTGCTGGAGCTCGGCGCGGACTTCGTCAACGAGTCCTTCATCGGCACCGAGTTCACCGGCCGGCTGATCGAGGAGACCACCGTCGGCGGGCTCCCGGCCGTCGTCCCCACCGTCACCGGGCGCGCGTGGGTCACCGGCACCGCCCAGTACTTCCTCGACCCGTCCGACCCGTTCCCCGGAGGGTTCCTGTTGTGACCAGCGTCAGCACCACCGACTACCACACCGCGGGCGAGCCTTTCCGGATCGTCGACGTCGCCTCCGCGGGCATCCCGCCCGTCCCCGGGGACACCGTCGCCGAGCGCTGCGCCACCGCGATCGGCCCGGGAGGCTCCGGGACCGCCCCGCGCCGGGGCGCGCTGGACGACGTACGGCGCCTGCTGGTGCAGGAGCCGCGCGGGCACGCGGGGATGTACGGCGGGTTCGTCGTGCCCCCGGACGACGACGGGGCCCACTTCGGGGTGCTGTTCTGGCACAAGGACGGCTACTCCACCGCCTGCGGGCACGGCACCATGGCGCTCGGCGCCTGGGCCGTGGACACCGGCCGGGTCGCCGCCCCCGACGACGGTGACGCCCAGGTGCGTATCGACGTACCCTCCGGGCGGGTCACCGCCACCGTGCACCGGGACGGCGGCCGCACCACCGGTGTCACCTTCCGCAACGTCCCGGCCCGGGTCAGCGCCCGCAAGGTGCCCGTCGCCACCACGCTGGGGCTCGCGGAGGTGGACATCGCCCACGCGGGTGCCTGTTACGCCTCCGTCGCCGCCCGGGACCTCGGCCTGGAGGTGTCCAGGGCCGCGCTGCCCGAACTCGTACGAGCCGGGCAGGAGATCCGCGCCGCGCTGGCCACCCACCCCGGCACCTGGCACCCCGGGGGCCCGCTGCTGTCCGGGGTCTACGGGGTGATCCTGTACGAGGAGCTGCCCGACACCCCCTTCGGGCCGCACCAGCGCAACGTCACCGTCTTCGCCGACGGGCAGACCGACCGCTCGCCCTGCGGCTCCGGTACCTCGGCGCGGCTCGCGCTGCTGGCGGAGGACGGGCGGCTCGGGCCGGGCGAGGACCTGCTGCACGAATCGGTGGTGGGCACGGTGTTCACGGGCCGGGCGCTCCCCGGGCCATCCGCCGACGGCCTGATCACGGAGGTCACCGGCACTGCGTACCGCACCGGCGAGCACACCTTCGCCGTCGACCCCAACGACGCCCTCGGCGCGGGCTTCCTCCTGTGATCCCGCAGCTGTCCGCCGACGAGATGTCCGCACTCCTCACCCCGGCCGCGGCGGCGGACGCACTGGCCGACGCCCTGCGCGCCGGACACGACCCGGAGACGGACCCGCCGCGCACCGCCCTCCCCGTCCCCGGCGGGGAGTTGCTGCTGATGCCGGTCGCGTCGGGGGCGTACGCCGGGGTGAAGATCGCCGGGGTCGCGCCCGCCAACCCGGAGCGGGGCCTGCCCCGCATCACCGGCTCCTACCTCCTGCTCGACGGCCCCACCCTGCGCCCGCTGGCCCTCCTCGACGGCGCGGCCCTGACCGCCCTGCGCACCCCGGCGGTATCCGCCCTCGCACTGCGGTACCTGGCCCCGGGCGGCCCGCCCCTGCGGCTGGTGCTGTTCGGCTCCGGCCCCCAGGCATACGGCCACCTCGAAGCGGTGCTCGCGGTAAGGGAGTTGTCACGGGCCATCGTCGTAGCCCGCGACCCGGTGGGCGCGGAGAAACTCGCCGCCCACGCCAGGACGCTCGGGGTGTCCGCCCGTACCGGCACCCCGGCCGATGTCGCGGGCGCCGACCTGGTCATCTGCTGTACGACCGCTCGCACCCCCCTCTTCGACGGGCGTCTGGTGCCCGCCGGCGCGGTGGTCGTCGCGGTGGGCTCGCACGAGCCGGAGGCCCGCGAAACGGACACGGCGCTGGTGCGCCGCGCGGCCGTGTACGTCGAATCGCGCGCGGCGGCGCTGCGCGAGGCGGGCGACCTGCTGGTCCCGGAGTCGGAAGGCGCCATCGGCCCCGGTCATATCACCGGCACCCTCGCCGACCTGGTCGCGGGGCGAATGCCGACGGCGGGGCGGCCAAGTTGTCCACAGCTCTTCAAGAGCGTGGGCATGGCCTGGGAAGATCTCGCTGTGGCGGTGGCGATGTACCGCGCTACCGGAGCCACCGGGAGGAGCAGCGTAACGTGACATTGTACGCTGTTCCTCTGCACGCCGGTGGTGTGAGGGGTCTCGGAGGAAAAGCAATGGGTGACCTGAAGCAGCACAGTCTCATCAAGGCCCAGGAACGGCTCCGGGACCAGGTCGGCCATGCCCTCCGAGCAGCCCTGATAGCGGGCGAACTCCGGCCCGGCAACGTCTACTCGGCGCCCGGTCTGGCCGCCGAACTCGGCGTCTCCGCCACCCCGGTCCGCGAGGCGATGCTCGACCTGGCCCGCGAGGGCCTGGTGGAACCGGTCCGCAACAAGGGTTTCCGGATCACCGAGGTCAGCGAGCGCGACCTGGACCAGTACACCGAACTGCGCACGATGATCGAGGTCCCGACCATCGGCCGGATCACGAAGATCGCCACGCCGGAACAGCTGGAGGCGCTGCGCCCCTTCGCCGAGGAGATCGTCACCAGCGCCCGCGAACACAACCTCATCGGCTACCTGGAAGCGGACCGCCGCTTCCACCTCGCCCTGCTGGCGCTGTCAGGCAACGACCGCCTGGTCGAAACCGTCGGCGACCTCCGCAAGCGTTCCCGCCTCTACGGCCTGACCGGCCTGGACGAGGCCGGCAAGCTGGTCTCCTCCGCCGAGGAGCACGTCGAACTGCTGGACCTGATGCTCAGCGGCGACGCGGAGGCCGCCGAGGCCTGCATGACCCGCCACCTCGGCCACGTCCGCTCCCTCTGGGCCCAGGGCCGCGACGAACCGGTAGGCCGCACCCCGGGCGGCCTCGGCTCAAGCCTCTAGCGAGGGCCCTGCACTGCCCCTCGCCGATCACGTGGCCGGTTCTTCCAGTGTGCCGAAGTGCCCAGTCCTGCGCTGCTTCCTGCTCGTCGTGTGGGCCGGATTCGGCGTCGCACCCTCGGTCACGCATAACGTTTCGTAGGCGACGCCGCCTTCGGGGACGTGCCGGATGGTGTGGGCGACGTGCCGGTATACGGCGCGGGTGCTCACTGGTGACCCTCGGGGTGGCGTCGCATGTAGACATTGCAGTCGGTCACCGTCGCCATGTCGCCGACTACGCGTGCGCGGTCGCGGACGTTGGCCAGTTCGGTGCAGCCCGCGCAGCCCTCGACGGGCGTCGGATCAGGCTTCAGGCGCAACGGCAGTTCAACAGGCGCAGTCGAATACCTGGTCGGCTCACTCATGGTGCGTCGCCACCCTTCGAACATCACATGGCTGACCTGTTGACAGGTCGGTGCTCTAGTTCAGTATTCGAGTGGCCGAAGCACTCCCGCTACGGTTCGTAGTGCACTAGTGTGCTCTGACTGACAGCGCGTCAACTGACTGGAGAGGCATACCTCATGCCCAGTACCAAGACGTTCACGAAGATCGCGGATCACTTCCGGGAGCGCATCCTGGCGGGGGAGCTTGAGCCGGGCGCCAAGCTGCCGACCAATCGCGAGATCGCCGGGCAGTGGCAGGCCGCCGCCGCCACGGTGTCGAGGGCGCTGCAAGCTCTCCAGGTGGAGAACTTCATTCGCACCACTCCCAGGGGGACGTTCGTCGCAGATGACCCGAGGTGGACCCTGTCGGCGCGTGACCGGCTGGCCAGGGTGCAGCGGGTGAAGTCGTTCCTCGCGGAGGGTGAGACGAGCCGGGTGACGGCCGCCGAGCTGATCGCCCCGCCGCTGTATGTGGCCGAGATCTTCGATCTGGAAGCCGGAGATCAGGTGGTGCGGCGAGAGTGGCTGGCCGGCCGGGGCAAGACACGGACCGTGTTCGCGGTTACCTGGTACCCGGCGCCGTTCGCCGCCCTGGTCCCCGATCTGCTGAACACCGCCCCCGGCAGGAACCATGGGTTGTCCGCGAGGGTCCTCGAAGCGACTGGTCGCACGATCACCCACGCCCGCGACGATATGCACGCCCGCCCCGCCGACGCCCGCGAGGCCAGCGCCCTGGGGCTGCCCGTGGGTTCCCCGATCCTGGCCGGTGCCCACCGCTGGTCGGACGCGGAGGGGATCATCGAGTACGGGGAATGGTGCCTGCCGCCCCGCTTCACCATCGGCTACGAGTACCAGCCCTGACCCATGGATGCGAAGCGTCCCCGCTGAGCCGAACGACTCTGGGACGCTCGGTCATTTCTTTGGGACTCAGTCGGTGTTGCCGCGTTCCAGGCGCTCGACACGCTCTTGCAGCTCTTCGATCTGCTCCAGGGCGCGCTCGAGCTTGTAGGCCAGGTCGGCAAGGCCGGCCGACGCAGGGAACTCCCGGTCCGGGACATTCGGCGCCTCGGGCTCATCTCCTACGGGTTCCCTCTGACGGGCAGCTCGGCCAGCAAAGACCGGCTGCACGCGCCTTGCGAACTCGCCCCAAGCCGCTTCCGCGGCCTTCTCGATCGGGTGAGGGCACGCCGTATCCGCTTGGTGAGTCGGCCC
>NZ_JAGGOY010000089.1 GCF_018614095.1 Streptomyces sp. ISL-87 | reverse complement strand
TCTGCGTTCAGGACCAGGTTCGACCGGATGCCCGGCATGGGGTTCGGATGGAGCGCCCTGACGGCTCGTAGGGTTGTCGCATGGGCTACGACCTCGTCATCTTCGACAACGACGGCGTGCTGGTGGACAGTGAGCCGGTCGCCAACCGCATCCTCGCCGGATACCTGACCGAGCTGGGGCACCCGACCTCGTACGAGGAGGCGCTCCGCGACTACTTGGGGTCCGCGGTGCCCCGGGTGCACGATCTGGTTTTCGAACGGACCGGGGAGCGGCTGCCGGCCGACTTCGACGAGACGCTGTTCGCGCGGACCCGCGCCGCGTTCGAGCAGGAGCTGCGGGCCGTCCCCGGGGTGGAGGAGGTGCTCGGGGCGCTGACCGCGAGCGGGGTCGGGTACTGCCTGGTCTCGTCCAGCGGTCACGAGCGGATCCGGGTCGCGCATCAGGCGTCCGGGATCGACGGCTGGTTCGAGGAGGAGTGGATCTTCAGCGCGGAGGATGTGGGGCAGGGGAAGCCCGCGCCTGATCTGTTCCTTCACGCGGCGGATCAGATGGGGGTCGACCCGGCGCGGTGTGTGGTGATCGAGGACAGCCCGCTCGGGGTGCAGGCCGCCGTCGCCGCCGGGATGGACGTGTTCGCGTTCACCGGGATCCTGCCGGCCGACCGGATGGCCGGTGCCACCGGGTACTTCGGGGACATGAAGCAGCTGACGGGGCTGCTGGAGCTGGAAGCCGGATTGGGTATGTGATCTCTCTACCCACGGGTAGCCCACGGGCCTACGCTGTGCCGGCATGACAGCAGATGCGTGGCTGCGCCGTGGGCGTGGGGCCCTGGGGTTCAGTTTCTTCGTGCAGGGCGTGACCTTCGCCCTGCTCGTGACACGGATTCCGGCCATCCAGGACCAGTACGGGATATCCGACGGGCTGCTGCCCGCCTTCCTCGCGGCCGTGCCGATCCTCGCCGGGGTAGCGAGCGTGGCCACCGAGCATCTGGTGAAGCGGGTCTCGCCCGGCAGCGTGCTGCGGTGGGCACAGCCGCTGGTGCTGCTGTCCCTGCTGGGGGTCGGGGCCGGCAGTCAGATGTGGCATGTGGCGCTGGCGCTGGGGGCGTTCGGCCTCTCCGTGGGTGCGCTGGACGCCTCGATGAACATGCTCGGGGTCAGCCTTCAGCACGCGTACGGGCGCAGCATCATGCTGGGCTTCCACGCGGCGTACAGCCTGGGCGGGATCGTCGGGGCGTCTGCCGCCTGGGCCGGGGCGCACTGGCATCTGTCGTTGTTCACCAGCTATCTGCCGGCCGTGGTCGTGCTGTTGCCGCTCGTGGTGGCCGGGAGCCGGTTCTACGTCGGCCTGGGGAGTGGGGCGGCGCCGGGTGCCGGGCAGGAGAAGGGGCTCGGGGCCGGCGGGTTCAAGCTGTTGCTGCCGCTGTGTCTGGTGATGGCGTGTGCGTACATCGGGGACTCGACGGTGTCGAACTGGAGCGCCAAGTACCTCCAGGACGTGCTCGGGAGCTCGGAGCAGCTGGCGACCGTCCCGTACAACGTGTACATGGTGACCACGCTGATCGGGCGGGCGGTCGGGGACCTGGGTGTGCGCCGGTTCGGGGCCGTTGCCGTGGTGCGGGCCGGGACGCTGGTCGCCGCGCTGGGGTTCGGGGTGGTGGCCGCGGCGCCGGCGGCGTGGGCGGGGATGCTCGGGTTCACGCTGCTGGGGATCGGGCTGTGTGTGATCGTGCCGCAGACCTTCGCGGCGGCGGGGCGCTTGTTCCCCGGGACGTCCGACACAGCCATCGCGCGGCTGAACATCTTCAACTACGTCGGGTTCCTGATCGGGTCGCCGCTCGTCGGCGGGATCGGGGACGCCTGGAGTTACCGGGGCGCGATGCTCGTGCCGATGGCGTTGGTGCTGGTGACACTCTTCTACGCCCGCTCGTTCGGCGTGGAGGGCGCCCGATACGGTGTCGGGCATGAGCGGCCGCGGGTTGTTGATGTGGGACGAGGCGGTAACGAAGTATGACTTCGGACCGAGCCATCCGATGGATCCGGTGCGCCTGGCGCTGACCATGGGCCTGGTGCGTGCCTTCGGGCTGGATCAGGCCATGGAGGTACGGGCGGGCCGTGCCGCCGGTGATTCGACGCTGAGGCTGGTCCACCGGGAGGACTACGTCGCCGCGGTGCGCGAGGTGTCCGCCGACCCCGGGGTGGCCGACGGTTCGTACGGGCTCGGGACCATGGACGATCCGGCGTTCCACGGGATGCACGAGGCGTCCGCGCTGATCGCGGGGCAGTCGGTGGCGGCCGTGGAGGCGATCTGGCGCGGGGAGGCCCAGCACGCGGTGAATTTCGCCGGCGGGCTGCACCACGCGATGCCGGGCGGGGCGGCGGGGTTCTGCGTGTACAACGACGCGGCGCTGGCGATCGCGCGGCTGCTGGAGCTGGGGGCCGAGCGGGTGGCGTACGTGGATGTGGACGTGCACCACGGTGACGGGGTGCAGGCGGCCTTCTGGGACGACCCCCGGGTGCTGACGATTTCGATGCACGAGCATCCGCGGACGCTGTTCCCGCAGACCGGGTGGCCCGAGGAGACGGGCGGGCCGGCCGCCGAGGGGTCGGCGGTGAATGTGGCGCTGCCCGCCGGGACCGGGGACGAGGGGTGGCTGCGGGCGTTCCACTCGACGGTGCCCGAGCTGCTGGCGGATTTCCGGCCGCAGGTCCTGGTGAGCCAGCACGGGGCCGATACGCACTTCGAGGACCCACTGGCCCACTTGGCGGTGTCGCTGGACGCGCAGCGCGTCGTGCAGGAGGCCTGTCACAGGCTGGCGCACGAGTACGCGGACGGGCGGTGGCTGGCGCTGGGCGGTGGGGGCTACGCGGTGGTGGACGTCGTGCCGCGGTCGTGGACGCATCTGGTGGCTATCGCCGGGCATCGGCCGGTGGATCCGGAGTCGGATGTGCCTGAGGCGTGGCGGGCCGAGGCGTACGCGCGGACGCGGCAGGTGGCGCCGGCCCGGATGACGGATGGGCGGAGCCCGGAGTGGCGGGAATGGGACGCTGGGTACGACCCCGCGGACCGTACGGATCAGGCCGTCCTGGCCACGCGGCGGGCGGTGTTCCCGTTGCGCGGGATGCTGACGTGACGGAGCGGCGGCTGTGAAGCATCGTTACGCCAACTGTGGGGCTGTTCGCTGGAATTGATGATGCGCCGATGCCGGTGCGGGAGCATCGGAGGGTGTTGAGCACCGGCGCGCTGCGTGCGCATCTGCTGGCCGCCCGGTTGGCCGGGCCCATCGCCACTTCGCGTGAGGAGAGCCTGCGCAGTTACCGGTTGTTCGCGGCGCGTGATCCGCGGGTGCTGCTGGGGCTGGAACCGGAGTGGGGCTGGGGCGAGGGTGACCTGCTGAGGCTGATGGCGGAGAAGTGCGGGGTCTCGGCGGATCCGGCGCACGTCAGCGGGCCGGACGTGATCGATCCGGAGCGCACGGTGGCCGGGCTGGAGGCTTTCGCGGGGAGGCTGCGGGAGGCGGCGGGGCTCCGGTCGCCCGTGTTGTTCGGCACCGGTCATCCGCACCGTCTCCTGGGGTTCTACGCCAGTTTGGCTGAGGCGTTGTCGGCGGCAGGATGTGTAGTCCTCACCCCGGCGCAGGGGGCCAGTGTCGACATGGCGACCCGGTTCGGCGTACGCCCGCACCGCATCGATTACGTACGGGGTGTCGCACTGGTGCGGGAAACCGGCGCGCGGCCGGGCGGGAGTGCGACCGGCGCACACACCCATTCGCCACTGCCGGTTCGGATCGCTCTGGGGGCGGTCGCGGAGGCCGGGGGGCCGCTGCCGGGGTTGGTCGTGGGCGACCACGGGTGGGTCTGCGGTGCAGGTCAGCTGGGTGTGGACGCGATCGGGCTGGCGGATACGGATGATCCGGCGCTGTTCGTCGGGGAGGCCGAGGGGCGGGTCTCGGTGGTGGTTCCGCTTGATGACGCGGTGCGTGCGGACTACTACCGACCGCTCATTCGCTACGTGCTGGATCGGGCCAGTCTGCCGGGCGGGCAGGAGTGTCTGTAGCTCCTCTTCCCCACTCGTATCACACGCCCCTACTCTGGGAGTGAGCGTGCGACGACGAGGAGTAACCGGAGGGGAAGCCGGTGCCCGTCATGCGCGGAAGGTCAAGGTGTGTCATGGCTGCTGGCGAGAGGCCTCTCAGTGAGGTTCAGTTCCTGACCGTGGCGGAGGTTGCCTCGGTGATGCGAGTGTCGAAGATGACCGTGTACCGCCTGGTGCACAACCGTCATCTGCCCGCAATCCGGGTGGGCCGGTCCTTCCGGGTCCCCGAGAACGCGGTCCATGAGTACCTCCGAGAGTCGTATGTGGGGGTGGAGTCGGCCTGAGACTGAGGACTCAGGTCCCCGCGGACGCCCTCGGATTACAAGCTCAGAGCTTGGGCGGGTAGGCTAGGCCGACGTAGGTCGTGTGGGCCCAGACGCCCCGCACCAGTGAAGAGAAGTGAGCGAGGGTAGTCGTGGGCTCTGTTATCAAGAAGCGGCGCAAGCGGATGGCTAAGAAGAAGCACCGCAAGCTGCTCAAGCGCACCCGCGTCCAGCGCCGTAACAAGAAGTAAACGGCAGCTGTACGTGTTCTCCGCAGCCCCTCCACCATCCTGGTGGAGGGGCTGCGGTGCAGCCGGGGGCAGTCTGTCTGCTTCGGCTGTGGCTTCTACAAGGGAGGCGCTGAGCTCGTGGGGAAGGTCGTACTCGTTACCGGGGCAGCCCGGCAGCTGGGAGGCCGCTTCGTGCGGCGCATCCAGCGAGATCCGGACGTCGATCGGGTGATCGCGGTGGACGCGGTGCCTCCGCCGCACCGGCTCGGATCGGCGGAGTTCATCCGTACGGACATCCGGCAGTCGGCCATCGCCCGCGTGCTCGCCGAGCACGCCGTGGACACGGTGGTCCACCTCGCGGTCACCGGCGGGGGCGGAGCGGCGGCGGGCGGCGGACACAGTGCCGTCAAGGAAACCAACGTCATCGGGACGATGCAGCTCCTCGGGGCCTGCCAGAAGTCGCCGACGATACGGCGGATCGTGGTGAAGTCCAGTACGAGCGTGTACGGGGGCGCCTCGCGGGATCCGGCCGTGTTCACCGAGACGACGCAGCCGAAATCGCTGCCGTCGAGCGGCTTCGCCAAGGACGCCGTCGAGGTCGAGGGGTATGTACGGGGCTTCGCGCGGCGGCGGCCGGACGTGGCGGTGTGCGTACTGCGCTTCGCGAACATCCTGGGGCCCTACGCGGACTCGGCGCTCGCCGAGTACTTCTCGATGCCGGTGATGCCGACGGTGCTGGGCTATGACCCGCGGCTGCAGTTCGTGCACGAGGACGATGTGCTGGACGTGCTGCGGCTGGCGGCGCAGGAGCCGCGGCGCGGGACGCTGAACAGCGGGACCTTCAACATCGCGGGCGACGGCGTGCTGCTGCTGTCGCAGTGCTCGCGGCGGCTGGGCCGGCCGACGGTGCCGCTGCTGCTGCCCGCGGTGACGTGGGTGGGGGCGGCGCTGCGGGCGGTGGGTGTCACGGACTTCTCGCCCGAGCAGATCAGGCTGCTGACGCACGGGCGGGTCGTGGAGACCTCGCAGATGCGGGACACCCTGGGGTTCCAGCCGATGTACACGACCGCTGAGACCTTCGCGGACTTCGCGCGGAGCCGGGGGAGCGGATTGCTGCCGCCGGAGCGGGTCGGGCGGGCCGTGGACCGGGTGGCAGGGATGCTGAATGTCGACGGTGCCGGTGTGGAAGAGGGAGCGCAGCGATAGTGGCGGACGCCAAGGTCATTCCGTTCGACGAGGACCGGCCGCGGCGGCGTGTGCCGCGGCGGGTACGGGTGGCTCCGCCGGTGGAGCCTGATGCCGCGCCCGCGCCCGCGCCCGCGCCCGTGTCCGGGCCCGTGCCGGAGTCCGTGTCCGGCGCTGTGCCGGAGGCGGGCAGCTGGGACCGGCGGATCGCCGGTGGACTGGCGTTCCTGCGGCGGCGGGTCACCGGGGACTACGAGGTCGACGACTTCGGCTACGACAAGGAGCTGACGGACCAGGTCCTGATGTCCCTGATGCGGCCGCTGTTCGACAAGTACTTCCGGGTCGAGGTCAAGGGCATCGAGAACATCCCGAAGGAGGGTGGGGCGCTGATCGTGGCGAACCACTCGGGGACGCTGCCGCTCGACGGGCTGATGATGCAGGTCGCGGTGCACGACCACCATCCGGAGCGGCGGCACCTGCGGCTGCTGGCGGCGGACTTGGTGTTCATGCTGCCGGTGGTGAACGAGCTGGCGCGGAAGGCGGGGCACACGCTGGCGTGCGCGGAGGACGCGCAGCGGCTGCTGGAGGCCGGGGAGCTGGTCGGTGTGATGCCGGAGGGCTTCAAGGGGATAGGGAAGCCGTTCGGGGACCGGTACAAGCTCCAGCGGTTCGGGCGTGGGGGGTTCGTGTCCACGGCGCTGCGGGCGGGGACGCCGATCGTGCCGTGCTCGATCGTGGGGGCGGAGGAGATCTACCCCATGGTCGGCAACGCGAAGACGCTGGCGCGGTTGTTGGGGATTCCGTACTTCCCGATCACGCCGACGTTTCCTTGGCTGGGGCCGTTGGGGGCGGTGCCGTTGCCGACGAAGTGGACGATTCAGTTCGGGGAGCCGATTCCGACGGATGGGTATCCGGCGGAGGCGGCGGAGGATCCGATGCTGATGTTCAACCTCACGGATCAGGTGCGGGAGCAGATTCAGCACACGCTGTACCGGTTGCTCGTGCAGCGGCGGTCCGTCTTCTTCTGAACGGTCGGACGAACCGTCGAACCGTCAAAATGCCGACGAGGCTGGGAGGACCCAGCCTCGTCGGCATTTTTGGTGGGGACCTGCTCCGCGTCTACTCCGTGTCCTGCGCGTTGATGCCCAGGCCCGGGAGGAGACCCGGGAGCAGGGGCGGGAGGGTGATGTCCGGGGCGGGGAGGTCCGGGGTGGGGGTGGAGGTGGAGGTGGGTGGGGACTGGCCTGTGGGGGGGGTCAGGAGGTCGCCTGTGCCGCCCAGAAGGCCGCCGGGGGCCGGCGGGTGGCTGGTGCTGCCCGAGGCCGTGGGGGTGGGGCTGGTCGACGGCGCGCCGTGGGCCGGTGTTGATTGCTGCTTGGCCGCCGGGGTGCTCGGCTTGGTTGAGGATCCGGGTGCGCCGCGGGTCTGCTCCGGGAGCTTCGGGAGGAGGCTCTGGAGCGGGGCGACGTCATCGTCTATGGCCTGGAAGACCGATTCCACCTCACCGCTCACATCCGTGAGCTGCACGGGGAGCTTCTCCCGGAGCCGGCCCCACGCGTCGCGGTGCGAGCGGGAGAACGAGGACAGCGCCTGGATCGGGGCCAGCGAGCCGTCCCGTTCGTACGCCGCCTGGAGCAGCCGGTGCCCCTCCGACGCATCGTGCTTCATGCCCGCCAGTGCTCGGCGGATCTCGCCCAGGGACTCGTGGTCCAGTACGCCCGTGCGGCCGCGCTCCATCAGCCTGCGGGCTTCCGACAGGCGGTTCGAGGCCCGGTCGAGATAGAGCTCGCCCCGGTCCGAATCCTCGTCGGCCATGCCCAGCTTCAGATCCTCCATGCCCCGCTTGATCGGGTAGAGGGAGTCACCTGGCAGGGCGTCCGTACTGGCAGCGGCCACGCCGCTGAAAGCCCCCGCGGCCACACCCACGGTGAGGCCGCCCGCTGCGATGCCCTTGGACCAGCGGGAGCGGGGCCGCAATTTCCGGAGCGAGGTCGCCCGGTGGGCGCCGCGGCCGGTCCGCTGCTCGGGCACCAGAGGGTCCGAGGCGGCACCGCCCCCGGCCCTCTCCTCCAGCACCAAGGCCTCCATGGCGGCCACGAGCTGGGCTCGCTGCACCACTTTGACTTCGGCGTCCAATTGCGGGCGCGGCATTTCGCCGAGCGCGCTCGCCAAGGCCAGCAGCCGGTGGTCGGCAGGTTCGGCAGGTGCCTCGGACTGCTCGGCCGCCGGGTCCGGTGCTGAAAGGTCGGACGGGGTCCGATCCTCCAGGGCCTGGGCGAAGGCGTTCGCCCGCCGGTGCGGAGTCACGTTCGCGATCACTGGCGGCACCTCCTCTCGTCATGACGATCGACTCCCCAAGGTGACCGGAAGGTTGCCCTCCTTGAGTACATCCACCCTTTCGGGTGAGCGGCCTCAGGCAGGACGTGTCCACAGGGAGCCTGCATTCCGCACAACGAGCGGCGCGGCACTTGGGTTACGGACGAAGGATGATCGGACCACAGCGTCATCAGAGTCATCGGGAAGGGGCTACCGGTCGTATGAGGTCGGGCAGCTTCAGCGGGCGTCGTCCGGGAGGAGGCGGGCCAGCGTGCGGACCGCCCTGTACTGGAGCGTCTTGATGGCGCCCTCGTTCTTCCCCATCACCCGGGCCGTCTCGGCGACCGAGAGGCCTTGCAGGAAGCGCAGGGTCACGCACTCCTGCTGCTGCGGATTGAGTTTCCGTACGGCCTCCAGCAGGGCCGCGTTGGAGAGGGACTCGAGCACCGAGTCCTCCGGGCTGCGCTCGACCTCGTTGGCGTCGAGCATCTCGCCGGTGGTGACTTCGAGCCGGAAACGGCTGGACTTGAAGTGGTCCGCGACCAGGTTGCGGGCGATCGTCACGAGCCAGGCGCCGAAGTCGCGGCCCTGCCAGGTGAAGGTGGAGATGCGGCGCAGCGCGCGCAGAAAGGTCTCGCTGGTGAGATCCTCCGCGGTCGCCTTGCCGCCGACGCGGTAGTAGATGTACCGGTAGACGGTGTCGCTGTACTGGTCGTAGAGCCGGCCGAAGGCCTCGGCCTCGCCGGCCTGGGCGCGTTCGACCAGGTCCATCATGCGGGCCTGGTCGCTGTCCGCGGTGGGGCGGCGGGCGGTGGGTGCGCTCGTGCCGGTGGCACCGCTGCTTGAGGTTCCGGCCGCGCGACCGCGTCTGCCCACCGTCGCGCCGCCGTCGGTCAGGGCATAGCAAGGACCGGCCGGGCCGAGGCCGGCAGGGACCGCGGCGGCGAAGGCGGGGACGGCGTACGCGGTGGGGACGAAGCCGCGCAGGTGGTCGAGGACCGTTGCGCGCAGCGTAGCCAGGCCCGAGGCGTCAACCCCGACAGGTGGGTACACGGGACTCCCAGAGGCAGAGCTTCCATCACGTGCAGTGCGGGACCGTTCACCCGTCGTGGCGACAGATGGCCGGTGGCATGCGTTTGAGGAGAATAACGCTTCGTACAGGCAGCGCTACACCCAGTTGCTCAAATCACCGGTTCCGACACTTCTGTTGCGTGTCGAGGGCATATTCAGTCGCAGTTGGTGATCGTTTCTTGATCGGTTGGATGCGCGGAATGGACGCTTCCACGCTGGCTCGCGACCGAGTCGGGCATGCGTGAGTGCCCTGTCCGGCGTCCGGGTAGGGCTGGGGGAATGGCTGTGCCGCGGCAGGGCCCGGTGCGGGCCGGGGGCCGCCCGGCCGGCGCGGGGCGGTTCGGCGCAGGCGGCGGCCTGATACCGGGGCGGCCGGGGCTACTTGCGGCGGCGGTGCAGGGCGATGACGGCGGCCGTGCCGCCCGCGATCGCGCCGACCCCGGCTGCTGCCGGGACGCCGACCTTCACGGCCTTGCGGCCGGTCCGATAGTCGCGCAGCCGCCAGTCGTGTGCACGGGCATGCTTGCGCAGTTTTGTATCGGGATTGATCGCGTAAGGGTGTCCGACCAGCGACAGCATCGGAATGTCGTTGTGCGAATCGCTGTACGCGGCGCAGCGGTCGAGGTCGAGCCCCTCGGCGGCGGCCAGGGCGCGCACCGCCTCCGCCTTGGCGGGGCCGTGCAGCGGCTCGCCGACCAGCCGGCCGGTGTAGACGCCGTCGACGGACTCGGCGACGGTGCCCAGGGCGCCGGTCAGGCCGAGGCGGCGGGCGATGATCGTGGCCGTCTCCACGGGGGCGGCGGTGACGAGCCACACCTTCTGGCCGGCGTCGAGGTGGGCCTGGGCCAGGGCGCGGGTGCCCGGCCAGATCCGCTCGGCCATGTACTCGTCGTAGATCTCCTCGCCGATGCCCATGAGTTCGGAGACCTTGTGGCCCTTGACGATGGACAGCGCGCTGTCGCGGGCGTCCTGCATGTGCTCGGGGTCCTCGACGCCGGCCAGCCGGAACCAGGCCTGCTGCCAGGCGAAGCGGGCGAGCTCGCGGCGGCGGAAGAACTCGCGCTTGTAGAGGCCGCGGCCGAAGTGGAAGATCGCGGCGCCCTGCATGACGGTGTTGTCGAGGTCGAAGAAAGCGGCGGCCAGGTCGTCGCCGGCAACCGGGAACTCCGGTTCGGGCGCCTCGATGTCCGGCGCTTCGGTGACCGCCGCCGCGGCGTGTTCCGCGGGCTCCGGCGCCTCGGCCTGCGCGGTCTTGCGGGCGGCCTCGGCCGAGGCCTCGCCTGCCAGCACGCTCCGCGCGGTTGCGGAGCGTCTACGGGGGGTGAGCCATCCCAGAGCGGCCATGACGCGAGCATAGCCATTGTGTTCGGGAGTTCCCGAACCGATGGGAAACGGAGGTGTTAACACTTCGGGACGTGGAACCGCCGCGGGCGGCCGGCCGAGGGGGCGCGGGACAATGGGGGCATGAGCCCTTTGCTGCGTCGTAAGGAAAAGAAGCATCCCGGCGAGCGGTTGGTCACGCTCATCGGGAAGCCGGGGTGCCATCTCTGCGATGAGGCCCAGCTGGTGATCGAGAAGGTGTGCGCCGAAACCGGTGCACAGTGGGAGAAGAAGGACATCTCGCAGGACGAGGAGCTCTACCGGCTCCACTGGGAGCAGATCCCGGTGGTGTTGATCGACGGCGAACAGCACACCTTCTGGCGAGTGAACCCTGACCGGCTCCGTCGGGCATTGGAGGGCTGACCGTCCCGGCGGTTACCATCGTGGGCGATTTATGGGGACTCGGGGGCGTATTGATGGGGAGTGTGTACCGTTTTGCCCTCATCGGGATTTGAACGGGTTCGGCCCGTTCCCGGTTCCGCCCCCGCGTGCCCGGACCGCGTGACCCCGGTCACTTTGCTCGGACAAACCGGACACAATCTTTGTGCACGCGTTCACAAAGACATAGCCTGCATTCGACGGGGCGGTCTTGGGACAAGTGACCGCCTGCAGCCCCGCTCATCCCGCAGGAGCATCGTGGCAACTGGCCGAACTCACCGACCGGCGACCCGCAGCCGAGGTATTCCCGAGGCCACTGTCGCCCGGCTTCCGCTGTACTTGCGCGCCCTCACCGCGCTCTCCGAGCGATCGGTGCCCACGGTGTCCTCCGAGGAGCTCGCGGCCGCCGCCGGAGTCAACTCCGCGAAGCTGCGCAAAGACTTCTCGTACCTGGGGTCCTACGGGACGCGTGGAGTGGGATACGACGTCGAGTACCTCGTCTACCAGATCTCCCGCGAGCTCGGGCTGACCCAGGACTGGCCGGTCGTCATCGTCGGCATCGGTAACCTCGGCGCGGCCCTGGCCAACTACGGCGGCTTCGCCTCGCGCGGGTTCCGGGTGGCGGCGCTCATCGACGCCGATCCGGCCATGGCCGGGAAGCCGGTCGCCGGCATGCCCGTACAGCACACCGATGATCTGGAGAAGATCATCGAGGACAACGGTGTCTCGATCGGTGTCATCGCGACGCCGGCGGGGGCGGCGCAGCAGGTGAGCGAGCGGCTGATCGCGGCCGGGGTCACCTCCATTCTGAACTTCGCGCCGACCGTTCTCTCCGTGCCCGACGGGGTGGACGTGCGGAAGGTCGACCTTTCGATCGAGCTGCAGATCCTGGCGTTCCACGAGCAGCGCAAGGCCGGGGAGGAAGCGGCTGCGGCCGCCTCCGACGCGGGTGTGGGCGCGGGGGCCGGTACCGGCACCGGTGCCGCGCCGGCCGCCGCCGTGGAGCCGCCGGCCGGGCGGGCCGCCGCGGCCGCGCGCAAGGGCGGTCCCGAGGGTGACGTGCCGGCGGTGATGCCGGCATGAGTCTGCTCGTTGTTGGGCTGAGTCATCGCAGCGCGCCGGTGAGCGTGCTGGAGCGGGCCTCGCTGTCCGTCGACGCCAAGGTGAAGCTGCTGCACGACACGCTGGCGGCGGAGCCGGCGGCCGAGGCGACGCTGCTCGCCACCTGCAACCGGATCGAGCTGTACGCGGACGTGGACAAGTTCCACGCGGGTGTGGCCGAGCTGTCGACGCTGTTGGCGCAGCACAGTGGGGTGGCTCTGGAGGAGCTCACTCCGTATCTGTACGTGCACTACGAGGACCGGGCGGTGCACCACCTGTTCTCGGTGGCGTGCGGGCTGGACTCGATGGTGGTCGGCGAGGGGCAGATCCTCGGGCAGATCAAGGACGCGTTGGCGCTGGGGCAGGAGCTGCACACCGCCGGGCGTCTGATCAATGATCTTTTCCAGCAGGCGCTGAGGGTCGGTAAGCGGGCGCACTCGGAGACCGGGATCGACCGGGCCGGGCAGTCGCTGGTGACCTTCGGGCTGGAGCAGCTGGCCGTGCACCTCCCGGTGGGGGAGTGGGCCGCGGGCAAGCGGGCGCTGGTGATCGGTGCCGGGTCGATGTCCTCGCTGGCGGCGGCGACGCTGGCGCGGGTCGGTGTCGCCGAGATCGTGGTGGCGAACCGGACCGCGGAGCGGGCGGAGCGGTTGGTCGACATTCTGGTTGCCTCGGGCACCGGGGTGGGGGCTCGGGCCGTTGCGATGGCCGCTGTCGCCGATGAGTTGACACGAGTCGATGTGGTGGTGTCCTGCACCGGGGCCACCGGGTTGGTGCTGACCGGGGACGACGTGGCCGCGGCCGTCGCCGTTGCCGGGGCCGGGGCCGGGGGCCCTGCGGGGCTCGTCCCCTCCCCGCCCCTTCCCGATTCCCGGGGCGCCGCCCCGGACCCCGCGCCTCAAACGCCGGCGAGGCTGGACGGTGCGCCGGCCGGGCTGGATCCCGAGGTTGTGGCCCGGTTGGTCGCTGCCGCCGAGGCCGGTGGGCGGCTGGCCGATGCCGGGGCCGCTCGGACCATCAGTGCCGGGCAGCAGGTGGAGGGTTGTCCGGTCGGGGACGGGCGCTCCGCGCTCACCGGGGTGGACGCCAACTCCCTTGAGCTGCACGGGACCTGGGCCGATCAAGGTGAGGCCGCCGCGCAGCGGCAGCCGCGCCGCGGGGTGCGGGCGCAGGTCGACGGGACCGACATCCGGCTCGCGCTGCTCGACTTGGCCATGCCCCGCGACATCGATGCCGCCGTGCACCGGATCCCCGGGGTGCGGCTGGTCGACATCGAGTCCCTGGCGGGGGCTTCCGCCGACGCGCCGATGGCGGCCGACGTGGACGCCGTCCGCGGGATCGTCGCCGAGGAAGTGGCCGCCTTCGGGGCGGCCCAGCGGGCCGCGCACATCACGCCCACCGTCGTGGCCCTGCGGGCCATGGCAGCCGAGGTCGTCGCCATGGAAGTGGCGCGGCTCGACGGGCGGGTCCCCGATCTCGACGAGCGGCAGCGGGCTGAGGTCACTCAGACCGTGCGCCGGGTCGTCGACAAGCTCCTGCACGCGCCGACCGTGCGCGTCAAGCAGCTCGCGAGCGAGCCCGGCGGCGCCGGGTACGCGGAGGCGCTGCGCGAACTCTTCGACCTCGACCCTCAGACGGTGGCCTCCGTCAGCCGGGCGGACGTGGCCGATCCGAAGAACGACGACCCAGGACGGGCATCATGAACACACGTCCCGACCAGCCGCTCCGGCTTGGCACGCGACGGAGCAAGCTGGCCATGACCCAGTCCGGCCATGTCGCCGACGCGGTACGGGCGGCCACCGGCCGGTCCGTCGAGCTCGTGGAGATCACGACCTACGGCGATGTGTCGCGGGAGCACCTGGCGCAGATAGGGGGGACCGGGGTATTCGTCACCGCCCTGCGTGACGCCCTGCTGCGCGGGGAGGTCGACTTCGCCGTGCACTCGCTGAAGGACCTGCCGACCACGCAGCCCGAGGAGCTGGTCATCGCGGCCATGCCGAAGCGGGAGGACGCGCGTGACGCGCTCGTCGCCCGTGACGGCCTGACCTTCGAGCAGCTGCCCGACGGTGCGCGGATCGGTACCGGTTCGCCGCGCCGCATGGCGCAGCTCCACGCGTACGCCAGGAGCCTGGGGAAGGTCATCGAGACCGTTCCCGTCCGGGGCAACGTCGACACCCGGATCGGGTTCGTGCGGGAGGGTGAACTCGATGCCGTCGTGCTCGCCGCCGCCGGGCTCAACCGGATAGGGCGGGGTGACGAGGCGACCGAGCTGTTGTCCGTCGACAACGTGCTGCCCGCGCCCGGCCAGGGGGCCCTGGCCGTGGAGTGCCTCGCGTCCAACGCGGAGCTCATCGCCGTGCTCGGAGAGCTCGACGACCCGTACACCCGGGCCGCCGTGACCGCCGAGCGATCCCTGCTCGCCGCCCTGGAGGCCGGCTGCAGTGCCCCTGTGGGCGCGCTCGCCGACCTGTTGGCCGACGGGCAGATTGTCAATGAAATGCGCCTGCGCGGCGTCGTCGGAACCCTCGACGGCTCGACGCTGGTGCAGCTGTCCACCACCGGTCCCGTGCCCCAGTCTTACGACGAGGCCATGGCGCTCGGCCGCGAACTCGCGGACGAGATGCTGGCCAAGGGCGCGGCCGGTCTTATGGGGGAGCGATCGCTTTGAACCCCTCAAGTCCCACCACCTCCGCTTTTCCGGCGGTCGCCGCCCACGGGCACGTCACCTTCCTCGGTGCCGGCCCCGGTGACCCGGGTCTGCTGACGCTGCGCGCCGTCGAGGCGCTCGCCTCCGCGGACGTACTGATCGCGGAGCCCGAGGTGCTCGAGGTCGTACGTACGCATGCGCGCGCAGGTGTCGACACGCCGCAGCTGACGATCGCTGACGAACTGTCAGCGGCCGCCGGTATCCCGGCGATCCGGGACGCCGCCAATCTTGTCATGGAGGCCGCACGGTCCGGCAGGCGGGTGGTGCGTGCCGTCACGGGCGACCCCGGCCTCGACGGGAACGCGGCCGAGGAGATGCTCGCCTGTGCCACCGAGGGGATCCCCTTCGAGGTGGTGCCCGGTGTCGCGACCGCCGTCGGCGTGCCCGCGTACGCCGGTGTGCCGCTGCGCGGCCGGCAGGGCGCGGACGTGCGGTTCGTGGACGCCCGCAACGCCTCGGCGCGGTGCTGGAGCGAGGTGGGCGCGAGTGATGGCGTCCTCGTCGTCTCGGCGACGCTGGAGACGGTGTCGAGCGCGGCCGCCGAGCTGGTGTCGGCCGGGCGGAAGCCCGATACGCCGCTCACCGTGACCGTGGGCGGTACGACGACCCGGCAGCGGACCTGGTCCGCGACGCTCGGGACGATCGCCCAGGTGTTCAAGCAGGGCAAGGTGCTCCCGTCGCCCGAGGGCGCCCGGCCGGTCATAGCCGTGGTCGGTGAGCACGGCGCCGCGGCGCGGCGCGAGGAGCTGGCCTGGTTCGAGTCGAAGCCGCTGTTCGGCTGGCGGGTGCTCGTGCCGCGCACCAAGGAGCAGGCCGCTTCGCTCTCCGACCAGCTTCGTTCGTACGGCGCGGTGCCCCACGAGGTGCCGACCATCGCCGTGGAGCCCCCGCGCACCCCGCAGCAGATGGAGCGGGCCGTGAAGGGGCTCGTCACCGGACGCTACGAGTGGATCGCCTTCACCTCGGTGAACGCCGTGAAGGCGGTGCGCGAGAAGTTCGAGGAGTACGGGCTGGACGCGCGGGCCTTCGCGGGCATCAAGGTCGCCGCGGTGGGCGAGCAGACCGCGGCCGCGCTGGTGGAGTTCGGCGTGAAGCCGGACCTGGTGCCGAGCGGCGAGCAGTCCGCGGCCGGGCTGCTGGAGGACTGGCCGCCGTACGACCCGGTCTTCGACCCGATCGACCGTGTCTTCCTGCCGCGCGCCGACATCGCGACCGAGACGCTGGTCGCGGGCCTGATAGAGCTCGGGTGGGAGGTCGACGACGTGACGGCCTACCGGACCGTGCGGGCTTCGCCGCCGCCGTCGGACACGCGTGAGGCGATCAAGGGCGGCGGCTTCGACGCCGTGCTCTTCACCTCGTCGAGCACCGTGCGCAACCTGGTGGGTATCGCCGGCAAGCCGCACAACGTGACCGTCATCGCGTGCATCGGGCCGGCGACGGCCAAGACGGCGGAGGAGCACGGCCTGCGGGTCGACGTCCTGTCGCCGGAGCCGAGCGTGTCCAAGCTGGCGGAGGCGCTGGCCGAGTACGGGGCGGCGCGCCGCGAGGCGGCCAAGGAGGCCGGCGAGACGGTGTCCCGGCCGAGCGAGCGGCGACCGGGCGCGCGCAGGCGTCGTACGACGTGAGCTGAGTTCGAGGGGTGGGGCCCGGGTGCGTGAGCACCCGGGCCCTACGCTTGGGGCGAGTGTTTCAAACGTCGAAGAGCTCGAAGAGGCGACTTTAGATGAGCGCGTACGGATCCTTCCCCGGCTCGCGGCCCCGTCGGCTGCGCACCACCCCGGCGATGCGACGGATGGTCGCGGAGACCCGGCTGCACCCCTCGGACCTGATCCTCCCGGCGTTCGTCCGGGAGGGCATCAGCGAGCCCCTGGCCATCTCGGCGATGCCGGGCGTGGTCCAGCACACCCGGGACACGCTGCGGAAGGCCGCCGTGGAGGCGGTCGAGGCGGGCGTCGCGGGGATCATGCTCTACGGGGTCCCGGCCGACGAGAACAAGGACGCGCTGGGCACGGCGGGCACCGAGCCGGACGGGATCCTGCAGGTCGCGATCCGCGACGTGAAGGCGGAGGTGGGCGACGATCTGGTGATCATGTCCGACCTGTGTCTGGACGAGTACACGGACCACGGCCACTGCGGGGTGCTGGACGAGCACGGGCGCGTGGACAACGACGCGACGCTGGAGCGGTACGCCGAGATGGCGCAGGTGCAGGCCGACGCGGGCGTCCACGTGGTCGGTCCGAGCGGGATGATGGACGGTCAGGTCGGCGTGATCCGCGACGCGCTGGACGAGACGGGCCACGAGGACGTGTCGATCCTGGCGTACACGGCGAAGTACTCCTCCGCGTTCTACGGTCCGTTCCGCGAGGCCGTCGCCTCCTCCCTCCAGGGCGACCGCAAGACGTACCAGCAGGACCCGGCGAACGCCCGGGAGTCGCTGCGGGAGCTGGCGCTGGACCTGGAGGAGGGCGCCGACATGGTCATGGTCAAGCCGGCGGGCCCGTACCTGGACATCCTGTACCGGGTCGCGCAGGCGGTGGACGTGCCGGTGGCCGCGTACCAGATCAGCGGAGAGTTCGCGATGATCGAGGCGGCGGCGGAGAAGGGCTGGATCGAGCGCGACCGGGCGATCCTGGAGACGCTGCTCGGCATCAAGCGGGCGGGCGCGGACACGATCCTGACGTACTGGGCGACCGAGGTCGCGGGCTGGCTGCGGCAGGAGCGCTGAGGTTCCGCCCGTACAGGGCGGGGTCGCAGGGGTGGGTGGGATCCGGGGCGGCTGAACCGCCCCGGACCCTCCCCCGGGTCCAGTGTGACCAAAACCCGGGATTATTGGAATAGATTTCTAGAAGAGATTTCTAGTCCGGCTTCTGCTCTACCCTGGCGGGCATGGCGAAGCAGCAGCGGGGCGAGGCCACCGTCGACCAACTCCTGACGTCGGCACTGCGCGTGTACGCGACGTCGGGACAGCAGGGCTTCACCGTCAGCGCCGTCGTCAAGGCCAGCGGGGTCAGCCTCGGCAGCCTCTACCACCACTTCGGCAGCTTCGACGGGCTCGCCGCCGCGCTCTACATCCGGTGCATGGGCGAGCTGTTCGACGAGATGGTGGCCGCCCTGGAGCGCTCCCGCACCGCCCGTACGGGCATCCGCAACTTCGTGCACGCCTACCTGCGGTTCACCCGGGAGCGCCGGGACGCCGCCCTGTTCCTCCACGCCTCCGCCTACTCCGGCTACCTGGCCGTGCACGCCGAGGAGATCCGCGCCGCCAAGGAGGCCAAACTGGCCCCGGTGGTCCAGTGGGTGGGCGCCCGGATGATGAAGGGCGAGATCGCGCCATTGCCCGCGGCGGTGATCGAGGTACTGGTCCTCGGCCCGCCCGGCGAGGCCGCGCGGCGCTGGCTGGCCGACACCTACGACGTCGACCTCGACGAGATCGCGCGGTACCTGCCCGATGCCATCTGGCGGTCGCTGCGCCCCGAATGATCACGCCGCGGGTCCGGCCCGGCGTGGCACCCGGGTCGGCGGATGTGCGCCCTTCATAAAGAGAACGTAAATACATGATCGCGGCGTACAACCCTCCAGCCCCTGACGTGATCTGACCTCTTGATCATGTAATCCGCGCCGGACTGCAGTCCGGGAGCGGCGCCTGCCATCCTCCGGCCCGGGGAAGCCGAGACGGGAAGCGGCGGGCTGGAACCATCACAGGGGGAACGTTTTCGTGCGTCAAAACAGAGCCGGCGTGGCCGCACCGAGGGCGGCCGCCACCTTCGCCGCCTTGAGCCTGACGGCCACCGGGCTGACCCTGGCCGGCGCAGGGACCGCGCAGGCCGCCACCGTCCCCTTCACCTCCGCCTTGAACAGCACGTCCATCAGCGCGGACGCCGATCCCTCCACGGCGGACTTCGACGGCACCGGGGCCAGCCTGTCGGCCTCCGACCTGGACAACGCCGGATGGACCCGCGGCGCGCGGATCACCGTGAACGGGACCACATACACCCGGCCCGACGTGGCACCCGGCCAGCCCGACAACGTGCTGGCCACCGGCCAGAGGGTGGCGGTCTCCGGTACCGGCAACGCCGTCGGTTTCCTGGCGTCCGCCACGCGCGGCCCGGTCTCCGCCACCGGAAAGATCACCTACAGCGACGGCACCACCTCCGCCTACACGCTCGCCGTGGACGACTGGAAGACGGGCAGCGCCGTCACCGCCGCCGTCACCCTCCCGCACGCCAACACCCGGGGCGGGCAGCAGAACGGCCCCGTCCGGCTGTACGGCGTCACGGTCCCGGTCACCCCGGGCAAGAAGGTGGCCTCGGTCACCCTGCCCAAGGCGTCCGCCACCGTGACCGGGACGAGCCCCGCCCTGCACGTCTACTCCGTGGCCGTCCGCACCACCCCCGCCGCGCCCGGCAAGAAGACCTGGACCGGCAGCTGGGCCGCCTCCTTCGGCTCCGCGCCGGCCATCGTGCCCGCCAAGGACTGGCGCGACCAGACGTTCCGGATGGTCGTCAACCCCCACACCACCGGCGGCACCGCCCGCATCCGCTTCGCGAACACCTTCTCCCCCACCCCGGTCGTGTTCGGCCACGCCACGGTCGCCACCCAGAAGACCGGAGCGACCGCCACCACGGCCCCCGTGTCCCTGACCTTCGGCGGGAGCCAGCAGGTCACCATCCCGGCGGGCGGCGAGGTCTTCAGCGACCCCGTCACCTTCCCCGTCACCGCGGGCCGGAACCTGCTGGTCAGCATCCACCTGCCGGGTCCGGTGACCGCCGCGCCCGTCCACGAGTACGCCCTGACCACCTCGTACAGCACGAGCCGACTGGCCGGCGATCACACCGCGGACAGCGCCGCGACGTCCTTCCCCGGCACCATCGCGTACTGGACCTTCCTCAGCGGCATCGACGTCGCCACCACCGGCAACCCCGGCACCATCGTCGCCCTGGGCGACTCCCAGACCGACGGCGGCCACTCGACGCGGGACGCCAACCGTCGCTGGCCCGACTACTACGCCGCCATCCTGCGCGCCACACCCGGCGCACCCGGCGTGCTCAACGAGGGGATCTCCGCCAACGAAGTCCTCCGGAACCGCATCATCGTCCCGGCCTCGCCGAGCGCCCTCAACCGCCTGGACCGTGACGTCTTCTCGCAGACCAACGTCCGCACCGTCGTCCTCTACGAAGGCATCAACGACATCGTGCAGGACTCCGACGCGGCCGCCATGCAGGACGGCATCCGCCGGATCGCCGCGCAGTCCCGCGCCCGCGGCCTGCGCATCGTCGTCGCCACCATCCCCGCGTTCGCCGGCTACTCCGGCTACAGCGACGGCCGTGAGGACATCCGCCAGGCCATCAACGCCTACATCCGTACGACCGGCGACATCGACAGCTACATCGACTTCGACCTCGTCACGCGTGACCCGGACATGCCCCACGTGCTCCGCGACGGCCTCGCCGACCCCGCGGACCACCTGCACTTCAACGACGCCGGTACGAAGCTGCTCGCCGAGACGCTCGCCGCGGCCACCAACGGCACCGCGGTGCGCACGTCCCAGTCCACCGCCGCCGACTTCGACGGCGACAAGGTGGCCGACCTCATCGCGCGGGAGGACGCCACCGGGACCCTGAAGATGTGGCGGGGCAAGGGAGACGGAACCCTCGCCGCGGAGACCGCGCTCACCACCGGCTGGCGCCCCTACTCCCAGACCACGGCGGGTGACTTCACGAGCGACGGGAAGGCGGACCTCATCGCCCGCGACGGCTCGGGCAACCTGCTGCTGTGGGTCGGTAACGGGGACGGCACCTTCAAGCGGGCCGTCACCCTGACGGACGGCTGGTACTTCCCGCAGACCGCTGCCGGGGACTTCAACGCCGACGGCAAGGTCGACCTCGTAGCCAAGGACTCCGCGAGCAATCTCAAGATGTGGCTCGGCAACGGCGACGGCACCTTCGCACGTCCCTCCACCCTCACCGGGGGCTGGGACT
>NZ_JAGGOY010000008.1 GCF_018614095.1 Streptomyces sp. ISL-87 | reverse complement strand
AAGTCTCGAACGCCAGCACCCGCGGTCAGGTTCGAGATGTCCGCTGACCTGTGCCTACGGTGCGCGCGATGAGCAGTGATTTCGAACAGGACTGGGGGAACGGGTGAGCACGACTCCGGCAGCATCGGTGAGCGCGGCGGAGCTGCGACGGCGGGTTCGCGCCGTCGAGGCGTTTCAGGCGAAGACGAGGGAGATAGCCGCGGAGAACGTCTTGGCCACGCGTGAAACTGCGGTGAAGGCGGCACGGGCGAAGGAGAAGGCCGATGTCGCAGCGCGTGAGGCCGCTGCGGCTGTCCTGCGGCTGTTCGACAACGACGCTGAGTTGGTCGCGGAGTTGCTGGGCGTGTCGGCGGAGGAACTGGAGCGCGAGGCGAAGCCTGTTACCGCCGCTCGCGCGAAGGAAGTCATCGAAGCGCTGCGGGGCCGCGCCGAGCGCCCCCGCCGAGCCCGTACGCCTCGGGCAGAAACGTCGGCCCCGCCTCCTCCGGCCCCCGCCGCCCCGGCCCCGGTCTCCACGCCGGACGACGGCCGGGCTGATGGCGCCTGAGAACGCCCCCGGGCCCGGACTCTTCCCGCTCGCGGCGATGAACGGGTCCGGGCCCGTTCCCGTTGACGAACAGCTCGCCCTCATCGGCGAACCAACGCCTGTACGTGTTCCGGCTGTTGAGTGGGCTGCGTGGCTGGCCAACGAAGCCGTTCGAGCCCGCTACCGGGCCAAGGTCCACCGCACCTCATCAACCGAGGACTGCTGGTTCTTCCTCGGCGGCATCTCCAGTACCGGCCACGCCAGCTTCAGGGCAGCCTCACGGCCTGGCAGAACACGACGCGGCACCGTGCCGGGCCACCTGTACGGGTACCAGCTCGCGCACGGCGTGATCCCTCGCCTCGGTTGGGGAACCGACAGTCCGACCGTCTGCCACACATGCGATAACCACTCATGCCAGCAGCCGACGCACCTCCGGCTGGGCACGGCGGCTGAGAACCGGGCCGAATGGCTGGCCCGCCGCCGAGATCCCGGGAGTCCTCTGGCCGACCTCCGCGGACCGGCCGGACGCTCCCGCGCGATCGGCGCCGCTATCCGCGCCGGCCAGGAAGGCGGGGAGTCCGAAACGGAGATCGCGGCGCGCATTCGGGCAGCGATTGCAGCAGGCCGCCCCCTCAGCCTCTGGTGACGACCTCGGTGGCGGCGCGGGGCGGAGATGACGAAATCCGAAGCGTGGTCTTCCTCCCGATCAAGGAGGAAGACCACGCCGGATGCGACGAGCAAGCGAACCCTGGCTGAGCGGCAGCTATGTCGTGACGCCGACTCCTCGGGCGCTGGGGCTCAGCAGGATTTCTTTCGTCAGCTCACCACGCGCTTCCTCGAATGCCGAGTTGACAGCGGTCTTGTTGATTCCGCGGGCATGCACCACCACGACTCCACCCGCCTGGGTCCGGCGCTCGATCTGCGTCACCACACGACGAGCAGTGAAATCCCGGGACTCGAACTCCCAGATCCATCGCGCTGACACGGTCTCTGGCTCGTACATCAGAGTGCCGTTCGGGCCGTACGACGCCTTGACGTTCCAGACGTACTGGCGGTCCGGCATCCGTGACCAAATCACGCCGTCGCTTGCTTCCTGTTCCCGTTCCTCGACCGTCGCAGGCACATCCTGATCAGGATGGTCGTCGTTCCACTGGTCGGCTGCGTCGCGAGCGTGCTCGCGCTCCCGGAAGGCGAGTCCGTACACGCCGCATGTGACAACGAAGAGAGAGGCGGATTCCTCCTCCTGTCCATCGGCTCCGTACACGGCTGATTCGCCACCCTGAGGCTGAGTGGGGACGGTAGGCAGCACCATGCCTGCGAGACCGGAGTTCTGGAGGAACCCAGGCAAGGGCGCCGTCGGGTCCATGGCCCACTCGATCGCGGCCATGACCTCGTCGTCCAGCGCGTCCAGAAGGTGACCGTAGCGGTCCACGGTGGTGGTGATGGACTCGTGTCCCAGCCGCCCCTGAATGGCCGGGAGGGGAACCTTCGCGGCGATCAGCCACGACGCGTGGGAGTGGCGAAGGTCATGGATACGCGGTCGCTTGATGAGGCCGTACTTCTCTGCGGCCATCTCGATCGCGGGCACCCAGCGCAGGCGTCGGAAGGTTCCGGGGTCCCACTTGCGCCCTTCGGGGCCGGTGAATATCAGGGCATCGGGAGCAAGGCCCTTGGCACGACGCCGCAGCATCCGATCCAGCTTGTGGGTGATGACGATGGTCCGGCGGGACTTCCGGGTCTTCGGGGGGCCGAGGATGGACTTGCCGTCCTCGTCCTTCTTCCAGGCCCTCTGGACGCGGATGGCGGGCCGGCCGTTACGCCGCCGGAGGTCACGGGGCTGGAGTGCCGTTGCCTCGCCCCACCGGAAACCGGTCTCCGCGATCGTCTCGCCAAGATCCTTGGCGTCGTCGCGGAGGCATTCGTAGATCCAGGCCCATTCCTCACGTTCGAGGAAGACCATCTCCTCTTCGTCCTCGGCGCCGTCGAGCCGGGGGAGACGCGACTTCGCGCACGGATTCGAGGCTCGCAGTGACGGCTCGGCGTCCACAGCTGCCTGGAGGATCGAGTAGAGCAAGCCGTGCTCGTTCTGGATGGTCTTCGGCCGGTACTTCGTTCGAGGCTTCCGGTCTGAGGGATCGAGCGGGGCGGGCCGTCCGGCCTCCAGGTCGTTGACCCAGTCCTGCACCATCTCTCGGAGGATGGTGCCCTCACCGTCCTCTACGGAGTAGGGGCCGAACCAGGGCGTCATGTTGGCACGTATTCGTGTCTTGTACTTGCTGCGCGTGTCGCCCTGGATGCCGGTCAGGCGGTCGACGTAGGCGAGCGCGAATGCCTCGAACATCGTGTCCGGCCGGCGCTGGTCAGCGATGAACCCCTGCCCTCGCACCCAGCCGGGCGGCCACTGCTGACCGTGCCCGTTCACCAGATCCCTGAATCGCTCGGCGGCCTTCTCATCACTGAAGACCTCCGATTCCTGCTTGGCGCTCCGCGCGCCGCCAGCCCTCCACAGCACGGTGAAGCTCGCCGTTCCGTCCCTTTTAGGACGGGTCTTGATTGATGCCATGGGGGGACCGTACGACAGGGCGGTGTTGACACGGTGTTGACGTTATAAACACGGAGAGGGTCCCTAACCCGCGTTTCCGCAGGTCAGGGACCCTCTGATCATGTGGAGCCTAGGAGATTCGAACTCCTGACATCTGCCTTGCAAAGGCAGCGCTCTACCAACTGAGCTAAAGCCCCGGAAACCGGACGCGCCTCTCCCACGGGAGGGACTGACCGTTCCGCAGAACAGAGTACCGGGTGTACCCCCTCATCTCGCAAAATGATAGGGACTCCCGTCATACGACCACTCTCCGTAAGATGCTCGCGAGGTTCGCACCAGCGAAGGGGAGTAGTAAGTGGACGCTGTACAGCAAGAGGCCACGGCCAGAGCCAGAGAACTTCAGCGCAGCTGGTACGGGGAGCCGCTGGGCGCGCTCTTCCGCCGGCTCATAGATGACCTCGGCTTGAACCAGGCCCGCCTCGCTGCCGTCCTTGGACTGTCGGCGCCGATGCTGTCCCAGCTGATGAGCGGCCAGCGTGCCAAGATCGGGAACCCGGCCGTCGTCCAGCGCGTCCAGGCCCTCCAGGATCTCGCCGGCCAGGTGGCGGACGGAAGCGTCAGCGCGGCGGAGGCCGCCGACCGGATGGACCAGATCAAGAAGACCCAGGGAGGCTCGGTCCTCAGCAACAGCGGCCAGACCGCCACCGGCTCCGGCGCACCCACCGTCAAGCGGGTCGTCCGGGAGATCCAGTCCCTGCTGCGTTCGGTCTCGGCGGCCGGGGACATCATCGACGCGGCGGACACCCTCGCTCCCAGCCATCCGGAACTGGCAGAGTTCCTCCGGGTGTACGGGGCGGGCCGCACCGCGGACGCGGTGGCCCACTACGAAGCACATCAGAACTGACGCGGACGACGACGACATGACGGGGGACGGGCGAAGCGATGGGTGAGGTGTTCGCCGGTCGGTACGAGTTGGTGGATCCGATCGGGCGCGGCGGCGCGGGTGCCGTCTGGCGGTCCTGGGACCACCGGCGCCGCAGGTACGTCGCCGCGAAGGTCCTGCTGCAGAGCGACGCCCACACCCTGCTCCGCTTCGTCCGCGAGCAGGCCCTGCGGATCGACCACCCCCACGTGCTGGCCCCGGCCAGCTGGGCGGCGGACGACGACAAGGTCCTGTTCACCATGGACCTGGTCGCCGGCGGCTCCCTCGCCCATGTGATCGGGGACTACGGCGCGCTGCCTCCCCGTTTCGTCTGCACGCTGCTCGACCAGCTCCTGTCGGGGCTGGCGGCGGTGCACTCGGAAGGTGTCGTCCACCGCGACATCAAACCGGCCAACATCCTGATGGAGGCCACCGGAACCGGGCGGCCGCACCTGCGGCTGTCCGACTTCGGGATCTCGATGCGCAAGGGTGAGCCCCGGCTCACCGAGACCAACTACGTGGTGGGCACCCCCGGCTACTTCGCCCCGGAGCAAATGCTGGGCGCCGAACCCGACTTCCCCGCCGACCTCTTCGCCGTCGGTCTGGTCGCCCTCTACCTCCTCCAGGGCCGCAAGCCCGATTCCCAGGCCCTGGTGGAGCACTTCCTCGCCCACGGCACTCCGGCCGCCCCCGAAGGCATTCCCGCGCCCCTGTGGGACGTCATCGCGAACCTCTTGAATCCAGATCCCCAGATCCGCTTCAAGACCGCCACAGGGGCCCGCAAGGCCTTTGCCGAGGCGCTCGAACTGCTGCCCCCGCCCGCGTCGGACGAGGACCCGGTGGAGGTGTTCGACCAACTCGGCCCGCTCCCGGCCGGGTTCGGCCCCGAGGGGCCGCACAGCACCCCGCACAGCACCCCGCAGAGCACGGCGGGGGTGCCCCCGCAGGGCGCGGCGACACCGGTCTCCCAGGGCGCCCACACCCCGTCGGCGGCGGCGTGGGCGGCTGCCGAGCCGACCCGTACCGATCCGCGCGGCACGGCCTCGACGACCCCGGCGGCCTACCCCACGGCGCCCACGAAACCCATGACACCCACGGCGGCCACGACACCCGCCGCCCCCGCCGCCCCCGCCGGGTTCGGGCCGCCGGCCGGGGCGTTCGTGCCCTCGGAGACGGGCAGTTTCCACCTCCCGGCTCCGGCCCGGCCCGACACCGCTCCCGAGCCGGCCACCACCCCGTACCCCGTGTCCCGGCCCACGGCGCCCGCCCGCACCGGCGGGATCGCCCCGCCGTCGGCGATCGTCACCGCCGGGATCCTCGCCGCGGCGCTGCTGTCCTTCGCGGTGGGCGTCTGGGCGCTGACCCGGATCTAGTGCCGTGGCCGCCGGGCCAGCACGATCCACCCGCCGAGGCCGAGCAGCAGCAGCGTCCCGGTGCCGAAGCCCGCGCCGGCCACGACCCGCATCACGGAGCGGGTCCCGGCCGCGTCGGCGGCCTCGGGCGCGGTGAGCCCGTCCTTCGCGGCGGCCCGGTCGTCGTCGCCCACCCCGAACCCGGCCGCGCTCAGGCTCTCCTTGTAGGCGGGGGCCTTGGCCGGGCTGCCGATGACCTCCATGCGCAGGGTCAGCGGCACGGGCTGGGCGTCCTCGATGAACTCCCCGACGTTCGCGCCCATGGTCACCGCGATGTAGTACCAGCCGGCCACGCGCATCGCGCGCATCTCGGCGTCGTCCGCGAAGCGGTTCACGTACGCCACCGGCGCCGTCTTCGGCAGCGCGACCGCCGCCTGCTTCCCGTCGTAGGTGGTGTCCTTGGAGTCGGCCAGGCCGCGGTAGGGGGTGTAGAGCGACACCTTGAGGCCGGCGGCGGCGAATCCGTAGTCCTTGGTCATCGAGGCGTTGGCGAGCTCGGCGCTCAGCCCCAGCTGCTGTCCCCAGTCGAGCGGCACCCGGTAGAAGCGGGTCTGGCCGGGCCGCAGGTCGTCACGCCAGACCCCGGTGCCCACCGCCCGGGCGTCGTTGAAGCCGGTGCCGCCGGCCCGGCCCACCGGCGCGGTGCCGGGCAGGGTCGGGGAGGCCGAGGGCCAGACGCTGGGCGCGGTGGTGGGTGCGTTGCCCCCGCCGAGCACCGGCTCGCGCTTGACGAGGAGTTCGACCGGCCAGGAGCGCTGGTCGGAGTCCTTGGCGGCGGTGCGCGTGACCTTCACGAAGTACGTGCCGCCCGCCGTGCAGTCGGCGTCCTCCTCCAGCCTGCGTACGCCGACCGCGCTGATCGTGCCCGCCTCACTGCCGAAGCTCGCCCTGCCCGGGTTGCCGGGGCAGGCCTTGCCGCCAGTGGTCATGATCGTGACCTCGACGTCGTCGCTGTAGCCGACCTTGGCGCCCGCGGGGGGCCGGACGACCGCGGAGACGTACACGCTGGACTTGTCGTCGAGGTTGAGCTGGTAGAAGCGGTCCTCCGGGGAGATGACATCCTCGTAGACCTTCCCCGGACTCAGCAGCGGGGCGTCCGCGCTGGTGGGCTTGCCCGCCACGTTCTGCGCGCCGTCGGCCGGGCGGTACTGCGGCACCGGCTCCGAGGACGGGCCCGCAGCGTGCACGGCTCCCGGCAGTCCGACGGCCAGTCCCAGGGCCACCGCCCCCGCCAGCGCTGTTCTCCGTACCCGACCCATCACGCCCACCCCATATTTGCTAGCGCAAGCCAAATCTTTGCATACCGCAAGTTTTCGTCACAGAACAGCACAAAGCCCCGACCGCAGCGGCAGCCGGGGCTCCATGAGATCAGCTTTTCGGTCTCACACACCGGAACCGGAAGGCACGGAGTCAGTTGCCTCCGTCCACAGGTCCTGCTCGGCGCGGTCCGCCTGGATCTGGCGGTACACGAGGAGCCCGCCGATGGCGGCCAGTGCGACCAGGAGCAGCTTCTTCACCGCGCGACCTCGTCTTTCGTTGACGTTGGGGACTTCTGGCGGCCAACAATACACACCGACCGATATCCGATCGGCGCCTTTCGACCGGCGCTGAAGCCCCAACTGGCCCAACGACAAAGACCCCCAGGCCGTTGGGCCTGGGGGTCTTCGACACTGTGGGGCTAACAGGATTTGAACCTGTGGCCTCATCCTTATCAGGGATGCGCTCTAACCAACTGAGCTATAGCCCCATCCGCGCTGCGCGCTGACTCCTGAAGATTAGCGCACAGACACGGTCACGCCAAAATCGGTTCCCGCCGAGCGTCTGCGCAGGTCATTCGTCCTCGGCGAGGGTCAGCTCCACACCGCCGACGAAGCCCGCCGACAGGTTGTAGATGAACGAGCCGAGCGTCGCCAGCGCCGTCATCAGCACCACGTCGATGACCGCGATGACCGACGTGAAGATCAGCACGCGCGGCAGCGACAGGAACGACTGGAGGTCGAAGCCGTTGCTCTCGTTCGACCCGGTCGCCTCGCTGATGGTGCCGCCGACGGTCGAGAAGACGCCCATCGCGTCCATGACCATCCACAGCACCACCGACGCCACGACCGTGCAGACGCCCAGCGCGATCGACAGCAGGAAGCTGACCTTCATCACCGACCAAGGGTCGGCCTTCGCCACCCGCAGCCGCGCCTTGCGCGTCCTGGGCGCCGTACGCACCCCCGGACGCGCCTTGCGCTGCGCACCCGGGCCCGGAGGCGCCGCGTAGGCCTGCGGCGGCTGGTACGGCTGGGCCGGCCGGCCCTGCCCGGCAGGGGCGCCCGCGCCCGCGCCCGGGCCGGCCGTCGGCTGCGGTCCTCGGCCATCAGTCACGGTTGTCCCCCTGCCTTCGGCGGTGGTGTCCCCACCTTGGGAGTCCGCGGCGGGGCCACGGGCACCGTTGGCTCCAGTCTTGGACGGTCCGGCGCCCGTGGCTCCACTCACGACTTACTCCTCGTGCTCCCCAGCCGAAGGCTGCATGCCCTCGGCGGCCTCGGCGGCCTGTCCCTCGACTGCCTCGGTCTCAGACTGATTCTCGTCGTCGACCTCGTCAGCTTCCGGACCCGCCTCCGCGTTACGAGCGATGCCCACCACGGCATCGCGCTTGCCCAGGTTGATCAGCTGGACGCCCATGGTGTCACGGCCGGTCTCCCTGACTTCGTTGACGCGCGTACGAATCACACCACCGCCGAGCGTGATGGCGAGAATCTCGTCCGTTTCGTCCACCACAAGCGCCCCGACGAGCGACCCGCGGTCCTCCACGATCTTCGCGGCCTTGATACCCAGACCACCACGACCCTGGACGCGGTACTCGTTCACCGGCGTCCGCTTGGCGTAACCGCCGTTGGTCGCGGTGAAGACGAACGTACCGGGCCGGACCACGCTCATGGAGAGCAGTTCGTCACCCTCGCGGAAACTCATACCCTTCACGCCCGAGGTCGCACGGCCCATCGGGCGCAGCGCGTCATCGGTCGCCGTGAAGCGGATCGACTGCGCCTTCTTGCTGATCAGCAGCAGGTCGTCCTCGGCGGACACCAGCTCCGCGCCGATCAGCTCGTCATCGCTGCCATCCTCCGTCTCGCGGAGGTTGATCGCGATGACGCCACCCGAACGGGGCGAATCGTAGTCCTTGAGCGCCGTCTTCTTCACCAGGCCGCCCTTGGTGGCCAGGATCAGGTAGGGCGCGGCCTCGTAGTCGCGGATCGCCAGGATCTGCGCGATCTTCTCGTCCGGCTGGAAGGCCAGCAGGTTCGCGACGTGCTGGCCGCGGGCGTCGCGCCCGGCGTCCGGGAGCTCGTACGCCTTGGAGCGGTAGACCCGGCCCTTGTTCGTGAAGAACAGCAGCCAGTGGTGCGTGGTCGAGACGAAGAAGTGGTCGACCAGGTCGTCCTGCTTCAGCTTCGTGCCGCGCACGCCCTTGCCGCCGCGCTTCTGCGAGCGGTAGTCCTCGGTCTTGGTCCGCTTGACGTAGCCGCCGTGCGTGATCGTGACGACGATGTCCTCTTCGGCGATCAGGTCCTCGATGGACATGTCCCCGTCGAAGGGCACCAGCTTGGAGCGCCGGTCGTCGCCGAACTTCTCGACGATCGCCGCCAGCTCCTCGCTGACGATGGAGCGCTGGCGCTCCTCCGAGGCCAGGATCGCGTTGTACTCGTTGATCTTGGCCTGGAGCTCGTCGTGCTCGGCGACGATCTTCTGCCGCTCCAGGGCCGCGAGGCGGCGGAGCTGCATCTCCAGGATCGCGTTCGCCTGGATCTCGTCGATCGACAGCAGGCCCATCAGGCCCTCACGCGCGATCTCGACCGTGTTGCTGCGCCGGATCAGCGCGATGACCTCGTCGATCGCGTCCAGCGCCTTGAGCAGGCCGCGCAGGATGTGCGCCCGCTCCTCCGCCTTGCGCAGGCGGAACTTCGTACGCCGGACGATGACCTCGATCTGGTGCTGCACCCAGTGCCGGATGAACGCGTCGATCGACAGCGTGCGCGGCACACCGTCCACCAGCGCCAGCATGTTCGCGCCGAAGTTCGTCTGCAGGTCGGTGTGCTTGTACAGGTTGTTCAGCACGACCTTCGCGACCGCGTCGCGCTTGAGCACGATCACCAGGCGCTGGCCCGTGCGCGACGAGGTCTCGTCACGGACGTCGGCGATGCCGCCGACCTTGCCGTCCTTCACCAGGTCGGCGATCTTCTGCGCCAGGTTGTCCGGGTTAGTCTGGTACGGCAGCTCCGTGACCACCAGGCACTGGCGGTTCTGGATCTCCTCGACCTCCACCACCGCGCGCATCGTGATCGAGCCGCGCCCGGTCCGGTACGCCTCCTCGATGCCCTTGCGGCCCACGACCAGCGCACCGCTCGGGAAGTCCGGGCCCTTGATCCGCTCGATGAGCGCGTCCAGGAGCTCCTCGTGCGAGGCCTCCGGGTGCTCCAGCGCCCACTGCGCGCCGGCCGCGACCTCGCGCAGGTTGTGCGGCGGGATGTTGGTGGCCATACCGACCGCGATACCGGCCGAGCCGTTCACCAGCAGGTTCGGGAACCGCGCCGGCAGAACCGTCGGCTCCTGGTTGCGGCCGTCGTAGTTGTCCTGGAAGTCGACGGTCTCCTCGTCGATGTCCCGGAGCATCTCCATGGCCAGCGGCATCAGCTTGCACTCGGTGTAGCGCATCGCGGCCGCCGGGTCGTTGCCCGGAGAGCCGAAGTTGCCGTTCGAGTCCACCAGCGGCATCCGCATCGACCACGGCTGGGCCAGGCGGACCAGGGCGTCGTAGATCGAGCTGTCACCGTGCGGGTGGTAGGTACCCATGACGTCACCGACGACGCGGGCGCACTTGTAGAAGCCCTTCTCGGGCCGGTAGCCGCCGTCGTACATCGCGTACAGCACACGACGGTGGACCGGCTTGAGGCCGTCCCGTACGTCGGGCAGCGCGCGCGAGACGATGACGGACATCGCGTAGTCGAGGTAGGAGCGCTGCATCTCCGTCTCGAGCCCGACGGGCTCGATCCGCATCACGGGCTGCTCCTCCGCGGGGTTCTCTGCGGTGGGGGTGGTTTCGTCGGCCATTGCTGGTCAGAAGTCCTTTCAGGCGGTCAGCTGAGACCGACTCAGATGTCGAGGAACCGAACGTCCTTGGCGTTGCGCTGGATGAAGGAACGACGTGCCTCGACGTCCTCGCCCATCAGCACCGAGAACAGGTCGTCGGCCTGCGCCGCGTCGTCCAGGGTGACCTGGCCGAGCACGCGGTGGTCCACGTCCATGGTGGTGACGCGCAGCTCCTCGGCGTTCATCTCGCCCAGACCCTTGAAGCGCTGGATCGAGTCTTCCTTGATCCGCTTGCCGTTCTGCTTGCCGAGCTCGACCAGGGCGTCGCGCTCGCGGTCCGAGTACGCGTACTCGAAGTCGTCGCGACCCCACTTGA
Source organism: Streptomyces sp. ISL-87 (assembly GCF_018614095.1). Lineage (GTDB taxonomy): Bacteria > Actinomycetota > Actinomycetes > Streptomycetales > Streptomycetaceae > Streptomyces. The sequence goes on along the minus strand of NZ_JAGGOY010000008.1, from coordinate 184,096 downwards.
TCTTGTAGAGCGGCGGGCGCGACAGGTACACGTGACCCGCCTCGACCAGCGGACGCATGAAGCGGAAGAGGAAGGTCAGCAGCAGGGTGTTGATGTGCTGGCCGTCGACGTCGGCGTCCGCCATCAGGATGATCTTGTGATAGCGGAGCTTCTCGATGTCGAAGTCCTCGTGCACACCGGTACCGAAGGCACTGATCAGCGCCTGGACCTCGGTGTTCTGGAGGATCTTGTCGATGCGGGCCTTCTCGACGTTCAGGATCTTGCCGCGGATCGGCAGGATGGCCTGGTACATCGGGTTGCGGCCGGACTTGGCCGAGCCGCCGGCCGAGTCGCCCTCGACGATGAAGATCTCGCACTTGGTCGGGTCGTTCGACTGGCAGTCGGACAGCTTGCCCGGCAGCGAGGCGCTCTCCAGCAGACCCTTGCGACGGGTCAGGTCACGCGCCTTGCGGGCCGCGACGCGCGCCGTGGCCGCCTGGATCGACTTGCGGATGATGTCCGCGGCCTCGACCGGGTTCCGGTCGAACCAGTCGTTGAGGTGCTCGTGGACGACCTTCTGCACGAAGGTCTTCGCCTCCGTGTTGCCCAGCTTGGTCTTCGTCTGGCCCTCGAACTGCGGCTCGCCCAGCTTCACCGAGATGATCGCCGTCAGACCCTCGCGGACGTCCTCGCCCGCGAGGTTGTCGTCCTTCTCGCGCAGCAGCTTCTTGTCGCGCGCGTAACGGTTCACCAGACCGGTCAGCGCCGCACGGAAGCCCTCCTCGTGCGTACCGCCCTCATGCGTGTGGATCGTGTTCGCGAAGGAGTACACACCCTCCGTGTACTGCGAGTTCCACTGCATCGCGATCTCGACCGAGAGCATGCGCTCCTTGTCCTCGGCCTCGACGTCGATGACGGTCGGGTGGATCATCTCGCCCTTGCGCGAGTTGAGGTACTTCACGAAGTCGACGATGCCGCCCTCGTAGTAGTACTTCACCGTGCGCGCCTGGGGCTCGTCGACCTCCTCGGCCGAGTCCGCGCCCACCGTCGCCTTCGCCGACTCGCGCTCGTCGGTCAGCGTCAGGGTCAGGCCCTTGTTCAGGAAGGCCATCTCCTGGAAGCGCCGCGACAGCGTCTCGAAGGAGTAGTCGGTCGTCTCGAAGACGTCGCCGTCGGCCCAGAAGGTGACCGTCGTACCGGACTCGTCCGTCTCCTCGTTCCTCGCGAGCGGGGCCGTCGGGACGCCGAGCTTGTACTCCTGCGTCCAGCGGTAGCCGTCACGCCGGACCTCGACCGCGACCTTCGTCGACAGCGCGTTCACGACGGACACACCCACACCGTGCAGACCGCCGGAGACGGCGTAGCCGCCGCCGCCGAACTTGCCGCCCGCGTGCAGGACCGTCAGCACGACCTCGACGGCCGGCTTGCCCTCGGACGGCACGATGTCGACCGGAATGCCACGGCCGTTGTCGACCACGCGCACCCCGCCGTCGGCGAGGATCGTCACGTCGATGGTGTCCGCGTGCCCGGCCATGGCCTCGTCGACCGAGTTGTCGACGACCTCCTGCACCAAGTGGTGCAGACCGCGCTCACCGGTCGAGCCGATGTACATGCCGGGCCGCTTGCGGACCGCGTCCAGGCCCTCCAGAACCTGGATCGCACTGCCGTCGTACGAGGCGGTGACCTCGCCGTTCTCGCCGGCTGTGGACTGGTTGTCGTTGGGGTTGCCGGAATCGGCCACGAAGCGCCCTTTCTGGCACAGCACAGGCCGTACTCCGGGCCAGCAGGCATGCAAGCAGGAGCGGCTGCGTCGATCTGCGTTGTCAGCGTTTGTCAGCAGATCCCGCAAGCGGGCGGGATCCGCTTCAGTCTACCGGTACCACCGACATGAGTGGGGGTTTGCCGGTACCTGAGTCCGCATGTGCCGCCCTGAACCCGCACTCTCCGACTCCCCATATCCGGGAAGGGGCTCAAAGAGGCTCACACGGGCATTCAGCGCTTCGGGCTGTCAACCTCTCGCTACGGTGAGGGACGCCACCCGGCGGCGGGTGGCGAGCGGGGCGCGACCGTGCTGCGACCGGGGCCGCGCCGAGGCCACGACCGGACCGCGACCCGGGCCGCGACGAGGCCACGCCCGGGCAGCGACCGGGGGGCGCGAGCAGGCCGCGCGACCCGACCGCCTCCGGCCCGTCGCCTACGCGTAGGTGTCCCCCGGACCCGTGCTCCCCGGCGCCCGCCACGGCCCGTACCGCTTCGGCCGTCCGCCCGGGCCCTGCACCTTGATCAGGCGCACCGTGCCCTGCCCCAGGTCGGCGTTCAGCCGCGCCACCAGCTGCGGGGCCAGCAGCTTCAGCTGCGCCGCCCACGCCGAGGAATCACACCGCACGACCAGTTCACGGTCCTCGTACCGGTCCGGTTCACAGTGCGCGGCGATCTCCGGGCCGACGATCTCCGGCCAGCGCTCCATCACGCCCGCCACCGCCATCGGCATCTCCCAGCCGCGCTCCGTCCGGAGCCGGTCCAGGGCCGCCATCAACGGCATGGGGTCCCGGCCGTCCGCACGCGCGCCCGAGCGAAGCCCCGGCTGATGCCGCTTCTTGCCGCTCGCCGCGTTGCCCCGGGCCCGCGCCTGCTCCCGCGCGGCGGCCAGCGCCTGCCGCGCCAGATCCACACCGGAGGGCTCCGGCGCCTTCCGGGACTCTTTGGCCGGATCCTTCTGCTGATCGCTCACAGCCGGGTCACCTCACCGCCGGACACCCCGAACCGCGCCCCCGCCAACACACCCGGAACGTCATCGTCCACAGCCGCCGTCACCAACACCTGCTCGCCCGGCGCCACCAGCTCCGCCAGCCGCTCCCGCCGCCGGGCGTCCAGCTCGGCGAACACGTCGTCCAGGACCAGCACCGGCTCGTTGCCCTCGGAGCGCAGCAGCTCGTAGGAGGCCAGCCGCAGGGACAGCGCGTACGACCACGACTCCCCATGGCTCGCGTAGCCCTTCGCCGGCAGCTCGCCCAGCCGCAGCACCACATCGTCCCGGTGCGGACCCACCAAGGTCACGCCCCGTTCTATCTCCTGCTTGCGTACGTCGGCCAGCGCCGCCAGGAGCACCTCGTACAGCGCCTCCCGGGTGCGGGCCGCGCCGCTGTCCACCGGCTCGCCGGCCGACGACTTGTACGCCAGCCCCAGCGGCCCGCCGCCGGGCGCCAGCTGCTCGTACGCCTTGTCCGCCAGCGGCAGCAGCGTCCCGATCAGGTCCAGCCGCTGCGCCAGCAGTTCCGCGCCCGCGCGCGCGAGGTGCTGGTCCCACACGTCGAGCGTGGACAGGTCCATGGAGCGGCCGCCGTGCCGGCGGGCCATCGCCGCCGACTTGAGGAGCGTGTTGCGCTGCTTGAGCACCCGCTCGTAGTCCGAGCGCACCGCCGCCATCCGGGGCGAGCGCGCCGTGACGAGCTCGTCCAGGAACCGGCGCCGCTCGCCCGGATCCCCCTTCACCAGGGCCAGGTCCTCCGGCGCGAACAGCACCGTCCGCACGATCCCCAGCACATCCCGCGGCCTGACCTGCGAGGACCGGTTGATCCGGGCCCGGTTCGCCCGTCCCGGGTTCAGCTCCAGCTCCACCAGCTGCTGGCGCTCGCCCTGGGTCACGGCGGCCCGGATGATCGCCCGGTCCGCGCCCAGCCGGACCAGGGGGGCGTCCGAGGACACCCGGTGGCTGCCCAGCGTCGCCAGATAGCCGATCGCCTCGACCAGGTTGGTCTTCCCCTGGCCGTTCGGACCCACGAAAGCCGTGACGCCCGGGTCGAGGGGAACCTCGGCCCGGGCGTACGAGCGGAAGTCGGCCAATGAGAGATGCGAGACATGCATACGGCGCCGACCTCCCCCGGCTTCCTGCTACTGCTCTGCTTACTGCTGTACCGCTGTACCGCTGTACCGCTGTACCGCTGTACCGCTGTGCTGCTGTACTGCTCCGCCGCTGTGAGCGGCTACTTCTTCTCGACCGCGTGGCCGCCGAACTGGTTGCGCAGCGCGGCGATCATCTTCATCTGCGGGGAGTCGTCCTGACGGGACGCGAACCGCGCGAACAGCGAGGCGGTGATCGCGGGCAGCGGCACGGCGTTGTCGATCGCCGCCTCCACCGTCCAGCGGCCCTCGCCCGAGTCCTGCGCGAAGCCCCGGAGCTGCTCCAGGTGCTCGTCCTCGTCCAGCGCGTTCACCGCGAGGTCCAGCAGCCAGGAACGGATGACCGTGCCCTCCTGCCAGGACCGGAACACCTCGCGGACGTCGGTGACCGAGTCCACCTTCTCCAGGAGCTCCCAGCCCTCGGCGTAGGCCTGCATCATGGCGTACTCGATGCCGTTGTGGACCATCTTCGCGAAGTGGCCCGCGCCGACCTTGCCGGCGTGCACGGCGCCGAACTCGCCCTCGGGCTTGAGGGCGTCGAAGACCGGCTGTACGGCCGCGACGTGCTCCTTCTCGCCTCCGTACATCAGCGCGTAGCCGTTCTCCAGGCCCCACACGCCGCCGGAGACTCCGCAGTCGACGAAGCCGATGCCCTTGGCCTCCAGCTCCGCGGCGTGCTTCTCGTCGTCCGTCCAGCGCGAGTTGCCGCCGTCCACGACGATGTCGCCGGGAGACAGCAGCTCCGCCAGCTCGTCGACGGTGGACTGCGTCGCCGCACCGGCCGGGACCATCACCCACACCACGCGGGGGGCCTGGAGGCTGTCCACAAGTTCCGACAGGCTGTGGACATCGGCGAGGTCCGGGTTGCGGTCGAATCCGATGACGGTGTGGCCGGCGCGGCGGATGCGCTCGCGCATGTTGCCGCCCATCTTGCCGAGACCGACGAGACCAAGCTCCATCAGAGAGGTTCCTTAAGCGTTGTGGCCGTCTGTGCCGGGGTTCCCCTGCTACCCGGGGACACCCCAGGGCCCCGAGCCTACGCCCGGCCGCCCGGCCGGGCCCCACGGGCGCTCTATGTGCGCGGAAGGGGCGCTCCCGCGAGGCTCCGCGGGCAGGGGGCGAACGCCGTCGGGCCCGGCCCCGCAGCCTGCGAGACCGGGCCCGACGGATACGGCTGTCAGCCGGAGAGGCGCACCGGCATGATCAGGTACTTGTAGGCCTCGTCGGCTTCCGCGTCGACCGCCGGGCGGCCGCTGAGCAGCGCCGGCTTGGTGGACGTGGTGAAGCTGAGCTGCGCGGCCGGCGAGTCGATCGCGCTCAGGCCGTCCAGCAGGAAGGTCGGGTTGAAGGCGATCGAGATGTCGTCGCCCTCCAGCTTGGCGTCGACGCGCTCCACAGCCTGTGCATCGTCGGAGGAACCGGCCTCCAGGATCAGCACGCCCTGCTCGAAGCTCAGACGCACCGGCGTGTTGCGCTCGGCGACCAGGGCCACGCGCTTGACGGCCTCGACGAACGGGGCGGTCTCGATCACGGCGATGGAGTTGAACTCCGTCGGGAAGAGCGTGCGGTACTTCGGCAGGTCGCCTTCGAGCAGGCGGGTGGTGGTACGGCGGCCCGCGCCCTCGAAGCCGATGAGGCCCTCGCCGGCGCCGGAGCCCGACAGCGCCAGGGTGACCGTGTCACCGCTGGTCAGGGACTTGGCGGTGTCCAGCAGCGTCTTGGCGGGCACCAGGGCCACGGCCGAGGCGTCCGGGTTCTCCGGCTTCCACAGGAACTCGCGGACCGCGAAGCGGTAGCGGTCAGTGGAGGCCAGGGTGACGCGGTCGCCCTCGATCTCGATGCGGACACCGGTCAGCACGGGCAGCGTGTCGTCGCGGCCGGCGGCGATGGCGACCTGGGCGGCGGCGGAGGCAAAGACCTCACCGGGCACGGTGCCGGTCGCGGTCGGCATCTGCGGCAGCGCCGGGTATTCCTCCACAGGCAGGGTGTGGAGTGTGAATCGCGAGGAGCCGCAGACCACGACCGCCCGTACACCGTCTGTGGAAATCTCCACCGGGCGGTTGGGGAGGGCGCGGCAGATGTCGGCGAGCAGCCGGCCGGAAACCAGGACGGTGCCGTCCTCCTCGACGTCCGCCTCGACGGAGACGCGGGCCGAGACCTCGTAGTCGAAGCCGGACAGGCTCAGCGTGCCGTCCTCGGCCTTGAGCAGCAGGCCCGCGAGAACGGGCACCGGCGGCCGGGCCGGGAGGCTACGGGCCGCCCAAGCCACCGCCTCCGCGAGTACGTCGCGCTCCACCCGGATCTTCACCGGAACCGCCTCCTGCTGTTGCTCGCTCGTCTGGCCGGCCTTCGTCGTCGGCTCGATGCCTCGATGCCCTCGATGGCTCGGAGCCTCGATGCCGGGGACCAGTCTGACGTACGGCGCCGACAGTCGTCGCTGCCGGAGGTCAAGTCGGGAGCGAGGCGTCGGGGCGGCCGCCCACCGAGTTGTGCACAGGACCTGCTTGAAAACCGAAACCGGGCTAACTCTCTATGGGGGTAGTAGTAGGGCCTGTGGAAACGGTGGATAAGCCCGTTTTCCCAGGTCAGCCCTCGTTTTTTATCCCCACACCCTGTGGGTGACACCGGTGGACAACACGGTGTGGCTGTGGAGAACGAAAACTTCTGCACAGGCTGTCCCCAGGAGACCCCCACTCCTCCACAGCTGCGTCCCCAGCTTTTCCCCAGTACTCCACAGCCCAAACGTCGACCTGCGTGTGACCGCTTTCACTCCGGAAGGTGAGAGCGGGCCCCTTGTTGCCGAACAGTGGACAACGGTGTGGGTAACTCATCAGATCCTGTGCACAGGATGCGGCAACCTGTGGGTCGCCGGTGGACAGAGGGGTGGATGAGCCTGTGGATGATTTTTCTGTCCACAGGCTGTGGACAATCCTTGCGCACAATTCCACAGGCAGCTGACCTGGACTGATGGGGCCTCACCCGGCACCCCTGTGGACAGATTGTGGGTGAAGGAACCCGTCCCCAGGCTGTGGACGGAAGAAAGTCCGCCAATCTGTGGATGAGTTGCTCCTTTGGGGGCGCATTCGAACAGGTCAGGGGCGTGCGGACGAAGAAGGGCGCCCCCGAAGCAGTCCGGGAGCGCCCTGCGATGCGTCTGACTCAGGCGTTCTTGATGCGGTTGGTGAGCTCCGTGACCTGGTTGTAGATGGAGCGGCGTTCCGCCATCAGGGCGCGGATCTTGCGGTCCGCGTGCATGACGGTGGTGTGGTCGCGGCCGCCGAACTGCGCCCCGATCTTGGGCAGGGAGAGGTCGGTGAGTTCCCGGCACAGGTACATGGCGATCTGCCGGGCGGTGACCAGGACCCGGCTGCGCGAGGAGCCGCACAGGTCGTCCACGGTGAGCCCGAAGTAGTCGGCGGTGGCCGCCATGATGTCCGAGGCGGTGATCTCGGGCGCGCTGTCCTCGCCGCCCGGGATCAGGTTCTTGAGGACGTCCTCGGTGAGGCCCAGGTCGACCGGCTGCCGGTTCAGGCTCGCGAAGGCCGTGACCCGGATCAGCGCCCCCTCCAGCTCGCGGATGTTGCGCGAGATGCGGGAGGCGATGAACTCCAGTACCTCCGGCGGGGCGTTGAGGTGCTCCTGGACGGCCTTCTTGCGCAGGATCGCGATACGGGTCTCCAGCTCGGGCGGCTGGACGTCGGTGATCAGGCCCCACTCGAAGCGGTTGCGGAGCCGGTCCTCCAGGGTGACGAGCTGCTTGGGCGGCCGGTCGGAGGAGAGCACGATCTGCTTGTTGGCGTTGTGGAGCGTATTGAAGGTGTGGAAGAACTCCTCCTGCGTCGACTCCTTGCTCGCGAGGAACTGGATGTCGTCGACGAGCAGGATGTCCATCTCGCGGTAGCGCTTGCGGAACGCGTCGCCCTTGCCGTCGCGGATGGAGTTGATGAACTCGTTGGTGAACTCCTCGGAGCTCACGTAGCGCACCCGGGTGCCGGGGTAGAGGCTCCGCGCGTAGTGCCCGATGGCGTGCAGCAGGTGCGTCTTGCCGAGGCCCGACTCCCCATAGATGAAGAGGGGGTTGTACGCCTTCGCGGGCGCCTCGGCGACGGCCACCGCGGCGGCGTGCGCGAAGCGGTTGGAGGCGCCGATGACGAACGTGTCGAAGAGGTACTTGGGATTCAGCCGGGCGGTCGGCTCCAGCGGGCCCGAGGTGGAGCCGCCGGACGGGGCCGAGGGGGCGGGCCGGCTGGGGGCCGGACGCGGGGCGGGCTGCTCGTACTGCTGCTGCTCGTACTGACGGGGCTGGTGGGGCTGCTGGCCCTCGTACCCGGACTGCTCGTACTTCTGCTGCTCGTACTTCTGCTGCTCGTAGGAGGAGCCCTGGTCGTAGCCCGAGGGCTCGGACTGCTGGAGGTAGCCCGGCTGCGGGGAGGCGTACGGGTCGCGCTCGGGGAAGCCGCCGAGGCGGGGCTGCTGCCATCCGTAGTCGTCCTGCTGGCCGCCGCGGGGCCAGGCGCCGGGCTCGGGGCGCTGCTGCTGGTACTCCGGGTAGGCGGGCCGGGCGGTGGGGAGCTGGTCGTCGCCCGGGCCGCCGGGGCGCTGGCCGCCGTACGGCTCGTAGGAGTCGCGCTGCGAGGAGGCGGGCGGGGCGGGGGGCGCGGGTTCGCCGGCGGAGTCGTCCACGGTGATGGCGATCCGGATCGGGCGGCCGCATTCCCGGCTGAGGGCGTCGCTGATGAGGGGGGCGAGGCGGCCTTCGAGGACGCGCTTGCCCCATTCATTGGGCACGGCCAGCAGTGCGGTGTCGGCGACGAGGGCCAGAGGCTGGCAGCGTTCGACCCACTGCTTGTCCTTGGACTCGATCCCCTGCTGGCCCTCTCCGAGGAGCTTCTCGAGCACCCGTGGCCACACTGCGGCAAGATCGGCAGGTACGTCAGCCACAGAGCACGCTCTCTCACAGGTCCCGTCCCACGAATGTGTGGTTCTTTGGGACGGTCGGGATAAAAAAATCCGGGATCGGTCAACGGTAGTCAGGCTGGTGGGTACGGTTCAAGTCGTTGTCCACAGCCTGTGCACAGTGTGGGGCCACGAGAGCTCGGTTTGACCGGATGGCGTAGCCGCGCGTACCGTAACGAGGTCGAGTTGTCGATGGCTGCTGCCGCCTGCCTACCGATGGGCGAAGATCACTATTAGTGATCGTTTAGCGGTGCCACTCGGGCGAACACGCGAGTTTCCTCGTGGGCGCACGGTGACAGCCAGGCGATGTCCCGCCACAACGATTCATTCTCTGGAGCCCCCGAGTGAGCAAGCGCACCTTCCAGCCGAACAACCGCCGTCGTGCCAAGACCCACGGCTTCCGCCTGCGGATGCGTACCCGTGCCGGTCGCGCGATCCTCGCGAACCGTCGTGGCAAGGGCCGCGCCGCCCTTTCCGCGTAACAACGCGCAGGTCGTGACGTCGTGCTGTCTCCCGAAAATCGGCTGAGGCGGCGCGAGGACTTCGCGAGCGCGGTACGCCGAGGCAGGCGGGCAGGTCGTCCGCTCCTCGTCGTCCACCTACGTACAAGCGGTGCAACGGACCCGCACGAGTCGGGGGAGACTGATCCCTCGGCGCGTGCGGGTTTCGTCGTCAGCAAGGCTGTCGGCGGGGCTGTCGTCCGTAACCGGGTGAAGCGGCGTCTGCGCCATCTTGTCCGGGAGCGACTGCTCCAGCTGCCCGCCGGTAGCCTGGTGGTAGTGCGGGCGTTGCCCGGAGCGGGTGATGCCGGCCTCGACGAGTTGGCCCGGGACCTGGATGCCGCTTTGACGCGGCTCCTGGGAGGCGTGGCTCGATGAAGTACCCGCTGCTCGCTTTGATCAAGCTGTACCAGTGGACCATCAGTCCGCTGCTCGGGCCGGTGTGCCGCTACTACCCGTCGTGCTCGCACTACGGGTACACCGCCATCGACCGGCATGGTGCGGTGAAGGGGACGGTTCTGACCGCCTGGCGGATCCTGCGGTGCAATCCGTGGTCTCCGGGTGGTGTGGACCATGTCCCACCTCGTAAACGCCCGCGTTGGCATGAGCAGCTGCGCAGTGCGTTGCGTAGATCTCGCAATGCTCAAGGAGCCTGATTAGTGGACACGATTGCCAGTCTGTTCAGCTTTATCACCACGCCCGTCTCGTGGGTCATCGTCCAGTTCCACAGCCTGTACGGCGCGATCTTCGGCGCGGACAGCGGGCTGGCCTGGGGCCTGTCCATCGTGTCCCTGGTGATCTTGATTCGCATCTGCCTGATCCCGCTCTTCGTGAAGCAGATCAAGGCGACGCGCGGCATGCAGGCGCTCCAGCCGAAGATGAAGGCGATCCAGGAGCGCTACAAGAACGACAAGCAGCGCCAGTCCGAAGAGATGATGAAGCTGTACAAGGAGACGGGTACCAACCCGCTCTCCTCGTGCCTTCCCATCCTGGCGCAGTCCCCGTTCTTCTTCGCGCTGTACCGAGTGCTGTCGAGCATCGCCAGCGGCGAGACCATCGGCGTCATCAACCAGCCGCTGCTGGAGAGCGCCCGCCAGGCGCACATCTTCGGCGCCCCGCTGGCGGCGAAGTTCACGGACAGCGAGGAGAAGGTCGCCGCGCTCGGCGCCTCTCTGACCGACGTGCGGATCGTGACCGCGATCATGATCGTCCTGATGTCGCTGTCGCAGTTCTACACCCAGCGTCAGCTGATGCAGAAGAACGTCGACCTCTCGGTCAAGACGCCGTTCATGCAGCAGCAGAAGATGCTGATGTACATCTTCCCGCTGATCTTCGCCTTCATGGGCATCAACTTCCCCGTCGGTGTTCTCGTCTACTGGCTGACCACGAACGTGTGGACCATGGGCCAGCAGATGTACGTGATCAACCAGAACCCGACGCCGGGCAGCAAGGCGCAGGACCAGTACCTGACCCGTCTCCTGAAGCACGTCACCTCGCACGGCGAGCTCAAGGGCCGGGGCAAGAAGAAGATCGTCGCGGCGATCGTGGCCAAGGGCCCGGACCGCAACGACAACGAGCGGAAGTTCATCACGGCGCTGTCGAAGCGGGGCATGGCCGCGCAGGCGGATGGTTCCGTGATCAAGAGTGCTGAGGCCACGGCCGACTCGGATGCGGCCACCAGCGGTGTCCAGAAGCGGCAGCAGCCGAAGCGGCAGTCGAAATCCCAGCGCCAGACGCCCCCCAGCAAGCCCTCTTCCAAGAAGTAAGAAGGAGTCCCTCCCGTGACGGAAGGCACCACCACCGCCGCCGCTGAGAGTGGCGACACCCTGACCCGCCTGGAGCAGGAGGGTGAGATCGCGGCTGACTACCTTGAGGGTCTGCTGGACATCGCCGATCTGGACGGCGACATCGACATGGACGTCGAGGCCGACCGGGCCGCGGTGTCGATCGTCAGTGACTCCGCCAGCCGTGACCTGCAGAAGCTCGTGGGCCGCGACGGTGAGGTTCTGGAGGCTCTGCAGGAGCTGACCCGCCTCGCCGTGCACCGGGAGACCGGTGACCGCAGCCGCCTGATGCTGGACATCGCCGGGTTCCGTGCGAAGAAGCGCGAGGAGCTGGCGGTGCTGGGCGCCAAGGCCGCGGCCGACGTGAAGGCCTCGGGCGAGCCGCTGAAGCTGGCTCCGATGACGCCGTTCGAACGGAAGGTCGTCCACGACGCCGTGGCGGCCGCCGGTCTGAAGAGCGAGTCCGAGGGCGAGGAGCCGCAGCGCTTCGTCGTTGTGCTCCCGGCCTGACCGGAAGTGTGTGTGGTCGGCCCCGTCTGGATCGCAGGCGGGGCCGATGTTTGTAAGCCTTGCAGTTGAACGACACCATCAGTTCTGTACGGAAGGACGGTCCCCGTGACGGAGGCAGCGGAGCTTCCCCCGGCGCCTGAAGAGGCGCGCGCGGTGTTCGGTGAGTTTTTCCCCGAAGCTGTGCGGTATGCGGAGCTGCTGGCGGATGCGGGGGTCAAGCGGGGCCTGATCGGGCCGCGTGAGGTTCCGCGCCTGTGGGAGCGGCACCTGCTGAACTGTGCGGTGCTGTCCGAGGTGGTGCCGGAGGGCGTCACCGTGTGCGATGTGGGCTCGGGTGCCGGCCTGCCGGGCATTCCGCTGGCTCTGGTGCGGCGGGATCTGAAGATCACGCTGCTGGAGCCGCTGCTGCGGCGGACGAATTTCCTCCAGGAGGTCGTGGAGCTGCTGGGCCTGGACCACGTCACGGTGGTGCGCGGGCGTGCCGAGGAGGTCCTGGGCAAGCTCCAGCCGGTGCATGTGGTGACCGCGCGCGCCGTGGCTCCGCTGGACCGGCTGGCGGGCTGGGGTGTGCCGCTGCTGCGTCCGTACGGGGAGATGCTGGCCCTGAAGGGTGACACCGCCGACGAGGAGCTGGTGGCGGCGAAGGCCGCGCTGACGAAGCTCGGTGTGGTGAAGACCTCGGTGCTGCACGTCGGTGAGGGTGTGGTGGATCCGCTGTCGACGGTGGTGCGCGTCGAGGTCGGCGAGAGCCCCGGCGGGGTGCGGTTCGCGGCCAAGCGGGCGAAGGCCGCCCGGGTGAGCCGTACGCGTCGGCGCCGTTGATCTTCCCGTTTTCCGTGGACTTGTAGGCGGGTTGCGCCCTATAGGTATGGATTTCGGAGTGTCGTAGCGGCCGGAAGACTCGGTCCGGGCATCGTGTTTCACGTGAAACATCGCTCTCTGCTGCACGGAATCATCAGCCGCGGCCGTGCCGCTGCGTCCCCGCGCCAACGCAAGCAGGCAGGGGGGACAGAGTTGTCCACATCGGTGGATTCATCCACAGGAGTACGGGCCCCGCTGGTTCGCGACCCTGGTGACATGGGAGGCTCTGTTCATCGCGAGCCTGATGTCGAGGAGAGTGACACCGTGCGGTCCGACGCCAACCTCGCGGGGCCGATGGCCGATCCGGTCCCCGGTCCCCGCTCTGAATCGGCGGGAGACGATGTTTCACGTGAAACATCGCCTCCGCCCCTTGTAGACAACGACACCCCCATCGGCCGATCCGCCCAGCTGGCGGTCGAGGCGCTGGGGCGTGCCGGTGAGGGTCTGCCCCGCCCGGCGCAGACCCGGGTCATCGTGGTGGCCAACCAGAAGGGCGGCGTGGGCAAGACCACGACGACCGTGAATCTGGCTGCCTCGCTGGCCCTGCACGGGGCACGGGTTCTGGTGATCGACCTCGACCCGCAGGGCAACGCCTCCACGGCGCTGGGCATCGACCACCACGCGGATGTGCCGTCGATCTACGACGTACTCGTGGACAGCCGGCCGCTGCTGGAGGTCGTCCAGCCGGTGGTGGATGTGGAGGGCCTGTTCTGCGCTCCCGCCACGATCGATCTGGCGGGCGCTGAGATCGAGCTGGTCTCGCTGGTGGCGCGTGAGAGCCGGCTCCAGCGTGCGATCCAGGCGTACGAGCAGCCGCTCGACTACATCCTGATCGACTGCCCGCCGTCGCTGGGGCTGCTGACGGTGAACGCTCTGGTCGCCGGCGCGGAAGTGCTGATCCCGATTCAGTGCGAGTACTACGCGCTGGAAGGACTGGGTCAGCTGCTGCGCAATGTCGACCTGGTGCGGGCCCACCTGAACCCCACGCTGCATGTGTCGACCATCCTGCTGACGATGTACGACGGCAGGACGCGGCTGGCCTCGCAGGTGGCGGACGAGGTGCGCACCCACTTCGGCAAGGAGGTGCTGCGCACGAGCATTCCGCGGTCGGTGCGTATCTCCGAGGCGCCGAGCTACGGGCAGACGGTGCTCACCTACGACCCGGGTTCCAGCGGCTCCCTCTCCTATCTGGAGGCGGCGCGTGAGATTGCGCTGCGAGGAGCCGGGATTTCGTACGACGCCCAGAACGCCCACCTGGGCGCGGGCCTGAACAGCACGCAGAGCATGGCGGAGGGGAACCAGTGAGTGAGCGACGTAGAGGTCTGGGGCGGGGGCTCGGCGCGCTGATTCCCGCAGCTCCGCAGGAGAAGACGCCGCCGGCGATGGGATCGGGGTCGACGTCTCCGTCGGCGGTACCGGTGTTGACGTCGGAGCGCGGGGTCGCTGCGGCGAAGCTTGCGGCGCTCGCGCAGGCCGATGTTTCACGTGAAACATTGACGCCGGTCGGTGTGGCTGGTCCGGCCGGTCCGGCCGGTCCGGTGAACGAGCCGGAGCTGGAGACGGAGCCGGCGCCGGAGGCCAACGCGGTGGCGGGAGCGACGTTCGCGGAGCTTCCGATGGACTCGATCACGCCGAATCCGCGGCAGCCGCGTGAGGTGTTCGACGAGGACGCGCTGGCGGAGCTGGTGACCTCCATTCAGGAGGTGGGCCTGCTTCAGCCGGTGGTGGTGCGCCAGGCGGCACCGGGCCGCTATGAACTGATCATGGGCGAGCGCCGGTGGCGTGCGTGCCGGGAGGCCGGGCTGGATCGCATTCCGGCGATCATCCGGGCGACGGACGACGAGAAGCTGCTGCTGGACGCGCTCCTGGAGAACCTGCACCGCGCGCAGCTGAACCCGCTGGAGGAGGCGGCCGCGTACGACCAGCTGCTCCAGGACTTCAACTGCACGCACGACCAGCTGGCGGACCGGATCGGGCGTTCGCGTCCCCAGGTGACGAACACGCTGCGCCTGCTGAACCTGTCGGCCCGCGTGCAGCGCCGGGTGGCGGCGGGAGTGCTGTCGGCGGGGCACGCGCGGGCCTTGCTGTCGGTGGAGGACAGCGAGCAGCAGGACCGGCTGGCACACCGGATCGTGGCCGAGGGTCTGTCGGTGCGGGCGGTCGAAGAGCTCGTCAAGATGATGGAGTCGGAGCCGTCCGTTGCGGTGAAGCCGAAGGGGCCCCGGGCGGGTGCCCGGGTGGCTCCGGCGCTCAGCGAGCTGGCGACGCGGCTGTCGGACCGGTTCGAGACGCGGGTGAAGGTGGATCTGGGCCAGAAGAAGGGCAAGATCACCGTCGAGTTCGCGTCGATGGAGGATCTGGAGCGGATTCTGGGGACGCTGGCGCCGGGCGAGGGCCGGGTGCTGGAGCAGGGTCTCTCCGGGGAGTGATCCCGGGCCGCCTGGCTCTGTGACGACAAGGCGGAGGGGCGGGCTGTGCCGGTGGGAGCCGGTGCGGTCCGCCCCTTTGCCTTGTTGCGGTTTCGCCCGATTCGGGGTCTGGATACGATGTGCGCATGGGTCGTCGGCTGGTACCGCTCACGCTGGACAACCTCCAGGACCTGCCCCGGCGTTGCCGGTCCTGTGTGTTCTGGGAGCTGGATCCCGTCAGTGGTGATGCCGCGGTGAAGGCGGGTACTGCGGAGCTGGAGAAGGAGGCGTGGATCTCCGCCGTCCTTCTGGAGTGGGGCTCGTGCGGCCGGGTGGTCTATGTGGACGAGGTCCCCGTGGGGTTCGTGCTGTACGCGCCGGCGGCGTACGTCCCGCGGGCGACGGCGTTTCCGACCAGCCCGGTCTCTCCCGACGCGGTGCAGTTGATCACGGCGTGGATCACGCCGGGCTATCAGGGGCAGGGTCTGGGGCGGGTGATGGTCCAGACGGTGGCGAAGGATCTGCTGCGCCGGGGGTTCCGCGCGATCGAGGCGTTCGGGGATGCCCGGTGGAGCGAGCCGGCGTGCCTGCTGCCTGCGGACCATTTGCTGTCGGTGGGCTTCAAGACGGTGAGGCCCCATCCGGTGCATCCGCGGCTGCGGCTGGAGCTGCGGTCGACGCTGTCCTGGAAGGAAGACGTGGAGCTCGCACTGGACCGGCTGCTGGGTGCGGCGCGGAAGGAACCGGCGCTCCGTCCGCTGTGAGGTCCGTCCACAGTGAACTCCGTCCGCTGTGAGGTCCGTCCACAGTGAACTCCGCCCGGCGTGAGCTCCGTCCACAGTGAACTCCGCCCGGCGTGAGCTCCGTCCGGCGTGATGCGTGGCGCGGACGCGCGAACGGGGCCGCCCCTTGTGGGGCGGCCCCGTTTCACGTGAAACAACCGGGGGTGCGTCAGGCGGTCTTGACCTGGACGAAGCCCTCGAGGTCGCGCAGGATGGCGGCCTTCGGCTTGGCGCCGACGATGGTCTTGGCGACCTCGCCGCCCTGGTAGACGTTCAGGGTCGGGATGGACATGACGCCGTACTTGGCAGCCGTGGCCGGGTTCTGGTCGATGTTGAGCTTGACGATCTCGATCTGGTCGCCGTACTCGGCCGCGATGGCCTCCAGGGACGGCGCGATCTGGCGGCACGGGCCGCACCATTCGGCCCAGAAGTCCACCAGTACGGGCTTGTCACTGGCGAGGACCTGGGCGTCGAAGTCGGCGTCGGTCACGTTCTTGAGGGTGCCGGCCACAGCGGCCTCCTTATTCCTGGGGGTGTGAGATGGGGGGGTACGAGGGTCAGACGGTCGCGTGGGCGTGCTCGGCGTCCGCGAGGGCGGCGAGGAAGCGCTCCGCGTCGAGGGCGGCGGAGCAGCCGGTGCCCGCGGCGGTGATGGCCTGACGGTAGGTGTGGTCGACGACGTCACCGGCGCCGAAGACGCCGGTGACGTTGGTGCGGGTGGAGGGGGCATCGACCTTGAGGTAGCCCTCCTCGTCCAGCTCCAGCTGACCGGTGAACAGTTCGGTGCGCGGGTCGTGGCCGACGGCAATGAAGAGGCCGGTCACGGGAAGCTCGGAGGTCTCACCGGTCTTGGTGTTGCGCAGGGTGAGGCCGGAAAGCTTCTGCTCACCGTGGATCTCGGCGACCTCGCTGTCCCAGGCGACGGTGATCTTCGGGTCGGCGAAGGCACGGTCCTGCATGGCCTTGGAGGCACGCAGGCTGTCGCGGCGGTGGACGATGGTCACGGACTTGGCGAACCGGGAGAGGAAGGTGGCCTCCTCCATCGCGGTGTCGCCGCCGCCGACCACGGCGATGTCCTGGTCCTTGAAGAAGAACCCGTCGCAGGTGGCGCACCAGGAGACGCCGCGTCCGGAGAGGGCGTCCTCGTTGGGGAGGCCCAACTTGCGGTGCTGGGAGCCGGTGGTGACGATGACGGCCTTCGCGCGGTGCACGGTGCCGGCGGTGTCGGTGACGGTCTTGATCTCGCCGGTGAGGTCCACGGCGACGACGTCGTCCGGGACCAGCTCGGCACCGAAGCGCTCGGCCTGGCCACGCATGTTGTCCATGAGGTCCGGGCCCATGATGCCGTCCTGGAACCCGGGGAAGTTCTCGACCTCGGTGGTGTTCATGAGTGCGCCACCGGCGGTGACGGCACCTTCGAAGACCAGCGGCTTGAGCGAAGCGCGTGCGGTGTACAGGGCGGCGGTGTAACCGGCCGGCCCGGAGCCGATGATGATCACGTTTCGTACGTCGCTCACGGGTTCTTTCCTCGTCTCTGCGGACTGCGTGCTGCCTACCGGGGGCCGGTGCGGACTCTCACCCCACCCAACGGATCCTACGGCGCGCGCATTCCCCACTTGTCCGACTGCGGCGCCGAACGGGTCAGGTTCGAGGGTAGGTGCCGGTCAGCAGCGGCTTTTCGGAGGCCTTCGCGGGGTTCTCCCCAGGGGTGTTCGCGCAGCCGGAGCCGACGAGGTAGGCGTCGACACGGGCCGCGTCGCCGGGGTGCGGGAAGACGAGGAGGTAGACGGGAGCGCCCTGATAGCTGCCGCGTTCGCTCGCGAGCGGGGCCTCCGGCCGGCCGGTCGCGTCCTGGACACAGGGCGGGACCGGAGGGACCCGGCGGTCGCCGGGGGCGACTCCGGCAGGGGGACTCTCGTTCTCCATCCCGTAGGTGTTGTTCTGCTCGCCCGCCGAGGCCTTGGGGCTCTCCGCGGTGGCCGCGGTGGCCAGGAGCTGTCGGATGCTGCCCGGCATGCCCTGGGCGGTGTACGTGCCCGCGGTGGGCTGGGCGGCGCTGCTCTGGCTTTCGTTCCGGGCGGCCGTGTCATGGGCGGGCGTGCCGGAGAGGCCGTTGACCAGGAAGACCGCGAGAGCGCAGGCGGCGGCTCCGGTGAGGCCCGCGATGAGGGCGATCCGGCGGCGGGCGCGGCGCCGGCCGGGGCCCGTTGCGCCGACCGGGTGACCGGCCGGCCGGTGGCCGCCGGGTCCGGCCGCGCCGGCCGATGTTTCACGTGAAACATCGGGGAGGGCCTGTTCGGCGGGTGCGGCCTCGGCGCGGGGTGTGGTGGCGTCGAGGAGAGCTTCGGCGGCGAGGGCCGCGTCGATGCGTCCGGCGATGCCGACGGGCATCCGCGGCGGGCCCGGGAGGGTCCCGAGGAGAGAGCGGATCTCGTCGAGGGAAGCCCGGACATCGGCGCACAGGACGCAGTCGCCCAGGTGGCGGCGCACTTCGGCGGTCCGGGCCGGGGAGAGGAGCCCCTCGGTCAGGTCGGAGATTTCCGAGACGTCCGGGTGCCGGATCGTGCCGGTTGTGGAAGTCACGCTCGTCCACCTCCGCCCTTCACAGCGTCTGGGTCCGGGGCCGGATGCGGGGCCGGATGCATGGGGCTTGCCGCTGGTGGGACGGGTGTCCCCGGCGTTCGGTTCCTTCCCCGCTCGGTGGCGGTGTTATCCCCGGCATTCGTGCGTAGATGGGTGAGCATCGGGAGGAGTTTTGCCCGGCCGCGCGCACACCGGCTCTTCACCGTGCCGGTGGGGACGTCGAGGATGCGGGCGGCTTCGGCGACGGGGTATCCCTGCATGTCGACGAGGACGAGCGCGGCCCTCTGCTCGGCCGGGAGGGTGCTGAGGGCGGCCAGGAGCTGGCGGTGGAGCTCCTGGCGTTCCGCGGGGGCCTCGGCGGACTCGTGGGGCTCCAGGAGCCGCTCCAGGCGCTCCGTGTCGTCGAGGGGTGAGGTCCTGCGGGAGGCGCTCTTGCGGGCCCGGTCGAGGCAGGCGTTGACGGTGATGCGGTGCAGCCAGGTGGTGACGGCGGATTCGCCGCGGAAGGTGTGGGCGGCCCGGTAGGCGGAGACGAGGGCGTCCTGTACGGCGTCGGCAGCCTCCTCGCGGTCGCCGAGGGTGCGCAGGGCCACGGCCCACAGCCGGTCCCGGTGGCGGCGGACCAGCTCACCGAAGGCGTCGGGGTCTCCGGCGGCGTGCAACGCCAGGAGTTCCTGGTCGCTGTGGCCGCCGGTTGTGGCGTCGTCCAACGGTGAGCCCCTCCCCTGCCCTATCAGCCCGCGAACTTCACATCCGTGATGGCCTGCTTGTAGCCGGGTTTGGTGTAGTCGTCGGCGCCGGCCTGCGGCATGGCGGTGATCCACAGGAGGACGTAGCGCGTCTTGACCGGTGTTTCGGTGGTCAGTTTGAGCACGCTGTCCGAGGTGGTGGTGCCGACGATCTTCTTCATGGAGCCGACCGGGGTCTGCGAGGACATGTTGCCGGTCGCGTAGAGCGTGGCGGTGGTGTGGTTCCCGGCGAACTTCAGCGCTATCGAGGCTGCACTGACGTCGTGCTCGGAGCCGAGATCGTAGACGATGCCGACGCCGGCCTTGTAGGCCTTGATCTCAGGGCCGTCGTAGAAGGTCCTGGTGCGCCAGTACGTGGAGGCGTCCCCGTCGTAGGTGTTGGAGACGCCGTCGAGATCCTGGGGCGTGCCGTCGGGGTAGTACTCCTGGGCGTCCTTGATGGCGAGCGGCGCCGGGTCCTTCTTGTCCGGGGCGTCGTCGTCCTTCGTGGACGGGGAGTGGTGGCCGTCGCTCTTCTGGTTACCGCGGTCCAGGAGGGTGTCGGCGAGCTGCCAGCTGCCCAGGCCGAGGGCCGCGATCAGCAGGGCCGCGACACCCCACTTGAGGGCCCTGCCGGTGCGGCTCTGCAGCGGCGGCGGCGGGGGCGTGACGGTGAGGCTCTGGGCGGTGGGCACGCCGGGGGGCGTGGGCCGGCCGTAGCTGCCCTGCTGGTAGGTGGTGTGCTGGTACTCGGGCGGGGCGGTGAAGGCGGGCTCCGGCGGCCGGATGCGGGGCATCGCGGCGACGGCCTTGGCCAGCTCTTCCGGGGTGGTGCAGGCGGGTTCCTGACGGGAGGCGGTGGCCCCGTCGTTGGCGAGGGCGCGCATGGCGAGCTCGCCCAGGCCCCGGTGGACGCCCGCGCGGACCTGGTCGGGGGCGATCAGGCCGACGCCCTTGGGCAGGCCGGTCAGGCCGTAGGCGTCGTTCTCGTAGGGCCAGCGCTGGGTGAGGGAGGCGTACAGGAGTGCGCCGATGGCTTCGGTGTCCGCGCGCTGCGGGGTCTCACTGGTGATGCCGCGCAGGGCGGCGTTCACGGCGAGGCCGCGGATGCGGTACTGCCCCGTGGAGGTGCGCAGTATCGCGCTGGGCGTCAGGCGCAGGTGGGCCAGGCCTTCGCGGTGGGCCGCGGCCATCGCCTGGGAGACCTGGCTGACGAGCTGGTAGGCCTCGTGGGGCTCCAGCGGGCCCGCCGCGAGGAGTGCGGTGAGTTCGGTGGCGTCGGGCAGCCATTCGTGGACGACGTAGACGAGGTCGTTCTCCTCGACCGCGTCGAGGACCTGGACGAACCGGGGGTCGCCGAGCAGCGCCGAGGAGCGGGCGGCGGCCAGGACCGAGCGAGCGCGCGGGTGGTCGGCGGGCAGCAGGTGGACGCCCACCGCGCGGCGCAGTTTCTCGTCCATCGCGCGCCAGCTGCTGAATCCGTCCAGACGGGTGACGCACTCCTCGAGCCGGTAGCGTCTGGCGAGCTTGTGGCCGCTGTGGAGTTCGGGCGCAGCCGCGGGGGCCGCGCTTCTGCGTTTGCCGTCCTTTTCGGGCATGGGTCCGTCCGCGGCTCGTCCGTTCTGGGTGTCCACCCCGTCGGCCGTGACCTTGGCCGCTTCTGCGGCCAGCGGCTCATCGCCGCTGTTGTCGGCCACGTCGACGGCAGCCGTGCTACGTTCCGCCACCGTCGTCCCTGCCTCCCCATCCGTTGCGCGCTGTCGGCCAGTCTGCGAAGCCATGCCAATTGTGCCCACAGTCCGGCGCTATGCACGACACGCGAAGGAGGGCAACGGTTGTGCGCATCAGCGCCCCATGCGTCCGCGGACCATCCCGACCATCGCGTTGAGCTCTTCGATCCGCATCCGCTTGGCGGCGGCGAGGAACACGGCGGCCAGGGCGATGAGTCCGGCCACCAGGGCAGCGAGGGAACCGAATGCTCCGCTGCCCAGCCACTGGATGATCCCGTAGGCGGTGGCACCGGCGACGGCGGCGGCCGGGACGCAGGCGCCGATGAGGCGGGTGTAGGTGCGCATCACGTGGGCGCCGTCGAGGTCGCCGCCGAGGCGCGTGCGCAGCCGGCGCCAGGCGACGCCGACGCCGACGGCGTAGCCGAGCCCGTAGGCGGCGGCCATGCCGACGACGGCCCAGCGGGCCGGGAGGACGAAGAAGGCGACGGCGGAGATGCCCGCGTTGACGGCGGCGACGATGACCGTGTTGTAGAAGGGCGTCCGGGTGTCCTCGTAGGCGTAGAAGCCGCGCAGGACGACGTACTGGACGGAGTACGGGATCAGTCCGAGGCCGAAGGCCATGAGGATGAACCCGATGTTCTGGGCGCTCTGCGCGCCCGAGCCGGCGTAGAGCAGGCCGGCCATAGGGACGCCCAGTGCGAGGAACGCGAAGGCGCAGGGCACGATCGCGACGGCCGAGGTGCGCAGTCCGTAGGAGATGTCGTCGCGGACGGCGGCGGCGTCGCCGTCGTGCGCGGAGCGGGAGATGCGCGGCAGGACGGCCGTCATGACGGAGACGGTGATGATGGCCTGCGGCATCTGCCAGAGCAGCAGGGCGTAGTTGTAGCCGGTGATACCGGTACCGCCGTGGCCCTGCTTGTCGGCGACCTCGCCCGCCCAGGTGGCGAGCTGGGTGACGACGACGAGGCCGAGCTGGTTGGCGAGGACGAAGAAGAACGTCCACTTGGCCAGGCCGGCGGCCTTGCCGAGGCCGTGGCCCTTCCAGTCGAACCGCAGGCGCGGCTTGAAGCCGGCGTCGCGCAGGTACGGAACCATCGCCAGGGACTGGACGACGAGGCCGAGCAGGGTGCCCAGGCCCAGCAGCCGCACGCCTTCGGGGGTGATGCCGGCCTCGGTGACGCCGGTGGTGGTGAACCCGCCGAACGCCCAGATGAAGGCACCGAAGGTGGTGATGACGACGATGTTGTTGAGTACGGGGGTCCACATCATCGCGCCGAACCGGCCGCGGGCGTTGAGGATCTGACCGAGGACCACGTGCATGCCCATGAAGAACATGGTGGGCAGGCAGTAGTGGGCGAAGGCGACGGCGACGTCCAGCCGCTGCGGATCGCCGGCGATCTTCTGCGACATCATGCCGATGAACAGCGGGGCCGCGAGCACACAGATGACGGTGACGGCGCCCAGCAGGACCATGACGAGGGTCAGCAGGCGGTTGGCGTAGGCCTCTCCGCCGTCCTCGTCGTTCTTCATCGCGCGCACCAGCTGCGGGATGAAGACCGCGTTGAGGGCACCGCCGCCGACCAGGACGTAGATCATCGTCGGCAGGGTGTTGGCGACCTGGTAGCTGTCGTTGAGTGTGGCGACGCCGATGGCACCGGCGATCACGAGGGTCCGCATGAAGCCGGTGATGCGGGAGACGATCGTGCCGGCGGCCATCAGCGCGCTCGACTTGAGCAGGCTGGAGGCGCGGCCCGCGGGCTTGCTCGGCGCCGGGGCGGCGACGGGGGGGTCCTCGGCCGGGGTGCGCGGCGCCGCCTGCTGGTCACGGTAGAGGTGCGCGAAGGCATCCGGCTCGGGCTGCTCGTCCGAGGCCTTGGTCACGAGCGAGTCCACGCCGACGAACTCGGTGGTGGTGGCGCGGTCGCCGTAGGGCAGGTGGCGCGAGGGGCCGTCCGGTTCGGGCGGCGGGGTCTGCGCCCATACGCGCGGGTCGGGGCCGTGCGAGGGCGCCGACGGGGCCGCGTAGAGCGGGCCGGGCTCCTGGTACGTGCCGGGCGGCGGCGGGGGGTGGGCGGCCCGGTCGTAGAGGACCTCCGCCACGGGGTCCTGGGCGGACAGGTCCTGCGACCGGTACGGGTCGCGGTCGTAGGCGTCCTGGACATAAGGGTCGTGGTCCGGCGCTGGCGCGGGCGCGGGACCCTGCCCGGGCACCGGGGCGCCCGGGGCAGTGCCCTGGGAGGGCGCAGGCCCACCAGTGCCCTGCGCGCGGTCACCGTCGTACGGCGCGTTCATCGAAACCCCACCTCATCGTCCCCAGGCCGGCCGGCCACGGCATCGCTCAACGGTCCACTGTCTCACCCGTGCCGGACCCGCTCGCGCTTTGCGGTCCGGTGTCCGGGGACTCGTCACTCTGCTGCGTGCTCTCCTCCGCGGCCGCGCGGGCCGCGACCCGCTTGCGGCTGGCGTACATCTTGATGCCGGCCAGGACGAGGAGGAGCACACCGCCGGCGATGACGAGCATCACCGTCGGGGTGATCTCGGTGGCCTCGACGGTGAACTTGCGTTCCTTGCCGTAGGGCACGCCGTCCTTGGTGAAAAGCTGCGCCGTGACCTCGACAGGACCGCTCGCCGTGGCGTTGGCGGTGAACTTCAGGGTCTGGCTGTGGTCGGCCTGGACGGTCACTTCCTGCTCGGCCGTGCCCCTGTCGCCGAACATCAGGCGGGTGGGGTTGGCGGACTTCACCCGCAGCACCAGGTCGTGGACGTCCTGGACGAGGCTGTTCTGGACCGTGACCGGGATGGTCGCGCTGTGCCCGGACAGGGTGGCGTCGGACTTGGGGATGACCTTGACCTTCTCGGTCAGGCCGATCAGGTAGTCCTGCACCTGCTCCCGGTAGAGCGTCGCCTCCTCGGGGCGGCCGCGCCACGAGCTGGACATCTCCCGGTTGGTGGCGTTGCCGAAGGGGATCTCCACACGGTCGGGCGCGGAGAGGATCACCTTGAAGTGGTCGAGGGTGTTCTGGGTGGTGCGGATCTTCTCGAACGCGGACACCGGCAGCTCCTGCTTGCGCAGGGCGTCGGGGTACTGGCCGGCGCCGGGTACCTGGGTGGCGGCGCCCGGGTCGGGCTTGGCCGCGGCCGCGGCCTCCAGATCCGCGGCCTGGGTCCAGCGACCGCCCTGGAGCCCGCGCAGGGCGTCGGCCATCGTCTGCGCCTGGCTGGCGGATGGCATCCGCTGCGGGGCGACGACGAAGCTGCGCTGGTCGCCGGCGCTCTGCAGGTTGAGGGCGAGGCTGTGCGCGAGGAACTGCTGCACGGCGAGCGTGGAGTTCCCGGAGCTGAGCATGTCGCCCTCGAAGGCGGTGGAGAGCTCGGCGTCGGCCACGACGGCGGTGTTGCCCGCGCCGATGGGGCGGGCGGCCGAGGGGGTGTAGCCGAGGGAGCCGGTCTCCTTGAGGCTGTCACTGCGGGTGAGGACGTTGTGGGCGCCGGCGGAGGTGGCGACATTGACGATCGACGGATCGATGGCACCGTCCACCGGCCAGGAGAAGCCCGTGGACGCGGGCACGTGCAGAACCGTCTCGACGGCCTGCCTCGCTTTGTCGGTGGCGGGCCGCAGCTGGCCCAGGGTGCCCGAGACATCCTTGCCCTGGTGTGCGAGGGAGGCGATGTCGGGGTCGGCGAAGGGCAGCGCGACCACCTTCTTGCCCTGCACGGCCGCTTCCAGGGAGCTCAGCCACTGCTCGGCCACCGCTTTGTTCTTGCCCTGGACGGTCCGGCCGTCGGGGGTGCGGATCCGGTAGCCCTTGGTCATCGCGTCGACCGTGGAGAGCAGGTCGGGATCGATGACCCAGGTGATGGGCAGCTCCTTGCCGAGAGCGACCATCTGCTCCAGGCGGCCGCCCGGCCGCAGCTCGGCGGCGAGGTTGTCGTCGAGGAAGACGGGGGTCTGCGTCTCGTCCGAGCCGGTCTCCGCCGTGAGGTGCGTGGTGGAGATCAGCGGCCACACATAGGTGAGGTGCGAGCGCTTGGAGGCGGCCTCCGGCTGCCAGGGCAGGAAGGTCCGCTTGATCCCGAGGACCTGCTCGTACTGGCGGCTCGCGGTCTCGCCCGACAGGGAGACGCCGAGCGGGTAGACGCCGTCCTTGTCCAGCTCCAGCTTGTTCACCGGGACCTTGATGGTGAAGGTCTGGCCGGCCTTCGAAGGCAGCGAATCGATCTTGACGGAGTACGCCGAGTCGATTTCGCCGGGATCCGTGCCCGGACGGAAACCGTTGCGTTCGGCGACCTCGTCGATGGCGGACCGGTCACTCAGCGCGGAGCCGACCCGCAGCCCCACATGGGCGTTCTTGATCGTCTCGCGGCCGTTGTTGATCACCGTGCCGGAGATGGTGAGCGTGTCGCCCTTGACCGGAGCGGTGGGGGCCAGGGTGTCCAGATGCACATCGACGGCGGCCTCGGCCGCCTGGGCCGGCGGGGCAGGGGCATAGACCAGGGCGGCGAGCACCGGTGTCCCAGCGAGCACGACGACCGCCCGCCGTAGCCAGCGACGCCGGGCAGGGGCGGCTGCTGCCCCCTGGATGTCTGCCGCCTCGGCCACGCGCCCGCCCGTCCTCGAAGTGTCATGGTCGACGTTTATGCGTCCACGCATGGTAACGAGGCCCGCTGTGCGCTGGTGCCGCGCCTTGCTCCACATGATCGGGTCCGGCTCTCGGCCGCCGTATACCGGGGTGGCCACAAACGGGGGAGCCCTCGCCGGGCCGGGCACGTACCCTTTTCTGTTGTGCCGAACGCCAATGAAGACAACCCCAGTGCCCTGAGTCAGGTGCAGCGCCGCGCGGTGAGTGAACTGCTGCGGGTCGCCCCTGTCGCCGACGACCTCGGCCGCCGATTCCAGCAGGCGGGCTTCCGCCTCGCCCTGGTCGGCGGGTCCGTCCGCGACGCGCTGCTCGGGCGTCTCGGCAACGACCTCGACTTCACCACCGACGCCCGCCCCGAGGACGTTCTGAAGATCGTCCGGCCGTGGGCGGACTCGGTGTGGGACGTGGGTATCGCCTTCGGCACGGTCGGGGCCCAGAAGCTGGCCCGCGTCGGAGACGCTGATCGAAACTTCCAGATCGAGGTCACCACCTACCGCTCGGAGTCCTACGACCGCACCTCGCGCAAGCCGGAGGTCTCCTACGGCGACTCGATCGAGGAGGACCTGGTCCGCCGCGACTTCACCGTGAACGCGATGGCGGTCGCGCTGCCCGAGAAGGAGTTCGTGGATCCGCACGCCGGGCTGGAGGACCTCCAGGCCGGTGTGCTGCGTACCCCCGGCACCCCGGAGGACTCGTTCTCCGACGATCCCCTGCGCATGCTGCGCGCGGCCCGGTTCGCCGCGCAGCTGGACTTCGAGGTCGCCCCCGAGGTAGTGGCCGCGATGGAGGCGATGTCCGACCGGATCGAGATCGTCTCCGCGGAACGCGTGCAGGGCGAGCTGAACAAGCTGCTCCTGTCCGCGAACCCCCGCAAGGGCCTGGGCCTGCTCGTGGACACCGGGCTGGCCGACCACGTGCTTCCGGAGCTGCCCGCGCTTCGGCTGGAGAGCGACGAGCACCACCGGCACAAGGACGTCTACGACCACTCGCTGATCGTCCTGGAGCAGGCCATGGACCTGGAGGAGGACGGCCCGGACCTCGTGCTCCGGCTGGCCGCCCTGCTGCACGACATCGGCAAGCCCCGCACTCGCCGGTTCGAGACCGACGGCCGCGTCTCCTTCCACCACCACGAGGTGGTGGGCGCGAAGATGACCAAGAAGCGCATGACCGCGCTGAAGTACTCCAACGACATGATCAAGGACGTGTCCCGGCTGGTGGAGCTGCACCTGCGCTTCCACGGCTACGGGGACGGCGAGTGGACCGACTCCGCGGTGCGGCGCTACGTCCGCGACGCCGGTCCGCTGCTGGAGCGCCTGCACAAGCTGACCCGCTCCGACTGCACCACGCGCAACAAGCGCAAGGCCACCGCGCTCTCCCGTACCTACGACGGCCTTGAGGAGCGCATCGCGCAGCTCAAGGAGCAGGAGCAGCTGGACGCGATCCGGCCCGACCTGGACGGCAACGAGATCCAGCAGGTGCTGGGGGTCGGCCCCGGCCCGGTGATCGGCAAGGCTTACGCGTTCCTGCTGGAGCTGCGCCTGGAGAACGGCCCGATGGGGCATGACGCGGCGGTGGCCGCGCTCAAGGAGTGGTGGGCCGCACAGGCCTGAGGCACGGCTGACGCGTCGATGTTTCACGTGAAACATCGCGTGCACGGGATCGGTGAGGGCGATGTTTCACGTGAAACATCGCCCTTGCCGCCTCAGGAGCACCGCGGTCGCGGCGTAGAGGACGGCCACGCTCATGATCAGCACGGTGGACTGTCCGCTGGCTGGGAGCATGAGGGCGGCCACCGCTGCCGCGCCGACGAAGGCCACGTTGAACAGCACGTCGTAGACGGCGAACACACGGCCGCGGAACTCGTCGTCCACCCGCGACTGAATCACTGTGTCGGTGCAGATCTTGGCGCCCTGGGTAGTGAGGCCGAGGGCGAAGGCGGCGACGAGCCCCGGTCCGGGCGCGAAGAAGAGGCCGAGCGCCGGGACCAGGACAGCGGCGGTGGCGGCGCAGGCCGTGATCCAGCCGCGGGTGCCGAGGCGGTCCACCATCGACGGGGTGACGACGGCGGCGGCGAAGAATCCGGCACCGGAGACCCCGACCGCGATGCCCAGCAGGGCCAGGCCGTCGGACTCGTTGTCCGCCCAGGAGTATCGGCAGAGCATCAGCAGCATCACCGTCAGGGCCCCGTAGCAGAACCGCATCATCGTCATCGCAGCCAGCGTCTGCGCGGCCTCCCGCCGCTCGGACAGGTGCCGCAGGCCTTCGGCCATGCCCCGGACGGTCAGGGCGACCCCTGCGGCGACGGACGGGTGGGGCCGGCCGGTGGGGTGGTCGGGCCCGAGGAGCCCGATGGCCAGGCGCAGGGAGACCAGGGCCGCGCAGAGGTAGAGCCCGGCGCCGAGGAGAACGACGGCGGAGCCGGAGTCGGAGGCCAGCAGCCGCACGAGGAAGGCCAGGCCCCCGCCGGCCACCGCCGCGAGGGTCCCGGCGGTGGGCGAGAGGGCGTTCGCGGTGACCAGCTGTTCCGGGCCGACGACGTGGGGCAGGGATGCGGCGAGCCCGGCCAGGACGAAGCGGTTGACGGCGGTCACGGACAGGGCCGAGGCGTAGAACAGCCACTCGGGCACGTGCGCGACGATCAGCACACCGGTGACGCAGGCGAGGAAGGCCCGCAGCAGGTTCCCGTAGAGGAAAACCTGGCGGCGACGCCAGCGGTCCAGCAGCACGCCGGCGAAGGGGCCGATCGCCGAGTAGGGGAGCAGCAGGACCGCCATGGCCGAGGCGATGGCCGCGGGCGAGGTCTGCTTCTCCGGGGAGAAGACCACGTAGGTGGCGAGCGCGACCTGGTACACGCCATCCGCGGCCTGGGAGAGCAGCCGTACGGCGAGCAGGTTGCGGAAGTCCCTCAGGCGCAGGAGTACGCGCAGATCACGTACGACAGGCATGAGGGCAAGGGTCACATACGCGGAGGGTCCCCGGGCGCATTGCCCGGGGACCCTCCGCGGAAGAACAGCCGAAGTCCAGGTGTCCTGAGGACCCTTGGGTTCGACTAGTGCTCGACTAGCGCTCGACCTCGCCCTTGATGAACTTCTCGACGTTGGCCAGGGCCTC
The DNA here is from genome assembly GCF_018614095.1 of Streptomyces sp. ISL-87. GTDB lineage: Bacteria > Actinomycetota > Actinomycetes > Streptomycetales > Streptomycetaceae > Streptomyces. The sequence goes on along the minus strand of NZ_JAGGOY010000008.1, from coordinate 155,624 downwards.
GTCGTCGAAGTACTGCACCGGCGGGGACTTCATGAAGTAGCTCGACGCCGACAGGATCGGGCCGCCGATACCGCGGTCCTTGGCGATCTTCGCGGCGCGCAGGGCGTCGATGATGACACCGGCGGAGTTCGGGGAGTCCCACACCTCGAGCTTGTACTCGAGGTTCAGCGGGACATCGCCGAACGCGCGGCCCTCAAGGCGGACGTAGGCCCACTTGCGGTCGTCGAGCCACGCGACGTAGTCGGACGGGCCGATGTGGACGTTCTTCTCGCCGAGCTCACGGTCGGGGATCTGCGAGGTGACGGCCTGCGTCTTGGAGATCTTCTTCGACTCGAGGCGGTCGCGCTCGAGCATGTTCTTGAAGTCCATGTTGCCGCCGACGTTGAGCTGCATCGTGCGCTCAAGACGGACACCGCGGTCCTCGAACAGCTTCGCCATCACGCGGTGCGTGATGGTGGCGCCGACCTGCGACTTGATGTCGTCGCCGACGATCGGGACACCGGCCTCGGTGAACTTGTCAGCCCACTCCTTGGTGCCGGCGATGAAGACCGGGAGGGCGTTGACGAACGCGACCTTGGCGTCGATGGCGCACTGCGCGTAGAACTTCGCCGCGGCCTCGGAGCCGACGGGCAGGTAGCAGATCAGGACGTCGACCTGGCGGTCCTTGAGGATCTGGACCACGTCGACCGGAGCCTCGGCGGACTCCTCGATCGTCATGCGGTAGTACTTGCCCAGGCCGTCCAGGGTGTGGCCGCGCTGCACGGTCACACCTGCGTTCGGGACGTCGCAGATCTTGATGGTGTTGTTCTCGCTGGCGCCGATGGCGTCCGAGAGGTCGAGGCCGACCTTCTTCGCGTCGACGTCGAACGCGGCGACGAACTCGATGTCACGCACGTGGTAGTCGCCGAACTGGACGTGCATCAGACCGGGGACCTTGGCCGCCGGGTCGGCGTCCTTGTAGTACTCGACGCCCTGCACCAGCGAGGCGGCGCAGTTGCCCACGCCGACGATGGCTACGCGAACCGAACCCATTCCGGTTGCTCCCTGTTTGTTCTCGGACGAGGCCTGCGAGATGCAGGCCTCACTTTGCAGTTTCGTCGGACGGGCCGGGTCGTCTCTGATCCCGTCCCGCCCGCTCGCTCTCGATCAGCTCGTTCAGCCAGCGCACTTCGCGCTCCACGGATTCCATACCGTGTCGCTGCAGTTCAAGCGTGTAGTCGTCGAGGCGCTCCCGGGTGCGGGCGAGTGAAGCCCGCATCTTCTCCAGGCGCTCTTCCAGCCGGCTGCGGCGGCCCTCCAGCACCCGCATGCGCACTTCTCGCTCGGTCTGGCCGAAGAAGGCGAAGCGGGCGGCGAAGGACTCGTCTTCCCAGGTGTCGGGGCCGGTGTGGGAAAGGAGCTCCTCGAAGTGCTCCTTGCCCGCGGCCGTCAACCGATAGACGATCTTGGCGCGGCGCCCTGCGAGTGAAGCGGCGAGAGCGTCTTCCGGGGCGTTGCCCGGTTCTTCGATCAACCAGCCGCTGGCGACCAGCGTCTTGAGGCAGGGATAGAGCGTCCCGTAGCTGAACGCTCTGAACACCCCCAGTGACGTGTTGAGCCGCTTGCGCAGCTCGTAGCCGTGCATGGGGGATTCGCGAAGCAGGCCGAGGACGGCGAACTCGAGGATGCCTGAGCGTCTGCTCATCCGCCTTCTCCTCTCTGCCGCCGCCCCTGAGTGTTTATGTCGAGCTGATGTATCGACTCGATACATCCAGACGATAGAACGGGCTGACTCCGGCGACAAGGGGTGGTGTAGTGACCGGCATCACATCACCAATTCGTACCAGGTAAGTTGCCCGATTTGGGGTGAACTTCGGCACTGATTGGGTTTTGACCGTGCGTAGTCTGTGCGGCAGACACCGGGGGGACCGGAATTCATCTGCCGCTTCCAGGCCACTCGCCTGCCCGAGGAGTAGTCGTTCGATGAGCGAGCACCGCCGCAAACCGCCCCAGGCCCAAGGTGGCGGACGAGCCGCGGCCCGCCGGGCCGCCCAGCAGCGCCCCGGCCGGGGCGCCTCCGGCGCCGGACGCGACGTATCCACCGCGTCCCCGAGCGTCCCCTACGCAGACCAGGCCGCCCACGGAAGCCGTGCCGAGGCCCGCAGATCCACCCAGCGTGGGCCCGGCGGCCGCGGACGCGGCGGCAAGGCCGGAAAGGGCGCGGGCCGCCCCGACAAGCGGTTCATCAACTACCCGCGGTCGGACAAGGACGGCTGGCAGCGCTTCGTACCGTCCTGGAAGCTCGTCTGCGGCACGGCCCTCGGCTTCTTCGCGGTCGTCACGGCCGGAGCCGGCATCGGCATCGCCATGGTGAACACGCCGGACGCGAACAAGGCGGCCCGGGCGCAGAACAACGTTTTCTTCTGGGAGGACGGCACCCAGATGGTCGCGACCGGCGGTTCCATGAACCGGCAGATCGTGCCCATCTCCAAGATCCCCCGGTCGATGCAGGACGCGGTGATCGCGGCGGAGAACGAGTCCTTCGAGACGGACAAGGGCGTCGACCCGATGGGCATCGCCCGGGCCGTGTGGAACATGGCCCAGGGCGGCTCCACCCAGGGTGGCTCGACCATCACCCAGCAGTACGTGAAGAACACGTACCTGGACTCCGACCAGACGCTCAAGCGCAAGGTCACCGAGCTCTTCATCGCGATAAAGCTGGGTGTGAGCGTCGAGAAGGACGAAGTCCTCGCGGGCTACCTCAACACCGCCTACTACGGTCGCGACGCCTACGGGATCCAGGCGGCCGCGCGAGCCTACTTCGGCAAGGACTGCGAAGACCTCACCGCGTCCGAGAGCGCCTTCCTGGCCTCCGTGCTCAAGGGACCCAACCTGTACAACCCGGACGGCGGCATCGGGGCCGCGGCCACCCCCCAGGCCAACACCGATCGCGCCCGCCTGCGCTGGGCCTGGGTGCTGGACCGCGAGGTCGCGGTGGGCCGGATGCAGAAGTCCGAGCGGGACCAGATCAAGGAGTTCCCCAAGCTCGTCGACTCCGAGCTGGCCCGCGGCATGTCCGGCCAGACCGGCTACCTGGTCGAGACGGCCAAGCAGTACGTGATGAAGGTCCAGAACATCACCCCCGACCAGATGGCCCTGGGCGGCTACCAGATCCACACCACCTTCCAGAAGCCGAAGGTGGACGCGCTGGTCAAGGCCGTCGAGGACACCCGCAACGACTTCCTCGACGAGAAGAAGCGACCCGAGTACGACACGTTCGTACAGTTCGGCGCCGCCTCCGTGGACGTGAAGACGGGGGCGATCAGGGCGCTGTACGGCGGGCCGGGCTGGGACAAGAAGCACTTCACCAACAACGCCAACACCATCGGTGTCCCGGTCGGCTCGACCTGGAAGCCGTATGTGCTGGCCGCCGCGATGGAGTACGGCACCAAGAACTCGAAGGGCGAAGGTCTGGCGGTCGACAGCAAGTACCCCGCCAACGACCTGACCGTGATCAACAACCGTGACGGCCAGCCACTGCGCGACGAGAACGGCAAGCCGTTCCGGCAGAAGAACGAGAGCACGTACCCCTACGGATACGTGACTCTCAACGAGGCGATGGAGAAGTCCATCAACGTGCCGTTCGCCCAGCTCGTCTTCGACGTTGGCCACAACAAGGTCCGGGAGGTCGCCAAGTCCACCGGCATCCTCCCCGAGTCGATGAACCCGAACAACAACGCCTCCTTCGCCCTGGGTACCTCCACCCCCAGCGCGATCCGGATGGCCGACTCGTACGCCACCTTCGCCGCCTCCGGCACCCACCACGAGCCGTACTCCGTGACCAAGGTCGAGAAGGACGGCAAGGAGCTGCCCGGCTTCGAGGCGCCCAAGGCCGAGCGCGCCATGAACGACGCCATCGCCGACAATGTCACCAAGGTGCTGGAGAACGTCGTCGAGAACGGCACCGGCACCAAGGTCAAGAAGCTGGGCCGGCCTGCGGCCGGCAAGACCGGCACCACCGACCAGAACAAGTCGGCCTGGTTCGTCGGCTACACCCCGGAGCTGTCCACCGCGGTCACCCTGTTCCGTACCGACCCCACCTCGGCGGACAAGAAGCTGATGTCCATGAACCGGGTGGGCGGCATCGAGTCCATCCACGGTGGTGACATCCCGGCCGTGATCTGGACCGAGTACATGCGCGAGGCGCTGAAGGGCACCCCGCTCAAGAGCTTCCCGGAGCCCGACGAGATCGGTGTCACCGCGGACGCGTCCGGCGCCCCCACCCCCACCCCCTCGGCTTCCCCGTCGCCCTCCATGTCGGCGTCGACGCCGCCGGTGAGCCCCTCGCCCTCGGTCTCCCCGAGCCCGTCCAAGGCCGGCAAGCCCACCTGCAAGCCGTGGCAGCTGTACTGCGACCCGGCGACCACCGGCGGGACCACTACCGGGGAAACCACCGGCGGACCCAGCGGCGACCCGACGGGGACGCCATCGCCCTCCACCTCGGGCAAACCGGGCCGCCCAGGCGGTGTCACCACCTGGGGCGGCACCACCACGGGCACCACCGGCTGACCCGGCCCGCAGGCCGACCAGCACCGCCCCGAGCTCACGAGGGCCGTCGCACCCGGTGCGGCGGCCCTCCCCCATGCCCGGCCCGTACGGCAGGATGTCCGCATGACGAAGGTGCACGAGGAACGGCCCGTACTGCCCACCCAGCAGGACGAGGTCGCCGCGGCCGGCAGCGAGCTCATCGGCGGCCCGATCGGGCGCCACGCCCGGCTGGGCGGCCACTGGCTGGGACCGGTCCGCGTCATCGTCCTCGTCGCGCTCGGTATGTTCGCGCTCGGCATGGTGCAGAAACTGCCCTGCTACGACTGGGCGTGGTTCCAGGGAGCCGGCTCGCAGTACACCCACGCCTGCTACTCCGACATCCCGCACCTGTACTCCGCACGCGGCTTCGCCGACGGCCTCCTGCCCTACTTCGACCGGTTCCCCTCCATCGAGGCCGACCCGAAGTACGGCGGCATGGAGTACGTCGAATACCCGGTGCTCACCGGGGCCTTCATGCAGGTCGCCTCGTGGCTCACCCCCGGGGCCGGCTCCATCCAGCACCGCGAGCAGATGTACTGGATGGTCAATGCGGGCATGCTGATGATCTGCGCCGCGGTCATCGCCTACTGCGTCACCCGCACCCACCGCCGCCGGCCCTGGGACGCCCTGCTCTTCGCCCTCGCACCCGCCTTCGCCCTCAACGCGACGATCAACTGGGACCTGCTGGCCATCGCCCTGACCGCCGCCGCGATGCTCATGTGGTCCCGCGGCCGGCCGGTGCTCTTCGGCATCTTCATCGGCCTCGCCACCGCGGCCAAGCTCTATCCCGTCCTGCTGCTCGGGGTGCTCTTCGTGCTCTGCTGGAGGGCCGGCAAGTGGCGCGCGTTCGGCGCCGCCGTCCTCGGCGCGGCCGGCTCCTGGCTCCTGGTCAACGGGCCCGTCATGTACTTCGCCTGGGACGGCTGGAAGCGGTTCTACGTCTTCAGCCAGGAGCGGCCCATCGACTTCGGTTCCGTGTGGCTGCTGATCTCCCAGCGCTCGGGGAACCCCCTGGAGGGCGCCAACACGTACGCGACGGTCCTGACGCTGCTGCTGTGCCTGGCGATCGGACTGCTCACCCTGACGGCCCCCCGGCGCCCCCGCTTCGCGCAGCTGGCCTTCCTGGTCGTCGCGGCCTTCATCCTGGCCAACAAGGTCTACTCGCCGCAGTACGTGCTGTGGCTCATCCCGCTCGCCGCGCTGGCCCGGCCGCGCTGGCGTGACTTCCTGATCTGGCAGGCCGGCGAGGTCGTGTACTTCCTCGGGATCTGGTTCTACCTCGCCTACACGACCAGCGGGGACAAGCACCAGGGCCTGCCCGTGGAGGGCTACCAGCTGGCGATCGCCGCCCACCTGCTGGCGACCCTCTACCTGTGCGCCGTCGTGGTCCGGGACATCCTGCTGCCCGAGCGGGACCTCGTACGCCGGGACGGCTCGGACGACCCCTCCGGCGGCGTCCTGGACGGGGCCGAGGACGTTTTCGCGCTCTCGCACACGGCGAAGGCGCCGCAGTACGCGGCGCCTTCGGAGGGACAGCGGGTCGACTGGGGCGTGGACCCCGGCCACTGACCCGCCCTGCTCCCGTCACATGCGGCGGCTCAGGCGTCGAGCACCCGGTCGAACTGCGTGGTGGTGTGCCGCAGGTGCGCCACCAGCTCGTCGCCGACCTTCGGCTCGGTCGCGTCCGAGGGCACGAACAGGATCGAGACCTGCATGTGCGGCGGCTCCGCGAACCAGCGCTGCTTGCCCGCCCACACGAACGGCGACAGGTTCCGGTTGACGGTGGCCAGGCCAGCCCGGGCCACGCCCTTGGCACGCGGCATCACACCGTGCAGGGCCTTGGGAGCCTCCAGGCCCACCCCGTGCGAGGTGCCGCCCGCGACCACGACCAGCCAGCCGTCGGACGCGGCCTTCTGCTGGCGGTAGCCGAACCGGTCGCCCTTGGCGACGCGCGTGACGTCGAGGACCGCACCGCGGTACTCCGTCGCGTCGTGGTCGCCCAGCCACAGCCGGGTGCCGATGCGGGCCCGGAAGCGGGTCTGCGGGAACTGCTGCTGGAGCCGTGTCAGCTCCTGGGCCTTCAGGTGGCTGACGAACATGGTGTGCAGCGGGAGCCGGGCCGCACGCAGCCGGTCCATCCAGCCGATGACCTCCTCGACGGCGTCGGAGCCGTCCGGGCGGTCCAGCGGCAGATGCAGGGCGAAGCCCTCCAGGCGGACGTCCTCGATCGCCGAGTGCAGCTGCCCCAGGTCCTGCTCGGAGATGCCGTGGCGGCGCATCGAGCTCATGCACTCGATGACCACCCGGGCGCCGACCAGGGCACGGACCCCGTCCACCGAGGACACCGAGCGGATCACCCGGTCCGGCAGCGGCACCGGCTCCTCGCCCCGCCGGAACGGGGTGAGGACGAGCAGATCACCGCCGAACCAGTCCTTGATCCTGGCCGCCTCGTACGTCGTCCCGACGGCCAGGACGTCGGCGCCCATCCGGGTCGCCTCCTCGCACAGCCGCTCGTGGCCGAAGCCGTAGCCGTTGCCCTTGCAGACCGGGATCAACCCGGGGAACTGGTCCGCGACCTGCTTCTGGTGCGCACGCCAGCGCGCGGTGTCGACGTAGAGCGTGAGCGCCATGCCCGTCCGGAGCCTCTCTGATAAGCCGCTGGGTGCAGCGGTGCTGTGTGTGGGGATGGGGTGGGGTGCGGGTCAGCGGCGCGACATGTAGATGTCGAGCGCCTTGTGCAGCACCTTGTTGAGCGGGAAGTCCCATTCGCCGACGTACTCGACGGCCTCGCCGCCCGTACCGACCTTGAACTGGATCAGGCCGAACAGGTGGTCGTTCTCGTCCAGCGTGTCACTGATGCCGCGCAAGTCGTAGACGCTCGCGCCGAGCGCGTACGAGTCGCGCAGCATGCGCCACTGCATCGCGTTCGAGGGGCGTACCTCGCGCTTGTGGTTGGCGGACGCGCCGTACGAGTACCAGACGTGCTGGCCGACGGTGAGCATCGTGGCGGCGGCCAGCGGCTCCCCCTCGTGCTTGGCGATGTACAGGCGCATCCGGTTGGGGTCCTCGGAGTTGAGGGCCGTCCACTGGCGCTGGAAGTAGCTGAGCGGGCGCGGGCGGAACTTGTCGCGCTCGGCCGTGATCTCGTACAGGTGCTGCCAGGTCGGCAGGTCCTCGTAGCCGCCCTGGACGACCTCGACGCCGGCCTTCTCGGCCTTCTTGATGTTGCGGCGCCACAGCTGGTTGAAGCCCTTGAGGACATCGTCCAGCGAGCGGTTGGCCAGCGGCACCTGGAAGACGTAGCGGGGCTGGACGTCGCCGAACCCGGCGCCGCCGTCCTCGGCCTGCTGCCAGCCCATACGGCGCAGCTTGTCCGACACCTCGAACGCGCGGGGCTCGATGACCGAAGCCTCCACGTCGCGCAGGCGCTTGACGTCGGGGTCCTGGATGCCGGCCTTGATGGCGGCCGAGTTCCAGCGGCGGATGACGACGGGCGGGCCCATCTTCACGGTGAAGGCGCCCTGGTTCTTGAGGTGCGCCAGCATCGGCTGGAGCCACTCCTCCAGATTCGGGGCGTACCAGTTGATGACAGGACCTTCGGGAAGATAAGCGAGGTACCGCTTCACCTTGGGCAGCTGCCGGTACAACACGAGGGCGGCGCCGACGAGTTCATCGTTCTGGAACCATCCGAGGTTCTCCGAACGCCACTCGTTCTTCACGTCGGCCCACGCCGGGACCTGGCAGTGGCTAGCAGAGGGCAGGCTCTGGAGGTAACCCAGATGCTGCTCTCGGCTGATGGTCCTCAGGGACAGGCTCATGCGGGGCGTCTCCTCCGGCGGCTTCGCTGGCTATGGCGCGAAGCCTACTGCGACAAGGGCGCCACCCATCTGGGGGACGGGCCGTGCCCGGGCCGGAGTGAGGCCGGCGCCCTGTCGCGGAGGTGCCCCGGTCAGCCCAGCCAGCCGCCGAAGAGGCCGCCGTGCGCCATTCCGAGGAAGAAGCCGATGGCCGCGGCGCCAAGGCCGATGATCAGTGCGAAGCGCTCGCGTGTCGTGACGGAGATGAACTGTCCGTACGCGCCGGTGAGGATCCCGATCAGCCCGGTCCACGAGCTGAGCAGGTGCAGGTTGTGGAAGAACGCCGTGACGAACGCCACGGCGCCGAGGACCAGCGTGACCGCGAGCAGGGTGTCCTGGAGCGGGTGGGGCTTGCCGTCGGTGGAGAAGAGGGAGATCGACGGGGCGGACTGGCGTCGCATTGCCTGGGCCATCGGAAGGCACCTCCTGGCTGAAGCAGAACGGTGCGGGGGGCCGCCCCCGGACAGAGCCGGGGACATAGCACCGAGCACACCCGATGGATACAGAGTGTGGCCCTCTCCTGCCGGATTTCAACCGGAAGGAGTCGAGCAGGTAGTCTGTACGGTCTGCGCGGTGTCTGTTCTCAGACGCCGTGCGTACGCATCACGACCCTCCTGCCACGGAACGACCGTGGCCGCTGAGTCCAAAGGAGGTGGGTTCCACATGCGTCACTACGAAGTGATGGTCATCCTCGACCCCGATCTCGAGGAGCGCGCTGTCTCCCCGCTGATCGAGAACTTCCTCTCCGTCGTCCGTGAGGGCAACGGAAAGGTTGAGAAGGTCGACACCTGGGGCCGTCGTCGTCTCGCTTACGAGATCAAGAAGAAGCCCGAGGGCATCTACTCGGTCATCGACCTTCAGGCCGAGCCTGCGGTCGTCAAGGAGCTTGACCGACAGATGAACCTGAACGAGTCGGTTCTCCGGACCAAGGTCCTTCGCCCCGAGACCCACTGAACTTCGGTTCAGCGGTAATCGGGACCGAGTAGCACAGCAGCCCAGCAGCAAATCCCCGCCGAGAGGTTCATCCATGGCAGGCGAGACCGTCATCACGGTCGTCGGCAATCTCGTCGACGACCCCGAGCTGCGCTTCACCCCCTCGGGTGCGGCGGTCGCGAAGTTCCGTGTCGCGTCCACTCCCCGCATCTTCGACAAGCAGACCAATGAGTGGAAGGACGGCGAAGGCCTGTTCCTGACCTGCTCGGTCTGGCGTCAGGCGGCGGAGAACGTCGCCGAGTCCCTTCAGCGGGGCATGCGCGTCATCGTGCAGGGCCGGCTGAAGCAGCGGTCCTACGAGGACCGTGAGGGTGTCAAGCGCACGGTCTACGAGCTGGACGTCGAGGAAGTCGGCCCCAGCCTGAAGAGCGCCACGGCCAAGGTCGCCAAGACCAGCGGTCGCGGTGGCCAGGGCGGATACGGCGGCGGCGGTCAGCAGCAGGGTGGCGGCGGCGGTAACTGGGGCGGAGCCCCCAGTGGCGGCGCCCCGCAGGGCGGCGGAGCTCCCTCCGACGACCCGTGGGCGTCCAGCGCGCCGGCCGGCGGCCAGCAGCAGCAGGGCGGCGGCGGGGGCGGCTGGGGCGGAAGCTCCGGCGGCTCCGGCGGTGGCTACTCGGACGAGCCGCCCTTCTAGGGCAGCTCCATCCCCACTTCTTGATCACACAGGAGAGACACAATGGCGAAGCCGCCTGTGCGCAAGCCTAAGAAGAAGGTCTGCGCGTTCTGCAAGGACAAGACCGCGTACGTGGACTACAAGGACACGAACATGCTGCGGAAGTTCATTTCCGACCGCGGCAAGATCCGTGCCCGCCGCGTTACCGGCAACTGCACGCAGCACCAGCGTGACGTCGCCACGGCCGTGAAGAACAGCCGTGAGATGGCGCTGCTGCCCTACACGTCCACCGCGCGATAAGGAAAGGGTGACCGACTAATGAAGATCATCCTGACCCACGAGGTCTCTGGCCTCGGCACCGCCGGCGATGTCGTCGACGTCAAGGACGGTTACGCTCGCAACTACCTGGTCCCGCGTGGTTTCGCGATCCGCTGGACCAAGGGTGGCGAGAAGGACGTGGCGCAGATCCGCCGCGCCCGCAAGATCCACGAGATCGCGACCATCGAGCAGGCCAACGAGGTCAAGGCCAAGCTCGAGGGCGTGAAGGTCCGTCTGGCCACCCGCGCGGGTGACGCCGGTCGCCTCTTCGGCTCCGTCACCCCGTCCGACATCGCCTCGGCGATCGAGGCGTCCGGTGGCCCGAAGGTTGACAAGCGTCGCGTGGAGCTGGGCTCCCCGATCAAGACCCTCGGTTCGTACCAGGTCTCCGTGCGTCTGCACGCTGAGGTCGCCGCGAACGTGGGCATCGAGGTCGTCGCCGCCTAAGGGCTGCGCGTGAAGGGCCGCACCCCTCGGGGTGCGGCCCTTCGTCGTTGTCGCGCTCGGATGTTTCACGTGAAACATCGGACCGACCGTGAAACATCGGACCGCCGTCGGAGCGACAAGGAGTGCTCCGCGCATGTTTCACGTGAAACATCGCTTCAGCGGGTGGCCCCCGCGACCAGCCAGCGGCCCGAGCGGGCACGGAGCTGGAGGGTGGCCATCCGGACCAGCATCATCAGCGTCATGGCCCACCAGAGGGTGGTCAGGCCTCCGCCGACGGCCGGGACGAGCAGTGCGGCCGGTGTGAACACGGCGAGCGTCAGCAGCATCGCCCAGGCGAGGTAACGGCCGTCGCCCGCGCCCATCAGAACCCCGTCGAGGACGAACACGATGCCGGAGACCGGCTGGGACAGTGCCACGACCAGCAGGGCGGGCAGCAGGGCGTCCTCGACCGCGGGATCGCCGGTGAACAGCGGAATGAACACCGGGCGGGCCAGGACGACCAGCAGGCCGAGCACGATGCCCGCGGCGATTCCCCACTGCACCATGCGCCGACAGGCGGCCTTGGCGCCCTCGGTGTCGCTCGCACCCAGGTAGCGGCCGATGATGGCCTGTCCGGCGATGGCGATCGCGTCCAGGGCGAAAGCCAGCAGGGACCAGAGCGAGAGCATGATCTGGTGGGCCGCGATCTCGGTATCGCCCAGCCGGGTCGCGACGGCGGTGGCGATCAGCAGCACGGCGCGCAGGGACAGGGTGCGGACCAGCAGAGGTACGCCGGCCTGGGCGCAGGCCCGGATGCCCGCAGTATCGGGACGCAGGGAGGCCCCGTGCTTCCGGGCACCGCGTACGACCACGATGAGGTAGGCGGTGGCCATGGCGCACTGGGCGATGACCGTGCCCCAGGCTGAGCCGGCGATGCCGAGTCCCGCGCCGTAGACGAGGGCGAAGTTCAGGCCGCCGTTGAGGGCGAAGCCGCCGACGGCCACGTAGAGCGGGGTCCGGGTGTCCTGGAGGCCACGGATGACGCCCGTGGCGGCGAGCACCATGAGCATGGCCGGGATGCCCACGGCGGAGATCCGCAGATAGGTGATCGCGTGCGGGGCGATGGTGTCGGAGGCCCCGAAGAGGGAGATCAGCCAGGGCGCCGCGGGCAGGACGACGGCGATGACGGCCACGCCGAGCAGGAGGGCGAGCCAGATCCCGTCCATGCCCTGCCGGATGGCCGCCTGGAGGTCGCCCGCGCCGACGCGTCGGGAAACGGCCGCGGTGGTGGCGTAGGCGAGGAAGACGAAGACGCTCACGGCGGTCGTGAGCAGAGCGGCGGCGACACCGAGCCCGGCGAGCTGTGAGGTGCCGAGGTGACCCACGATGGCGCTGTCGGCCATCACGAACAGGGGTTCGGCGACGAGCGCACCGAAGGCCGGGACGGCGAGGGCGAGTATCTCGCGGTCGTGCCGTCTCAGGGCAGCCTTCGGTGCGGGAGGGGCCTGTGTCATGTGCTCAATCTAATCTTCCACAGGTAATGGATGCAAGGCATTTGTGATCCTTACCAACGCGTTGACTTGTGCGTTCTTCGCACCCCGTTGGAGGCGATCTTGAGACAGTGGCCAAGATTTTTCTCCGAGGCACCCAGCGGAACAAGAAATCCCAGGTCAAATGGGGTGTTGGGGTGCCCCGGGTGATTTTGTCCACAGCCTCGTCCCCCGGTCCGTGCACAGCTTCGGGGGAGTTACCCACAGCATTGGCGCGGTCGTCCACATCTCATCCACACAGCCTGTGGATAACAAGATTGGCTGACGTCGCTCGCGGCCCTACCGTTGGGCGTTGCCCGACGTGTCACGTGCCGATTCGGGTGCCCCAAATGTCAGAGCCGTGTCGTAGAAAGATTGGCACGGCGAGGTCCGCGTTGCGGACGGGAGGAGGCGGCCCGGTGAGTATGCCCGAGCCCATGGACGACCCCTGGGCCGACAGCGGTCCAGGTGACCGTCTGCCCGCCCGTCCGCGCCGTAACAGCGAAGGCCGCTCCCGCGGCGACGACCACCGTGACGGGGGCCGCGAGGGCGGCTCCTGGGACGGCGCGGGCGGTGGCTTCGAGCGCGTCCCGCCGCAGGACCTCGACGCGGAGCAGTCGGTGCTCGGCGGCATGCTGCTGTCCAAGGACGCCATCGCCGACGTGGTCGAGGTCCTCAAGGGCCACGACTTCTACCGGCCCTCGCACGAGACGATCTACCAGGCCATCCTCGACCTGTACGCCAAGGGGGAGCCGGCCGACCCGATCACGGTCGGCGCCGAGCTGACCCGGCGCGGCGAGATCAGCAAGGTCGGCGGGGCCTCCTACCTGCACACCCTGGTCCAGTCGGTACCAACGGCGGCGAACGCCGAGTACTACGCGGAGATCGTCCACGAGCGGGCGGTACTGCGGCGCCTGGTCGCCGCCGGTACGAAGATCACGCAGATGGGATACGCGGCGGACGGCGACGTCGACGAGATCGTCAACAGCGCCCAGGCCGAGATCTACGCCGTCACCGAGCAGCGGACCTCCGAGGACTACCTGCCGCTCGGCGACATCATGGAAGGCGCCCTCGACGAGATCGAGGCGATCGGCTCGCGCAGTGGCCAGATGTCGGGCGTCCCCACCGGCTTCACCGACCTCGACTCGCTCACCAACGGGCTCCACCCGGGCCAGATGATCGTCATCGCGGCCCGACCCGCCATGGGTAAGTCCACACTCGCACTGGACTTCGCCCGCGCCTGCTCGATCAAGAGCAACCTGCCGAGCGTCATCTTCTCCCTCGAAATGGGCCGCAACGAGATCGCGATGCGCCTGCTGTCGGCGGAGGCCCGGGTGGCCCTGCACCACATGCGCTCGGGCACGATGACCGACGACGACTGGACGCGGCTGGCCCGCCGGATGCCGGACGTCTCCGCCGCCCCCCTCTACATCGACGACTCGCCCAACCTGTCGATGATGGAGATCCGGGCCAAGTGCCGCCGGCTCAAGCAGCGCAACGACCTCTCGCTCGTCGTCATCGACTACCTCCAGCTGATGCAGTCGGGCGGCTCGCGCCGTCCCGAGAGCCGCCAGCAGGAGGTCTCGGACATGTCCCGAAACCTCAAGCTGCTGGCGAAGGAGCTGGAGGTCCCGGTGATCGCGCTGTCCCAGCTGAACCGTGGTCCGGAGCAGCGCACCGACAAGAAGCCGATGGTCTCCGACCTGCGTGAATCGGGCTCGATTGAGCAGGACGCCGACATGGTGATCCTGCTGCACCGCGAGGACGCCTACGAGAAGGAGTCGCCCCGCGCGGGCGAGGCCGACCTGATCGTGGCGAAGCACCGTAACGGCCCCACGGCCACCATCACCGTGGCCTTCCAGGGCCACTATTCGCGGTTCGTGGACATGGCCAACACGTAGCATCCGGCCATGGATGCCCTTTCTGAAGATCTGGAACTGCTCCCTGCCACTCGGCGTGCGCTGAGGCACCGGATCGCCGTCGCTCAGAGCGAAGGCCGGGCGCCGTCGGTGGTGGCGGCCGTGGTGCGCGGTGGCGAGGTGGTCTGGGAGGGGTCGCGGACCTCCGTCGAGGGGCAGCGGCCCGACGGGAACGTGCAGTACCGGATCGGGTCGATCACCAAGACCTTCACCGCCGTTCTGGTGATGCGGCTGCGGGACGAGGGCCTGCTGGGACTCGGGGATCCGCTGGAGAAGCACCTGCCGGGAACGGGCGCCGCAGAGGTGACCGTCGGTCAGCTGCTGGCCCACACCTCGGGGCTGGCGGCGGAGACACCGGGCGAGTGGTGGGAGCGGACGCCGGCGGCGCTGCGTCCGCGGCTCTCCGACGTGCTGGGCGAGGAGCCCTTCCGGCACGAGCCCGGCATGCGGTTCCACTACTCCAACCCGGGCTACACGCTGCTGGGTTCGCTCGTCGAGGCCGTCCGGGGCAAGTCCTGGGAGGAGGCGCTGCGGGCCGAGGTGCTGGAGCCGCTGGGGATGGACCGTACGACGGTGCTGCCGCAGGCCCCGCACACGGGCGGCTGGGCGGTGCACCCCTGGGCGGACGTGATCATGCCGGAGCCCATGGAGGATCTCGGGCTGATGGCTCCGGCCGGTCAGCTGTGGTCCACGACAAGGGACTTGGCGCGGTTCGCGGTGTTCCTCGCACGGGGCGACGAGCGGGTGCTGAGTGCGGAGACGGTACGGGAGATGCGTACGTCGGCAGCTCCGCTGGAGCCGGGGATCGCCGAGTTCGGGTACGGGCTCGGGATGCAGCTGGTGGACAGCGGCGGGCGACGGCTCGTCGGGCACAGCGGATCGCTGCCGGGGTTCGTCGCGGGGCTGTGGCTCAGCGAGGCGGACGACGCGGCGGCGGTGGTGCTGGCGAACTGCACATCGGGGCTGCCGGCCACGACGGTCGCCGCGGACCTCGTGGGGATCGTCGCGGCGGCGGAGCCGCGGTTCCCGGAACCGTGGCGGCCGTTCCGGGAGGCCGATCCGGTGGCGCTGGAGCTGTGCGGCCCCTGGTACTGGGGTACGGCGGCACACGTGGTGCGGCTGACGGCGGACGGGCAGCTGGAACTCGGCCCGGTCGGTGTGAGCGGGCGTGCGGCCCGGTTCCGTGCGGAGCCGGACGGCGGGTGGACGGGCCTGTCCGGCTACTTCGCGGGGGAGACGCTGAGGGCCGTGCGGCGGCCGGACGGCTCGGTGAGCAACCTCGATCTGGGTTCGTTCGTGTTCACACGGGAGCCGTACGACGCCCAGGCCCCGGTGCCCGGCGGCGTGGACCCGCAGGGCTGGCGCGGCATCGGCTAGGGGGTGTCCGACCCTGATCCGCCGGACACCCCCTAGGGGCCTGTCTTCCGGATCAGGGCGGGCCGGCTCCGGCTCAGGCGACGAGTTCGCGTTCCAGCGGGGTGCGGAAGCGCGGAGTGATGCGGGCGTCGCCCACCCACAGGGCGAGCCGGGCGGCCTCGGCGATGATGGCCTGCTCGGCGGCGCGGCCGGGGTCGCCGAGCAGCCGCCAGACGATCTCGCCGTCCGGGCGCTGGGCCCAGCCGCCCACGATCTCGCCGTTCCACCACACGGTCGGACCGGCGTTGCCCGCGTAGTCGAAGAGGGCGGTCCGATGGGCCGGGTCCAGGTGGAAGCCGCGGTCCGCCCAGCCCATGCCGCTGGGGTCCAGGCCGGGCAGCAGGGCGGCCCATGGTTCCGGGGCGGGCTCGGGCGCGGTGTCCCCGGGGCCGACCAGGCCGGTGCCGCCGTCGTCGAGGCGTACCTGGTCGGGGCCGACGGCCGCGAGGGCCTTGCGGACGTCGGTGAGGGACCAGCCGGTCCACCACTTGAGGTCGGCTTCGGTTGCGGGACCGTAGGCGTACAGCCAGCGGCGCGCGATCTCGGCCCGGGCCTCGGCGGCCGGCAGCGCGGGCCAGGGCTCGGTGTGGACCCAGCGGAACTGGCTGGAGGTCCATGATCCGCGGGGCCGGTCGCGGCGGATCCGGCCGTCGGCGGCCAGGAGGCGGATGACGCGGGTGGCGACGCCGGTCTCGGTCTCGTACTTCTTTCCCCGCGCCATGGTGATCTTCTGGCGCAGCGCGGGCACGGCGGCGGAGAGCTGGCTGCCGGTCGAGGGGCCCCGGGCGTCGAGTGCGTCGAGCGCGGCCGCCTCGGCCTGGGCCAGCCAGTCGGCGTCGAGCCCCTGGCCGTCCTCGTAGAGGTGCTTGAGGAGGGTGCGGCGCTCCTTGACGGCGATACCCCGTGCGGTGGACGCGTCGACGTAGGGGGCGAGTTCGGTGGAGACGGCGAAGAGCGTGTTGCGCATGCTGAGCAGCCGGACGAGGCCGACGTCCTCGTAGAGAGCCCGTTCGATCGCGGCGGGGCTGCTTTCGGTGAGCCGGGCGCGCGCGGAGAGGAAGACGGTCGCGGCGTCCGTGGCGTGCAGGGCGACGACGGCGTCCGCTGCCTGGGGGACGGTGGCGGCATGGGCCGAGGGAGCCAGGCGGTGTCGGCGCCCGAGCCGGTGGCGGCGCTCGGCGGTGGTGATGAGGGGGAGGCGGGGGCTCATCCTCCCGATCGTAGGCCGGGCCGCCCACAGCGACCCGGCCTGCCGGTTTCCCGTGGTCAGAGTTGCAGCTTGAATCCGACGTGCGAGGCGGTGAACCCGAGCCGCTCGTAGAACCTGTGGGCGTCGGTGCGGCTCACGTCCGAGGTGAGCTGGACGAGTTGGCAGTTCTCCCGGCGGGACTGGTCGATGGCCCACTCGATGAACCGGGTGCCGAGGCCGCCGCCGCGTTCGTCGGCGTGGACGCGGACGCCTTCGATGATGGAGCGGGTGGCCCCCTTGCGGGACAGGCCGGAGACGATGGTGAGCTGGAGGGTGCCCACGACCCGGCCCGCACGGACCGCCACGACCAGGTGCTGGTTCGGGTCGTCGGTCAGGCGCTTGAGGGCCGCGATGTACGGGGTGAGGTCGTCCGGGGACTCGCGGGCGGCTCCCAGCGGGTCGTCGGCGAGCATGGCGACGATGGCGGGCAGATCGTCCTCGGTCGCGGGGCGGATGGACAGCTCGGAGGTGTCGGTCACGGCGGGGTTCCTCATCTCAGCCGGCGGCCACGGTCAGCGGTGCCCAGCGGCGGGTCCAGTCGCCCGGCAGGCCGGGGATGCCGCGGGTCATCACGGCGTTGAAGGCCACGGAGTCGAGGCCGCGGTCCTTGAGCCAGCCGAGGAGCTCCTCGTGGCGCACATCCACATCCGTACGCAGGGGCCGCTCGGTGGTTGCGGCGAGGGCGGTCACGAGCGCCTGGGCTCCGGCGGTGTCGCCGGCGATCAGCGGGCCGATGACATGGGTCTGCATATTGGGCCAGAGGGCGGCGTAGCCGATCAGGTCGCCGGTGGCGTCCTCGGCGACGAGCAGCTGGTCCGCGAAGGCCGGCAGCCGCGTGATCATGTGAGTCCGGTCGGCGCCGAAGACCTCGGCGTCGAGGCGGAGGATCCGCGGGAGGTCTCGTGCGGTGGCCGGCCGAATCACGCCGACGGCCGCCTCGGGGGCGTCGGGGGAGTCGGGGCCGGGGCGGAAGGTGCCTACGAGCATCTCGGCCCGGCCGGTGGCGTCGAACCCGAGTTCCTCGTAGAGGGGGCGGCCGTAAGGGGTGGCGTGCAGGGTCAGGGGGATGCCCTTGAGGACCTCGTCGCAGATGTACGTCATCAGGCGGCGGCCCAGGCCCTGTCGGGCGTAGCGCTCGGCGACGAGCACCATTCCGATGGAGGCGAGGTCAGGTTCCGCGTGGCTGTGCCCGTACCGGGTGACGACGCAGACGGCGGCAAGGCCCTGTCCGTCGTGGGCGTCGATGCCGTAGCCGTCTCCGGCGGCGAGGAGGAGCCCCCACTTGTGGTCCTCACGCGGCCAGCCGCGGTCTTGGGACAGGTCGGCGCAGTGGAGGAGATCGTCCACGGTCAGTGCGCGGATCGGCAGGTCGGTGAGTTGTGGTGGTGTCACCGGCTCAGATTGGATCATCGGCCGAAGGCCGTCCAGAGGATTTGGGGCCGATGTTTCACGTGAAACATCGCTGTTTCACGTGAAACATCCGCACGGCTCCGACCGGCTAGCCTCAGCTGTTATGACTCTCCTGCACCTCTTCGACCTCGACGGGACGCTGATGTACGGCTCAGCGGCGCCGGTCGAGATATCCCGGCAGATCGGCGTGAGCGCCGAGATCGGCGAGCTGGAGCGCGCGTTCGCCAAGCAGGAGATCAGCCCGCAGGAGTTCTCCGTCGCGGCGCATGCCCTGTGGGTGGAGCTGACTCCGGCGCATGTCCGGGCGGCGTTCGACGGGTCCCCCTGGCTTGCGGGGATCCGGGAGGTGTGGCGGGAGATCTATGAGCGCGGCGACTACTGCGCGGTGATCTCGCTGTCGCCGTCGTTCTTCGTGGAGCTGCTCCTGGAATGGGGCGCGCATGCCGCGCACGGCTCGGTCTACCCGTCGGTGCCGTTCACCGGGCCCATGGATGTGGCCGGCATCCTGACCCCGGAGGGCAAGGTCGAGGTGGCGGACCGGCTCTGCGCGCGATTCGGGGTGAACCGGGCCGACTGCGTCGCGTACGGGGATTCGCGGACCGATGCGGTGCTCTTCGAGGCGGTGCCGAGATCGGTGGCGGTCAACGCGCGGCCGTACCTGGCGGAGCGGGCGACGTATGTCTACGAGGGCCGCGATCTGCGGGAGGCATACCAGCTATTGGGGTTGGCGCCCCCGGGAGTTGAGGCATCTTAAGGGGAAAGGTGATTCGAAACGGGATTTTCCGCATTCCCCCGCGAGGCCCTCAGGGGGCTGGCACGCTGTGGAACCCGGAACCACGGATCGAGGCCGTGGAGTGTGCAGACCGACCGAGATGCTCGAAGCGAGGCACCGAATGGACGCTCCGCCCACCAGATCGGCCAGAGGGACGGGCCGGATACCCTCCGGGGGCGGTGAAGTCGAGCCCTCCCCGGACGCCTTGCTCATCCGCCGGACCCTCGCGGAAATCGGCCCTGTCGCCGACAAGGTGACCTCGTACTTCTACGCCCTGGTGTTCACCGGGCACCCGGAACTGCGGGGCCTGTTCCCCGCCGCCATGGACGTGCAGCGTGACCGGCTGCTGAAGGCGCTGCTGACGGCCGCCGAGCACATCGACAACCCTGAGGTGCTCGGCCCCTATCTGTCCCGGCTGGGCACCGGCCACCGGAAGTACGGCACCCTGCCGGGCCACTATCCCGTGGTGGGTGAGGCCCTGGTCGGGGCGCTGGCCCGGTACGCGGAGCTGACCTGGGGGCCCGAGACGGAGGCCGCGTGGGTGCGTGCGTACACCGCGATCTCCCAGATCATGATCGACGCGGCGGCCGAGGACGAGGTGAAGTCCCGGGCGTGGTGGCACGCGGAGGTGGTCTCCCACGATCTGCGCACCCCGGACATCGCCGTGCTGACGGTCCGCCCGGACCAGCCGTACGCGTTCCTCGCGGGCCAGTACACCAGCCTGGAGACCCCGTGGTGGCCGCGGGTGTGGCGGCACTACTCCTTCGCCTCGGCGCCGCGGGCCGACGGACTGCTGTCCTTCCACGTGAAGGCCGTGCCGGCGGGCTGGGTCTCCAACGCGCTGGTGCGGCACGCCCGGCCGGGCGATGTGCTGCGGCTGGGGCCGCCGGCGGGATCGATGGTGGTGGACCACAGCACCGACAACGGGATGCTGTGTCTGGGCGGCGGCACCGGCATCGCCCCCATCAAGGCCTTGATCGAAGACGTGGCCGAGCACGGTGAGCGGCGCCCGGTGGAGGTGTTCTTCGGGGCGCGCAGTGACAACGACCTGTACGACAAGGACACCCTGCTCGGGTTGCAGCGCTCGCATCCGTGGCTGTCGGTGCGCCCGGTGGTCGGCGAGGGGCTGGCCGGGCAGCTACCGCAGGCGATCGGCGAGCACGGGCCGTGGAGCTCGTACGACGCGTTCATTTCGGGGCCGCCGGCGATGATCCGCAGCGGTGTGGACGCCCTCAAGCGGATCGGGATCCCCGAACAGCGGATCCGCTACGACGCGCTGGAGGAGCTGGCGGGCGTCGCCGACTGAGGCCGACGGGCTCCCGTCGGCCTCAGGGAAGAGGGATCAGCCCAGGTCGGGGGCGTGCATGGCGCGTACGCCTTCGATGTTGCCGTCGAGGTAGTGGCGCAGGGACAGCGGGACGAGATGGACGGTGGCGATGCCGACCCGGCTGAAGGGCACGCGGACGATCTCGTACTCGCCCTCGGGCTGGTCGATCTCGGGGCCGTGCCGTTGGCTGGGGTCCATCGACTCTAGGTGGCAGACGAAGAAGTGCTGCACCTTGACGCCGGTCACTCCGGCGTCGGCGATGTGCTCGACGGTATCGACGAAGCAGGGCACCACATCGGTGATCTTCGCTCCGAGCTCTTCGTGGACCTCTCGGTGGAGCGCGTCGACGACGGTGGCGTCCGAGGACTCCACTCCCCCGCCGGGGGTGACCCAGTACGGATCGACGCCGGGCTTGGTGCGCTTGATGAGGATCAGGTCGTCACCGTCGAGCAGGATCGCGCGGGCGGTGCGTTTGACGACGGGACGTTCGGTCATGGGAGAAGAGTGGCCCAGAGTTCCGCTTCTGAAACGCGCACGGGTGCCCCGACCTCCGCGAACACCGGGTCTCGAAGACAGCGGCCCAGTAGCGGGTGACGAGCGGCAGGCTCTCGTGGACCTCGACGAGAGGGATGCCGTCGAGGGCGGCCGGGTCTTTGTCGCGCAGCCGGTCCGAGCCGACCAGGGCGGCCCAGTAGTGCGCGGCCACCAGGACGTGCTCCTCGTCGCACAGGGCGGTGGCGGCGAAGAGCCCGCCGCGGGGCCGGGCGTTGGTGACGACGAGGTCGTGGCGGCCCGCGGCGAGCTCGTCGAGGGTTTCCTCGGCGTCGGCCCGCAGGGCGGTGCGCAGGGTCTGCCCCTGGCCGACGAGAGGGGCCAGCGCGGGCAGCACGCGCAGGCACAGGAACTCGGGCGGCCCGGCGACGTGCAGAGTGCGCAGTGCGCCGGCCGCCTCCCGCTCGGTCTCGGCGATCTGGAGCAGGGCATCGAGGTGCGGGGCGGCCTTGTGGGCGAGCTCGTCGCCGACGGCGGTCGGGATGACCCCGCGGGCCCGGCGGTGGAAGAGCGGGCGGCCCAGCTGGCGTTCGAGGGTACGGATCTGCGAGGTGACGGCGGGCTGCGACAGCCCGAGGAACGCGGCGGCCCGGGTGAACGAGCCGGCCCGGTGCACGGCGACGAAGGTGCGCAGCAGGGCCAGGTCCATAAGGGCCCCTCTCGGTGGGGCCTACAAATATAAATATGCCGATAGGCCCCTGTCGTTACCGTGATTGGACTCTGACACTGAGTCAACTAGCCTTGGGGCGTGGTTCTTCGCTCGCGGAACCCGGGGCGGTCCGAGCCACGAGGGGGGAGGCTCGGATCGCCTGTCCGCGTGCTGTTCAGGCGGCCGGGCCCGCGGAATCGAGGGCTCGGAGCACGTCCTCGACCAGATCCTCGGTGTCCTCGGCGCCGGCCGAGAAGCGGATGAACCCCTCCGGCACGGCGTCGCCGCCCCACCGTCCGCGGCGCTCCGCGGTGGACCGTACGCCGCCGAAGCTCGTGGCGTCCTCGACCAGGCGGAGGGCGGCCATGAAGCGCTCCGCGTGGCCGCGGTCGGGCAGGGTGAAGGAGACGACCGACCCGAAGCCGTGCATCTGCAGGGCAGCCGTCTTGTGGGAGGGATCCGCGGGCAGCCCGGGGTAGCGCAGCCCGGTGACCTCGCCGCGGTCGGCCAGCGCCTCGGCGACGGCCTGCGCGTTGGCCCACTGGCGCTGGGCGCGCAACTGGATGGTGGCCAGCGAGCGGTGGGCCAGCCAGGCCTCCATGGGGCCCGGGATCGCGCCGACGATCTTGCGCCACCGGCGGACGGCTGCGGCGAGCTCGGGGTCGCGGCAGACGACGTAGCCGAGCAGCAGGTCGCCGTGGCCGGTCAGGCCCTTGGTGCCGCTGGCGACGGAGAAGTCCGCGCCGAGTTCGAGGGGCCGCTGGCCGAGCGGGGTGGCGAGGGTGTTGTCCACGGCGACCAGGGTGCCGCCGGCATGGGCCGCCTCGACCAACCGCCGGATGTCGCACACGTCGAGTCCGGGGTTGGACGGGGTCTCGATCCACAGCAGCCGAGCCCCGTCGAGGACTGTGAGCTGCGCGTCCTCGCCGGTCGGGGCGGTGCGCACCCGGATCCCGTACGCCTCCAGCTGTTCCCGCACCAGCGGAAGCGCCTGGTAGCCGTCGTCGGGCAGGACGACGGTGTCGTCGGTGCGCGCCTGGGAGAGGAGGACGGCCGAGATCGCGGCCATCCCCGAGGCGAAGACGATGGTGTGCACGCCGTCCTGGCCGGGGGCCTCCAGCTCTCCGATGGCCCGCTCCAGCAGGGTCCAGGTGGGGTTGGTGTCGCGGCCGTAGGTGTACGGGCCTTCGACGTCGCCGGGCAGGTGGAAGTGCGCGGCGAACACCGGACCGGGCAGGGTCGGCTCGTTCTTCACGGGCTCGGGCAGTCCGGCACGGACGGCGCGGGTACCGTCGCCGAGGCGGCCCGGCCCGCCTGGTCCGGGGGTGCGATCGTTCACGGGGCGTACTCCTTCACGGCTTCAGGGATCCGGTATGCCGGCCTCCACGGCCCGCTCAGTCCCGGTCGGGTCAGTCCCGGTCGGGCAGGACCATGTTCACGGCCCAGGAGACGATGGAGATGATCAGGCCGCCGACGACCGCCGTCCAGAAGTTGTCGACGTGGAAGCTGAGGTCGAGCTTCGTGGCCAGCCAGGAGGTCAGGAGCAGCATCAGGGCGTTCACGACGAGGGTGAACAGGCCGAGGGTGAGGATGAACAGCGGCAGCGAGAGCAGCTTCACCACGGGCTTGACGATGAAGTTGACCAGGCCGAAGACCAGCGCGACCAGGAGCAGCGTGACGGTGCGGCGGCCGAGGCTGCTGCCGTCGTCGAGGGTGATGCCGGCGAGCAGCCAGATGGCGACGGCCAGGGCTGCCGCGTTGGCGAGCGTCTTGACTACGAAATTCGTCATGTGTCTGATCGTGGCAGAGAAGATCCCCGTGGGACATAAGCAGATCTGCGGATGCCGCGGGGACAAGAGAGCACAAGGGGCACAAGCACGATGAAGGCCTTCCGGCTGGATGAGCTCGAGGCGGAGCGGGTCGCCAACGACGGCGCCTATCTGCAGTTCCTGCGGGAACGGAACATGTCGGTCGGGCTGTACGCGCTCGACGCCGGGCAGAGCGATCCGCAGCAGCCGCACGGACAGGACGAGGTGTACTTCGTGGTCAGCGGGCGCGCCTCGATCACGGTCGGGGAGGAGACGACGGTGGTGGCGAACGGGAGCGTGGTCTACGTCCCGGCCGGGGTGCCCCACAAGTTCCACCACATCACCGAGAACCTGAAGGTGATGGTGGTGTTCTCGCCGCCGGAAGGCTGAGACGCCTCAGGCATGAGGGTCGGCCCCCTGATCCCCCTAGGGGGCGGATCAGGGGACTCCGGGGGCTCGCGGGCCCCCGTCCGGGGCGGTGGCCTCCTAGCATCGTCAGCAGGAAGTCACAGACGAGGAAGAGGTTGAGGACATGGACGGGATCCGAGGGATATTCGCGGGCTTGCCCGGGTGGGTGAAGTGGGTCGCCATTCCGCTTCTGGTGCTCTTCGTCTTCGGCGGTGTCATCACCAGCATCCTCAGCACGCTGATCGGGTTCGTCTTCAAGCTGCTGCTTCTCGCCGCCCTCGTCGGCGGCCTGGTCTTCCTCGTGAAGAAGTTCACCGGCGGCGGTACCAAGTCCTCCTCGGGCGACTGGTAGACCGGCCGCCCCGGCCGGGCGGCCCCGGGATTGACCCAGGTGAGGGAACCTGAGGCGGCAAACCGCCCACACCGCGGGAATAGGCCGATAAGGTCGCAATCTGTGTCGCTCCCTGGGCACCGAGAGCCGGTAATCCGCTCTGACCAGCGGTTACGTCAAGCAGCCGCCGAGCACGACCCCCAGGAGCCACGGCATGCGCGGGGGCGGCCCCCGCAGGGCGGGCCCCCAAGGCCCGCCGCCACGCCTGGGGGTGAGCTTTGTCTTCGGTTCACAATGCCGGTGTGCCGACCCTGATCGGCTCGGTGCAGAGGGCGCTGAGGCTGCTCGAAGCAGCGGGTTCCCACAGCGACGGGGCCCCGGCGAAGCAACTGGCGCGCGAGGCCGGGCTCCCGCTTCCCACCGCGTACCACCTGCTGCGCACCCTGACGCACGAGGGCTACCTGCGCAGAGAGAGCGGCGTCTTCGTGCTCGGCGCCGCGGCCGGTCGGCTCGCCGGTGGCGGGCTCCAGCAGAAACGTCGCAGCATGATCGTCGACTCGCTCGCGCACTTCCGCGACGCGGTTGGAGCCCCCGTCTACTTCGCGGTGTACCGCGAGGGTGAAATCGAGCTCGTCGGCGTCTCGGACACCCCGGCCAGCCCCGCCTGCAAGGAGTGGGCCGACTTCCGCGCGACCGGTTACGCCCACGCCATCGGCCAGTGCCTGCTGGCGCAGCTCGACGAGAAGGCACGCAAGGACTACTACGACCGCCATCCGGTCGAGGCCATCACCCCCTACACCGTGCGCGACCTGCACGCACTGGAAGACCGGATCGGCTCCATGGGACGGATGCAGCCGGTGACAGAGCGTCAGGAATATGCATTGGGCACGGTGTGCGCGGCGATCCCGATCACAGCCGGCGATGCCGCCGCAACCATGGCCATTTCACTACCTCTGCACCAGGAAGACCGATTGCTGCATGTAGTTGATCGGCTACGGAGTGAAGTAGGCGCGCTGTTGAGCACCCTCTCGTTCTCTATCAGTATCTGAAAACTCACTCCTTGTGATCTGCTAGCGCTTCCACCACTCTTGTCAAGTGGGTCCTGGGGGACCATTCCTGGCCACTTCCACTACAGCGGGGTAGGCAATGCGCGAGTCGGTACAGGCAGAGGTCATGATGAGCTTCCTCGTCTCCGAGGAGCTCTCGTTCCGGATTCCGGTGGAACTCCGGTACGACGCTCGAGACCCCTACGCAGTGCGCCTGACTTTCCACCTTCCCGGAGATGCGCCCGTAACGTGGGCCTTCGGCCGGGAGCTCCTCCTCGACGGCATCAACAAGCCGTGCGGTGACGGCGATGTGCACATCGCCCCCACCGATCCGGAGGACCTGTCCGATGTCCACATCCGCCTCCAGGTCGGCGGCGACCGGGCCCTGTTCCGCGCCAGCGCGGCACCGCTCGTCGCGTTCCTCGACCGCACCGACCGGCTCGTTCCGCTCGGTCAGGAGCGCAATCTCGGCGACTTCGAGGAGAACCTGGAGGAGGCACTCGGCAAGATCCTCGCCGAGTCGCGGCAGAACGAGCAGAACGCCGGCTGAGGGAAGCCGCGTTCACCGGCCGGCCCCGCCATTCAGCGCTTGCGCCGCCGGCCCCGGCCGCCGCGGACCGGCCCCGAGGCCGGCCCGGCGCCCGGGGATCCCGGCCGGTCGGCGGAAACCACTAGCGCGGCCAGCACCGTTGTCACGGGAACCGAGGCGACCAGGCCGATCGAGCCCACGAGGGTCCGTACGATCTCCTCCGCGACCAGCTCGCTGTTGGCCACCGAACCCATGCTGCTGTTCGCGATCGAGAACAGCAGCAGCAGGGGGAGTGCGGCGCCCGCGTAGGCCAGTACCAGCGTGTTGACCACCGACGCGATGTGGTCGCGGCCGATCCGGATAGCCGCCCGGTACAGGGCGCGCGACCCCATCGACGGGTCGGCCTGGTGGAGTTCCCAGACCGCCGAGGTCTGCGTGACCGTCACGTCGTCGAGGACGCCCAGCGAACCGATGATGACGCCCGCGAGCAGCAGACCGCTCATGTCGATGTTCGGGTAGAGCCCGTGGATCAGCCCGGTGTTGTCGTCGGTGTTGCCGCTGAGGAACGCCCAGTCGATGAACACCGAGCCCAGCAGCCCGATCAGCAGCAGCGAAACGAGCGTGCCGAGGACGGCCACCGAGGTGCGGGCCGTCAGCCCGTGGCACATGTAGAGCGCGATCAGCATGATGGCGCTGGCCCCGACGACGGCGACGAGCAGCGGGTTCGAGCCCTGGAGGATCGCGGGGAGGATGAACAGGGTCAGCACGCCGAAGCTGATGACCAGCGCAATCAGCGCGAACACCCCGCGCATCCGGCCGACCACGACGACCGCCACGGCGAAGATGCCGGCCAGCAGCGCCATCGGGAGCTTGCGGTTCACGTCGATCACGGAGTACTGGAGATCCCGGGGCGCGTCCGGCGCGTAGGCGACCACGACCCCCTGACCCTTCGCCAACTGCCGCGGTGCGCCGGGCTGGACGATCTCGACGAAGGTGCGGCCCTTGTCCGGACCGGTGCCGACCTCGATGGTGGCCTTCTTGCACTCGCCCGTCTGCGCGGCCTGTGCCTCGCGGCCTTCGGGGGTGGACGTGTCGCCGGTGGGCGGTACCTGTGAGGCGTTGACCGATTTGCAGTCGACCCGCGCCAGCGAGGTGACCGTGCCCTGCTGGGTCTGGCGGTCGAACCCCACCCCGGAGCGTTCGTGGTCGGGGGCGCCGCCGGGCCAGAGGACCGCGAGACCGACGACGACGGCGGCGGCGAAGGGGATCAGCACCGCGGCGATGACCTTGCGCAGGTGCTTCGAGACGGGGGCTGCCGGGCCGTGGCTGTGGCTGTGGGAGTGCCCGTGGCCGTGCCCAGAACCCGAGTGCGCGGGGTCCGTGTGGCCGGTGGGCTCTGTGGGGTCAGTGGGGGGCTGCGGCGAGGACGTCACTGGCAGATCATCGCAAGAGATGAGGGGGCCCACTGTTCAGCACGCCATATATGACGCTAGCGTGGGGGCTACTTTGCACAACGCGGGAGCTCGGAGCACCGGGCTGAGAGGGCGCTGATCACCGTACGCACGTCGGATGGCGTGTACGGGAAGAGGCTGCGTCGACCGCCGAACCTGTTACCGGGTAATGCCGGCGTAGGGAGATTAGGTCTCATGACCATTCAGGACGCACGCACGCCTGCCGTCAGCCAGGACGCCGACGGCCAGACCGAGCGCCAGCCGGGCTGGCACAAGGGGTACGTGGCGGGCTCCCGCCCCGACCTCCGGGTGCCGGTCCGCCAGGTCCACCTCACCAACGGCAAGGACGTCACGCTCTACGACACGTCCGGGCCGTACACCGACCCGCAGATCGAGACCGACGTGCGCCGGGGCCTCGCGCCGCTCCGGGAGAACTGGATCATCGGCCGCGGCGACACCGAGGAGTACGCGGGCCGCCCCGTGCGCCCCGAGGACGACGGCATCAAGCACACCTCGCCGCGCGGTGGCCTCAAGAACCTCGACGCGGTCTTCCCGGGCCGCCCCCGCCAGCCCCGCCGAGGCCGTGGCGGCGCCGCCGTCACGCAGCTCGCGTACGCCCGCCGGGGCGAGATCACCCCGGAGATGGAGTACGTCGCGATCCGCGAGAACGTCTCCCCCGAGGTCGTCCGCGAGGAGATCGCCGCCGGTCGCGCGGTGCTTCCCGCGAACGTGAACCACCCGGAGATCGAGCCGATGATCATCGGCAAGCGCTTCCTGGTGAAGGTCAACGCCAACATCGGCAACTCCGCGGTCACCTCCTCCATCGAGGAGGAGGTCGACAAGATGACCTGGGCGACCAAGTGGGGCGCCGACACGGTCATGGACCTCTCGACCGGCCGCAACATCCACACCACGCGTGAGTGGGTCCTGCGCAACTCCCCCGTCCCGATCGGTACCGTGCCGCTGTATCAGGCGCTGGAGAAGGTCGACGGTCGCGCCGAGGACCTGACCTGGGAGATCTACAAGGACACGGTCATCGAGCAGGCCGAGCAGGGCGTCGACTACATGACGGTCCACGCCGGCGTGCTGCTGCCGTACGTGCCGCTGACCGCCCGCCGCAAGACCGGCATCGTCTCGCGCGGCGGCTCGATCATGGCCGCGTGGTGCCTGGCGCACCACAAGGAGAACTTCCTCTACACCAACTTCGAGGAGCTCTGCGAGATCCTCGCGACGTACGACGTCACGTACTCGCTGGGCGACGGCCTGCGCCCCGGCTCCATCGCGGACGCCAACGACGCGGCGCAGTTCGCGGAGCTGAAGACGCTGGGTGAGCTGAACACGATCGCCAAGCGGCACAACGTGCAGACGATGATCGAGGGCCCGGGCCACGTCCCGATGCACAAGATCAAGGAGAACATCGACCTCCAGCAGGAGATCTGCGAGGAGGCGCCGTTCTACACCCTCGGCCCGCTGACCACGGACGTCGCGCCCGCCTACGACCACATCACGTCGGGCATCGGCGCCGCGATGATCGCCTGGTGGGGCACCGCGATGCTCTGCTACGTCACGCCCAAGGAGCACCTGGGCCTGCCGAACCGCGACGACGTGAAGACCGGCGTCATCACGTACAAGATCGCCGCGCACGCGGCGGACCTGGCCAAGGGCCACCCGGGCGCCCAGGAGTGGGACGACGCCCTGTCGGACGCGCGGTTCGAGTTCCGCTGGGAGGACCAGTTCAACCTGGCCCTCGACCCGGACACGGCTCGTGAGTTCCACGACGAGACCCTCCCGGCCGAGCCGGCGAAGACCGCGCACTTCTGCTCCATGTGCGGTCCGAAGTTCTGCTCGATGAAGATCTCCCAGGACATCCGCCGCGAGCACGGCGGTGATCTGAAGGCCGAGGAGATCGAGGCCGGCATGGCCGGGAAGTCCGCCGAGTTCGCCGCCTCTGGCAACCGCGTCTACCTGCCGCTGGCCGACTGAGTTCGCGGTAGCGGACCGCCCCACGGCCCGAGGGGGAGTCGTTGGGCCGGTCCGCTGCCGTGGGTGCTTACCGCCGGGCCGGGGCCTTCTCCAGGACACAGATGTGCCCGGAGTCGGGGTCGCCGATGTACGCCCACAAGACGGGGGCGGCGGCCGTGCCTCGTGCTTCGTACTCGGCCCAGACCCCGCCTTGGCCATAGGTGGTCCGGACTGCCGTCACCATCTTGGTGTCGTGCGACTTGGACTGCTTCCACGTGCCGGTACCCGTCCTGACCCTGGGGAGCCCGAATCCGGAGCTGGTTCCGGCGACGGGGTCGCCGTAGTCACCGCACACGTTCGACGCGCTGAACGTTCCGTCGTCGGCCAGCACGAGGCGGCCGCCCTCCTTGTCCTGCCAGGTGCCCGTCACCTCGCTCCCGGCCAGCACGAGCGGATCACCGTCCGGTATGGGGGTAGCGTCAGGACGCGGCCGACGAGCAGCATCGCAACAAGGGCCAGAGGGACCAGGATGACACCCGCCAGCGCCACTGCCAGCCCCACGACGATGCCGATGACGAGCCATCGGCGATTTCGCCGCGGGGGCACGGGAGGCCACGGCGCGTACGGGAATCCCCCCGGTATGTCGGCACTTGGCATACGTCGCCCCCAACGGCTCTGATCCGGGCTGCTGCCACCCGGCCGGGGCCATCATGCACCTGGTTCTCCAGCTCACTCGCCTCTTGCGCTGGAGTGTGCTCCAACTCCTAGGGTGCGGGTTCATGACCATGCGATACCGAATTCTGGGTGGGACCGGCATAGAGGTGAGTGCTCACTGCCTCGGCACGATGATGTTCGGGGCGGTGGGGAACCCGGACCACGAGGAGTGTGCGCGGATCATCCACGCTGCGCTCGATCAGGGCATCAACTTCGTCGACACCGCGGACATGTACTCCGCCGGGGAGTCCGAGGTGATCGTCGGGAAGGCGCTCAAGGGGCGGCGCGACGATGTCGTGCTCGCCACCAAGGTGCACTTCCAGATGGGGGAGGGGCGTAACCGCAGCGGGAATTCGCGACGGTGGATCGTACGGGCGGTGGAGGACAGCCTGCGGCGGCTGGACACCGACTGGATCGACCTCTACCAGGTGCACCGGCCGGACCACTCGACGGACGTCGAGGAGACCCTGTCCGTCCTCGGCGATCTGGTGCGGGCCGGGAAGATCCGGGCCTTCGGGTGCTCGACCTTCCCGGCCGAGGAGCTCGTCGAGGCCCACCAGGTCGCCGAGCGGAGGGCGCTGCCGCGGTTCCGCACCGAGCAGCCGCCCTACTCGATCCTCGCGCGCGGGATCGAGGCCGATGTGCTGCCGGTCGCCCGGCGGTACGGGATGGGGGTGCTGACCTGGAGCCCGCTCGCGTCCGGGTTCCTGAGCGGCAAGTACCGGCTCGGCGGGCCCATCGACATGACCTCGGGCCGGGCAGCACTCACGCCGGCGCGCTTCGACCCGGCGATCCCGGGGAACGTCGCGAAGCTGGAGGCGGTCGAGCAGCTGGTGGAGCTTGCCGATTCCATCGGCTGCACCTTGCCTGTGCTGGCCGTCGCCTTCGCCGCGGCACACCCCGCCGTCACCTCGGTGATCATCGGGCCGCGGACCATGGAGCAGATGGAGTCTCTGGTCAAGGGCGCCGGGCTGGTCCTCGACGATGCTGCGCTGGACCGGATCGACGAGATCGTGCCGCCCGGCAGGAACCTCTACCACCCGGACGGGGCCTGGATGCCCCCGGCCCTGACGGACCTCGCGCAGCGGCGGCGCCCGCTGGACGACCGGGCGGCCGGCTAGACCGTAGGAGGGCGGTGGGGCCTCGATGTTTCACGTGAAACATCGAGGCCCCACCGCCCTCAGTGGCGTAGTGGACACGGCCATCTGGCCGTCCGTGATGGGCCGTTCCGCTGACAGCCCGGGCGCGCCGCACCGGCGCGGTGGCGCGGGGTCTACAGGATGGTGGGCGGGCTTCGGGCTTTTGTCCGGATTCCGCAAAGTCATTCGATCCCGTGTTCGCAAGGAGCGGTAGATGAGTGCTGAGGCTAGAGCCCGATCAATCCTGGGGCCGGTCCCACGACGAGCAGGCCGGCTGGCCGGAGGCGCCCTCGCCTCCGCCGCGATGGTGCTGGCGGCCATGGTGGTTCCGGCCGCCGCCGCCACCGGCCCTGCCGGGGGGACGGCGAAGGTGTCGGGCGGCGGGGACCACTGCAAGCCGTCGCACAACAGGCCCGACAAGGATGAGGAGGAGGAGGAGGGCCGGACGGCGGGTGCCGCGGCGCCGGCGGGCGGGCACGACTGCCTGGTGGGCCCGCGCGGGCCGAAGGGTGACCCGGGTGAGCCGGGCCGGCCCGGACCGCCCGGACCCGCCGGTCCGTGCAACGACATCGACAGCTACGCGCCCTCGGCGAGCGAGGACTTCCACGCCGCGCTCACGGGCGGGGTCGCCTACGCGGGGCGGGCCGCCGCCCTCGGCGGCGTGCCGGTCTGGCAGAACATCAGCGACCCGGACGACAACCCGAACTTCCCGGTCGGCCGTGCCTGCGGCATCTCCATCGAGGCGCAGGGTAACGACGCGTACATCAAGGTGCTGACCACCGACGGCCAGGTCTTCCAGACCCACGGTGACATCGCCGGTCAGACCTTCGTCTGGGACGAGGCCTGGGTCCAGCTCCTGCCTAGCCCCAACCCCGCGGTCGGCATGCGTCACTAGGGCATCTCCCTCGCAGGGGGCCTCGCCCCCTGCGGCGCCCCCTACTGCGGTCCGTGCTCCGGGCCGCCGAAGTCCGGGCTGGTGAAGTCCGGGGATGAGTAGCCGGGCCGGGGTCCCTGTGACGGGGACCCCGGACTGGTGAAGTCCGGTGCGGTGTAACCCAGGTCCGGGATCCGGCCGCCCGGGTGGCGGGGGACCGGGTAACCCGGGCCCGCGCTCGGATCGGCCAGCGCGTCCCGCAGGAACGGCATGATCCCGCGCTCCAGCAGGGCGTTGCGCCAGGCCTCCCTGGCGCGCGAGAGCTCGTCGGGTATCGACACCGTCTCCTCCGCGCCCACCTCGGTCGCGCTGTTGCGGACGGCCGTGACCAGCAGCCCGATCACCGCGAAGAGCAGCGCCGCCACGGTGAGCGCGCCGAAGAGCCAACCCGCCGTCAGCATCGTGCCGGCGAAGGCGGGTTCGGGTTCGACCATCTTCAGGCTGTAGCCCACCAGCAGGAAGATCAGCATGGCGGTGCCCGCCAGGACCGGTGCGAGGACGGCGACCACGGCGCTGACGCCCGCACCTCCGCCGACGCCTTGTCCGGCGTCCTCCTCCCCCGTCGTCCGGGGGCTCGACAGGGCCTCGTCGCGCAGGTCCTCGCGGACCTTCACGTAGTGGTCGTACTCGGCCGCGGCCGCGGCGGTCAGCAGCGCACGGGCCCCCATGGCCATGGTGCGCAGCTGTTCGGCGTTCAGGCGTTCGCCGAGGGTGGCGAGCTCGGGCCGTTCGTGCGCGGTGCGCAGCGCCTCGTCGAGGAGCCGATCAAACTCCGGTCGGTCTTCGGACAGCAGGTGCGGAGCGCTGGTCATGTGCATCCCCCGATGCTCCGTAGAAGCCGGTATGCCCGCGTAGAACGGGTCGCCGGCACAAACGGAGGAGAGCCTGCTACGGATAGAGCGATGGTAGAGCGACCATGCCCTGAGGTGACAGGGGCTTTCTGGAAATACCCCTGCCGGTGACTCTCAGTCGTTCAAGGGGAGTTGCACGACGAGCAGCTTGCCCGCCATGGTCACGCCGCCGTCCATGGCGATGGCCAGCCCCTGCGCGTACACGTGGGGGCCATCCACCGCCTCCGGGCCGCGGGGCTCCTCGCCGTCCTCGCCCACCTCGCCCAGCAGGTACGGGATGGGGCTGTGCCCGTGCACGACGCGGCTGCCGCCGTAGGTGTCGAGGAGTTCCCTGACGGCCTGCGGGCCGGTCTCCTCGTCGCGGAAGGCGAACCGCTTGGTGAACTTGCGGAACAGGTCCCAGGTGATGTCGGCGTCGTTGCGGTTGAGCAGCTCGTGGATGGTGTCGTTGACGTCCTCGACGGAGTCGCCGTAGTCGAGGTAGGCCGTGGTGTCGGAGTGCAGCAGCAGGTGCCCGTCCTCCAGCACGGCCGCGTCGAGCCGCGACATCCACTGCAGGTGTACGTCCTCCAGGCGCTCCATGTCGGTGCGCTGGCCGCCGTTGAGGAGCCAGGCGGCTTGGAAGGTGGCGGTGCCGGCGCCGGAGTTCACGGGGGTGTCGCCGAAGCGCTTGGCGCCGATCAGGAGCAGCTCGTGGTTGCCCATGAGGGCCTTGCAGTAGCCGCCGGCGGCGGCGGCCTCGGCGGACAGCCGCATGACGAGGTCGATGACGCCGATGCCGTCGGGGCCGCGGTCGGTGAAGTCGCCGAGGAACCAGAGCCGGGCGTTGCCGGCCGACCAGCGGCGGTCGGCGTCGATCAGGTTCTGGGCGTGGAGTTCGGCGACGAGCTCGTCCAGGTATCCGTGTACGTCTCCGACGACGTAGAGCGGCCCCGGGCCCGCGGCCGCGGTCTCCTGCGGCACGTACTGGACCTGGACGGTGTCACCCGGTCCGCCCAGTGCGCCACGCCCGATGACGGGCAGGTCGCGTTGCGTGGGGGTGTAGCCCTCGTCGAGGTCGTCCTCCGGGTCCGAGGCGCCTGTGGCCTCGGCGCCGTCGGCGGCACCTGTGGCACCTGTGGCACCTGTGGCACCTGTGGTGGCGTCCACGGCGTTCATGACGGGCTGCTCCGCGGCGTATACGACGGGCTGCACGGCGTGTACGCCGGACTCCGGCGCGTAGGCGGGCCGCGGGGGCACCGAGGCGCCGCCCTCGTCGTAGTACGCCGGGTACTCGCCGTACACGGGCGCCTCGCCGTCCAGGCCGGCGGACACGGTGTACAGGGCGGGTTCGGTGACCGGAACCCGGAAGTCCCGCAGCGTGTCCGTCCGCATCGCGGGTCCCTGACCGGCCCCCTGAGTCATCGACCCCTCCACCACCGTCGCGCTGCCGTACACCTGCGGACCCTCCTGACCTCCGGGGCGGAGGGTCCGTGATGTCGTGCGCCCATCATAGGAATGCGGCTCGCGCTCTGTGACGCACCAGGGGTGGTGAATCCTTTCCGGAGCCTTTCCTTCCTGCCGTTTTCTCCCGATATCGGTGTTGCGGAAATCCTCGGCGGGGCTTTCGGCCCCGCCGGTGTGCCGTTTGCGGCGGTCAGTCCTGTGCCGGGGAACGGGGCGGGCTGACGGTGGTACGGGGCTGCCTGCGCTGGGAGGAGGTACGGATGATCAACTCGGTCGGGACGACCTGTTCGACGGGGCGTCCGGTGTCGACTCCCTCGATGGCGTCGATCAGCAGCTGCACCACGGCGGTGCCGATGCGGCGCGGTTTGAGGGAGAGGGTGGTGATGGGCGGTTCGGTGTTGGCGTACACAGTGGACTCGCTGCAGCACACCAGCAGCAGGTCTTCGGGAACGCGCAGGCCGTAGCGGCGCGCCGCGGCGAGCAGGTCGGTGCCGTTGGGGTCGAAGAGCCCGTAGACGGCATCGGGCCGGTCGGGGCGGGCGAGCAGCCGGTCGGCCGCGACGGCGCCCGCGCAGGGATCGTGGGCGGGGTAGGACTCGTAGACGGGGTCCTGGCCGACGCGCTCGCACCAGTTGAGGTAGGCGGTGGTGGAGAGCCGGGTGTAGGTGTCGGTCGTGGTGCCGGTCAGCAGCCCGATACGGCGGGCCCCGGCGGCGGCGAGGTGGTCGAGCAGGTTGAGTACGGCGGCCTCGTGGTCGTTGTCGACCCAGGCGGTGACGGGGAGGGATCCGGCCGGGCGGCCGTCGGAGACCACGGGCAGGCCTTGGCGGACCAGTTCGGTGACGACGGGATCGTGGTCGGAGGGATCGATGACGACGGTGCCGTCCAGGGCCACGTTGGACCAGACGTCGTGTCGGGAGGTGGCGGGGAGGATGACGAGGGCGTAGCCGCGGGCGAGTGCCGCGGAGGTGGCAGCCCTGGCCATCTCGGCGAAGTACGCGAATTCGGTGAAGGTGAAAGGTTCATCCCCGTACGTGGTCACGGTCAGGCCGATGAGGCCCGACTTGCCGGTACGGAGGGTGCGGGCCGCTGCGGACGGGCGGTAGCCCAGTCTGTCGGCGACCTCGCGAACGTGGCGGCGGGTGGCGTCCGGCAGTCGCCCCTTGCCATTGAGCGCGTCGGAGACGGTTGTGATCGAGACGCCCGCTGCGGCGGCCACGTCCCTGATGCCTGCCCTGCCCTGTCGGCCGGCGGCACGCCGGGTGGTCTCGGTCCGGCTCACCTGATGCTTCCCTGCTGCTGTCATGGCGAGCCGATAGTAGGGCTCGGGGGGGTGGGTGGTCCGGATGCATATGCAGGCGTTGACAGGCACGATTCTGCATGGTTCGCCACCCCCAATGACCTTGGAAACAAAGGGCATTTGAACCCCAGGGTGATCGGGGCGCTTGTCGGCGGGTCCGGGCATGCCAAAACGAGGTGTTCGGCGGTCGTTCTCAACTCACCTGCACGAGGGATGCGCGCCACGGCGCGGGCCACCGGCGCGCGCATATATGCGTGCGCTCCCCCGCATTCCTGGCGCCCTCCATTCTCGGAACGGCGGAATCCTCATAAGGTGAGCAGTATTGAGTCGACGGCGACGTCGGACGGGACGGTCGAGGAGGACCTGCGGTGAGCGAGAAGAGCCCGAAGCTGCGCGCCGAGCTGGACGGCATCCCCACCTACAAGCCGGGCAAGCCCGCGGCTGCGGGCGGGGCCCTGGCCTTCAAGTTGTCCTCGAATGAGAACCCCTACCCGCCGCTGGCGGGGGTGCTGGAGACGGCGATCGCGGCGGCGGGCCGCTTCAACCGCTACCCCGACATGGCCTGCACCGGCCTGGTGAACGAGCTCGCCGAGCGGTTCGGGGTGCCGGTCGAGCACATTGCCACCGGCACCGGCTCGGTGGGTGTGGCCCAGTCGCTGATCCAGTCGACGGCCGGTCCGGGCGACGAGGTCATCTACGCCTGGCGGTCTTTTGAGGCTTACCCGATCATCACGCAGATCTCGGGTGCGACGTCGGTGCAGGTCCCGCTGACCGACGGGGATGTGCACGATCTGGACGCGATGGCCGCCGCGATCACCGAGCGGACCCGGCTGATCTTCGTCTGCAACCCCAACAACCCCACTGGCACCGCGGTGCGCCGCGCCGAGCTGGAGCGGTTCCTGGACCGGGTGCCGTCGGACGTCCTGGTGGTGCTGGACGAGGCCTACCGCGAGTTCGTCCGCGACACTGATGTGCCGGACGGCATCGAGCTCTACCGCAACCGCCCGAACGTCTGCGTGCTGCGCACCTTCTCCAAGGCGTACGGGCTGGCCGGCCTGCGGGTCGGCTTCGCGGTGGCGCACGAGCCGGTGGCCGCGGCGCTGCGCAAGACGGCGGTGCCCTTCGGAGTCAGCCAGCTGGCGCAGGACGCGGCGGTCGCCTCGCTGCGTGCCGAGGACGAGCTGATGGGCCGCGTCGGCTCGCTGGTGTGCGAGCGCGCCCGGGTTCACGCGACGCTCCTCGCCCAGGGCTGGACGGTGGTCCCGGAGACGCAGGCGAACTTCGTCTGGATGCGGCTGGGGGAGCGGACCGCCGAGTTCGCGGCGGCCTGCGAGAAGGCCGGTGTGGTGGTCCGGCCCTTCGCGGGCGAGGGCCTGCGGGTCACGATCGGTGAGACCGAGGCGAACGACCTCTTCCTGCACACGGCGGAGGCCTTCTTCAAGGAGCTCTAGTTCAAGGAGCTCCTGTTCAAGGAGTAGCGGTTACACCAGTTCCACGCGGACGGGATCGCCGTCGCGGAGGGTGGACAGGAGGCGGGGGTCGCCGTCGAACGAGCCGAGCACGTTGCACGGGCTCGCCAGGCGGCTCTCGCCTTCGCGCGAGATGGGCGTCGGGCCGTAGGGGAGCGCGAGCGAGTCGCCCTCGGTCCAGAACGCGACCGTGCCCGGTTCGACGACCTGCCGGGCGTCGTGCTCCAGCGCCACGGAGAGGCCGGTGTCGAAGTAGACCTCCTCGCCCCAGGTGTTCGCCGAGGCGGAGATGGGGAGGGCGTCGGCCAGGGCCTTACTGGTCGGTGTCTCGTCGAGGGTTGCGGTGAGCTGGCCGGCGGGCCAGGAGATTCGAATCTGCATGAGCCGCATTCAACAATCTGTTGAAGAAGTTGGCTAGGGGGACCCCCGCCCAAAAGATCCAAACAGCCGTGCGCCATAATGCTTGTGAATGTGAACGCGTTCACAAGCGTGTCAGTTTCGTCCCGGATTGAGTGGGACGCAAACAGGCAAACTGCGGCTCTGACCACGGCGACCCGAAGGAGACGACGACGTGGACCAAGCTCTGGCGCCAGAAACTCTGGCGCGATGGCAGTTCGGTATTACCACCGTCTATCACTTCCTCTTCGTCCCCCTGACGATCTCGCTCGCCGCGCTCGTTGCGATCTTGCAGACCGCATGGGTGAGGACCGAGAAGGAGAAGTACCTCAAGGCCACGAAGTTCTGGGGCAAGCTCTTCCTGATCAATATCGCGATGGGTGTCGTCACCGGCATCGTCCAGGAGTTCCAGTTCGGCATGAACTGGTCCGACTACTCGCGATTCGTCGGTGACATCTTCGGGGCGCCCCTCGCGTTCGAGGCGCTCATCGCCTTCTTCTTCGAATCCACCTTCATCGGGCTGTGGATCTTCGGCTGGGACAAGCTGCCGAAGAAGATCCACCTGGCCTGCATCTGGATGGTCTCGATCGGAACCATCCTCTCCGCGTACTTCATCCTCGCGGCGAACTCCTGGATGCAGCACCCGGTCGGGTATCGCATCAACAAGGAGACGGGACGCGCCGAGCTGACCGACTTCTGGCACGTGCTCACCCAGAACACCGCCCTCGCCCAGGTGTTCCACACCCTGACCGCGGCTCTGCTGACCGGTGGCGCGTTCATGGTCGGCATCGCCGCCTACCACCTGCTGCGCAAGAACCACATCCCGGTGATGCGCACCTCGCTGCGGCTGGGCCTGATCGCCGTGGTCATCGGCGGCCTGCTCACCGCGATCAGCGGAGACACTCTCGCCAAGATCATGTACAAGCAGCAGCCGATGAAGATGGCCGCCGCCGAGGCGCTGTGGGACGGGGAGGAGGGCGCGCCCTTCTCGGTCTTCGCCTACGGCGACGTGGACAAGGGCCACAACAAGGTCGCCATAGAGGTGCCCGGCCTGCTGTCCTTCCTGGCCGACAACACCTTCGACTCCTACGTCCCCGGCATCAACGACGTCAACAGGTTCGAGCAGGAGACGTTCGGGCCCGGGGACTACCGGCCGGCGATCCCCGTCTCCTACTGGGGCTTCCGCTGGATGATCGGCTTCGGCATGGCCTCCTTCACCATCGGAGCCATCGGGCTGTGGCTGACACGGCGGAAGTTCCTGCTGCCACCGGCCCTGCGGACCGGTGAGGACGAGCGGCCGCATCTGGTCCTGTTCCGGTCGGCCCTGAGCCCCCGGCTGACCCGCCTGTACTGGCTCACCGCGATCTGGACGCTCGGCTTCCCGCTGATCGCCAACTCGTGGGGCTGGATCTTCACAGAGATGGGCCGCCAGCCGTGGGTCGTCTACGGAGTCCTGCGAACCCGGGACGCGGTCTCGCCGAGTGTCTCGCAGGGCGAGGTGCTCACCTCGATGCTCGTCTTCACCGCGCTCTACGCCGTGCTCGCCGTGATCGAGGTCAGGCTCCTGACCAAGTACGTCAAGGCCGGCCCGCCCGAGCTCACCGAGGCCGACCTCAACCCGCCCACCAAGATCGGCGGGGACGACAATCACTCCGACCGGCCGATGGCCTTCTCGTACTGAGGCTGAGGAGACCACACCATGCAACTTCACGACGTCTGGTTCGTGCTCATCGCCGTCCTGTGGACCGGCTACTTCTTCCTCGAAGGCTTCGATTTCGGAGTCGGCGTCCTGACCAAGCTGCTCGCCCGCGATCGCACCGAGAAGCGGGTCCTGATCAATACGATCGGGCCCGTGTGGGACGGCAACGAGGTCTGGCTGCTCACGGCGGGCGGTGCGACCTTCGCCGCCTTCCCCGAGTGGTACGCCACCCTCTTCTCCGGCTTCTACCTGCCGCTGCTGCTCATCCTGGTCTGCCTCATCATCCGCGGTGTCGCCTTCGAGTACCGGCACAAGCGGCCCGAGGACAAGTGGCAGACCAACTGGGAACACGCGATCTTCTGGACCTCGCTGATCCCCGCGTTCATGTGGGGCGTGGCATTCGCCAACATCACGCGCGGCGTGAAGATCGACGAGAACAAGGAGTACGTCGGCACTCTCCTCGACCTGCTCAACGTCTACTCGATCCTGGGCGGCCTGGTCACCCTCACCCTGTTCACCTTCCACGGCGCGGTCTTCACCTCGCTCAAGACGGTCGGTGACATCCGCGACCGCTCGCGCGCACTGGCGACCCGGCTGGGTGTGGTCACCGCCGTGCTGGCGCTCGTCTTCCTGAGCTGGACCCAGGTATCCCGCGGTGACCTCTGGAGCCTGATCGCCATGGCGGTCGCGGTGCTGGCGCTAGTCGGAGCCCTCGGGTTCAACCTGGCGGGCCGTGAGGGCTGGTCGTTCGCCCTGTCCGGAGTCACCATCGCAGCCGCGGTCGCGATGCTGTTCCTGACGCTCTTCCCGAACGTGATGCCGTCGTCGCTGAACGACGCCTGGAACCTCACGGTCACCAACGCCTCGTCCAGCCCGTACACCCTGAAGATCATGACCTGGTGCGCGGCGGTGGCGACCCCGGTCGTCCTGCTCTACCAGGCCTGGACGTACTGGGTGTTCCGTAAGCGGATCGGGACGCAGCACATCGCTGATGCGCACTGATTCCGTCTGAGGCTCTGCCCCGCTCACCTGTCTGACCCTGCCTTGGGGGATGTTTCACGTGAAACCGATCGACCCGCGCCTGCTTCGGTACGCCCGATCCACCCGCCTCTTCCTGGCGGCAGTGGTAGCCCTCGGGCTTGCCGGGGCAGGGCTGGTCGTCGGTCAGGCGATGCTCATCGCCGAGATCGTGGTCGGCGCCTTCGAGGAGGGCCTGGACGGGGCAGCGCTCCGGACACCGCTGCTGTTGCTTGCCCTGGTGGCGGTGGGGCGCGGTCTGGTGGCGTGGACGACCGAGCTGGCCGCGCACCGGGCCGGCGCGGCGGTCAAGTCGGAGCTGCGAGGCCGGCTGCTCGACCGGGCCGCGGACTTGGGGCCCGGCTGGCTGAGCGGCCAGCGGACTGGATCCCTGGTGGCGCTGGCCACCCGGGGGGTGGACGCGCTCGACGACTACTTCTCCCGCTACCTGCCCCAGTTGGGGCTGGCGGTGGTCGTGCCGGTGGCGGTGCTGGCCCGGATCGTCACCGAGGACTGGGTGTCGGCGGCCATCATCGTGGTCACGCTGCCGCTGATTCCGCTGTTCATGGTGCTGATCGGGATGGCCACCCAGTCCCGGATGGACCGCCAGTGGCGGCTGCTGTCCCGGCTGTCGGGGCACTTCCTGGATGTGGTGGCCGGACTGCCGACACTGAAGGTGTTCGGGCGGGCCAAGGCGCAGGCCGAGTCGATCCGCAAGATCACCGATGACTACCGGCAGGCCACGATGCGGACGCTGCGCATCGCGTTCCTGTCGTCCTTCGCACTGGAACTGCTGGCGACGCTGTCGGTGGCGCTGGTGGCCGTGACCATCGGCATGCGGCTCGTCCACGGGGAACTGGACCTCTACACCGGACTGGTCATCCTGATTCTGGCGCCCGAGGCGTACCTGCCGCTGCGGCAGGTCGGGGCGCAGTACCACGCGGCGGCGGAAGGGCTGGCGGCCGCGGAGGAGATCTTCGCGGTACTGGAGACTCCGCTTGCCCAGGGGGGCGGTTCCGCCGTCCTGCCGGCCTGGGCGCCCCTGCGGATCGACATCGGCGGGGTTGCCGTGCGGTACGAGGGCCGGGGCGGGGATTCCCCCGGACCGGTGTCGCTGACGGTCGAACCCGGGGAGTGCGTGGCGCTCACCGGGCCGAGCGGGGTGGGCAAGTCCACGCTGCTTCAGGTGCTGCTGGGGTTTGTGACACCGACCGCGGGGCGGGTGCGGATCGGGGGTGTGGACCTGGCCGAGCTGTCGCTGGAGCGGTGGCGGGAGCGGATCGCGTGGGTGCCGCAGCGGCCGCACGTGTTCGCGGGGACGATCGCCGGGAATGTCCGGCTGGCCAGGCCCGAGGCGTCGGACGGCGAGGTTGCCGCCGCGTTGCGGGACGCCGGGGCCTGGGAGTTCGTGGCCGCGCTTCCCCGGGGCGTTGACACGCTGCTGGGCGAGGGCGGGGTCGGGCTGTCCGCCGGGCAGCGGCAGCGGCTGGCCCTGGCGCGGGCGTTCCTGGCGGACCGGCCGGTGCTGTTGCTGGACGAGCCGACGGCGGCGTTGGACGGGGAGACCGAGGCGGGCGTCGTGGACGCGGTCCGGCGGCTTGCCGTCGGGCGGACCGTACTGCTGGTCGTGCATCGGCCGGCGTTGCTCGCTGTCGCGGACCGGGTGGTGGCCGTGGGGGCGGACCCTGCGGGGCTTTCCCCCACCCTGCCCCTCCCCGAAACCGGGGCTGCGCCCCGGACCCCCTCCGGCTCCGCCCCGGACCCCGCGCCTCACACATCGGCGAGGCTGGGCACGGGCTCCGGCGATCCCGGGGAGTGGATTCTCGGAACCGCGCCGGAGAAGGCCGACGGGGCTGCCCGGACCGACGCGGGTACGGGGGACCCGCTTCGGCGGGTGCGGGCTGTGGCCAGGGCCTGGCAGGGGCGGTTCCGGTGGGGACTGTTGCTCGGGGCATTGGCCGTGGGGTGCAGTGTCGGGCTGATGGCCGTGTCCGGGTGGCTGATCTCGCGGGCCTCCGAGCAGCCGCCGGTGCTCTATCTGATGATGGCCGTCACCGCCACCAGGACCTTCGGGATCGGGCGGGCCGTCTTCCGGTACGCCGAGCGGCTCGTGTCGCACGACGCCGTGTTGCGGATGCTCGCCGAAGTGCGGGTCTCCGTGTTCCGGCGGCTGGAGCGGATCGCCCCGGCCGGGCTGCGCCACCAGCGGCGCGGCGATCTGCTGGCCCGGCTGGTGGCCGATGCCGACGCCCTCCAGGACTACTGGCTGCGCTGGTTGCTGCCGGTCGGTACGGCGCTGCTCGTCGGATCCGGCTCGGTCGCCTTCACCGCCTGGCTGCTGCCCGAGGCCGGGGCCACCCTCGCCGTCGGGCTGCTCGCCGCCGGTGTGGGGGTGCCGCTGGTCAGCGGGGCCTGCGCCCGCCGCGCGGAGCGCCGACTGGCCCCTGCCCGGGGTGAGCTCGCCACGCGGGTGGCCGATCTGCTGACCGGGACCGCCGAACTGGCCGTCGCCGGTGCGCTGGGCGGCCGGAAGGCCTCCGCTAAGGAGAGCGACCGGACCCTGACCGCCATCGCCGCGCGCGGCGCCGCCGCCACCGGGCTCGGCAGCGGACTCGCCGCCCTGGTGTGCGGACTGACCGTCGTGGTCGCCGCGGCCCCGGGGGCGAGCGCCGTGGCCGGCGGCCGGCTGGCCGGGGTGGCCATGGCGGTGGTGGTGCTGACCCCGCTCGCCGCCTTCGAGGCGGTCAACGGGCTCCCGCTGGCGGTCCAGTACCGCCAGCGGGTGCGCCGCAGCGCCGAGCGGATCTACGAGGTCATCGACGCGCCGGTACCCGTCGCCGAGCCGGAGCACGCGAGCGGGGTCCCAGGCTCGCCCTTCCCGCTGCGGCTGACCGGCCTCGCCGCCCGTCATCCCGGTCAGGAGGACGACGCGCTGCACGGGCTGGACCTGACCCTGGAGGCCGGCCGGCGCATCGCCGTCGTCGGGCCCTCGGGCTCCGGCAAGACCACGCTGGCGCAGGTCCTGCTGCGGTTCCTGGACCAGCGCGAGGGCTCGTACACCCTGGGCGGGACCGACGCGCGCAGCCTCGACAGCGACGGCGTACGCCGCTTCGTGGGCCTGTGTGCCCAAGACGCGCACATCTTCGACAGCTCGGTACGGGAGAACCTGCGCCTCGCCCGGACCGGGGCGAGCGAGGAACAGCTGCGGGACGCACTGGCCGCGGCCCGGCTGCTGGAGTGGGCCGACAGCCTGCCCGACGGGCTGGACACCCTGGTCGGCGAGCACGGTGAGCGGATCTCCGGAGGGCAGCGCCAGCGCCTGGCCCTGGCCCGGGCGCTGCTCGCCGACTTCCCCGTCCTCGTCCTGGACGAGCCGGCCGAGCACCTGGACCTGGCCACCGCGGACGCCCTGACCGCCGACCTGCTGGCCGCCACAGAGGGCCGTACCACTGTGCTGATCACGCACCGGCTGGCCGGTCTGGAGGGGGTGGACGAGGTGCTGGTGCTGGATCGCGGAGTGGTCGTACAGCGCGGTGCCTACGAGGAGCTGGCCGTTGTGGAGGGCCCGCTGAGGCGGCTGCTGGAGCGCGAACGCGAGGCGGACGGCACATTGGCTGACTTTCGGCACTAGCTAGGGGGTCTCCGGCCCCTTGGCGCTACTGCGCCTGCGCGGCCCGTTCGGCGAGGATGCGTTCGATGACGAGGGCGACGCCGTCCTCGTTGTTGGCGACCGTACGGCCGGAGGCGGCAGCGATCACATCCGGGTGGGCGTTGCCCATCGCATACGAGGTGCCCGCCCAGCTGAGCATCTCCACGTCGTTCGGCATGTCCCCGAAG
Organism: Streptomyces sp. ISL-87; assembly: GCF_018614095.1. Classification (GTDB taxonomy): domain Bacteria; phylum Actinomycetota; class Actinomycetes; order Streptomycetales; family Streptomycetaceae; genus Streptomyces. Next base: position 111,691 of record NZ_JAGGOY010000008.1, on the reverse strand, counting down.
GCGACGACCTCGGCCGGGGAGATACCGCGCTCGGCGCAGCACAGCGCCAGGGTGCTGGCCTTGGACACCCCGAGCCCACTGATCTCCAGCAGGGCGGTCGGGCTGGACCGGGTGATGGAGGCGTACCCGCCTGCGGCGGAGCGGGCCAGCGCGAGGAACTCGTCCGGGGACAGCTCGGCGTGGTGCGCGAGCAGCTTGAGCACCGGTGCGGAGCTGCCCGCGGGCTCCTCGTGCAGCAGCTTCTCGACGGTGGCGACCGTGGCGCCCGGATCCAGGAAGAAGGGCGGGTACTCCGGCTCATAGTTGATCCCGGTGGTCCGCTCGACGGCGAAGGACGTTCCGGGGGCGGCGGCCCGAAGCGCATCGACGACGGTCAGCGCGGTGTCCCGGGACAGTGCCCTGACCTCCACGAATTCCCGGCCCGCATGCAGATCGACAACCGCGGCGCCGTTCGCGCAGATCGCCAGGCCGTGGCCGTGGACGTGGTCCGCGACCACATCCATCCAGCGGGCGGGGCGGCCTGTGACGAAGAAGACCTCGATCCCGGCCTCCTCCGCGGCGGCGAGCGCGGCGACGGTGCGGGGCGACACGGATTTGTCATCGCGGAGCAGGGTGCCGTCGAGGTCGGTGGCGATGAGCCGGGGAGTGGGGGTTGGCCCGTCCGGGCGCTGGGGAGCCGAGGTCACGGCTCCATCTTCGCCCATGGGTCCAATCCGTCCGGACCACAGCCGGGAAGATCAGGCCGACGAGGTCATGTTTCACGTGAAACATGGCCTGAGAGAGGCGTGTTTCACGTGAAACATCGTCGGCCACTGCCCTCTGCGTCTGAGCACTGTGATCCTCCCGGTACGTCCCTGGCACGAGGGCGGCCGCGATCAGTGGCTGCGGGCCGAGCGGCTCGGGTTCCACACCGCCTACACCTACGACCACCTGTCCTGGCGGACCTTCCGCGACGGCCCGTGGTTCGGCGCGCTGCCGACCCTGACCGCCGCGGCCGCCGCCACCGAGCGTCTGCGCCTGGGCACGCTGGTCACCTCAGTTAGCCTCGTTCACCCATCACACGCTGACCTGCGGAAACGCGGCAAGGGCGGAGGAAGGGCCGACGTGGGCGCTCAGATCGGCTCGACGGCGATGCGAGGGTGGCACAGTCGGCGCAGGCCATCGGTGTCGCTCGTGATGACAGTGACGTCACCGTGCTCCAAATGAGCCGTAGCCGCGAGCATCGCGTCGATGGCGTACTTGTGGCCGTGCAGGCCTTCGGCGGCGAGCAGTCTGCTAGCCGCACGTGCGATCTCCTCCGTGACGGGGCGCACCTTGGTCAGGGAAACGGCATGGTCGAACGCCGCCTGCGGCACCTTAGGGTCGCGTGCTTCCAACCAGCGTGGCCGCGCTCGTCACGACGAGCAGGTCCAGGCTGCGGGCGACGTCCAGCCACACGGTCATGTCGCGGTTCCGGCGGGAGAGCTTGGAGAGGGCCTCGCTGTCGAGAACGAGAGTCCCGCTCATGCAGCGTCCGTTGGAGCGGAGTCGCCGTGGTGGGCAGCGTGGTGGGCGCGGATGCGCTCGGCCTTGGCCGACACCTCGGCCGGGTCGACAGGGCCGTGCTCCGCTTCGGCGGAAGCGATGTACTCGACGATGGCTTCGCGCTGGAGCTGCCGCTGTACGGCCTCCTCGATATAGGAGGAGACGCCCTGCTTGCCGGCGCGTGCGCGAATCGCCTCCAAGGTCTCGGCGCGCAGGGAGACGCTGGTGACTCGAGTCTTGCCAGGGCGGGGCGTGTCCATACGGGAAGTGTGCTACATGATGTGTTAACCCGCTGGCGCTCCGAGTGCGAATGCTCGGTCGCCGGTTGAGAGCCGCCCCGAGGGTGGGGTCGAGTTCGGCCCTGAGCGCTTCGAGGACCGCGACAGCCCGCGATGGCCCGCGATGGCCCGCGATGGCCGCGCTCGGACCGTAGGTGAGTGCGGTCGGCTCGGTCAGCCGCCCCGCAAGCCACCGCTCCGGAGGCTGCGGTTCATTCAACGGTGGTCGGGCTTGCGCGGCAGCCGCCGTGCCCTCGTGAACGGTGGCTACCGACGGCCGGCGGCGAGCGCACTCAGGCGGTCGCCGATCACGGAGACGCCAGGGCGGCGCTTGTTCTCGTAGTACCAGGGCTTGCGGCGGCGCAGCAGCGCCTCACCATGCTCGCTCCAGGTGAATCCTGGCTTCCGCAGCAGCTTCCGGAACACCACGTCGGCTGTCTCCGGGTGGGCGGTGGCCAGTCGGCGGATCGGTAGTGGCTCGATCGACTCCTCGCGCAAGTACGTGCGCAACAGGTCCTGGTGCTGCCCGCGACCCGCGAGGGCCGGGTCCGCGAAGAGGTCCCGCAGCATCCCGTAGTCCGCGTAGAAGTTGAGCCCGTCGACCTGATCGTAGATGACGCCGATGGTGTCCGAGTCCGCCAGTTCTCGCGGCAGTTCGAAGAAGGGCAGGTCCAGGCCGGGGAGCCGTCGGCCCCGGGCACGGCCGGGATGTGCGGCGACGGCGGCCTCCTGGCGGTGGCGGTAGTAGGCGTTGAAGAGGTCTTCGGCTTCGGCGGGGGGAAGGACCAGTTCGTCGCCGCCGCAGAACTCGACGAACGCGGCCCGGTCCTCCCGCATCCGCTGCCATCCCTGCTCGATCTTCTCGGGGTTGCGGAAGACGAGTTCGGGTTGGCTGGTGGCCAGTTCGAGCGCCGCCCGGGCGATCTCGGTGGCGCTGGACCTGGGGTAGCTCGACATCGCCCCGGATACCAGCCACGCCCCGCCGGCCGAGTGAACGGGTACCAGGCAGGTGTGAAGGAACCCTCCCTTGGACACTCCACGGAACGCCGCCCGCCCGACATTCGAGTACGTGCGGTACTCCAGGTCGTCGACCAGGTTCAGCAGAACGACGGCATCACCTTCCTTGCGCTGGATCTCGAAGATGCCCTCGACCGGGTCACGCCAGCCGAGCAGCATCTCCCGGTCGACCGCGGTCAAGTCCCTCCGTCCAGCGACGAACCGGTCCACCACGGTCGAACCGTCCGGCAGGCGGTACCGCAAGGTGAAGCGATCGACGATCCGGATCGCCGCGCCCTCGTCCAACTGCCGCTCAGGCCCTGCGGCCTCCAGCAGGAGGGGCGTCAACCACCGGTCGAAGCGGGCGCTCTGCGCGAAGGCGACCAGCTGCCCTTTCAACTCGGCACTGCGCTCGATGAGGTCGGTCAGCGACGGCCCTCCGGCGCCCTGATGCGTGCCCTGTGCGGCGTTAGCCACGTTCAGCCTTTCCCTACAAGCCGGCTCCGTGTGAAGTGTGAGGTGCCCGGCCTCAACCGGCCCAGTGACGGTATGCCTCGATCCACTCCGCGCCCTCAGGGGCCGGGGTGGGCAACGGCAGCTCCAGGAGTCCGATCGACTGCCGGATGCCGCCGCGAGAGCACACGGCGACGATCCGGCCGTCCAGCGTGAGGTCGATGCCGCGCACGGTTACCTCGATGCCGAGAACCGCGGTGCTGAAGGGCACGTCGAGGTACTCCTCGAGCATGGTGAACAGACCGGTCAGCTGCTCGTCCTCGTTGTAGGCGTCGACAGTCGCCTCTTCGATCATGGCCTCGAGTTCGGCCTTACCCAGCGTGCGCATGGGGCCACGGTAGCGGCCTCCATCGCGACGCCGGCGTGGCTTCCTGAATCTGTTCGCCGGCACATCCGTGGCAGCGGGAAGCCCGCGTATCGTCTGAGGCATGCGTCTGAGCACGGTGATCCTCCCCATCCACCGGTGGGGCGAAGGACAGAAGATCTGGCGGCGGGCCGAAGAACTCGGATTCCACGCCGCGTACACGTACGACCACCTGTCGTGGCGGTCGTTCCGGGACGGGCCGTGGTTCGGCGCGATCCCCACGCTCACCGCCGCGGCGACGGTGACACAGCGTATGCGTTTGGGCACCCTCGTGACTTCGCCGAACTTCCGGCACCCGGTGACCCTCGCCAAGGAGCTCATCACCTTGGACGACATCTCCGGCGGGCGCATCACCCTCGGCATCGGCGCGGGCGGCAACGGCTTCGACGCGACCACTCTGGGCCAGGAGCCGTGGACCCCGCGCGAGCGCGCCGACCGCTTCGCCGAGTTCGTGCCGCTGCTGGACCGGCTGCTGACCGAAGGCGCCGTGAGCCACTACGGCACGTTCTACTCCGCCGAGGAGGCCCGCAACATCCCCGGCTGCGCGCAGCAGCCGCGGCTGCCGTTCGCGGTCGCCGCGACCGGGCCGCGCGGGCTCAAGCTCGCTGCCCGGCACGGCCAGGCCTGGGTGACGACCGGGGATCCGAAGCTGTTCGAGGAGGGCACGCCCGAGCAGTCGCTGGAGGCCCTGCGCGGCCAGCTCGGCCGGCTTGAGAAGGCGTTCGTGGAGATCGGACGGGATATCGAGCCCATGGAGAAGATCATGCTGACCGGCTTCACGCCGGAGCGCAACACGCTGCTGGAGTCCGTGGACGCGTTCGTCGACTTCGCGGGGCGGCACCGCGAGCTCGGCTTCACCGAGCTTGTGATCCACGCGCCCGTCCCGGACTCCGACTTCGCCGCCGACGAGACCGTTTTCGAGAAGATCGCCACCGAGGCGCTCGCCCAGCTGGGCTGACCCCCACCGCCGCACGGCGGCGGGGGAAGCCGCGTCAGGCGGTCAGGTTCTCGATGATCCGCTCCGCGCGGGGCAGCACCCAGTCCGGAACGGCATCCTCGGGCCACGCCCGGATCTCATCGACCAGCGCCGAGATCCGGGCGGCGCCCACCTCGGCGCGGCCCAGCTCCTGCTCGGTCCAGGCGGCGTTGTTCAGGCACTGGAACCGGTCCTGCAGATGCGCCGGGCCGAGGTCGGCGTAGACACCGGCTGCCCGGTCCCACAGCAGGACCTCCTCCAGCCGAAGCGCCTCGATCTCCGCCTCGCTCAGCGACTCGGCGGGGCCGGAGCCACCGCCGGCGGCCACGCCCCCGTCCTCGTCCCCGTTCCCGTCCTCGTCCTCGTCCTCGTCTCCGTCTCCGTCGCTGCCGTCCTCGTAGGCAGCCTGCTCGTGTACGTTGACCCGCCGGTCGAGTACCTGGGCCAGTTGGTGCCAGGTCTGGGCGAGCTCGGACCGCAGCTCCGGGGCTTCCGGGGTCCCCGCCAGCGCAGCCTCCAGTACCGCGGTCGCTTCGTCCATCAGGGCCCGCGCCCGTGCCACCGTGGCGTTGGTGACTTCCTCACGCAGTGCCAGCCAGGCCAGGGAGCGCAGGATCCGTGCCTCGGAGACCGGCGCGTCCCCCGTTACCCGGTGCAGCTCCAGGGACCGCTCGTACGCCGCGACGGCTTCCTGCGTCAGCCTCGCCTCGGACAGCTGGTCCGCGGCCGACTGCGCGAAGCTCGCCTGCGGACGCGGATCCTCCCATCCCTTCACCGCCTCCGCCGCCAGCAGATACTGCTCCGCGGCCGCACGCGGTTCGTTCAGCTCCCGCAGCAGATCACCGAGGAACTCCCGGACGGACACGGCCTGCTGCTCGCCGTGTTCCAGCAGATCGGACAGCGTCGACTGGATCACCTCCGCAGCGTCGGCGTTCCGGCTCAGCCGCGCGTACGCCCGCGCCAACAGCAGCCGGGCCTGCGACCCGCTGTCGGTGGTGAGACCGGCCTGGTCGAACCAGTGCGCCGCCGTCAGCGCGTGCTGGGCCGCTTCCTCCGCCGCCTCGGCCGCCGCCTCCCCCGCAGCTCCCGCCCGCCGCAGCAGGATGTCCGCCAGGGTGAGCCGTACGACGCCCTGCTGCTCGGCGTCCGTCACCTCCGCGGCATGCTCCAGCCCGGAACGCGCCGCCTCCTCCGCCTCCTCGGGGCGGCCCAGCGACAGCAGCACACCGGCCCGCAGCACCAGCGGATCCACCGCCTGCCACGGCCGGCCCGCCGCGACACCCCGCGCGGCCGCCGATGCCAGCAGCGGCGTGGCCCGCTCGGGGTCGCCCTGCGACAGGGCCACGCGGCCCAGCATTTCCTCGGCCTCCGCCACCAGGTCCGGCAACGTCTCCCCGTACGCGGAGACGAAGGCGGTGAGGTCGGCCGACAGTTCCCCGTGCCCGTGGCCCCGCTCGTGGTCGTCGGCGTGGCCGTGCCCATGGCCGTGCCCGTCGCCGCATTCGGGCTCGCGTACGGCCTCGACCGAGCGGAGGTACGATTCCAGGCGGATCGCGGACAGTTCCGCGAGGGCGATCCGGCGGGTCCGCAGCGGTTCTCCCGCGTCCAGCGCCTCGGCGGCCCGCAAGGCCACCCCCAGCAACTCCCGGATCTCCCCCGGCTCGGCCCCGGACTGCGCGGCCGCGCTCGCCAGCCGCAGCTCCGCCAGCGCGGCGCGTTCGGCCTGCCCCAGCGCCTGGTAGTCGTCGCGGGCCGCCGCCAGCAGCTCCGCCGCGTCCGCGGCCCCGCCCCGCGCGGCCGCCAGGGCCCGGTGGTCCGCCACATCGGCGGACACCAGCGGGTCCACCTCACCCTCCGGGCGCGCCTCCACCCGTACGGCCACCTCAGCCCAGAGCGCGTCCGCGCCCGGATGCCCCAGGTCACGCGCCGCCCGGGCCCGCTCCACCAGCTCGGCGAAGTCCGCCCCGGCCGGCGCGGCCACGGGCGCGGCCACGGGCGCGGCCGGAGCCGCCATCGGCAGGGCCGTACTGCGCACCCCCAACGGCAGCACATCGGCCAGCGGCGCTTGACCGATCCGGTCGAGGAGCCGGTCCGAGACCCGGGTGGTGCCGTTGCGGGCATCGAAGCGCCGGGCGATGTCGAGCGCGCCCGCGCGCAGCACCTCGTACAGCTCCGACACGGTGCGCGCGATGCCCTCGTAGGGGACGGCGGGGCTCTGCCCGTGGCCCAGCTCCTTGAGCCGGCGCAGCAGTACGAGGATCCCGCCGTGGAACGCCAGCTGGTCGTCGACATTGGCGAGCGGGCCCACATGGGCGGCATGCTCGGCCAGGATCTCCAGTCCGCGCGGCTCGTTGCCGGTGAGCGCGCAGAACTCGATGTGCTTGCCGATCGAGGGCAGCAGGCTCTCCTTGCCCCGGGCCAGGCGGTAGCCGCGCAGGTGCTGTGTACGGGCCTCGTCGAGGCGGCCGAGCCGCAGCAGTGGCAGCAGCGCGATGGCCAGCACCCGGTGGGGCTCCTCGGCGCAGGTCTTGTCGCCCGCCAGCACCGGCTGCCACACCTCCAGAGCCCGTGCGTCGTCGCCGCGCAGCATCGCGTAGTGGCCCTGGCCGTTGAGCTCGCAGGCGTGGCAGTCGCTCATGTCGTCGCGGTCGGCGGCCTGCCACCGCGCGTACGCCCGCTCGGCCCGCTCGTCGTCGCCGATCGAGTCGGCGAACCACAGCTCGGACTCGCGCACGGGCCGCTCGCTGTACCCCGCGATCCGGTAGCGGCGCTCCATCTCCTCCAGCCAGCCGGTGGCGGACTCCAGCGGGACCTCGGGGGACTTGTTGATGGCCGTGGCCACCCCTTGAACTGCCAGAACAGCGAATGGGCATCCCACTTGGAGAAGGCGCCGGGATCCTTGTCGTACTCCTGGAGCAGCCGGGCGAAGGGCACCAGCATCTTCGTGGACTCGGCGCTGTACAGGTAGGCGTTGATCAGGTTGTCCAGTGCCGCGCGGAACAGCTCGCGGTCGCCGCTCGCCTCGGCGGCCGCGGACAGTGCCTCCGCGTGGGCGTTGCGGGCGGTCCCGCCCGGCGACTGGCGGTTCTCGGCCAGGCCCCGCTGGATCTCCTCGCGCGTCAGCGTCGTCACTTCTGGTCCTCCTGGGTGTCGGCGGGGTGGGTCGCCCATTCCAGGAGACCGAGGAAAGCCCGGTTGAGCAGGGTGGAGTCGGCGGGGCGCAGCGGCCGCTGGGACATCAGCAGCGCCTGCCCGTACAGCGATTCGACGGCGGTGCCGGTGAGGGTCTCGTCGGGCAGCGTCGCGATCCGCCGGATCAGCGGGTTGTTGTGGTTGAGGACCAGCCGGGCCCGGGGCGCCGAGCCGCGCAGGGCGCCGAGGATGCCGCTCCACAGGGAGTCGGCGCTCTCCAGCGCGGCGCTCCGGTCGCGCTCCTGCCGGGCCTGGCGGTCGTCCAGGTAGAGCGCCGGGACCGAGACGGGCTGGAAGGCGCGCAGCACCACATCGCAGCCCTGGGGCTCCAGGCGGGTGCGAGCGGTGGACAGGAAGGCGGCGAGGGCCAGTTCGGCGGAGCTCGGGACGGGGTCGAGCCGTTCGGTGACGGCCCCGGCGTCCAGCTCGGCGACCTTGAGGTCCGGCCGTACCGTGGGCAGCAGGGCGAGCAGGTCGGCGTCGTAGGTGTAGCCGGCGTTGATGACGCCGAGGCCGTGGGCCGCCGCGATCGGGGCGATCTGGCGGAACTCCTCGACGGTGCGGGTGAAGTGGATCTCGGTGTGGGCGGCCGCGAACTCCTCCAGGCTCATCGAGCCGTCGCTGGTCTCGAACGGCAGCCACGGCAGCATCAGGCCGAGCAGCTCGGCGTCGTGCCGGGCCAGCGACTTCACGCCGAGGTGGTGGACGCTCAGGAAGGCGTCCAGGCGCTCCGGTTCGCTCGCGGCCAGCTCGGTGAGCCAGCTCCGGACGCGGGCGCCCAGGGCCTCCCGTACGGCGGCCAGGGTCTCGTCGTCGTACAGGTTCTCGCGGGAGGCGGTGGGCCGCAGGGTGTCGGTGTCGAGGACGGCACGGACGAAGAACGCCCAGTCGGGCAGCAGGTTGTCGGCCTGGTCGGTCAGCAGCATGCCCTTGAGGTGGACGCGGTGTCCGGCCCGGTGGGCGGGGCTGGTCGGCTCGGGCAGGACGTACGCCACTCCGCGTACCCCGGCGACCGGCAGGTCGAGGTCGATGCTGTCGAGCGGGGTGAAGCCGAAGAGCTGCGCGCAGTGCCCGGCGAGCGCGACGCGGCGGGCGGCCGGGTTGGGGTAGGGGCGGTCCCATACGGCGGGCCGGTCGGTGACGGGGCGCGGGGCGCCGCCTTCGCCGTCGTCGAAGGTGATGTCGTACGGGAGCAGGGAGCCGTAGTCGCGGGCCAGCTGCTCGACCTTGGCCGGGACGGTCCACTCCTCGGCGCCCGGACGGGCTTCCAGGAAGACGGTGGTGCCGGGCTCGGGGCGGGCTTCGTGGGGCAGTTCGCGGACGGTGTAGGAGCCGTCGTCCGTGGCCAGCCATTCGACGGGCGCGGCCTGCGGATCGCGGGCAGAGCGGGTGATCACCCGGATCTGGCGGGCCACGACGAAGCAGGCGAGCAGGCCGATGCCGAACTGCCCGAGGAATTCCTGGCGGGTGGTCTCAAGCCCGCGTACTTCCATGTCACGGTCGCCGCCGCGCTTGGAGCTACGGCCGATGGTGGCGAGGAGGGAGTGGGCCTCGGCGGCGGTCAGGCCGATGCCGGAGTCCTCGATGGAGACCCGGCCGCCGGAGGCCGACAGGCGGATGCGGATCTGCGCGCCGGGCTCGTGCGCGTGCCGGGCGGTGACGGCGTCGACGGCGTTCTGCAGCAGCTCGCGGACGTAGACACGCGGGCTGGAGTAGAGGTGGTGGGAGAGCAGGTCCACCAGGCCGCGCAGATCGACCTGGAAGCTGTTGGTCTCGGATGTCCCGGCCGGGGAAGTCTCGGCCGGGGATGTGTCCGGGGATGTGTTCGGGGATGTGTTCGGGGACGGGTTCGGTGACGGGTTCGGGGACGGGTTCGGGGACGTGGACGTCATGGGGCGTCACCTCGCGTGCTCGCATGGATTGTTCGGCGATCGCGAGGTACCCCCCTCACGGATCCCGGAGTGAGGAACAGGGTAGGTGGATGATCTGACAATCTTCCCGTGAATTCCTTCGTGCTGGTATGCGCTAGGAGAACCGCAGGAATTGCGGCGGTACGGCATCCACCAGCCACACCCCGTTGGCACTGATCCGGAAGACGTGCCCGGCCGCGCGCATCGCCCCCGAGTCCACGCTGAGCACGACCGGCCGGCCGCGCCGCGCGCCCACCCGGGTCGCGGTCTCCCGGTCGGGGGACAGGTGCACGTGGTGGCGGGCCATCGGGCGCAGCCCCTCGGTGCGGATCGCGTCCAGGGCGGCGGCGACGGTGCCGTGGTACAGGTACGCGGGCGGTTCGGCCTCCGGCAGGCCGAGATCCACCGGGACGGTGTGCCCCTGGCTGGCCCGGATGCGGGTGCCGTCGACGGCGAAGCGCTGCTTGTCGTTGGCCGCCACGACGTGGTCGAGCTCGGCGCGGCTGAAGGGGAACCCGTGGGCGGCGGCCGCGCGCAGCAGGTCGTCGATCTCCACCCAGCCCTGTTGATCGAGCACCAGTCCGATGCGTTCCGGCTGATGCCGCAGGTGTTTCGAGACGTATTTGGACACCTTCACGGTGTGTCTGTCGTCCATGGCCCCAGCGTGCCGGGTCGGACGGGGTTCGGGCAGGGATTTTTCCCCCGTCGCCAAGGAATGGACCCCTCTATCGCACTTCCAAGATACGGAATACATTTTCCACTGAACTGCTGCCCAGGGGGGGAATCCATGACGTTCCACGCATCCTTGCCGCGCCGCGCGGCCGCCGAACTCATCGGCACCGCCGGCCTTCTCGTGGTGGTGATCGGATCCGGAATCCAGGCCGCGGCCCTCAGCCGCGACACCGGAGTCGCCCTCGTCGCCAACTCGCTCGCATCGGCGATCGGCCTCGGGCTGATCATCACCCTCTTCGGGCCCCTGTCCGGGGCCCACCTCAACCCGGTCGTCACCCTCACCTCCTGGTGGGGCCGCCGCTCCGGCGGCGACGGGCTCGGCGGCCGGGAGGCCCTCGTCTACACGGCCGCCCAGACCGCCGGCGCCATCGGCGGCGCCGTCCTCGCCGAGGCCATGTTCGGCCGCACCCCGGGCACCTTCGCCACCCAGGTCCGCGACGGGGGCCACCTGCTCGTCGGCGAGGTCGTCGCCACGGCCGGGCTCGTCCTGGTCATCCAGGGGCTCGGCCGCATCGGCCGCCCGAGGCTGATCCCGGCCGCGGTCGCCGCGTACATCGCCGCCGCGATCTGGTTCACCTCCTCGGGTTCCTTCGCCAACCCGGCCGGCACCATCGGGCGCGCCTTCAGCGACTCCTTCACCGGGATCGCCCCGCAGTCGCTGCCCGGGTTCGTCGCGGCCCAGCTGGTGGGCGGCGCCCTCGGGCTGGTCCTCGCCGGCCTCCTGTACGGCAAGACCGGCAAGCCCGGCAAGCCCGGCAATACCGGCAATACCGGCAAGGGCGCGGCGGCCGCGCACCATGCCGCGACCGTGGCCGAGGCTGAAATCGGCACCGATGCGGTGGCCGAAATACCCCGCACCAAGGAGGCGTACGAGCCCATTGGCTGAGATTTCCCCGGCGTTGCCCACAGGCACCCCCGACTTGTCCACAGCCGTTTGGGCGGGTTTTGACGGCAAACGCATGATCCGCCCTGTGGACTACTGAACGAGCGCTACCGACCGCCCCGGCTCGCCAGATCGTTCATCGTCCGGGCCTGAAGCTCCCGCTCCGTCGCGGCCCGGACGAACTCCGCCACATGGTCGGGGCCTACGAGTTCCTGCACCGCCCGCACCGTCTCGGCCGGCAGCGCCACCGGCGACGGACCGGACGGCTGCGGGGATCCGGCGGCCCCCAGGTGCCGCTGGAGATGCCGGGTCGCGAAAAGCCGCATCGCCCGGGCCAGCTCCGCGTCCACCGTCTGCTGCGCCAGCGGCCGCAGCCTGCGCACCATCGTCGCCGCCTCCGCCGCGTCCGCGTCCGTCGGCGGCACCTGCCCGAGGTAGCGGGCGAAGACGTGCTCGGTGGTGAACTCCAGGAACCGCGAGGCGATGTGCTCCACCTGCCCGCGCAGCTCCCGCAGATGTCCCGTGATCGCCGACAGCGGCACCCCGGCGGCGTACAGCTCGGCCGCCACCGCCAGTTCCTGCGGGGAGGGCACCAGGAAATCGTCCGGGCGCCCCGGGATCCGCTCCAGCACTCCCAGTTCGCACGCCTCGCCCACCGCGTCGTCGTCAGGCTTTCCGCCGAACCGTTCGTTGAGCTCGGCCCGGCTGATCCGGGCCGCCTCCTCGTCGGTCCACGGTCCGTGCACCTCGGCGACCAGTCCCAGTACGCCGCCCAGCCCGCGCCCGGCGTCCCAGGCCTCCAGCAATTCTTTGATGGAGGCCAGGGTGTAGCCCCGGTCCAGCAGGTCCGCGATCTGGCGCAGCCGCGCGAGATGCGTGTCCCGGTAGACGTTGGAACGGCCCCGCCGCTCCGGCTTCGGCAGCAGACCGCGGTCCTGGTACGCCCGGATCGTGCGCACCGTCGCCCCGCTGTGGTGGGCCAGATCCTCGATCCGGTACTCGGCTACCGCCTGATCGGACAATCCCGGCTCCCTACGACATGGCGGCTCGGCCGACCGCGCCCGCCGCGGCCCGGGCGGCAGGTGAAGCCGCCAGGAACTCGAGCGCCGTGCGCAGCGAGCCCTCCTGCGAGGGATGGTACGACCGCGGGAAGTAGCGGGGTATGGCCGTGCCGAGCTCTCTCCGCGCGGGCGGCAGCCCCTCGGAGGCCACCCGGCGCGGGCTGATCGCGTACGAGGTCCCGCGCGGGCCGCGCCCGCCCGCCCCGCCCGCCCCGGCCGCCACCGCCGCCGGATCCGCCGCCCCGCCCGCCTCCGCCGCCCCGCTCACAGCTTGGGCTCCAGCTTCGCGAACCGCCGCAAGGTGCCCGGCGCGAAGCGGGACATCCACAGCGCGCCCTTGGACTCGGGCGTCACCGGCACCACGGCCTGGTTCTTCACCACGGCCAGCAGGATCGCGTCGGCGACCTTCTCCGGCGGGAAGTTGCGCAGCCCGTACAGCCGCGAGGAGCGCTCCTGGCGGCGCTTCTCCTCGGCCTCGTCCACCCCGGCGAACCGGGACGTGGCGGTGATGTTGGTGTTGACGATGCCGGGGCAGATCGCGGAGACCCCGATCGACTTCGACGCGAGCTCGGCGCGCAGGCACTCCGACAGCATCAGCACCGCGGCCTTGGAGGTGCTGTAGGCGGGCAGGGTCTTCGAGGGCAGGTAGGCCGCGGCGGAGGCGGTGTTGACGATGTGCCCGCCCTGGCCGCGCTCGGCCATCTGCTTCCCGAAGATTCGGCAGCCGTGGATGACGCCCCACAGATTGACGTCGAGGACCTTCTTCCAGTCCTCGGATGTGGTCTCCAGGAACGGCCCCGACAGCCCGATTCCGGCGTTGTTGACCAGGACGTCCACGATCCCGTACTCGGTGGCGACCTTCGCCGCGAGCTTCTCCATCGCCTGCTCGTCGCTGACGTCGACGCACTCGCCCCACGCCTCGGAGGCCCCGATGAGGCGGGCCATGTCGGCGGTGCGCGCCGCGCCTTCGGCGTCCCGGTCCACGCACACCACCCGGGCCCCGGCCTCGGCGAAGGCGAACGCGGTGGCCCGCCCGATGCCGCTGGCGGCGCCGGTGACCAGCACCAGCTGGCCGCCGAACCGGTCGGCGTACTTCCCCGGGGCCCTCTGCTCGGGCGCCCGGATGGCGGGCTCCTCCCGGGCCGTGACGAACTCGGCGATCCACGCGGCCAGCTGGTCGGGCCGGGTCCGGGGCACCCAGTGCTTGGCCGGCAGGGTGCGGCGTACCAGATCCGGAGCCCACAGCTCCAGCTCGTCGTAGAGCCGCTCGGACAGGAAGGCGTCCCCGGTCGGGGTGATCAGCTGGACGGGTGCGTGCGCGTACGCGTCGGCGCGCGGCCGGCGCAACCGGGACCGTACGTTGTCGCGGTAGAGCCAGGCCCCGTGCGCGGCGTCCGAAGGCAGCGAGGCCGTCGGGTAGGAGCCGGCCGGGATCTTCTCCAGGCGCTGGAGGATCTTGGGCCACCGCTTGCCGAGCGGACCTCGCCAGGCGAGCTCCGGCAGCACGGGCGTGTGCAGCATGTAGACGTACCAGGACTTCGCGCCCTGGTTCAGCAGCTGCGCGGCCCGGCGCGGGGTGGGCCGCGCCATCCGCTTCTTGATCCAGTGCCCGAAGTGGTCGAGGGAGGGCCCCGACATGGAGGTGAAGGACGCGATCCGGCCCTCCGTACGGGCGACCGTCGCGAACTCCCAGCCCTGTACCGAGCCCCAGTCGTGGCCGACCAGGTGTACCGGCCGGTCCGGGCTGACCGCGTCCGCCACGGCCAGGAAGTCATCGGTCAGCTTCTCCAGGGTGAACCCGCCCCGCAGCGGCACCGGAGCCGTGGAGCGCCCGTGGCCGCGTACGTCGTACAGCACCACATGGAAGCGCGTCGCCAGCCGCTCGGCGACCTCCGACCAGACCTCCTTGCTGTCCGGGTAGCCGTGCACCAGCAGCACGGTCGGGCGGTCCGCCTCGCCGAGCTCGACGACGCACAGCTCGATCCCGCCGGTGCTCACCCAGCGCTCGCGCGCCCCCGCGAGTCCCGCCAGTCCTGTCGCGCCCATCCCGCTCATGCCGCCTTCTCCTCAGCCCAGCGCCGCACGTGCGGCAGATCGTCGTCCAGCCAGAACGCGCTCTCCTCGGGGTCCCGGGAGTCGGTGACGACCAGGATCTCCTCGAACTTCGCGCCGGTGCCCCGGAAGCCCAGATGCGGCTCCACCGCCCACAGGCCGGGCTGCGGCGGGTGGTCGGAGAAGTGGTACGGGCTCCACAGCGGGGACCAGCCCTCACGGTGCCCGTGCAGGGCGTCGCTCGCCAGCCCCTTTAGCGACTGGGTGCCGAAGCCGAACGCGGTCGGTGACCAGCGCCGCTCCTTGACCCGGTCTATCTTGTGCGCGATGACGCCGAAGGGGTAGGCGCGGTGCCGGTTCGCGTAGCCCTGCCGGGTCATCAGCCGCTCGACGTTCTCGTAGATCTCGCGCAGCGGGCGGCGCTCGCGCACCTGCTCCAGGATCAGCTCGCGGTGGGGCCGCAGATCCGACATCAGCCGGTCCTGCACCGGGTTCAGGCCGAGGCTGCCCGAGTATCCGATGTCGGCCGCGTACCCCTTGTAGACCGGGGCCATGTCGAGGATGAACGGCATCCCCGGCTCCAGCTTCCGGTTGGTCGGGAAGAACTGCAGGGGGATCTTGAAGTTCGCGAACGCGGTGCGGTCCCCGAACCACGCGAAGGGGAGGTGGAACCAGTCCCGCACCCCGCGCTCCCGCAGCCATTCGCGCTGCATCCGCGCGGCCTCGCGCTCGGTCACACCGGGCCGCAGCTGTGCCGCGACGGCCTCCGCGCACTCGTAGGAGAGGCGCTGGACCTCCCTGAACCCGCGCAGGTCGGCGGAGAGGTGCGGGGGGTGTTGAGCGGTGCGTTGCTTGGTGTCCCCAGTCATGCCAGCCGTCCGTCCCTATAGCCGTACGCGCCCGTAACTTGACACTGATGAATGTGACAATGACTGGAGATCACGTCAAGGCCCGTGCACGACCTGTGGACAAAGTTGTCCGGTCCGCATCAGCCTTCCGGCAGGGTCCGTAGTCCTGAAGGCGGAGAAAGGATCCCGCTCCAGGTCTGACGATCCGCGCGGCCGGCGCCACTAACGTCGAAGCCGTGACTGTCATCGCGACCGAAAGCCTGAGCAAGCGGTACCCCCGAGTGACCGCCCTCGACCGGCTCTCCATGGACATCGGGCCCGGCGTTACCGGGCTCGTGGGCGCCAACGGAGCCGGCAAGTCCACGCTGATCAAGATCCTGCTTGGACTGTCCCCCGCCACCGAGGGCCGCGCCGCCGTGCTCGGACTGGACGTCGCCACCCATGGCAGCGCCATCCGTGAACGCGTCGGCTACATGCCCGAGCACGACTGCCTGCCACCCGACGTCTCGGCCACCGAGTTCGTCGTACACATGGCGCGCATGTCCGGCCTCCCGCCGACCGCCGCCCGCGAGCGGACCGCCGACACCCTGCGCCACGTGGGCCTGTACGAGGAGCGCTACCGCCCCATCGGCGGCTACTCCACCGGCATGAAGCAGCGCGTCAAGCTGGCCCAGGCCCTCGTACACGACCCCCAGCTGGTGCTCCTCGACGAGCCCACCAACGGCCTCGACCCCGTCGGCCGCGACGAGATGCTCGGCCTGATCCGCCGCGTCTACACCGACTTCGGGATCTCGGTCCTGGTCACCTCCCACCTCCTCGGAGAGCTGGAGCGGACCTGCGACCACGTCGTGGTCGTCGACGGCGGCAAGCTGCTGCGCTCCAGCTCCACCAGCGATTTCACGCAGACCACCACGACCCTCGCGGTCGAGGTCACCGACTCCGACGTCCACCCGGACGGCACCGCCGCCCTGCGCAAGGCACTCACCGAGACGGGGATCACCCTGCACGCGGGCGAGGAGCAGGGCCTGCCCGGAGCCGGCCACATCCTCCTGGTCGAAGCCACCGGAGACGAGACGTACGACCGGATCCGCGACACCGTCGCAGACCTCGGCCTCGGCCTGGTCCGCATGGAGCAGCGCCGCCACCACATCGCGGAGGTCTTCCGCGACAACGACCAGCAGAAGGGAGCCGGTTCCGATGGCGCCTGACACCTCGACCCAGATCCACAACATCGGCTACCGGTCCTACGAAGGCACCCGGCTCGGCCGCGCCTACGCCCGCAAGTCGCTGTTCTCGCAGTCCCTGCGCGGCGCCTACGGACTCGGCCGCTCCGCCAAGTCCAAGGTCCTCCCGATGATCCTCTTCGCGGTGATGTGCGTCCCCGCGCTGATCCTCGTCGCGGTCGCCATCGCGGTTCCCGGCTCCACCGACCTGCCGATCAAGTACACGACGTACGCCCTGACCACCCAGGTGGTCATCGGCCTCTACCTCGCGTCCCAGGCGCCCCAGTCGGTCTCCCGCGACCTGCGCTTCAAGACCGTGCCGCTCTACTTCTCGCGGCCCATCGAGCGCGTCGACTACGTGGTGGCCAAGTACGCGGCGATGGCCTCGGCCCTGTTCATCCTCACCGCCACCCCGCTGCTGATCATGTACATCGGCTCGCTGCTGGCGAAGTTCGACTTCAGCGACCAGACCAAGGGATTCGGGCAGGGACTGGTGTCAGTACTGCTGCTGTCGCTGCTCTTCGCCGGCCTCGGCCTGGTCATGGCCGCGCTCACCCCGCGCCGCGGATTCGGCGTCGCCGCCGTCATCGCGCTGCTGCTCATCCCCTACGGTGCCGTCTCCACCGTGCAGGCCGTGGCCTACTCCACCGGCTCCACCGGAGCCATCGAGTGGATGGGCCTGTTCTCCCCCGTCAGCCTGATCGACGGCTTCCAGGCCTCCTTCCTCGGCGGTTCCTCCGGCTTCCCCGGCCAGGAGGGCCCCTCGGCCGCTGTCGGCTTCGTCTACCTGCTCGTCATCCTCGGCCTCATCGCCGGCTCCTACGCCGCCCTGATGGCCCGCTACCGGAAGGCCGGGCTGTGACCATCATCGACATCGACCACACCTCCCGCTGGTTCGGGAACGTCGTCGCCGTCAACGACGTGACCATGCGCATCGGCCCCGGCGTCACCGGACTGCTGGGCCCCAACGGCGCGGGCAAGTCCACCCTCATCAACATGATGGGCGGCTTCCTCGCCCCGTCCACGGGCACCGTCACCCTCGACGGCACGCCGATCTGGCGCAACAAGCAGGTCTACAAGCAGATCGGCGTCGTGCCCGAGCGCGAGGCCATGTACGACTTCCTCACCGGCCGCGAGTTCGTCGTCGCCAACGCCGAACTCCACGGGCTCGACGACGCGGACGCCCAGCGGGCGCTCGCCACCGTCGAGATGGAGTACGCCCAGGACCGCAAGATCTCCACGTACTCCAAGGGCATGCGCCAGCGCGTGAAGATGGCCTCCGCCCTCGTCCACGACCCGTCCGTACTGCTCCTCGACGAGCCGTTCAACGGCATGGACCCGCGCCAGCGCATGCAGCTCATGGACCTGCTGCGGCGGATGGGCGACGAAGGCCGCACCGTCCTGTTCTCCTCCCACATCCTGGAGGAGGTCGAGCAGCTCGCCTCCCACATCGAGGTGGTGGTCGCCGGCCGGCACGCCGCCTCCGGCGACTTCCGCAAGATCCGCCGTCTGATGACGGACCGCCCACACCGCTATCTCGTCCGCACCTCCGACGACCGGGCCCTTGCCGCGGCCCTGATCGCCGACCCGTCCACCGCCGGCATCGAGGTCGACCTCAAGGAAGGCGCCCTGCGCATCCAGGCCGTCGACTTCGGGCGCTTCACCGAGCTGCTGCCGCGGGTCGCCCGTGCGCACGGCATCCGGCTGATGACGGTCTCGCCCTCCGACGAGTCCCTCGAGTCGGTCTTCTCCTACCTCGTCGCGGCCTGAAGGAGCTGGCACCCATGTACAACCCCACCGTCGCCCGGCTCACCTACCGGGCCCTGCTCGGCCGCCGCCGCGCGCTGATCCTCTTCGCGCTGCCCGCCCTGCTGATCGTCATCTCCATTGCCGTCCGCGCCTTCACCGGCGTGGACGACAAGGTCGCCGCCGACCTGCTCGGCGGGTTCGCCCTGGCCACCATGGTCCCGCTGGTCGGCGTCATCGCCGGAACCGGCGCCATCGGCCCCGAGATCGACGACGGCTCGATCGTCTACCTGCTCTCCAAGCCGGTGAAGCGCCCGACGATCATCATGACCAAACTGACCGTCGCGATCGCCGTCACCATGGCCTTCTCCGCGATCCCCACCCTGATCGCCGGCTTCATCCTCAACGGCAACGGCCAGCAGATCGCCGTGGCCTACACCGTCGCCGCCCTCGTCGCCTCGATCGCCTACAGCGCGCTGTTCCTGCTGATCGGCACCGTCAGCCGGCATGCGGTCGTCTTCGGTCTCGTCTACGCCCTGATCTGGGAGTCGCTCTTCGGCAGCCTGGTCTCCGGCGCCAAGACCCTCAGCGTCCAGCAGTGGGCCCTGTCCCTCGCGGAGAAGGTCGCCGGCGAAGGCTACGTCGACGCCAGCGTCGGCCTGCCCACCGCCGCCGTCCTGCTCATCGCGGTCACTGTCGGCGCCACCGTCTACGCCGGCCAGAAGCTGCGCCGTCTCACCCTCGCGGGCGAGGAGTAGGCGCTGCCGCAGCGCCTCCGAGGACTGTGCCCCGCCCGGCCCACCGGCCAGGCGGGGCACAGCTTCGCGGGTCATCATCGGTGCATGATCGAGCACCCGGGGCCCGAGCCGGCCAGGCCACTGCGGTCCTGGATACGGTCCGCGCCCGGCACGCACGTCTGGCTGCTGATCATCGCCATCACCAGCGTCATCGTCGTGATCGCGCCCGACCGCGTCGAGCACGTCCTGCTCCACCGCAACAGCAGCAACATCCACGAGCTCACCAGACACCCCATCAGGGCCCTGCTCTCCAGCGCCTTCTGGATCGAGAACCCGGCCTCGCTCGCCCTGTACGCCGTGCTCTTCGAGCTCTTCCACGCACCCGTCGAGCGGTGGCTCGGCACCCTGCGCTGGCTGGTGATCGTCGCGACCGCGCACATCACGGCCACCCTGGTCACTCAGAAGGTCGTCCTGACGGCCATCCAGGACCACCGCGCGCCGCGCAGCATGGTCCATGTCGTCGACATCGGCGTCAGCTACGGTCTCGCCGCAGCCGTCGGAGTCCTCGCCTACCGGCTCCCCGGCCCCTGGAGATGGATCTATCTCGCCGGAGCCGTCGCCTTCTTCGGGCTCCCGCTCGCCACCGGCGGCACCTTCACCGACCTCGGCCACGCCATCTCGCTCGCCGTCGGCCTGCTCGCCTGGCCGCTCACGCGGCACCCGCAGCCGAACCCTGTTTCACGTGAAACATGAGCCGTGTTTCACGTGAAACATCGTCAGGAGCGCCGGGGAAATTCGCTGGTACAGGGCGTTCGGCCGGGGCAGAGTGAGTCGTGCGGGGAGCAATAAAAGGTCCGGGACAGCTACTTCGAGCGCGCCTCGCGGCGCGGGCTGTCCCGGACCTTCCTCGTGTTCCCGTGCGTGAGCGGAGCGGTCAGGCGGCGCTCAGCAGACGCTCCAGCACCACCGCGATGCCGTCCTCCTGGTTGGAGGCCGTCACCTCGTCGGCCACGGCCTTCAGCTCCGGATGGGCGTTGGCCATCGCCACTCCGTGCGCCGCCCAGCCGAACATCGGTATGTCGTTGGGCATGTCGCCGAAGGCGATGGTCTCCGCCGCCTTCACACCCAGCCTGCGCGCGGCCAGCGACAGACCGGTGGCCTTGGTCAGCCCCAGCGGAAGGATCTCCACGATGCCGGGGCCGGCCATCACGATGTCCACCAGGCTGCCCACGGTCTGCCGGGCCACCTGGACCAGCGCGTCGTCGTCCAGCGTCGGGTGCTGGATGTACAGCTTGTTGAGCGGAGCACTCCACACCGCGGCGGTGTCCTCCAGGTAGAGCGCCGGAAGGCCGCCCTGCACCTGGTAGCCGGGCCCGAACAACACCTCGCCGTCCACTCCGTCCCGGCTGGCCGCCAGTGCCAGCGGCCCGACCTCGGCCTCCAGCTTGGACAGCGCCAGCGCGGCCAGCTGCCGGTCCAGCGTCACCGAGGTCAGCAGCCGGTGGGCACCCGCGTCGTAGACCTGGGCACCCTGCCCGCAGACCGCGATCCCCTTGTAGTCAAGATCGTCCAGCACGCGCCGAGTCCAGGGCACGGCCCGGCCGGTGACGATGATGTGCGCCGCGCCCGCCGCGGTGGCCGCGACGAGCGCTTCACGGGTGCGTTCCGAGACGGTGTCGTCGCCACGCAGCAGCGTGCCGTCGAGATCGGTCGCGACGAGCTTGTACGGGAACGGAACCGGGCTCACTTGGTGATCGGCTCCAGGACCTCGCGACCACCGAGGAAGGGCCGGAGCGCCAAGGGCACGCGCACCGAACCGTCGGCCTGCTGGTGGTTCTCGAGGATCGCGACGATCGTGCGCGGGACGGCGCACAGGGTGCCGTTCAGCGTCGACAGCGGCTGGGTCTTCTTGCCGTCGCGGTAGCGGATCGACAGGCGGCGGGCCTGGAACCCGTCGCAGTTCGAGGCCGAGGTCAGCTCGCGGTACTTGCCCTGGGTCGGGATCCACGCCTCGCAGTCGAACTTGCGCGAGGCGGAGGCACCCAGGTCACCGGTGGCGACGTCGATCACCTGGAAGGGAAGCTCCAGGCTGGTCAGCCACTGCTTCTCCCACTCCAGGAGCCGCTGGTGCTCGGCCTCGGCCTCCTCCGGCGCGACGTACGAGAACATCTCGACCTTGTCGAACTGGTGGACGCGGAAGATGCCGCGGGTGTCCTTGCCGTACGTACCGGCCTCGCGGCGGAAGCATGGCGAGAAGCCGGCGTACCGCAGCGGCAGCTTGTCGGCGTCGATGATCTCGTCCATGTGGTACGCGGCGAGCGGGACCTCGGAGGTGCCGACCAGGTAGTAGTCGTCCTTCTCCAGGTGGTACACGTTCTCCGCGGCCTGGCCGAGGAAGCCCGTGCCTTCCATGGCCCGCGGGCGGACCAGCGCCGGGGTCAGCATCGGGATGAAACCGGCCTCGGTGGCCTGCGCGATCGCCGCGTTGACCAGCGCCAGCTCCAGCAGCGCGCCCACACCGGTCAGGTAGTAGAACCGGGAGCCGGACACTTTGGCGCCGCGCTCGACGTCGATGGCGCCCAGCGACTCGCCGAGCTCCAGGTGGTCCTTGGGCTCGAAGCCCTCGGCGGCGAAGTCGCGGATCGTGCCGTGCGTCTCGAGGACGGTGAAGTCCTCTTCGCCGCCGACCGGGACGTCCGTGTGGACGATGTTGCCGAGCTGGAGGAGGAGCTGCTTGGCAGCCTCGTCCGCCTCGTTCTGCTCGGCCTCGGCGGCCTTGACGTCCGCCTTGAGCTGCTCGGCCTTCTTCAGCAGTTCGGCCCGCTCCTCCGGGGAGGCCTTCGGGATGAGCTTGCCGAGCGACTTCTGCTCATTGCGCAGTTCGTCAAAGCGCATGCCGGAGGACCTGCGGCGCTCATCGGCGGAGAGCAATGCGTCGACGAGCCCGACGTCCTCTCCACGGGCGCGCTGCGAGGCACGGACACGGTCAGGGTCTTCACGGAGCAGCCGGAGGTCAATCACCCCTCCAGGCTACCGGGCCGGGCTTCAGGGGATCACACCGATATTACGCTGTGTGTCGCTATGCCCCAATTGAGGCGAATAGAAAACTCTTGTCCACTGGCCGGAAGCGACCCTTCTGGGCAGGTCAATAAAAGCGGCTGATTCCCCGAAATGGGGCACAACAGGGCAGGCGGCCCCTGAGCAGGACCGGAGGCTCATCCTTGTCCACAGGAATTCCCCGCCGAACCAGCTTATCCACAGGCTGTGTGCGGCATCTGTGGACACGTGAATAGATCATTCGCACCCGGCGCAGGGTCGGGGTGAATCGGGGTTCAAACCGCCCTCACACACTCATTCGGGTGGGAATGCCTCGCCCCAAAGAGTTGCCCGGTGATACGGGGGTGACGCCGTTCACCCCCCGCTCCCCAGCGCGAAACCTAGGCTCGCCGACCGATTTGTCGACCTTGTCGTGCCGCTCTGTCGACTTGTCCCCAGGTCCCCATCTCGGCCTGTGGATAACTCTGTGGACAGTGGAGAAGCCCTACGCCCGGCCGTCGAGGCAGCGCGACAGCCAGTCGGACGCTGCCGTGAAATCGCCGTCCGAGGTGCCGGGCCGGGAGGCGCGTACGTCACCCACAGCCACACCCGCCCTCGGGTAGGAGCCGAGGAAGCGGACCTGCGGACAGGTCCGCTTGAGACCCATCAGGGCCTCGCTCACCCGGCGGTCGGAGATGTGGCCCTCGGCGTCGACGGCGAAGCAGTAGTTGCCGATGCCCTCGCCGGTCGGCCGGGACTGGATCAGCATCAGGTTGACCCCGCGCACGGCGAATTCCTGGAGCAGCTCCAGCAGTGCGCCGGGGTGGTCGTCGCCGAGCCACAGCACGACGGAGGTCTTGTCGGCGCCGGTGGGGGCGGCCGGCCGGGCGGGACGCCCGACGAGCACGAACCGGGTCTCGGCGTTCTCCGCATCGTGGATCTCGGTGACCAGCGGCTCCAGCCCGTACGTGGCGGCGGCGAACTCGCCCGCGAAGGCGGCGTCGAACCGGCCCTCCTGGACCAGCCGGGCGCCGTCGGCGTTGGAGGCGGCCGACTCCCACACCGCGTCGGGCAGATTCGCCCGCAGCCAGTTGCGTACCTGCGGCTGGGCGACCGGGTGCCCGGTGACGGTCTTGACGTCCGACAGCTTGGTTCCGGGCCGCACCAGCAACGCGAAGGCGATGGGGAGCAGCACCTCGCGGTAGATCATGAGCGGTTCGCCGGAGGCCAGCTCGTCGAGGGTGGCGGTGACCCCGCCCTCCACCGAGTTCTCGATCGGCACCAGCGCGGCCGCGGCCTCCCCGTTGCGTACGGCGTCCAGGGCGGCCGGGACCGACACCATCGGGACGAGCTCCCGGGTGGCGGCTTCCGGCAGGGTGCGGAGGGCGGCTTCGGTGAAAGTGCCCTCGGGACCGAGATAGGTGAAACGGGTGGCCGACATGTGATCAGCCTAATGCCGGGTCACCCGCCTCCGACCGGTTTGTTCACCCTTCGAGCAGCCGCTGCCCCACGTACTCCCCGGCGCGCGGCGCGGCCGGGACGGCGTACAGGCCGCTGGACTCGTGCCGGACGAACGCGGACAGCGCATCGCCGCGGTCGAGCTTGCGCTGGACGGGGACGAAGCCGCGCAGCGGATCGGCCTGCCAGCAGATGAAGAGGAGTCCGGCGTCGGGGATCCCGTCGGCGGATATCCCGTCGTGGAAGGAGAAGGGGCGCCGGAGCATGGCGGCCCCGCCGTTCTGCCCGGGGGACGAGATCCGGGCGTGGGCATTGGACGGGATCACGGGCTTGCCGTCATCCCCCATCTTGGCGAAGTCCATCTTGGTGGACTCGGTGCCGCCGGTCAGGGGCGCCCCGGTGGCCTTCGTGCGGCCGATGACCTGCTCCTGCTGGGCGGTGGACTGCTTGTCCCAGTCGTCGAGCAGCATGCGGATGCGGCGGACGACGGCGTACGAGCCCCCGGCCATCCAGGCGTGTTCCGCGGGCCCGGGTCCGGCGGCGGGGACGAAGACCCGCTTGTCGAAGTCGGGCTGCGAGGGCTTCGGGTTGTTGGTGCCGTCGACCTGGCCCATCAGGTTGCGGGTGGTCATCGGGGCACCGGTGGCACCGGGTGAGCGGTTGAAGCCGTTCATCTGCCAGCGGACCCGGGCGGCTTCCCCGGCGTCCTTCTGGAGGGCGCGCAGGGCGTGGAAGGCGACGAGTCCGTCGTTGGCGCCGATCTGGACCCACAGGTCGCCGTTGCTGCGCTGGAGGTCGAGCCGGTCGGCGGAGAAGTCAGGCAGCGGATCGAGGGCGGCCGGGCGGCGGGCGGTGAGTCCGGCCCGCTCGAAGAAGGAGTGGCCGAAGCCGAAGGTGACGGTGAGGGAGGACGGCCCGGCGTCGAGGGCGATACCGGTGTCCGCGGTCGGCGCGGTCTCGCCCGCCATGAGCCGGCGGGCGGTGTCGGACCAGCGGCGCAGCAGGGCGGCGGCCTCTGTGCGGCCGGCGCCGGGGGCGAGGTCGAAGGCGATGAGGTGGCCCTTGGCCTGCATCGGGGTGGTGATGCCGGCCTGGTGGTCCCCCTCGAAGGCGACCTGGGTGGCGCCGAGGGAGACGAGGGTTCCGGTGGTTCCTGAGGCGGCGCCGGCGGTGGAGCCGGCCGGGGAGTCGGCGAACGCGGAGTGCGCGAGCGCGCCGCCGGTGGCGCCGAGGGCGAGCCCGGCGGCGCCCGCTGCGCCGACGGTGCCCAGCAGCCGGCGCCGGGAGATCTCGATGTCGGAGTTGCTCTCAGTCACGCTCATCAGCCGATCTTGACAGTTTTCTGGACGGTCGTCTGGTCGATGTCGGACGTGCGGACCGTCACGTCGATGCGCCATTCGCCGGCGAGCGGCAGCTGGACGCCGGAGGCGCTCCAATGGCCGGTCGCGGCCCGGTCGGGGACGACCGGCAGGGGGCCGATGTCCTTCGCGGGGAGAGTGAAAGCGATCTTGACTTCGGGGAGTTCGAGGGGCTGGCCGTCGGGGGTGTCCGCCCAGAGGTGGAGGTCGTTGGCGCCGACCCGGCCCGGGTCGAGTTCGAGGCGGACGGATCCCTTGCCGTTCTGGCCGCCGGTGTCGAAGGGAAGCGTGATCTTGACGGCGCGGTCGGGCACGGCGGTGGCGGAGGACCCGCTCCCGGCCTCCAGTTCCGCGGCGCGGCCGGGCTCGGTGCTCGTCAGGATGGTGGTGATGGCGAGCAGGACGACGGCGACCCCGGCCTCGGCGAGCACGGACCGGCGCAGGCCCGCCCGGTCCGGGTCGGCGTCGCGGACCTGCTTCTCGCGCGCGTTCTCGCGGGCGGCGCGCTGACGCGCGAGCTGGGCTGCCCGCTTGGGGTCCTCGGGGACGGTGACGGGCGATGTTTCACGTGAAACATCGCGCTGCCCGACGACCTTGGCCGTCTGCACGGTGGGGGCTTCGACGAGGCGGCCGGTCCATTTCCGGGAGAGATAGGCGATGCCGACGAGGACGGCGACGAGGCCGACCTTGATGAGCAGGATCTGTCCGTAGGGCGTGCCGGTGAGGGCGGACCAGGTGCCGATCTGGCGCCAAGCCTGGTACACGCCGGTGACCGCGAGCACCAGGACGCTGATGAAGGCGACCCTGGAGAAGCGCCGGATGGCATCGCGCTCGATCCCGGGGACCTTGTGGAGGGCGACGAGCAGCGCCGCGAGGCCGCCCAGCCAGGTGGCGACGGCCAGCAGGTGCAGGATGTCGGCGGGCATGGCGATGCCGGGCTGGATACCGGTGGAGGCGTGCTCGGAGAGGGCCCAGGTGGCGGCGATGCCACCGGCGACGACGGTTCCGCCGATACCGAGGCCGAAGACGAGGTCGCTCGTGTCCTTCGCGTTCTCCGTCCCAGCGTTCTCCGTCCCAGCGTCCCCCTTTCCAGCGCCCGCAGCTCGCGCGTCCCCAGCTCCCGCGTCTCCCGTTCCCGCCGCCCCGGAGCCGTTCTGCCGCCGCGCGTAGGCCCCGAAGAGGACGGCGATGAACAACGCGGCCGCGCCGAGCAGCAGCAGCCGGGATACCAGGGAGGCGCCGGTCTTCGTCTCCAGGACGGCCCTCAGTCCGTCGAGGTCGAATACGTCGGCGAAGTTCCCGGAGCCGGTGTACGGGTTGCGCAGCACCAGCATCGCGAGGGTGGCGGCGGTGAGGGTGACCCAGCCGCGCACGACGAGCTTCTGCAGGGACCGCTCGGCCGCGCCGCGGCGCCAGCAGAGCAGGACGAAGGCGGCGCCGCCGATGAGGACGGTGAAGCCCGCGTAGGCGGCGTAGCGGGCGATGTCGTACGCGACACCGACGGGCCCGCCGCCCGCCTGCCGGGTGAGCAGGGTGACGCTGGTGGCCGAGGGGGCGCCGATGGAAAAGGTGAAGGCGCCGGAGACCGGGTGGCTGTCGGCGGACACGGCCTGCCAGGCGACGGTGTAGGTGCCGTTGGGCAGTCCGCTGTGCAGGGCGGTGCCGTAGCGAATCGTCGATCCGCTGCACATGTCGCGCAGTTCGCCGGTGTCCACGCGTTTGCCCTGCGGGTCCATGACGCGGATGGAGTCTCCGCCCATGGCGACCTGCTCCGAGAAGGAGAGGGTGACCTGGGCGGGGGCCGTGGCGACCACCGCCCCGTCCTTGGGGTCGCTCGCGGTCAGTGCGGCGTGTGCCGTGGCCGGGGCGGCCGCGGTGAACAGCGTCGCCAGCAGGGCCGCGAGGACCAGCGCGAGCCGTGGCAGAAGTGCCGCGGTCCGGAAGCGGGCCGTGGATGGGGCGGGGGCGGTGGCCGTCATGGCGTGTCAGTCCCTCGGTCCGTCAGTGGGCGGTGCCATTGGTGGGTGTCGCGGCCGTCGTGTTGTACGTCCGCTCCTTGACGTCCAGCTCGACCTTGACGGGGTCGGCCTTCTCGAAGCGCAGCTCGACGGTGACCTTGTCGCCCACCTTCGGGGTGTTCTTGAGCCCCATGAACATGACGTGGTTGCCGCCGCGCTCCAGCCTGAGCTCGCCGTTGGCCGGCACGTCCATGGAGGAGACCTGCTGCATCTTCTGATTCTTGGTCTCGTGGATCTGCAGATCGTCCGAGAGCGGGCTGGTGACTGCCGTGAGCTTGTCCGCGGTCTTGGAGTTGTTCTTGATGACCATGAACGCGCCGGCCATCTTGTCGTTGACGGGCTCGGGCATGAAGGCGCCGCTGACCGTCATCGAGGGCTTGGCGGCGTCGGCCTTCGAGCCGGAGTCCGAGCCGGCCTTCGAGCCGGAGTCCGAGCCGGAGTCCGAGCCGGAGGAACAGCCGGATATGGCGAGCGCTGCCGTCAGGGAGAGGGCGGCGGCGAGGGTGCGGGTGGTGGTGCGGCGGTTCACGGGTTCTCTCCCTTGACGATCTTCGGCAGGTCCTTGGTGTAGTCATCGACGGTGGTGCTCTCGCCGTAGAGGAGGTAGCCCTCCTCGGTCTTGGGCGAGAACGCGATGACCTGAGCGCCGTGCATGGAGACGACGCTGCCGTCGGCCTCCTTCCTCGCGGGCTCGATACCGATGCCGAGGCTGCGCGCGCCGGCCTGGATGGTGGCGAAGTCCCCGGTCAGTCCGATGAAGGACGGGTCCTGGGCCTTGAGCCACGAGCCGAGGGACTCGGGAGTGTCCCGTTCGGGGTCGGTGGTGACGAAGACGACCTGGAGCTTGTCCTGGTCGGCCTTGGGCAGTGCCTTCTTGGCGACGGCGATGTTGCTCATCGTCAGGGGGCACACGTCGGGGCAGTTGGTGTAGCCGAAGTAGATGAGCGTCGGCTTGCCCTTGGTCTGCTCGCGCAGGTTCCACGGCTTGCCGGTGGTGTCCGTCAGGACGAGACCCGGCTTGCTGAAGGGGCGGTCGAGCACGGTCGCGGCCCCGGCCTTCGACTGGCCGGTGATCTGGGTGACCGAGTCGGACTTGGGCGTTTCGCCGCCGCAGGCGGTGAGAGTGAGGACGGCCGCCGCCGCGAGGGCGGCGACCGTCACACGTGTGGTGCGCATGGAGAGATGTCCCTGGGATCGGGGATGCTGAGGATGTTCTACAAGTGGGGTGCGTCAGGAGGCGCGGCGACGCGAGGCGACGCCGAAGGCGACACCGCCGAGCCCGATCACGATGCCCGCGATGCCGAGGGCGCGCGCGGTCGTGTCGGAGCCGCCCTTGGCGGCCTTGTCCTGGCTGCCGTCCTTGTGACCCTTGTCGGCGTTCTTGGCCTCGTCGGTCTTCTTGTCGCCGCCGTCGTGCTTGTCGCTGCCCTTGGCGGCGGTCAGCTTCAGGACGGGCGCCGGGTTCTGCGGTTCCGCGGCGCCTTCCTTGGCCTCCTCGATCCAGCGGACGACCTCGTTGTTGTCGTACGTCTGGATCGCCTTGAAGACCATCTGGTCCGCGTTCTCGGGCAGCTTGCCGACGGAGACCGGGAACTGCTGGAACTTGCCCGGCTCGATCTTGCCGCCGCTCCAGGTCACCTTGGTGACGGCCTCGTTGATCTGCTTGCCGTGCACGGTGAGCGGCTTGTCGAGCTTGGTCTTCTCGACGTTCACGGTCCAGCCGGGGATGTCCTGCGGCATGACGGACGTGAGCGGCTGGTCGACCGGGAAGTTGACCTCCAGCTGGGTGGTCGACGCGCCGTCACGCTCGTTCGGGACCTTGAAGTTGATCACCGCGTAGCCGCCCTTGGCCGCCTCGCCGGGCTGCACGCCGACATGGGCGAAGGCAGGACCGGAGAGGACGAGGACGGTACCGGCGGCGAGGGCGGCGGCGAAGGAGACGCGAGAGGTCTTCATGGCAGGAACACTCCAGGGAAGCAGGGGTGACGGTGGCTCCGCACACAGGCGCGCGCGGATTCCGCGGCACCGGTGCTCCCGCTGGATGTCCCGGGGAGTGGGGTGCCGCGTCAGGCTGCGAGGGTGAGCGCCGCCGTGGGCGGCCCGCGCCGGATCACCGTGTGCTGGAGTGCCACGCGGCCGGTCGACGCGGCCGGGGCGGGGGCGGTCCGGGGTGCCCGCGGAGTACGGGCCGGCGCGCCCGCGAGCCCGGACGCCAGCGCCCGTACGAAGGCCAGCGCGGCGCGCAGCGGACGTACGGGGTGGGCTTCGGCGGACAGCCGGGACAGCTCGACCAGCCGGAACAGGGCGGCGTCGCCCCGTCCGAGCAGCCAGCCGGCGGCGAGCGCGGCCAGTAGGTGACCGAGCAGCATGGCCGGGCTGAACAGGCCGATCGCGGGTTCCCCGGCGGCGGCCTGCGCCATGTGGGCGTGGGCCATGTGGCCCTGGGCGGCGGCCTGTCCGGCCATGGCGGCCGGGTCCAGCCCGGCGGTCTCCAGGATCTGCCGGGCGTCTGCGGGGCTGAGCGGTACGGAGTTGCCCCCGCACACCAGCCGGGCGGCGAGCGCCGCGAGCGAGGTGTCGGAGGAGACGGCCCCCGCGGAACCCGCCGAACCCGCAGCCCCCGCCGTGGCCGAGGCGGCCGCGGCGCTGTGCTGGCCGAGGCCGAACAGCGTGTGCAGCCCGAGTTGGCCGGCCGCGAGCCCCGCGGCGATGCCGGGCAGCGAGCGCCGCCGTCCCGCTAGCGGGGCGGTGATCGCGAGGACCCCGAGGAAGCCGAGGCCAAGTACCCACCAGGGCACGGTGGCGCAGGACGCCAGGGCGTGCCCGGCCGCGGACAGCACGACGCAGACCGCGGTGAACACCGCGGCCCGGATCATCCGGAGGCCTGCTCCGGCATGCGTCGTACGGGGGGCAGTCATGGCCGGGCCATCATCGCACTGCGCTCGCAGCCGCCATACGGCAGGTCCGGAAGGTCCCATCCGTCCCCGAGCCGGTTCCGAGCCGGGCCTGAGCGATCCGGCCGTTCCGTCCGCATACACCGGCCCGCGGGAGTGTCACATCGGCCGAATGAGGGCTCTGACGGCCGTCGGGCGCTTACGGCCGACCACGGGCGGCAATAGGTAACGGTATGAGCATCTGGTGGTCTCTCCACTTGAGGCGCGAAGCCGCGAGCGTGCCGCTCGCCAGGCGGCTGCTACTGGGGACGATGGAGACCGCGGGGGTGGACCCGGACATCTCCTTCGAACTGTCGGTGGCGCTGAGCGAGGCATGTGCGAACGCGGTGGAGCACGGCGGGCCGGCGGCCGACGCCGACTCCGGCGGGGAACCCGTATCGGAGGCATGCGCGGCGTACCGCGTCACGGCATACCTGGACGGGGACTGCTGCCGGATCGAGGTGACCGACTCGGGCCCGGGATTCCCGCCCTCGGCGGTGTCCGGGCGCAGACCCGAGCCGGCCGGCCCCTCGGAGAGGGAGCATGGCCGGGGGCTGTGGCTGATCACCGAGCTGGCCGACCACGTCCGCATCCGCAACCGGCCGGGCCGGGGTGCGGTGGTCAGCTTCGACAAGATCCTCAAGTGGCGCGAGGGCGCGCTGCTGAAGGTGTCGTAGATACGCCGATGGGCGGGACCCCCTACGGGATCCCGCCCACCATCCGTGTGTCAGGTGTGCCAGGCGTGGCAGGTCAGCCCTTGAGGCCAGGTCAGCCCTTCAGGCCAGGTCAGCCCTTGAGCCGCGCCATCCACGCCTCGACCTCGACCGAGGTGCGGGGCAGCCCGGCCGACAGGTTCCGGTTGCCGTCCTCGGTGACCAGGATGTCGTCCTCGATCCGGACGCCGATGCCCCGGTACTCCTCGGGCACGGTCAGGTCGTCGGCCTGGAAGTACAGCCCGGGCTCGACGGTCAGGCACATGCCCGGCTCCAGCGTGCCGTCCACGTACGCCTCGACACGCGCGGCGGCGCAGTCGTGGACGTCCATGCCGAGCATGTGGCCGGTGCCGTGCAGGGTCCAGCGGCGCTGAAGGCCCAGCTCCAGGACGCGCTCGACGGGGCCCTCCAACAGGCCCCACTCGACGAGCTTCTCGGCCAGCACGTGCTGCGAGGCGTCGTGGAAGTCGCGGAACTTCGCACCCGGCTTCACGGCGGCGATGCCGGCTTCCTGGGACTCGTAGACCGCGTCGTAGATCTTGCGCTGGATGTCGGTGTACGTGCCGTTGATCGGCAGCGTGCGCGTGACGTCGGCGGTGTAGAGGGAGTGGGTCTCCACGCCGGCGTCGAGCAGCAGCAGGTCCCCGGAGCGGACGTCGCCGTCGTTGCGGACCCAGTGCAGGGTGCAGGCGTGCGGGCCGGCGGCGCAGATGGAGCCGTAGCCGACGTCGTTGCCCTCGACGCGGGCGCGCAGGAAGAAGGTGCCCTCGATGTAACGCTCGGACGTGGCCTCGGCCTTGTCGAGGACCTTCACGACGTCCTCGAAGCCGCGGACGGTGGAGTCCACGGCCTTCTGCAGCTCGCCGATCTCGAACTCGTCCTTCACCGCGCGGGCCTCGGAGAGGTAGACGCGCAGGTCCTCGTCGCGCTCGGCGGTGACCTTGTCGGCCAGCGCCTTCTCGATGAGGGAGTCGTGGCCGCGGACGGCGCGAACCGGGCCGGTGGCCTCGGTGAGCGCCTCGGCGAGCTCGCGCACGTCCTTGGCGGGCAGGCCCAGGACCTGCTCGGCCTCGGCGAGGGAGTGGCGGCGGCCGACCCACAGCTCGCCCTGGCCGGACAGCCAGAACTCGCCGTTCTCGCGGTTGGAGCGGGGCAGCAGGTAAATGGTGGCGGTGTGGCCGCTCTCGCCCGCGGGCTCCAGGACCAGGACGCCGTTCTCGGTCTGGTCGCCGGTGAGGTACGCGTACTCGGTCGACGCGCGGAAGGGGTACTCGGTGTCGTTCGAGCGGGTCTTGAGGCGGCCCGCGGGGACGACCAGGCGCTCACCGGGGAAGCGCGCGGACAGCGCGGCGCGGCGGGCGGCGGTGTGCGCGGCCTGGGCGATCGGCTCCAGCCCGTGCAGCTCGGTGTCGGCCCAGCCGGTGCGCATGTTCTCGGCGAGTTCATCGCTGACGCCCGGGTACAGCCCGTTCTTGCGCTGCTTGTGCTTCTTCTTGGGCTGCTCTTCTTCCGGGGTCTCCGGGGTGAGCTCGTCAGCCACGTCTGCTCCTCAGATACGACACGGACCGGGTACGGACCTCATCCATCGTATGTGCGAGGGGAAGACAGTCGAAGGGGCGTGTGACCTATCGCTGTGTGACATATCAGTCAAATCGGGCAGCGAGCAGGACGATGTCCTCCGCGTCCGCGCCCGCGCCCGCGTCCGCGCCCGCCGCCCGTACGGCGGAGGAGGCGTTGTCGTCGGTGTCCCGCAGCACGGTCCGCAGAATGTGGTCGCAGAGGGCGGCCGGATCGTCGCGGGCGGTACGGGGGACCCCCGCGGCCGCCGCGTGCAGCCGGGCGTAGGCCCGGTCCATGGGGTCGCCGGTACGCCGCAGCAGCCCGTCCGTGTACAGCAGCACCGTTTCTCCGGGCGCGGGTTCGATCTCCACGCTCGGCGCTTCCCAGCAGGCCAGCATCCCCAGCGGCGCGGAGAGCGAGGTCTCCACGTATTCGGTGCGGTGCTCGCCGATGAGCAGCGGCGGGGTGTGCCCGGCCCCGGCCAGGATGATCTTGCGGGCGGCCGGTTCGCAGTAGGCGAAGAGTGCGGTGGCCGAGCGGGCGGGCTCGGTGAGCCGCAGCAGCAGCTCCAGGTCGGACAGGACCGCGACCGGGTCCTCGCCCTCCATGACGGCGTACGCGCGCAGGGAGGCCCGCAGCCGCCCCATCGCGGCGACGGCGCTCGGCCCGGAGCCGGTGACGGAGCCGACGGCCAGGCCCATCGCGCCTTCGGGCAGCGGCAGTGCGTCGTACCAGTCGCCGCCGCCGCGCGGGCCGGTGTGGTGCCGGGCGGCGAGCTGGACCCCGGCGATCCGGGGGAGCCGGCTGGGCAGCAGTTCCTCGGCGACGGTGGCCAGGCTGGACCGGGCGCGCTCCACCTCGACCATCCGGGCCAGGTGTTCGGCGGCGTGCCGGACGTAGAGCCCGGCGAGGTCGCGCTGGCGCTCGTTCGGCTCGGCCTGCTCGTCGTAGAGCCAGACGGCCGCGCCGAGCCGGCCGGTGGCCTCGGCGGTAAGCGGCAGCGCGTAGCTGGCGGCGTAGCCGAGGCGGGCGGCGACCTCGCGGTGGCGGGGGTCGACGGGAGCGCCATAGCCGCCGGTGCCGGGGGCCGCACCGGGTTCGGGGAGCACCTCGGAGCCGCCCTGGGCGTCCGGGAGGCCGTCGAGGATGCGGCCGTAGGAGGTGGCGCTGCGCGGCACGGTCTCGATGTGGCCGAGGTCGGCGCGGCCGAGGCCCAGGCCGATCGTGGTGGTGGGGCCGAGCCCGTCGGAGGGCTCCAGGACGACCAGGCCGCGGCGGGCGCCGACGAGGGCGGCTCCGGCACGCAGGAATTCCTGGAGCGAGGATTCGAGGTCGCAGGCGCGGGCGAGCCGCTCGGTCAGCTCGTGGAGGGTGGTGAGGTCGGAGACCATGCCTGCCAGCCGGTCCTGGATGAGGCTGCTGGCGGCGGGTGGCGGAGGCTGTGCGGGAGCGGTACGTGCGGGCGTGGGCGCCGCAGTGTGGGGTGACGCGGTAACCGCTGGATCGATTCCAGCCACTTTCGGCAGATGCGGGGCGCTCATGGCGTCCGCCTATCCACCTGGTGCGATTCGCCATATAGCATCGCAAACCCCCAGATCGTGCTGCGCCGCCATCAATGAATCCACATCTACACGCACACGAGGAGCGATGTCCAGCATTGCCCAGGTGGGAATCCTGGTGTCCATGGGACGGCAACTCACTGTCGAGCCAAGGCTAGAACTTGGCCGGAAAACGCCGGATGCGGGCGGTTTTTGCGATCGACTGGAACGGCTTCGAAGTGGGTCCGGGTACGTAATCGATGGTGCCCAGGGCCAGTTGGCGCTCTCCGGCACCCGCCGGAACCGCCCGGCCCGGACCGTCGTCCTTAGCGGCGGCACCCGGTCTCGGCACCGGTGCGGGTCGCTCTCCGCCCCCGCCGGACGTTTTATGGACCCGTAAGAAAACTGCACGAACCGTGTGAACCTGCTTCAGGCGGACAATGACGCGAAACGTGTACGTGTGGTGAAACACCGCTTACGTGGTGTGATGTGGCCCTCGGCGTTCAACGGAAAGGAACGAGCGCTCATGCGCGAGATCCTCGGAAGGCGTCTCCAGCGGCTCCGCAATCGCTTGCACTCCCTGCGCTCGGCCTCTGCCCCTGCTTCGGGCTCCCCTTCGGCGCAGGGCGGCATTCCGACTCGCACTTCGACACTCACTCCGACTCTCCTCGACACCGCACTCACCTGCGCCACCGTCTGGCACTGGCCGGTCCTGCCCGGCGTGGGCCGGGCGGGCGGCGCGGGTACGGGTACGGGTACGGCCAAACGCGCGGCCAAGGGCGCGGGTAAGGGCCCGGGTAAGGGCGCCGCCGCGGACGGCGTGCGGTGCGCCTGCCCCGACCCCGACTGCGTCGTACCCGGCGCGCACCCCTTCGACCCGGGGCTGCTCGCCGCCACCACCGACGCCCGGATGGTGGCCTGGTGGTGGGCCAGGCGGCCGTCCGCCCCCGTACTGCTGGCCACCGGCGGGGCCGCCCCGTGCGCGGTGAGCCTGCCGGCCAAGGCGGCCGCGCGTGCCGTCGTACGGCTGGACGCTCAGGGCATGCGGCTCGGTCCGATCGTGGCGACGCCGACCCGGTGGTCGCTGCTGGTGGCGCCGTATTCGCTGGAGCGGCTCGGCGAACTCCTTTACGCCAAGGCCCAGGTGCCCTCGTCGCTGCGCTTCCACGGCGAGGGCGGCTACCTGTTGCTGCCGCCCTCCGCGGCGTCCGGCGGCGGCCAAGTGCGCTGGGAGCGGGAACCGGGTGGGGCCGGAATTCCATGGCTGCCCGAGGTCGAGGCGGTCGTCGACGCGCTGGTGGAGGCGAGCAGCGGGGCGCCCGGCGGCGGCAGCCGGCTCGCGTACTGAGCGGCGTACGGACGTACTGACCTACGCGTCCTGAGCGGTGTACGGACGTACTGGAGCACTGGCGCATCACTCGTACGGGTGCCAGCTTGACGAGTTTCCAAGGGAATTGGGCGCGGGGATCTCCGTGCCCCATTCCCGCGTCGCTATCTTCGGCGAATGAATCTCCGCTTGATCGGTATCGGCGCCGGTGTGCTGATCATCTTGTCGCTTCCGCTCGCAGGAGCGATCGCCGGACCGGATTTCGCCGGTCAGGACGACGGAAAAGGCGGGTTGCTCTCCACTCTGGGTCTGTCCGGCCCCGCGGACGCGGACTCATCGCATACGCCGAACCAAGTGGGATCCTCCAAGCCCGCTGCCACGCCCGCCACCCAGCCCGCGCAGCCGGGCCCGCCCGAGCAGCCCCGTACCGATTCCCGGTGCGGCCCCGAACTCTCCTCGCCGCACGGTGTGGAGGCGCAGACCTGTGTCCTGGTGGCCGAGGGCCAGACCTGGGGGCGCAGCTACTACCGGAACACCAGTGGCCGGGCGCTGGACGCCGTACTGACGGTGATGGGACCGGCCGGGCGGACGGTGCAGATCCAGTGCACGGTCGGCGCGGGCGACGAGCCGGGGCTGTGCGAGACGCCGCGGGAGGCCTCGGCGGGGGCGCCGGACACCTACTCGGCCGTTGCGGAGTTTGCAGTTCCGGATGATGAAGGGGAGCTGCTGCTGCGGTCCGGGAGCAACTCACCGGCACCGGGCGATGGTTGAACATCGCGGAAATGGAAGGGCCCGGTCGCTGGCGACGGGGGATGCACCAGCGACCGGGCTACAAGAACCGTAACAAGAGATCGCCTGTTCGCAAATTCGATCTCTGATATTCAGACACCGATTTGCAGGCGATTAGCGGGAGTTGTGACCCCAGTCACCGCTCCCGCGCGTGTGCGGCGGTCAGCTGAGGGTGACCTGGCGGTTGGTGAGCCCGCCCCGTGCCCGGCGCTCCTCGGTGGTCAGCGGGGCGTCCGTCGCGAGGGCCGCGAGCAGGCGCTCGGCGAACTCCGCGGCGGGCTTCTCGACGTCATCGGCCGAGACCCCGGTGGGCAGATCCCAGACCGGGACCATCAGGCCGTGGGCGCGGAAGGAACCGACGAGCTTGGTGCCTTCGCCAAGGGAGGACGTGCCTGCGGCGTGCAGCCGTGCGAGGGCGTCGAGCAGCTTTTCCTCGGCGTGCGGCATGACCCAGCGCAGGTGGTTCTTGTCCGGGGTCTCGCACCAGTAGGCGGCGTCGACGCCGGCCAGCTTGACGGTGGGGATGGCGGCAGCGTTGGCGCGTTCCAGCGAGGCGGCGGTCTCCGGAGAGGCGTTCTGGGCACTCTCCGATTCCGGAATCCAGAATTCGAAGCCGCTGTGTACAACCGGCTCGAAAACGCCGTCCGTGTCCAGGAGATCCTGAAGTCGCGTCCCTTCGGCGGGAACCCGGCGGGCCGGAACCGGGGTCCCCGGGTCCGCCACGAGCGCGCGCTCCAGGGTGTCGGCCATGTCCCGGGCGAGGTCCCCGGTGGTCGAGTCGTTCTGCAGGCCGAGGAGGACGGAACCGTCCTCACGGCGCAGCGCCGGCCAGGCCATCGGCAGTACGGTCACCAGCGTGACGGACGGGACGCCCTCGGGCAGGCCGCCCTTGAGGGTGAGCGGCACGGTGGCCGCGGGGACGAGCTCGCGCAGCGCCACCCAGTCGCACTCGCCGGGCAGACCCTCGAACGGGCGCTGCACGTGCTCGGTGACGGCGTGCGCCGCGGCTGCGCCGTGGCAGGCCTTGTAGCGGCGCCCGGATCCGCAGGGGCAGGGCTCGCGGGCGCCTACCACCGGGATCTCACCGTTGTTGAGCTGCGGCTTTGCAGTCTTCGCTGCGGGGCGCTTCTTGGCCATCGTGAGTGTCTCCCGGTTGCGGCGGTACGGCGTTGTGTCTGGGCGCGAGCCTAGCCGTTCGTACCGCCGGAACCGGTGGGGTGCGGCCGGGAGCACGGTCGGCGTGCGCTCCCGGACGGCCGCCCGTGCGGATGACCGGTACTTCTGTCGTACTGCTGTCGTGCGGATGACCGGTACTTCTGTCGTGCTGCTGTCGTGCTGCTGTCGTACTGCGCCAGTACTGCTGTCAGGGATCCAGATCGTCGAAGGCCGTGCTGAAGTCGATCGCCGGTGGCGCAACGCGCGTAGCGAAATCCTCGTGCCGGGGCCCACACGCGACAATCACCCACACGGTGACCTCGCCTGCCGCTCCGTCCCGGACACCCCAGTCCTGGGCCAGTGCGCTGATGATGTTCAGCCCCCGGCCGCCGTGCGCGGTGACCGAGGGCGTGGCTGGAACCGGACGGGTGGGCCCGCCCCCGTCCGTGACCTCGACCGTCAGCCGCCCCGCTTTGTCGACGCGCCATGCGGCGCGTATCTCCCCGTCCCCGATCTCCCGCGCGCCCAGCGGCCGGCCGTGTCGGCAGGCATTGCTGAGCAGTTCGGAAAGGATCAGTACGGCGTCGTCCACGACCGATTCGGGCACCCCGCTGATACGCAATTGCTCACGCATGCGGTGTCTCGCCTCGCCCACGCCCGCTGGACCATGGGACACGCCCATGCACGACGACGTGGGCACTTCCTGTGCCACCACCAACGCCACCCCCGGAACCTCCTTAGCCCCACGCCATGGTCTGGATGCCCCAATGGCCTGGACCGGAAACCGCCGAAGTGGAGCCCTCTGACGCATTCATGACCAACGAATGCGGAGCGGATGCGCCGGGGCACACCCTGTCACGCGGGGGTCGTGGGTGACGGGTGCGCAAAACGGGACGTCAGCGCCCTAGTTGTGACAGAACCTTTCGCGGCCTGTTTGTGATGATCGCTTCCACGCCCAGATCAGCGCAGAGCTGAACGTCTTCTGGCTCATTTACGGTCCACACGTGTACGGAGTACCCCGCGGCCTGGAGCTTGCGGATGTAGCCGGGGTGGTTGCGGACGATCCGGATCCCGGGCCCGGCGATCTCCACTCCGGCGGGCAGCCGGCCGTCCCGCATCCGGGGCGAGATGAACTGCATCAGGTACACGGTCGGGACCGTCGGGGCGGCCGCCCGGATCCGGTGCAGGGAGCGCGCCGAGAAGCTCATGACCCGGACCGGATGCGGGCCCTCGGGGGGCGGGGCGTCCACGCCGAAGCGCTTGAGGAGGAAGAGGAGCCGCTCCTCCACCTGTCCGGCCCAGCGGGTGGGGTGCTTCGTCTCGATCGCGAGCTGCACCGGGCGCCCGGCGTCGGAGACCAGCTCCAGCAGGCGCTCCAGGGTGAGCACGGAGGTGCGCTCGGGGTCCGAGTCCCAGTCGGGGGACTCCTCGAGGTCCTTCCAGGAGCCGAAGTCGAGCGCCGCGAGATCGGCCAGCTCCAGGGCGGACACGGCGCCGCGCCCGTTGGACGTGCGGTTCACCCGGCGGTCGTGGACCAGGACCAGATGGCCGTCCGCCGTGAGCCGGACATCGCATTCGAGGGCGTCGGCGCCGTCCTCGATGGCCTTGCGGTAAGCGGCCAGGGTGTGCTCGGGGGCATCCTCCGAGGCGCCGCGGTGGGCGACGACTTGGATGGGGCGCGGCATTGCGAGGGTCACCGGGTCATGGTGCCACCGAGCAGGCGCCGGGCGTCGGGGAGGACCCTGGGGATGCGTCCGAAATGCCGGGGATAAAGGATGGGGGGAGACGCACAGGTCCGGCTTACAGTGCTCTGACGGGTCATGGGAAAGGCTTTGCCCAGGAACTTGTGCGGCATGTCGAACGTTCAGTCGGACCGGTATCGCCAGTAACGCCAGATTTTCAGAAGCCGTGTGTGTGACGAGGAGAGAGCGCTGTGAGCACCGAGAACGAGGGCACCGCGGCCCCGACACCCCCCGCGGCCCCGTCCGCACCCCCCGTGCCGGTGGCCGCTCCCACACCGGACCCGGTCGAGGCCCCGGCCCAGGCCCCGGCTCCGGTCCAGGACCAGGCTCCGGCCGCTGCGCCGGCGCCCGCGCCGGGGACCGCGCCTGCCGCCGCTGAGCCGGTGACCCAGCAGATCCCGCCGGCGCCCGCTCCGGGCACCGGGCACACCCAGCAGATCCCCCCGGCCCCGGCCTACGGCCAGGCACCGGCGCATCAGGCTCAGGGCCCGGCCCCGACCCCTCCCCCCGGTCCGGCCGCTGCCGCGTACGGCGCCGAGGGCTGGCCTCCGCCCCCGCCCGCCGTCCCGGCGTACGGTGCGGGTGGCGGCCACGGCGGCGCCGTCTGGGGCGCGCACCTGACCGATGGGGCCCAGGCGCCGAAGCCGAAGGGCAGGGGCGGCCTGATCGCGGCCGTGCTCGCGGCGGCCCTCCTCGCGGGCGGCATCGGCGGCGGGGTCGGCTACTGGGCCGCCGAGCGCAACGACAACGGCAGCGCCACCGGCTCGACCACGATCAGCGCGGGCAACACCCCCAAGGACATCAAGCGCGAGGCCGGCTCGATCGCGGGCCTGGCCGCCGGCGCGCTGCCCAGCGTCGTCACCATCGAGGCCTCGGCCGGCGACGGCGAGGGCGGCACCGGCACCGGCTTCGTCTACGACCAGCAGGGCCACATCCTCACCAACAACCACGTGGTGGCCTCCGCCGCGAACGGCGGCAAGCTGTCCGCGACCTTCTCCGACGGCAAGAAGTACGAGGCCGAGGTGGTCGGCCGGGCCCAGGGCTACGACGTGGCCGTGCTCAAGCTGAAGAACCCGCCCTCCGGCCTCAAGCCGCTGCCGCTCGGTGACTCCGACAAGGTCGCGGTCGGCGACTCGACCATCGCGATCGGTGCGCCGTTCGGCCTGTCCAACACGGTCACGACCGGCATCGTCAGCGCCAAGAACCGCCCGGTGGCCTCCGGTGACGGCTCCGGGAGCAAGAACTCGTACATGAGCGCGCTGCAGACGGACGCCTCGATCAACCCCGGCAACTCCGGCGGCCCGCTGCTCGACGGCCGCGGCGCGGTCATCGGCATCAACTCCGCCATCCAGTCGGCCGGCAATGGCGGCTTCGGCGGCGGCCAGGCCGGCTCCATCGGCCTCGGCTTCGCGATCCCGATCAACCAGGCGAAGAACGTCGCCGAGTCGCTCATCAAGACGGGCAAGCCGGTCTACCCGGTGATCTCGGTCTCCGTGGACATCCAGTCCAAGGCTGACGGCGCGAAGATCTCCGATCAGGGCGCCCCCGCGAACGAGCTGGTCGACCCGAACGGCCCGGCCGGCAAGGCGGGCCTCAAGCCCGGTGACGTGATCACCCAGTTCGGCGGCAAGGGGATCGACAGCGGCCCGACCCTGATCAGCGAGATCTGGACGCACAAGCCGGGCGATGTCGTGAAGCTGACCTACGTTCGCGACGGCAAGCCGACCACGGTCGACATCACGCTCGGCTCGCGGACCGGCGACAAGTCGTAGCAGCTCGTCAGTCAGTGGCCAATGACCTGCCGGCCTCGGCGAATTGATGGCTTGATGGCGAGGGGCCGTGGGCGCGATTGTGCCTACGGCCCCTCCCAACGTCCGCTTATGCTTCCGTTGTGTTCGATTCGCGGCACATACGGACTTTCCACGAGGTGGTCGCCTCGGGGTCCTACTCGGCGGCCGCCCGCGTCCTGGGGTACACCCAGCCCGCGATCACCCAGCAGATGAAGGCGCTTGAACGCGCCGTCGGTACCCCGCTGTTCACCCGCGTGGGCCGGAAGATGCAGCTCACCGAGGCCGGAGAGTCCCTGGCCCGGCACGCCGAGTCGATCCTGGGCAGCCTCTCCGCCGCCGAGGCCCAGCTGAAGGCGTACGCGCGACTGCGCACCGGCCGGGTCCGGCTCTGCGGATTCCCCAGCGTCAACGTCACCCTCGTCCCGGAAGCGCTCAGCGGCCTCGCCAAGGAGCATCCGGGCGTACAGGTCGAGCTGCTGGAGGGGGAGCCCCCGGAGTCGCTGCGGCGGCTGGAGCGCGGGGAGTGCGACATCACCCTGGCCTTCACCTACCCCGGGCTGCATGAGGAGATCCCGGACGAGGTCGCGGAGGTAAGGCTGCTGGAGGACCAACTGACGGTGCTCCTGCCGACCGGGCACCCTCTGGCCCGGCGCCGGGCCGTGCACCTGGCCGACCTCGCCGAGGAGCGGTGGATCGCGGGCTGCCCGCGCTGCCAGGCGAACCTGCTGCACGAGTGCGCCGAGCTGGGGTTCGTCCCTGACATCCGGTTCGCCACCGATGACAACCTGGTGGTGCAGAGCCTGGTCGCACAGGGCCTCGGTGTGGCCATGATGCCCGCCCTGGTGTTGCCCTCCCTCTCGCTGAGCCGGGTGTGCGGGCGGGCGCTGCACCCGGCCGCGCGCCGCCACATCGCCGCGTACGTGTACCGCGACCATCTGCGGATCCCGGCGACGGCCGTGGTGCTGGACGAGCTGAAGCGGGTGGCGTCGAACCGGATCGGCTGCTGACCGGAGCACCGACGGCTGCCCGCACCGGTTGCGCTGGACCCAACCCATAAGCGGGGCTTGGCATTTCGGGTAGAAACTGTCGTTGGACGTGATGGATGGGCTGCCGGACGCTGCCCGTATGACCACCACCACGCCGGCCCGTACGACCGCGAGGATGGCCGCCCTCGTCAGTGAGATCCGCACGGTCGTGGACCGGGGTCACGCCCCCGACCTGACCGCCTACCTGGTCGGTGAGCGCGTTGCCCCGCATCTGGGCACGCCCGATCTGCTCACTCCCGAGCAGCGACTGGGGGACCCGGGCCGGTACCGGCAGCACATACTGCACGCCGAGCCGGACGGCAGCTTCTCGGTGGTGGCGCTCGTGTGGCTGCCCGGACAGGAGACCGCGATCCACGACCATGTCTCCTGGTGCGTGGCCGGGGTGCACGAGGGCGAGGAGAGCGAGCTCCGCTACCGGCTGGCCCCGGCCACCGCTGCGGCGGGCGCCCGGCTGGTGGCGACCGAGGAGGTGGTCAACGGTCCTGGTGACGTCTGCGGGTTCGCCCCGCCCGGCGATATCCACAAAGTCCGCAACTCCTGTCGTACGACGGCAATTTCCCTTCACGTGTACGGCGCCGACGTCGCCCGCCTGGGCAGCAGTGTCCGTCGCGTCTACACGCTCCCCACCGACTGATGGCCCTGCTGAACCGCCCGGCCCACCGGTCGGTGCGGGTGCGCCGTGTTTCACGTGAAACATCCCCGGGCGGCCATGTTTCACGTGAAACATCCAGCTCCTGGCCCGGGTTGGGGATGGCGGTCGCCGGCGCCTTCACTGCGTGGTGCGTCCACCGGCTGCTGCCGACGGTGCCGATGCTGACCGCATCGGTCGTCCTGGGTATCGCGGTAGCCCATCTCCCCGGCATGCGGACCTTCGTACGCGGAACCGCGCGCCCGGGGCTCTCCCTGGCCGGCCGACGGCTGATGCGGCTCGGCATCGTCCTGCTCGGCCTCGGCCTGGGGCTGGACCAGGTGCTCCGGCTCGGCTGGGCAACGGTGGCGATGGTGGTCGGAGTCGTCGCGGCCACCTTCCTCGGCACCCTCTGGCTGGGACGCCGGCTCGGACTGCCGGGAGACCAGCCCCTGTTGATCGCCACCGGGTATTCGATCTGCGGTGCATCGGCGATCGGCGCGGTGAGCGAGGTGTCCGGCAGCGACGAGGAGGACGTTGCGTCCTCCGTGGCGCTGGTGACCCTGTGCGGGACCCTGGCCATCGCCGTGCTCCCCCTCTTCCAGGGGCCGCTGGGGCTCTCCGACCCGGCCTTCGGGCGTTGGGTCGGCGCGAGCGTCCACGATGTCGGCCAGGTCGTCGCCACGGCCCAGACGGCGGGCCCGGGGGCCCTCGGCGAGGCCGTGCTGGTCAAGCTGATGCGGGTGGCCCTGCTGGCCCCGCTGGTGGCTGCCGTGGCCTTCTCGGTACGGGCCCGCAGGCGCGGCGTGCGCACGAGCTCGGGACGCCGCCCGGCTCCTGTGCCGCTGTTCGTGGCCGGGTTCCTGGCGGCGGCCGGGCTGCGGGCCACCGGCGTACTGCCCGACGTAGCGCTGGAGTGGGCGCACACCGCGCAGGAGGCCCTGCTGGCGGCGGCCCTGTTCGGCCTCGGGAGCGCGGTGCACCTGCCGACCCTGGCCCGGACCGGAGGGCGGGCCGCGGTGCTGGGCCTCGGGGCGTGGGTGGTGGTGGCCGGGGTTTCGTACGCGGGCGTGCTGCTTACCGTATGACGGCTGGAGGGAGGGGAGTTGGCCAATTGCTGGCCGGAACCGACCGAACGCTCTGACTGTCCCCTGACATCTCGCGCCGTGCGTGGGAACCTGCCTCCGATCCGCACCGACAGCTCTTCACCCCCACCCTGCCCCGGGCCGGCCGACCGGTCGGGGCACGGCAGAAGGAGTCATGCGTGAATCGTCATCGCACAGCAGCAGTATCGGGCCTCTTGGCGGCGGGTGCCCTGATCGCGGGCGCGCTGATGGGGGCCACCCCCTCGGCCGCGGCCTCCTCGGACACCCCGGCCCCCCTGTCGTCGTTCAGCCAACAGCACACCCAGGGCTTCTGGACCGCCGAGCGGATGCGCAACGCCACCCCGCTGGACATCACGGCGGCCCCGCGAACCGCAGGCACCGCGG
The DNA here is from genome assembly GCF_018614095.1 of Streptomyces sp. ISL-87. Taxonomy (GTDB): domain Bacteria; phylum Actinomycetota; class Actinomycetes; order Streptomycetales; family Streptomycetaceae; genus Streptomyces. The sequence goes on along the minus strand of NZ_JAGGOY010000008.1, from coordinate 68,075 downwards.
CCACCCCGACAGCCCGCCCCACCTCCATCCCCCCAACCTCCCCCACGGCCTCCTCCACCGCCTCCCCCACGGCCTCCTCCACCGCCTCCCCCACGGCGTTCCCGCAGCCGGGCGGTGCCTGGACGGGCGGCGGCGCGATCGTGAAGACCTCCGGCCGGGTCTTCTTCACCATGGGCGACCGGACGGCATCCTGCTCCGGCGACTCCATCACCAGCGCCAACGGCAGCACGGTGATCACCGCCGGCCACTGCGTGAAGTACCAGGGCGCATGGCACACCAACTGGGTCTTCGTCCCCGCGTACAACAACGGCAACGCGCCCTACGGCCAGTGGTCGGCGACCAAAACCTTCGCGACCGACCAGTGGGCGGCCAGCGAGGACATGAACATGGACGTCGGCCTCGCCGTCGTCGCCCCGCTGAACGGCCAGAAGCTCAGCCAGGTCGTCGGCGCCCAGGGCATCCTGTTCAACGGTGGCTACAACAAGCAGATGTACTCCTTCGGCTTCCCGGCAGCCTCTCCGTACGACGGCACCAAGCTCGTCTACTGCAGCGGCAACACCGGCAAGGACTTCCTGCTGACCAAGGACCACAGCCTGGCCTGCAACATGACCGGCGGCTCCAGCGGCGGCCCCTGGCTCCAGGACTTCAGCGAGACCACCGGCCTGGGCACCCAGGTCTCGGTGAACAGCTTCGGCTACAACTTCCTGCCCAACCGGATGTACGGCCCGTACTTCGGCAACGAGGCGAAGGCGGCCTACGACAAGGCCCAGACCGCCTGACCCCGACCCGCGCGCCAGACAAAAACACCAGCCCCGCCCACCCCCGCCGCCCGGTACTCTGTACCGGCCAGGTGGGTTGCCCGAGCGGCCTAAGGGAACGGTCTTGAAAACCGTCGTGGCAGCGATGTCACCGTGGGTTCAAATCCCACACCCACCGCCAGGTCAGTGAAGTGGCAGGTCAGAGGGCGGGCACCCGTATCGGGTGCCCGCCCTCTCTGCTCACCCTGTCTCACCCCGAATCGCCCCTGTCACGCTGTTGACCAGCGCGTGTGGCCAACTTGTGGCCAGGAAGTCAGGCCCCTGCGGGGGTGTCATCCTCTGCCAGAGCCTGATCAATGAGCTGGTTCGACACCTGCTGCTGGCCTCGCAGGATCTTCGCGTAGAACTTCCAGAGGACGGCCACGCTGTGGCCGGCCCGGCGGGCCACTTCCACCGGGTCGACGCCCGCTTTGATCCACAGCGAGACGCCGGCATGCCGCAGGGAGTAGGGGACCTCTGCGAGCGGCGTATTCACATCCGCTGCGGGCAGCGCCTTCTCCCGCGCTTCGTCCCATACGCGGGTGTATTCGTTGGAGCCGACCCGGCCGCCTTCCACCGCACGGAACAGCCGACCATCGGTAGCCATCCCTTCGCGCTCCAGGTGGCTCCGGAGTAGCTGTACGAGCGCCGGCGGCACGGGCACCGACCGGCTGGCCTTGCGCGCCCGCCGCTTGAGCCCCCGATCGTCGTAGGGCGTTCCGCCGTCCGTCCAACCCGCCCCAACCTCAGGGCGGCTTCGGCGCAGCACCAGCTCCCCCCAGCCCGTGGACGGCAACTTGCAGTCGCCCTTGGCGAGGGCTGCCACTTCAGACGGGCGCATCGCGGCGTAGTACATGCACCCGAAGAACGCGTGGAGGTGCTCGCCGCGGCTGCCCTGGGCCTGGACGGCGTCCAGGAGCCGACGGGTCAGCTCGGGCCCGGGAACGTACTGGAAGTCCACTTCGTCGTCGGTCTGCGGAGGGTCCCAGTCGACCTTGGGCAGCGGATTCGCGGGCAGGGTGTCGCATTCGACGGCGTACCGGAGGGCGTTGCTCAGGACGGCGCGCTTACGCCGGATCGTGTTGTCCGCCGCGCGTTTCCCATTGAGACGCTGGGAGATGGCGGCAAGAGCGCGGCGAAGGTTCTCAGCCTCCGCGACCTCGGACACACGGAGGGAATGGCTGGCCATCCACTCCAGAGCCTGGGCTGCGGGCGCCGGCGGCGGTTCGGCCTTCATGCGGGGGACGGCGTTCCCCTGAGGGTCCAACGTCATCTGGAAGGCCCATGACCGCAAGGCCAGCCGCAGCACCTTCGGGTCGGGAGCCGACTTTCCGCTCGTGACGAGGGCCATGGTCACGTTCGTCATCGCCTCAGCGATGCCGACTCGGTGCTTGGCCGCAGCGCCCGGCCACTTCATACAGGCGTAGGCCCTGGCGTGCTCGAACCAGGTGGGCGACTTGAGCTGACGAAGCTCGGAAACCGGCAGCCCGGACGACACGTCAAACTGCTCACCCTTGCGAACGGCCTCCATGAGCTGAGCACGTCGACCATCGGCCAGAGTCTTGGTCAGGAACGGGGCCTGGTGCTCCTCGCCACCCACGATCCATCGGAGTTGGTAGGGGGCGCTCTTGCTCTGGCGGGTCCGGATGCCCCAGATCCGTACGTCGTAGCTGTACAAGTCGACTCCGTTCAAGGGAAAGGGCCCCAGCCAGGGTGGCTGGGGCCCGTGACGCCGGGATTGGCTATGCGGCCGATGCCTCGCAGCCAGCCAGCCAGTCATCAAGGTCGGCCCGCCGGACACGGAGCTGACCGTTCGGGAGCTTGAAGAGGCGGGGCGCGTTGCCCCGAGCGCGCAGCCGGTAGAAGGCGGCACGGCTCATGTCGATCTCGGTGAGGACTTCCGCGAGCTTGAGCATCTGGGGGCGGGCCATGAGTTCCACTCCTTGGCTTGCGGTGTGCTGGGTTGTCAGGTGGGTTGTGCTGTCCGAAGGGCGGGATTCTGCGTCACCGCGTCACCCGCGTCACTCGTGCTGCCTGACCTGCGGCTTTCCGGTGACGCTGACTGTCGGGGGGTGCGTCACCGGGCGGGGTGGTCTCCGTCATCGGTGACGCGGGTGACGCGGGGTGACGCAGCTCCGGCCGTCCTGCGTCACCGGGGAAACCGCAGGTCATAGATCGTTTCTGACCCCCCGGTGACGCGGATGACGCAGGATCCCTTTCCTTCGGACAAGAAGGGCGGGTGTCTGTCGTAGTGCGCCAGGTCCAAAGCGAGAAGAAGGGGCCGCTGCGCGGCACGACCTTTGCAGCGGCGGCAAGCCGCCGGATAGGCAAGAGGAGCACCCCGCGCCTTGGCCGGGGGTGCTCCTCTTGCTTGTGCCCGCGGCCCGGGATGCCCTGGGCTAGAACGCTTCCTGCTGCTCTGGCGCGGTCGGGGTGGGTCGGGTCATCTCGATGTAGCGGGCCGTCTTGGTACGGCCCCAGTCGACGAGGACTCCCCGTGCGGCGAGGGTGGGCTGCAGTCGCTTGAGACGGTCGGAGAGGACCTTCCCGGTGGTGGGCCACCCCTTGGGCAGGGGGCGGAAGTCCTCTCCGGTATAGAGCTGGGTGAGGGCGTGCAGCCATTCCGCCGAGGTCATACGAGCCCCCTCACCGGCTTCGAGGGTGGCGGCGTGCTTCAGCGCGGTTTGGGCGAGCAGGTCGCCTTCGATGACGTCGTCGTTGAGTTCATCCAGGCTGGCCCGGTAGGCGGCGAGCGCTCCCAGGCCGGTCGCAGCATCGAGCTGCGCGCACAGGTGAGCGAAGTCGGCCATCCTCAGATCCGTGGGGATGTCGGCCTCGGCGGCGCGGACCTTGACGGTGAGGTCGAGCAGGGACCCCAGGGTGACCGGCAGGACCTCTTCGAACTCCCGCCACAGCTCCGCCTCCGTCCGCCGGACGGTGGGGCGCTCCAGGCGGAGCGGGAGGAGCCGCTCGGCAAGGTCGGGGCGGATGACGCCCACGTCGATACCGGTCAGCAGGAGAGGCCGGCGGTAGCGGGCACGGACGACGTCGCCGTCGGTGTAGAGGGCACGCTTGATGGTCTCGGCTCCGGTGACGATGCAGCACATGAGGTCGGACAGGTCCGGGGCGAGGTGGGAGAGGTTGTCGAGGGCGGTGACCCATCCGGCGGCGACGGCCGCGATCAGGTTCTCTTCGTCTTTCGGGGCGCGGCGCAGATCGCCGCTCATGCCCTCGATGATCCGCACGAGCATCCTTCCGCCGGTGGACTTGCCGGCGCCCTGGGGGCCGGTGAGGAACGGGGCGGGGACGGGCACGGACGGCCCGAGGCACCCGATCAGCCACGCGACGGCCAGGCACTCGGTCTCGGCGTTGGCGAAGTTGCACAGCCGCAGGAGCAGGTCGATGCCCTTTCCGTCGGTGTCCTTGGCAGGGAGCGGGAGTTCTCCGGTGAGCTGGGTGCGCCGCCAGCAGACCTCTTCCGGCTGGGGCGTGAGGATGTCCCAGCCGGTGGGGTGGATGCGTACGGACTGCCCGTCGTTGCGGCCCAGGTCGAGCCAGGTCGCGCCGTCGAAGCCCGGCGCGACGCGGATGTGTACGGGCTGAACGTCCTTGGTCAGGGCCAGGGCTTCGATGAGGTCGAGGGCTTCCTTGAGCGCGGTGCCGTTGAACACGCCGTGTCCGTTCTCGTAGAGGCCGACCATGAGCTCCTGGCGGTGGCTGCCGGACGTGCCCTGGGAGCGGATCGGGCGCGCGACGGGGTGGCCGTTCTTCTGCGCGTACACGGTCCCGTCGGCGGTGCGGAAGTACCGGAAGTTGTCCTGCGCGTAGCCGGTGATGACCTCGCGGCCCGAACTCTTCTCGTCGTCGGACATCACAGCCCCAATGCGGTGCGCGCGTTGGCCCACGCGGCGGTGCAGTGCCGGGTGGATTCGCCCTTGGCGTGCGCGGCGGTGAAGAGCCGCTCGACGTGGGTTTCGGTGAGGCAGCCGCACCGGCCGTGGGTGGACAGGACCGCGAGGAACACCCGGTACACGTTGCTGTGGATCGCGCTCTGGGCGGCGGTGATGGACTGCTCGGCCATGGCGATACCGCGTTCCAGGAAGGCGGGGGTGCGGTGACGGCACTGCCCGCCGTCGGCCACCGTGGGAACGCTGATCGCGTGGGACACGGGGCGGGACGCGGACTCCTTCACGGCCAGCGCGCGGACGATGTCCGGGAGGGCGACGATCGGGCCGGTGCCGGGGCCGTACCAGCGGGCGTACGACATGGAGGACTTGATGTCGACGCCGGGCCGGACCCCGTTGGTGGACTGCATGGCGCCCCTGTAGAGCCAGTGCTCCCCGCGCGTCGTGGCCACGGCCTTCGTGGCGGGGAGGTTCTGGTGGGCCCAGGCCACGGCGTCGGGGTTGTCGAGGTCCACGACGGTGAGGCGGGCGCCGCCGGGGTGATAGGCGATGGCTCCGGCCTGGCGCCAGGCGGTGGCCCAGGCCGGGGAGGTGAGGACGCCGCGGTCGGTGGTGGCGGCGGCCCAGCCGTGGCACGGGGCCGGGCACTGGCACGGCCCGGCCGCCTTCATGTGCGGCCGGTCCCCGCAGGCACTGCCGGAGCAGGCCGGGCAGTTCCCGACGGGGAGCTTGCCCTCCCGCAAGGGCAGCACGGGCAGGCCGATCTCAGCGAGCCAGAGTGCGGTCCGCAGACGGAGCCGGTGCTCTCGCCAATTGTCGGTGGGTTGGGTCATGCTGGTCTCTCCAGTTCTTGTGGGTTCTGGATGAGGGCGGCCCCGGTCATTGGCGTGAGGGGGCCGCCTTCGGCGTTCTTAGAACGGGGGCTCGTCGCCGGTGTCCCAGGGGTCGGCAGCGGTCCGGCGGCGGGGCAGGTGCGGGAGCGGGAGCACGGTCCAGTGCTGTTCCTCGTTCCAGCAGGTGCAGGGGTCCCATTCGGTGCCGGCGTACTCACCGGTCTCGTGGTCGCCGTAGTCGTAGCTACGACCGCCCTCGCCCTGGCAGCGGGGGCAGGTGGGCCGGGGCGTGTCGGTCAGGATCAGGGCCGGGCGGGGCCAGGTGGTCCGGCGGATTCGGAGCCGGGGCATGTGCTGTCTCCCTACAGGTTGGGGATGGCGGCGACGATGGCGTTGGCCATCTCGTTGATGGGGCCGGCGGCGCCGGTGGAGGCGAGGAAGAACCCGAATCCGGCGGCGACGAACGCGCTGCCTGCGCTGAGGCTGTGGGAGCGCAGGAGGAAGTACAGGACGAGTCCGAAGAGCGCGACGAGCGAGACGGTGATGGCCATGCCGGAATCTCCTTTGACGTGCACGGGGAAGGTTGCGAGGCTGCGCGTACTTCGGGTGCTGACAAGCTCGGGGGTGTACCGGTGGCCGTGTCCGCCTAGCTCCACCATCGGAGCGGGGTCCGCCTTATGGCGTGCGGCCACCGGCCTTGCTGTCCGGGGTCAGCGGGTGCCGGCGCGGTGGATCTCCCGGCTCTGGTTGCGCAGGCGGCGCCCAACGCGCAGGCGCTTGCCCTGGCCCTTGCAGCGGTGGCAGGGCTTGACCCGCTTGACCTTCCCGGCGCGGTTGAGGGTGAGCTTGGCGCCGATGCCGTCGCACTTGCGGCAGGTCCCGAACGGGCTGGCCATGCACAACAGGGTGTAACCGGCGAGTGTGGCGAGGATGAGGGCGCTAGCGATGAGCATGCGGGTCTACTCCCAGCGTTGGGGCGGTTTCCGGGGCTTTTCGCAGGTGGGCCGCTAGACACTAGATCGCTGATCAGGTGCCTGATCTGGTGCTAGTGGAGGTGCTAGACCTAGCAGCGGCGGGTGCTAGGTCTAGCAGCGGTTCTAGGGTCAGGCGGCGGCCCGATCGGCGTCACGGCGAGTGATTGCGGCGGTGATGTCGGAGCGCTTGATGCCGCGCCGGTTCTTGCCCTCGCCTTCGTCGTCCTGGCCCCAGACCTGTCCGGGCTTGATGCCCCAGGGCTTGAGCGCGGCGGTGACGTTCTCGCCCTTCCACCCCGCATACGCGTCGGGCCGGAGCCCGGTGAGGCGGGCGGCGATCCGCTCACACCAGACCGCCTCCTCATCGGCCGGGATGACCGCGAGGGTGTCGGCGAGGATGTCGAGTCCGGCGGTTGCTTCGGGGCCCTTGCCGATGGCGTGGCCGGTGACGTTGCCGTACTCCTCGCGCATCGTGCGGGCCCGGCCAACGACCTGCTCGGCGGCGACCGCGTCGACGAAAGCGGAAGCGACGATGCGGGGATCATCGCCCTCGCCGGCCATCCAGCAGATGCCGCGGTCGGAGCGGGAGAACATCGTGGCCCGGTACCCGGCCTTGTACATCGACGTACCCAGGATCATGTCGTTGGCGGGCTGGCCCATGACCTTCAGCGCGAACCGCAGCACGGCGTTCGCGGAGATGCCGGTGGGGAGGGACCTGGCGTCGGGGCGCTGGGTGCCGAACATGCCGACGATGCCGAGGGCGGGGCCGCGCTTGGTGATGTCGGTGCAGATGTCCTCGATCTCCCCCCCGTACTTCTCGTGCTCGAACGGCACCTGGCACTCATCCAGGCCGACGACGATCGGGTGCAGGCCAAGGGTCTTGTCGCTGGCCAGATCCGGGGTCACCTTCGACTCCGGGCACCGGCTGCGCGGCAGGGACTTGATGACCTTCGCCCGGCGCCGCAGTTCGTCCTTCAGCTCCCGCAGGGCTTGAACGACGTACTCGATGTCCTCGTCTTCCTCGCCGGCCCGGTAGCGGTGGCAGACCGGCTCGAGTGCGGAGAAGTCGCCGGTTCCCTTGAAGTCGAACGCGTAGATGGCGGCGCGCGGGTCGAGGGCGGCGATGAGCAGGAGCAGCCGCATGAGGAAGGTCTTGCCCATGCGGGGGATCGACCCGACAACGACGGCGGCGAACATGAGGGTGACGGATACGTCGCGCATGCGCTGGTCGTTGCCGAACACGACGGGCTTGAACAGGTCCACCTGCCCGGACTTCAGGAGCGGCCAGGCGGGCTTGGTGGTCTCGTTCATCGGCTTATCCCCGACCCACAGGACGAGTCGTCCTTCGTGCTCGGTGGGGTCGGGGGCGGGCCAGACGCATCCGACCTTGCGGCGCAGGCCGGAGGCGAGGGGCTTGCGGGCCTCCATGATGTCCTCCGGCGTGACGCCGTATGGGAGGTCGAGGTCGGCGCGGTAGCCGGGCCCGTCGCGGACGATTTCCGAGGTGAAGCGGAGACCGTTCATGTCCCCGCCCTTCTTGATGGCGGCGGAGATCTTCGCGTTGCCGATGCTGTCCAGACCACGCAGCACGATCGAGCCGGTCATCTTCTGCAGCTCGGTCTTCAAGACGGCCGGGCCGATGACGGGGGCGTCGGGCTGCTGACCGGCGAAGCCCAGGAGGAGGATCCCGCCAGCGGCGAACGCGTACAGGAAGGCCGGGGCGAGGACGTAGAGCCACAGGGCGAATCCGAGCCCGAACACGGCGGCGACGAGGGTGACCAGGCCGCGCAGACGGATGCGGCCCTGGCGGAGCCGGGCGAGGCGCATGTACTCCTCGACGTCCTCGGTGCGGACGGCGAAGTCCCGCAGCGGGGCCGCCTCGCGGTCCCACACCCACCGGTTGGTGGAGGCGATGAACCGGCACGCGCCCCGCGGCGACATCAGCGCGAGGCGGCCTGCGTAGACGGGCATCCGGACGCCGTGGAACAGGGTGGCGTAGCCGAGGTTCGCGCCGGCGTGCCGGGCGGTGGCGGCGAAGTCCCGGCGGTTGGTGAGCCAGCTGGCGAGGACGGGCTTGCGCTTCTCGTCGCGGACCTTGGGGTCGGGCAGGTCCGGGTTGTCGACCATGGTCGGTATCACCGGCTCCACGTCCTCGTCCGGGACGGCCCAGAGGTGCGTGCTCGGGGAATCGGTCATGCTGAGAACTCCTGCTCTCGCTGACAAGCGGGGGTGGGTAGGGCCCGGGGCGGCCTGATTCCTTGGCCGGGACGGCCGCCCCGGGGCACAGCTACTTGCGCTTCTTGCTGCTCTTGCTGTCCTTGACCGTCTGGGCCTCGCGCTCGCGGGCGCCGTCGACGATCCGGGTGAACTTCCGCTCCAGGTCGCCCTGGTAGACGGTCTGGCTGGCGATACCGCGCTTGGCCATCCGTGCGGTCAGCCACACCAGCTTGGTGACCTCACCAGCGGTGTACTTCGGGTCCTTCGCCATGACGCTCCCTTCGGAGCCCGGGGCTGTCCCGGCTCCCCTCACCACCCGCGAAGCGCGGGTGGATCGGGCAACCGTCAGCCGCGCCGCCGGCGGACCTTGCGCACGTTCCTCACGGCCTGCGTGCCGCTGGGGCTACCGATCGACTTCACGACCGTGTGGACAACCCAGCCGAGGACCAGCGCGAGGAAGGCCAGGAACGCGATGTTCGCGGCGATCGCGGTCAGGGCGGCGACCAGGAGCGGACCGAAGTACACGCCGGCGGCGACCGCCCCAGCCCCGACACCGGAGCCGAGCGCGATGCGCTGGATGGTGCGGTCGGGTGGGGCCTGGTGGATGTGCTGGTGGACGACCTGCGGCCCGGCGTACGCGGCGGGCAGGGTGCTGGGGCTGGCGTAGACGTGGGTGCCGTCCGGGAGCTGGACGACGTTGGCGTGCTGGGGCAGTTCGGGGAGGTGGTTCACCGTGTGCTCCCTGCGGCCGGAGTCGGGCGGGGGATGGCGCGGCAGGTCTCGGAGTGCTTCTGGGCGTCGCGCTTGACGCCCTCGGTCATGTAGTTGAGGTAGCGGGAGATGTCCCGCTCGCATCCCCGGCAGGTCGCCGTGGTCTCGTCTCGGACTTGCTTGACGTCGACGGTGGCCTGGTGGTCGCCGGTGATCTCGGCGGCCTTGGTCAGGTAGCGGGCGATAACACCGGCGGGCCATTCGGTCTGGCTGGTCACGGAGTGACTCCTTCGGGGTAGGCGCAGGGGACGCACATGCCGAGGGAGGCCGGGATGACGTATCCGGCGTCGCGGCGGCATTCGGGGCAGGTGCGGCGGGCTGTGTTGGCCTTCGCCAGGGCTGCGGCTTTGGCAGAGGTCATGGGGCGGACCGGGCGGGCCAGCTCTATCCGGTAGAGGAAGGCGACCAGCGGCCCGCGCCGGTAGCGGGGCCGCTCCACCTGCGCTGCCACGTCCTGTCCACCCGGCCGGAGCCCGGCGGCGCGGAGCTGGCGGCGGGTGGCGAGCCCGTCCGGGGCAAGGCGCCAGGTGTAGATGGGAAGGGTGCCCATCAGCCGAGGGCCGGGACGGTCGCGTCGCGGAGTTCCTGGTAGCGGGTGGAGGCCCAGCCGACGGACCAGCCGGTCAGCTCAGCGGCCACCCGGACTGCGAGGCCGGCCGCGAACGCGGCTTGGACGACGGCCCGGGCCCGGTCCTCCGGCAGCTTCTCGGCCGGAGGGCCGGCGGACAGCAGCGCGGCGCGTTCACGCTCGATCCGCTCCTGTTCACGCTCGCGTTCACCGCGTTCACGCTCGGCCTGCTCGGCACGTTCCCGGCGTTCACGCTCGGCCTTCTGCCGGGCCGCTTGCTCGCGCTGCTGCGCGGCCCGCTGCTCGGCCTGTTCACGCTCGGCCTGTGCCTGTTCACGCTCGCGTTCACGGCGTTCACGGGCCTCACGCTCCGCGATCGCAGCGGCATCGGCACGGGCCTGTTCCTCGCGCCGGATCCGGTCCTGCCGGTCGGCCTCCTCACGAATGAGTCGGGCTTCGTGTTCACGCTGTTCACGAGCGAGAGCCGCCTCATGGTCACGGCGTTCACGGACCCGCCGCTGACGGGCCTCCTCCCGATCCTCGACCGCCTGCGTACGGGCCTGCGCCTCCGCCCGCTGCTCGACTTGCAGAGCCCGGACGGCAGCGGTGATGGCCCGCCGGTAGGCGAGTCCAGCCTCCGCTGTGACGATGAGGAGAAGCGGTGCCACGGCATGGATCGCGACTCCCACTAGGTCCCCGGCCAGGGCGGATGCGCCGATGTTCAAGGCGAGGGTCATGGCGCCGGTCATCCACCGCAGCGCAACCGGCCACGGACCGCCGTGGCCGCCAAGGCGGGCCAGGACAGAGTCGAGGCGGACCACGATGACCACCGCTGCGTCAACGACGATCGGCAGGATCGGTGCCGTCCACCGCCACGCGGCCGGGGTGTGAGCGGCCATGAGGGGGGTGACCGTGAGGACGGAGTAGAGCATCGCCCCGCCGACGATCAGCCACATGCCCACCGATAGGGCGCGCTCGGATGAACGGATCTGAGCACTGTTCACGACGCGACCTCCGCCCGTGAACGCTCCAGGACGGAGGCCGGATCCTTGGCGTAGCCGATGAGCAAGAGCCAGGCTCCGGCGTAGTGGGTCTCCGTCTTCAGGACGCGGGTGCGGCCGTCCTGAACGTGGAAGCTCACGTTCTCGGGGGCGATGCCGAGGACGTCCCGCCACGCTTCGAATCCGGCGAAGTCGTTGTGGAAGGACAGCTCCAGCCGATCGGGGTAGACCGTGGACACCGACACCCCCGGCGCCGGCAGGTGCGGGAACTCGGAGGCGAACAGCCGCAGGACCAGCAGCGGTGCGGACAGCGCTTCGAACGGCTGGACGCTCATGCGGCACCACCCGGCATGCTCGCCGCGGCGGCCTGGTTGATCAGCGTCCGACGGGCGGCCAGGACCTTGCGGCGAGCCCGGCGGATCCGCCGCTCATCCAGCTCGGCCGGCGCCCGGTCCAGTACGGCGATCTCCGTGTCGAGCAGCTCGACCTCCGCCAGGATGAGCGGCAACTCGAACTCGATCGCGTCCAGCTCCGCGTCCGACGGCTCCAAGCCGTCCGACCACGGGGTAACAGCGTTGTGAAGTGCAGCGATGGACTTCATGGGTCTTGCTCCTTCTGTGGAGGAACGGGGCCGAACAGCAGCCCCCCGGCGTTCGAGCGCTGGGGGGCTGCACTGCGTTGGGGGTGAAGCGGGAAGAACTCCGGCTCCCCTCGGCTCCGCCCGTACGGCCACGGGCCGGACGGGCGGAGGAGGCAGCCGACCGCCACCGGAGGGTGGCGGAGAGGGCTGAGCGTGCGGACCTGAGCCGCACCGGCCGCCTTACTGAGGAGGCGGCGGCCTCAAATTCACGTCCACTGTTGAGTTCTCAAGGAAAAGCCGGTGGCTCTCCGACGGGTGCGGTAGCCCCGAAGGGCTCCCGTAAGAACGGGACACGCCGGACGCCAAGAGGTACTGCGGGCACATCGGAGTTGGGCCCTTGCGAGCCATCTGGTGCGCACCAGAAGCATGGCATCTGGTGCGCACCAGATGCAAGCCCTTGGTTCGTTCGGGCTTGCCGGTGTTGTTCCGGTGTGACTTCAGGAAACGGCCCAGACAGGGGGTCTCGGTAGCCAACAGGGGTTAACCTCAAGGGTGTTAACCCGCTCCCACCTGCGGCGATCCGGTTAAGCCTCCGCAGGTGGCACGGCCATCGGAGGCGATGCACGTGGGCAAGGGATTACGAGCTGTTCGTACGGCGCGGGGATGGTCGCAGGAGCGGCTGATCTTCGAGATTGAGCGCTACGCGCGGCAGCACATGCTGAACGTCGCGTCCAGCGCGAGCCTGAAGACCTACGTGTCGGAGTGGGAGAACGGCCGGCGGGCCATCACGGAGCGGTACGCCGTGATCCTCCGGCCACTGCTCGGGGTTACGGACGCAGAGTTGCGCGGGGAGCGTGCGCGCTCAGTCCCCCAGCAAGCTGACGGCTACGAGGACCTGTTGAGCCGGATCGACGCGGCGCGGAGCGTCAGCGACTCCATGGTGAGCACCTTCATGGACCAGACCGAGCTACTGCGGACCATGGACCGGCAGATGGGTGCATCGGGCCTGGTGGACCAGATGAGCGGCCACCTGGCGAGGATGGAAGACGCGCTCACCTTCGCCGTCCTGCCGGGAACGCGCCGTCCCATCGCGACGGCACTGGCCGGGGCGGCGACCCTGGCAGCCTGGCAGGCGCTGGACGGTGGTTCCGTGGAGCGCGCCTGGCGGCACTACGAGCTGGCGAAACGAGCCGCGCAGGACGCCGACGCACCCCAGTACTTGGCTCACGCCATGGGCGAGCAGGCGTACGTCCTGGGTGATGCCGGGCGACCCGAGATGGCGGTTGAGCTCATCCGGGACGCGCAGCGCACGCACGCGGAGCGGCAGTCGCCTCGCCTTCGGGCTTGGCTGAGCGCGGCCGAAGCTGAGCTGTGCGCCGCTGCTGGCCTGCACGACGATTCCAGGTACGCGCTCGACCGAGCGGAGGCCTCGCTGCCGGAAGGCGCGCACGCCCGCGACTCCGACATGCTGAGCATCTTCCTGAACGGGGACCATCTGGCGCGCTGGCGGGGAAACGTACTGGCGCTTCTGGGAGACAGCTCCGCCATGGGCGAGCTCTACACGTCGCTCCAGACGACGGACCCCACGTTCGTCCGCGCCAAGGCAGGTCTGCACAGCGACCTGGCGCAGGCCCACCTTGCCCGCGGCGAGTTCGATGAGGCGAGCTCGAACCTTCAGCAGGCGCGCCTGCTGGCGAACCGCACGGGGTCCGTGCGGTACCGCCGACGTGTGGAGCTGCTTACGGGGCGGCTGTAGCCCGTGACGCGAGGACGTGCAGGAGGGCGACTAGCGTCCCTGACCCCATGAGCTTCCCATCGGCCATGAGTCCGGGGATGTCCGCCAGGGGCACCCAGGCGATCTGCCCGGCTTCCTCGATGTCCGTGGGTTCGCCCACCTTCACCGCGCCCCGTGCCACGAAGATCTCGTGAGGCGAATCGACCATGCCAATCATGGGCTGATACGTCACAACGTGCTCGACGTTCGTCGGACGCCAACCGGTCTCTTCCTCGGTCTCCCGCGCCGCCGTGGTCGCCGAATCCTCGCCTTCGTCCACGATCCCGCCGGGGAGTTCCCATCCCCACTGCTGCGGGACGAAGCGGTAGCGCCACATCATCAGGACGCGCTGCTGCTCATCGATCACAGCCGTGATCGCCACGTGGTGCAGGCGCACCACGTGGTGCTCGAACCGCTCGACCCCGGGCGGCTCAACGTCGACGAGGTCGAGGTTCACCCACCGGTTCTCGTAGACCGTCCTGCTGCCGTGGATCGTCCAGGGCTCCAGCTCTGTCGGCGTGGGGACGGTCTCGCCACCCACGACTCGGTACGAGCTGCGGTCGTACGCCTTGATGAGCCGCTCGCTCGCCAGTCGTGCGAGCACCTGGCGGAGGGCGGTACGGCCGATCTCCAGCTCAGCGCTCATGGTCCGCTCGGAGGGAAGCTTTTCGCCGGGGCCGTACTTGCCCGACTCGATCCAAGACCGGATCGTCTGGTAGACCCTCGTCGACTTCGGTCCCATCCTCAGAGCACTCTCCCCGTTCGTCGGCTGGTGATGACCAGCGTAGTCGGGCGGAATCACGGAGGGCTCAGCCATGCTCATCTCTCTCCTGATCTGACGTGAGGGCATCGCAAGGGTGGGCACCTCCGAGAGTGCCCAAGGCTGGTGATGGACATGCCGAATGATCATGGCCGTGGCCAACCTCTGGCCAGGACGACGGCCGAAGAGCAGGCGACGGAGCCAAAGGCCCAGGTGAAGGCGCGGGTGAGTTACGCCACGCGATCGGTCTTGAAAACCGTCGTGGCGCGAGTCACCGTGGGTTCAAATCCCACACCCACCGCACCAGGTCAGCGAACGCGCTGATCAGAAGGGGCGCCCCTTGCCAGGGGCGCCCCTTCGGCATGGGGCCTGTCTCGCGGGCTCGGCCGGGGCCGAGGGGCGGGGGTCAGTAGTCCTTGAGGGTGATCGCCTTGGCGGCCTTCTGGATGGGCTCGATGACCTTGGCCATCATGCGCTCCTTGCCGGGCAGTCGCCCGAGGATGGCCAGGATGGTCAGCTGTACGGAGATCTGCCGCTTGCTCCGCAGCACCATGTGCTTGATGTTCGAGGGGCCCAGCTTCTGGTTCTCCTCGACGAAGTGCCGCATCTCCCGCTCGTAGGCGGCGAAGGCGGTCCGGTGGTCGCCCTTGGCGGCAGCGAGCTCGCCCGCGAGGACGTACGCGCCGACCAGGGCCAGGCTGGTGCCCTGCCCGGAGGCGGGCGACGCGCAGTAGGCGGCGTCGCCGACCAGGGCGGTGCGGCCCTTGGACCAGTGGTCGAGGTGGACTTGGCTGAGGGAGTCGAAGTAGAAGTCCGGGGCCTCGCCGAGCGCCTCCAGCAGGCGCGGTACCTCCCAGCTCTCGTTGGCGTACGCGTCGGCGAGGAGCTTCTTTTGCGCCTCGGGGTCGTGGCGGTCGTAGTCCAGGGGCTCCGAGGCGAACAGGAACATGGCCTTGGCGCCGGTGTCCTTGGCCGTGCTGTACGTCAGCGCCGTCCGCTGTGGTGCGACGTAGGTCAGCTCCCAGCGGTCGAGGTTCAGGTGGTTGGGGACGCTGTAGATCGAGACGTAGTAGCCCAGATCCTTGATGAACTGCCCCTCGGGACCGAAGGCCAGGGCTCTGGTGTTCGAGTGCAGGCCGTCGGCGCCTATCACCAGGTCGAACACGCGGCTCTCCCCGCTGTCGAAGACCACTTCGACGCCGGTCTCGACTTCGGTGGCCGAGGCTATGGAGTCGCCGAAGCGGTACTCCACACCGTCGGCGGCGAGGTCGTAGAGGATTCGGTTGAGGTCACCGCGCAGGATCTCGGCATCCCCGCCCTCGCGGCCGCCGAAGGTGTCGCCGTCCAAGGTGGCCACGCGCTTGCCCGCGGCGTTGACGATGGAGCCGCCCTGTACATCGGTCCGGTGGGCGCGGACGGTGTCCAGCACGCCGGTGCGGGAGACGACGTCGAGTGCGGCGCCCCGGATGTCGATCTTGTAGCCGCCCTCGCGGATGGCCGGCGCACGCTCGACGACGGTCGGCTGGAAGCCGTGACGACGCAGCCAGTAGACCAATGTGGTGCCCGCGATGCTGGCGCCCGATATCAGGACGTGCTTGTTCTGCATGGAAGATCCCTTGCTGTCCGGAAGAGAGACGAGGAAAAGTCAATGTCCGGCGAGACGGCGACGAGGACAGACTTGCGTTGTGCGCAGGGGAGTTGGGCCTGAGGGCTGAGCCTGGCGGGGTCGTCCCGGGGAATGGTTCCGCAGGTGCCGGGGCGGCTGGGGCTTTCGCCCCGCTGGGCCTTCCGGGTGGTGTTTGTCGGAAGATCGGCGCGCGTGGTGGGGGCGGTGCGGTTGCGGCCACATCATGACGAATGTATGCAGATCCGCCCGTCGGAACATCGCGAAATGAGGCACTCCGTCATGGCTCACCGCAGCACCTTCACGTCGATCTGGACCGCCGTCGTCGCCGCGCTCGTGGCCCTGCTCGCAGCGCTCGGCCTTGGCGGGAAGACGGCCCTTGCCGCCGCTGGTGTCTCCGCCTCCTCCGGTACCCCGGCGACTGGGACCGGGACCGCGACCGGGGCCGCAACCGCGACCGCGGCCGTGCGCAGGCCGGGCCTGATGGCCCGGCGGACCTGGCGGGCGATGATGCGGGGCGGTTCGCTTCCGCCGACCATCAAGCAGCGCATCCGCGCCGAGGCTCACGGCAAGACCCCCTCCGTCCGCCGCTCGACCACCGCCGCGGCCCTGACCGCCGGAGCGCCTGCCGGAGCCGCCGGAATCGTCGGGGCAGGTGGAGCAGGCGGAGCAGGTGGAGCGCAGGCCGGGGCCGTCGGAGTGCTGGGATCGGTCGGTGCGGTCCGGGATGGGCTGGGGCTCGCCGCGTAGCGCAGGCGTATGGAAGCAGGCGCTGGAGCCCGGTCGTTCGCGCGACCGAGGATCGCGCCGCGAGGTGCCCCGGGAGCGGGGCAGGGGTGGAACACCCCGGCGTGCGCCGGGAGCGCGCAGAGGGCGCGCAGGGGGCGTGAAGGTTGATATCGCAGGGCCGCAGGCCCGGGAGACGGTGGGGTTCCCGGACGGCGCGGCCCTTTTTGGCATGTCCGGGGTGCGGCAGTTTGCCGGAACGCTTCAGCCCGTGCGGGGCGCGGGTTTCACCGGCTTTCAGTGCGCTGACCTGGGGCATTGGGGGCGTGAATGGCAGCAGGTCGCCACGGGCTCAGGTGCGTCCAACCAGAGCAACACCGCGCAGGTCAACGGCTCGGCCTTCACTGCGATCGAGCAGTCCAACTCGAACGTCGCGGTGAACTTCCACCCCTGGTGGTAGAAGCTCCCTGAGCTGCTCCGACCACTGAGGGCGCTTGTGTGACCGGACCGGCTGGGGTCCGGAGCGCAGGCGCCCTCGGCGCGTTCCCGCCGGCCGGAGTGAGCGCCGCATGATCGCCGCCTTCCTCCGCCCTTCCTCCGCTCTTCCTAGGCCCTTCTTCCGCCCTGCCTCCGGCCTTCCGCGGTTCTCCCCGACCTTGACATCCACAGCGAATCTGACGGACAGTCAGGTTCACTCGTTTGATGTGATGCCGGGAGGCCAGCGCCGTGCACCTCGCCCCGACCGAAGGCCAGTTGCGGCTCCACGCCGAACTGCGGGAGTACTTCCAGGATCTGCTGCCGGACGGCGTGCCCGAGGACCCCGCCGACCAGCGCTCACTGCTGCGCCGCATCGGCGCCGACGGGCTGCTCGGCCTCGGCTGGCCCGTCGAGTACGGCGGCCAAGGACGCGGCTCCGACGAGCAGTTCGTGTTCTTCGACGAGGCGTACCGGGCCGGCGCCCCCGTCTCCATGGTCACCCTCAACACGGTCGGCCCGACCCTGATGAAGTACGGGACGCCAGAGCAGAAGGACTACTTCCTGCCCCGGATCCTCAAAGGGGAGATCGTCTTCGCCATCGGCTACTCGGAGCCCGAGGCCGGCACGGACCTCGCCTCGTTGCGCACCCGGGCCGTCCGCGAGGGCGGGGCCGACGGGGACTGGGTGATCGACGGGCAGAAGATCTTCACCTCCAACGCCCAGAACGCCGACTGGATCTGGCTCGCCTGCCGCACCGACCCGGAGGCCCCCAAGCACAAGGGGATCTCCATCATCCTGGTGCCCACCGACGCCCCCGGCTTCGCCTGGACCCCGATCGACACGGTCGGCGGGCTCACCACCACCGCCACGTACTACGACTCCATCCGCGTGCCCGCCGGCAACCTCGTCGGCCCCGAGCACGGCGGCTGGGGACTGATCACCAACCAGCTCAACCACGAGCGCGTGGCCCTCGCCGCCATCGGCATGCAGGCCGAGGACTTCTACGAGCGCGCGCTCAGCCACGCCCGCACCACTGACCCGGTCACCGGCGACCGCCCGGCCGACCTCCCCTGGGTGCGGTCCCGGCTCGCCGAGGCGCATGCACGACTGGCCGCCGTACGCCTTCTCAACTGGCGCCTCGTCCAGGACGTGGGCGCCGACACCCTGGCCCCCGGCGACGCCAGCGGCGTGAAGTTCCTCGGCACCGAGTCCACCGTCGAGGTGTACCGGATGTGCCAGGAGGTGGTCGGCGAGGAGGCCCTGATACGGGGGCCTGCGGCCTTTGCGGGGGGCGAACTGGAGCGGATGAACCGGGCCGCCCAGATCAACACCTTCGGCGGCGGGGTCAGCGAGGTCCAGCGGGAGATCGTCGCCATGATGCGGCTCGGCATGAAGGGGAGGAAGCGATGACGGCAGACGGAGCCGAGGAGGCAGCCCGGTTCCACGAGCTGCTCAAGGCCTTCGAGGGGCGGCCCGCCGCCACCGCGGGCCGGGCCAAGGACGCGGTCAACGAGCCGATGATCCGCCACTGGTGCGAGGCGATGGGCGATGCCAACCCCGCCTACACCGGCCCGGACGCCATCGCTCCGCCCACCATGCTCCAGGCGTGGACCATGGGTGGGCTCTCCGGCCACACCGACCGCTCCTCCGCCTACGACGAGCTCTTCAAGCTCCTCGACGGCGCGGGCTGTACCTCCGTGGTCGCCACCGACTGCGAACAGGAGTACTTCCGGCCGCTGCGCCCCGGTGACGCGGTCACATTCGACGCCGTCATCGAGTCCGTGTCGCCGCACAAGACGACGAAGCTCGGTACCGGCCACTTCGTCACCACCCGCATGGACGTCCGCGCCGACGGCGAACTCGCGGGCACCCACCGCTTCCGGATCCTGAAGTACGCGCCCGCACGGAAGTCCGCGGCCACGCGGCAGGCGCGGCCCCAGCGCCCCCGCCCGGTGGTCAACCGCGACAACCAGGGCTTCTGGGACGGCGTCCGGGACCACAAGCTGCTGATCCAGCGCTGCACCGCCTGCGCGACCCTCCGCTTCCCCTGGCTGCCCGGATGCAACGCCTGCGCGAGCCTCGACTGGGACACGGTGGAGGCCTCCGGCGCCGGGACCGTGTTCAGTTACGTCGTCATGCACCACCCGCCGTTCCCCGCCTTCGCCCCCCCTTACGCGGTCGCGCTCGTCGAACTCGCCGAAGGGGTCCGGATGATCAGCAACATCACCGGTGTCCCGTACGACAAGGTGCGCATCGGCCTGCCCGTCCAGCTGGAGTTCCTGCGCGTAGACGACGACCTCGAACTCCCCGTCTTCCGAGGGGAGGCCGGCTGACATGGACTTCCACCCCACCGAGGAGCACGCCGCCGCGGCCGGCCTTGCCGCCCGGATATTCGGCGACCTCGCCACCCACGACCGCCTCGCCGCCGCGGGTACCGGCAGTGATGCCGAACTGTGGAAGGCCCTCACCGCCGCGGGACTGACCGCCGCCGTCGAGGACATCGGCCTGCTCGGCCTGGTGCTGCTGCTGGAGGAACAGGGCCGCACCACCGCACAGGTCCCCTACGCCGCCACCTGCGTCTACGGGATCCACGCCGT
Organism: Streptomyces sp. ISL-87; assembly: GCF_018614095.1. Classification (GTDB taxonomy): domain Bacteria; phylum Actinomycetota; class Actinomycetes; order Streptomycetales; family Streptomycetaceae; genus Streptomyces. The sequence continues at coordinate 48,471 of NZ_JAGGOY010000008.1, read as the reverse complement.
CGCAGGACACGGCAGCGCCGAGCAGCGGGCCCGCCTGCTGCCGGCCCTCGGCACGGGCGAGGCGGTGGCCACCGGTGCCTTCCCGGCCCGCGGCCGGATCACCGCCTCGCCGGACGGCCGGATCACGGGTACCGCGCCCGCCGTGCCCTGGCTGCGCGAGGCCACGCACGTGCTGGTCCCGGACGCGGAGCAGACGCTGTGGCTGGTACGCACGGACGCGCCCGGTGTACGGACGCGGGCGGTGGAGACCACCGCCCCGTGGTCGGCGGGGCGGCTGACTCTGACCGGCGCGCAAGGGGAGCGGCTCGGCGGCGCGGATGCGTACGGCCAGGTGCTCGCGGCCGCCCGGACCGCCTTCGCCGGGCTCCAGGCGGGCGTCTGCGCGGGCGCGCTGGCCCGCGCCGTGGAGTACACCTCCACCCGCGAGCAGTTCGGGCGGCCGCTGTCCACGAACCAGGGGGTCATGCTGCGCGCGGCGGACGCGTACATGGACACGGAGGCGATCCGGGTCACCGCGTACGAGGCGGCCTGGCGCATCGACGAGGGGCTTCCGGCGCGCGAGCACGCGCTGACCGCGGCCTGGTGGGCCTCGGAGGCGGGCAAACGGGTCGTACACGCGGGCCAGCACCTGCACGGCGGCATGGGCGCCGACCTGGACCACCCCGTCCACCGGCACTTCCTGTGGGGGCGCCAGCTGGACGCGTACCTGGGCTGCGGCAGCGAGCTGCTGGCCGAGCTGGGCGCGCTCCTGGCCGGCGAAACCGCGGTGACCGGCGAAAGCGCGCCGCCAGACGAAACCGCGGCGACCAACGCGACCAACGCATCCGAGGGGGACGACGCATGAACGTCGGCGACGCACTGCCACCGCTGGAGATCCCGGTCACCCGCACTTTGATCGTCGCGGGCGCGATCGCCTCCCGCGACTACCAGGACGTGCACCACGACGCATCGCTCGCGCGGGAGAAGGGCTCCCCGGACATCTTCATGAACATCCTGACCACCAACGGCCTGGTCGGCCGGTACATCACCGATCGCCTCGGGCCGTCCGCCATCCTGCGCAGGGTGGCCATCCGCCTCGGCGCCCCCAACTACCCCGGCGACACCATGACCCTGACCGGCACCGTCACCGCCCTCGACGGGGACACCGCCGAGATCAGCGTCGTCGGCGCCAACGGCCTCGGCCACCACGTCACCGGAACCGTCACCGTGACCGTCACCGTCGGCGGGGGCACCGCGGGAGGTGCGGCATGAGCGTCCGCAACCGCGACGAACTCGGCGGCCGCGCCGCCATCGCCGGCATCGGGGCGACCGAGTTTTCGAAGGACTCCGGCCGCAGCGAGCTCAAGCTCGCCGTCGAGGCCGTGCACGCCGCCCTCGACGACGCCGGGCTCACCCCGGCCGACGTCGACGGCATGGTCACCTTCACGATGGACACCAGTCCCGAGATCACCGTGGCCCAGGCGGCCGGCATCGGCGAGCTGTCCTTCTTCTCCCGCATCCACTACGGGGGCGGTGCGGCCTGCGCCACCATCCAGCAGGCCGCCCTGGCCGTCGCCACCGGAGTGGCAGAGGTCGTGGTCTGCTACCGCGCCTTCAATGAGCGCTCCGGGCGCCGCTTCGGCTCCGGCGTGCAGCAGCGCGAGCCCTCGGCGGAGGGTGCGGCGCTCGGCTGGTCGCTGCCCTGGGGGCTGCTCACCCCGGCCTCCTGGGTGGCCATGGCCGCCCAGCGCTACCTGCACACCTTCAACCTGATCCCCGAGGCCTTCGGCCATGTCGCGGTCACCGGCCGTCGGCATGCCGCCAACAACCCCGCCGCGTACTTCCACGGCAAGCCCATCACCCTCGCCGACCACGCCGCCTCGCGCTGGATCGTCGAGCCGCTGCGGCTGCTGGACTGCTGCCAGGAGACGGACGGCGGGCAGGCGATCATCGTCACCAGCACCGAGCGGGCCCGGGACCTGCGGCACACGCCCGCCGTGATCACGGCCGCGGCGCAGGGCGCGGGCCGCCGCCAGGAGGGCATGACCTCCTTCTACCGCGACGACCTCACCGGGCTCCCGGAGATGGACGTGGTCGCCCGCCAGCTGTGGCGGACCAGCGGACTGCGGCCCGCTGACATCGACGTCGGCATCCTCTACGACCACTTCACCCCCTTCGTGCTGATGCAGCTGGAGGAGTTCGGCTTCTGCAAGCCGGGGGAGGCCACCGATTTCGTGGCCGCCGACGCGCTGCCGCTGAACACCCACGGCGGCCAGCTCGGGGAGGCGTACCTGCACGGCATGAACGGCATCGCCGAGGCCGTCCGCCAGCTGCGGGGCAGCTCCGTCAACCAGGTCGCGGGCGCGGCGCACGTCCTGGTCACGGCCGGTACAGGGGTCCCGACCTCCGGGCTGATCCTCGGTACGGACGGCTGAGCACCGCCCGCGAACCGCCGGCGCCGAAGCCCCCGCCTCCTCCACCTTCAGGAGGTGGGGCACGCCCCCGTCCTACAACCTGAGACGGACCCCGCTTCGGCACCTGCGGGCGATCCCGGAAGCGGTGTCCGCTCCTAGCGTTGAGCCATGACCACGCCTGTGTGCACGCTCGCCTCGAATCCGACGCCGTACCCGTCGTTCTCGGCGTACGTACGGACCCGCGGCACGGTCCTGATGCGCACCGCCCGCTCACTCACCGCCAACCCCTGCGATGCCGAGGACCTGCTCCAGACAGCGCTCGCCAAGACGTACGTCGCCTGGGACCGTATCGAGGACCACCGCGCCCTGGACGGCTATGTCCGGCGGACCCTGGTCAACACCCGAACCTCCCAGTGGCGCAAGCGCAAGGTGGACGAGTTCGTCTGCGACGAGCTCCCGGAGACGGAAGAGGTGCCGGGCACCGACCCCGCGGAGGCCCAGGCGCTGCGCGATGCGATGTGGCGTGCGGTGACCCGGCTGCCGGACCGGCAGCGGGCGATGGTCGTGCTCCGCTACTACGAGGACCTGACCGAGGTGCAGACCGCCGAACTGCTCGGGGTCTCGGTCGGCACGGTGAAGAGCGCCGTCTCCCGTGCGCTGGTCAAGCTCCGCGAGGACCCGGAGCTCACGCCGATCCGCTGACCGGCCGATGTTTCACGTGAAAGCTCACGCCGATCCGCTGACTGGCCGATGTTTCACGTGAAACATGGCCGGGCTCCCGTCGGGGTGTTTCACGTGAAACATGGCCCGGGGCTCCGTCGGGTGTTTCACGTGAAACATCCCGCGGACCGACCCGCACAGCGATTACTCGCCGTGTTTGTACCCCCGGGTAGTGACATGCCGACCGGTACGTGCGCAGAATCGGCAGCATCCGTAGCCGCCGCAGCGCCGCAGCGCTCACCGGGAGGACGCTTTGCTGAGCACCATGCAGGACGTACCGCTCCTCGTCACCCGCATACTCCAACACGGGATGACGATCCACGGAAAGTCCCAGGTCACGACCTGGACCGGGGAGGCCGAGCCGCATCGCCGCAGCTTCGCCGAGATCGGTACCCGCGCCACCCGACTCGCCAACGCCCTGCGCGACGAGCTCGGGGTCCAGCAGGACGACCGCGTCGCCACCCTGATGTGGAACAACGCCGAGCACGTCGAGGCGTACTTCGCGATCCCCTCCATGGGCGCGGTCCTGCACACGCTCAACCTGCGGCTGCCCCCCGAGCAGCTGATCTTCATCGTCAACCACGCCGCGGACCGGGTCGTCCTGGTCAACGGCACCCTGCTGCCGCTGCTCGCGCCGCTGCTGCCGCACCTGCCCACCATCGAGCACGTCGTGGTCTCCGGCATCGGCGACCGCTCCGTGCTCGAAGGCCTCGACGTGCGTGTGCATGAGTACGAGGACCTCCTCGCGGGCCGCCCCGACAGCTACGCCTGGCCCGAGCTGGACGAGCGCCAGGCCGCCGCCATGTGCTACACCTCCGGCACCACCGGGGACCCCAAGGGCGTCATCTACTCCCACCGCTCGATCTACCTGCACTCCATGCAGGTCAACATGGCCGAGTCGATGGGCCTGACCGACAAGGACACCAGCCTCGTCGTCGTCCCGCAGTTCCACGTGAACGCCTGGGGTCTGCCGCACGCCACCTTCATGACCGGCATCAACATGCTGATGCCGGACCGCTTCCTCCAGCCCGCCCCGCTCGCCGAGATGATCGAGCGGGAGAAGCCCACGCACGCCGCGGCCGTGCCCACCATCTGGCAGGGGCTGCTGGCCGAGGTCACCGCCAACCCGCGCGACCTGACCTCGATGAAGCAGGTCACCATCGGCGGCGCGGCCTGCCCGCCCTCCCTGATGGAGGCGTACGACAAGCTCGGCGTCCGCCTCTGCCACGCGTGGGGCATGACCGAGACCTCCCCGCTGGGCACCATGGCGCACCCGCCGGCCGGCCTGAGCGCCGAGGAGGAGTGGCCCTACCGGGTCACCCAGGGCCGTTTCCCGGCGGGCGTCGAGGCACGCCTGGTCGGCCCCGGCGGCGGCTTCCTGCCCTGGGACGGCGAGTCTGCGGGCGAGCTCGAGGTACGCGGCACCTGGATCGCGGGCGCCTACTACGGCGGCGCGTCCGGCGAACCCATCCGCCCCGAGGACAAGTTCAGCGCGGACGGCTGGCTCAAGACCGGCGACGTCGGAGTGATTAGCCCCGACGGCTACCTCACCCTGACCGACCGCGCCAAGGACGTCATCAAGTCCGGCGGCGAGTGGATCTCCAGCGTGGAGCTGGAGAACGCCCTGATGGCGCACCCCGAGGTCGCCGAGGCGGCGGTGGTCGCCGTACCCGACGACAAGTGGGGCGAGCGTCCGCTGGCCACCGTCGTCCTCAAGGAGGGCGCCACCGTGGACTTCACGGGGCTGCGCGCGTTCCTCGCCGGGTCGATCGCCAAGTGGCAGCTCCCGGAGCGCTGGACGGTCATCGAGTCCGTGCCGAAAACCAGCGTCGGCAAGTTCGACAAGAAGGTGATTCGTGAACAACACAGGTTGGGTCTGCTCGACGTGACCAAGCTCGACTGACCAGGCCGTACGCCCGCACCTTGGCGCCTGCTGGCGCCCCAGAGAGCCCCTGGCGCCCCCGCCGGGGGCTCTTGCCGCTACCTGCCCCTCCCGGGCCCGCAGGGCCCGCCCACGGGGCGACCCGGCGCCAACGTAGATCGACTACCCGACTACGCGAATATTTCCGATTCGGCATAGACGGGCCCTGATGTGGTCCCTAGCGTTGTGGCCAGACGGCCCAACTGGGGCCCAGGTGAAGGGGGTTCGACATGGCTCGCGAGGAACTGACCCGACTTACCGGCAACGGCAATGGCGAGTGCAGTCAAAACGACTGCCCCAATGTGTACCGGACGGCCAGCGGTTCCATCGTCGTTCAGGGAGACCTGTCCGAAGCCTTCCAGCCTCCGCAGGGGGAAGGGCTTGTGGAGATCCCGGAAAGCGTGTTGCGGGAGGCTGTCCGTGCTCTTGGATGGTGACGCCTGGCAGGCCAAGTTTCGGGACTTCCAGAGTGAGGCATGGCGACTGGAGACGCTGCCCGTCTACACGGTCCCTCAGGAAGAGGACGACATTCGCGCCTTCATCGAAGGTCAGCGAATCGATCCCCACGCTTACTCGAACGAATACACCGACGACCTGAAACGAGTACGCCGCGAAGGAAAAACAAAGGGGCGCGTGCACGTCCTGAGCCGGCCGCTCTCCACCTACCTTCAGTACGAGTTCATGTATTACCGCCCCCACGCGTGGGCGGGCGAAGACATCCGCATCCTGGATGTCACCGACCGCGAGAACCCATTGCCTGACGTCCAAGACTTCTGGATGTTCGACAGAAGGGAGGTCGTCCTAATGAACTACGGGGCAGACGGGACACAGATCAGTCGGGAACTGTACGAGGGCGACGTGGCTCCCTTCCTCGAATATCAGCGCATCGCGCTTTCCGAGTCAGTTCCCTTCGAGGAGTACGTGAAGGGCATTGACGTTTGAACCGGAGGAGCTAGGCCAGTCCCGAGCCGACCTAGGAGCGTGGGTCAGTAACGGGCGAGTGGCCGGGCGGTCGGGGTCGGCGGAATCGGTCACGGTTGCCCGGCCGGTGTCGGCTGGCCCGAGGCTGGGGTCTCCTGGTCCCCGGGCTGGGGTCTCCTGGTCCCCGGGATGGGTGAGGGGCCCACGACCGTGCCGGTCACCCGGTTGCTGCGGCGAGTCCGGTGGTCGCGGTGTGTCGGAAGATCTTGCGGAAGTTGTGGCAAGCGGCCAGCAGTCGCCACTCTCCGCGGGCGCCGTCCTCGCCGCGGAGCATGAGCCGGCGGCCGTTCTGGCAGGTCATGATCTGGCCGAAGACGGGTTCGACGATGGCTTTGCGGCGGCGGTAGGCGGCTTTGCCGGGTTTGGTCCGCAGCTTGCGGGCCATGCGTTCCTTCAGTGTGGCGCTCGCTGGTATCCGTCCGCGCGGTGCGGGTGGGACCTGCTCGTCGTGGGCGAGTCGGCCGGTGGCCATGAATGTGTCGGTCCCGCAGTCGAGTTGGCGGTCTTTCGCAGCTTCGAGGTTCGTCTCGGAGCAGTACCCGGCGTCGAGGAGGGCCTGCCCCGGATGGATGCCGGTGTTCTGGGCGGACTGGTCGAGCATCGTGGTGTAGTTCAGCGCGTCCGAGGCGTTGGTCGTCACGTCGGCGGCGGTGATGACCTGGTGTGCCTCGTCGACCACGGCCTGCGCGTTGTAGGCCTGGATGTAGGCCCCGGCGCCGTTCTTCATGATCCGCGAGTCGGAGTCGGTAAAGTTGGCCTGCGCCTTCGGCTTGGGCCGGGCCTTCGCGGCGGCCTTCTGCCCGGCCTCGGTGACCGCGCCCTCGTCACTGGTGCCGGCGCGTCCCTGCCTGCGGCGTTCCTTCTCCTCGGCGTGGCGGCGGGCCTTGGCGGCGGCTTCGGCCTCGATCTGAGCGCGGGCCGCCTGCATCTTGGCCAGGCGTTTCTCGCGTCGGTCGAGTTCGGCGGGCAGATCAACGTCCCTGCCGTCGATGCCGAAGACCTGGTCCTCGGCGGTATCGCTCGCTTCGGCGTCGGCCAGCAGCGCGGCGGCCATCGCTTCCAGCTGGGCGATCTCGGCCTCGACGCGCTCCTCCTTGTCGACCAGCCGGCCGTAGCTCATCGCCTTGTGCTTGGAGGCGCTGGCTTCCAGCTTCGTGCCGTCCAGGGCGACGCGGCCCATCTTGACCAGGCCCAGCTTCTTCGCCAGGTGCAGGGACTGGGTGAACAGGTCGGCGAGCGCGTCCAGGTGACGGCGGCGGAACCGGGAGATCGAGCGGAAGTCCGGGGCCTGGTCGGCGGCCAGGAACCGGAACGCGACGTCGTCGGCGCACTTGCGCTCGATCGCACGCGAGGAGCGGATGCCGGTGGTGTAGCCGTAGATCAGCAGGCGCACCATCAGCCGTGGGTCGTAGGGCGGGTAGCCGCGCTTCTCTGTGTAGTCGGCCAGAACCGGCCCCAGATCCAGCACGTCGTCGACCAGGTCGGCGACGAACCGGGCCAAGTGTCCCTCGGGCAGCCAGTCGTCCAGCGACGGTGGCAGCAGCAGGACCTGGTGCGGGTCGAACGCCCTGAACCGCTTGTCCACCGCCGCCGGACGGCCCTGCGGCTGCTTCTTCTCGACCGGCTCGACCTCGAACAGCCCATCCCCACCACGCATACTGCCATTATTCCGTACGAATGATCACGAACCGAAGGCGGGTTGCCGGTTACTGACCCACGCTCCTAGCCGGACTGGCCGGACTGGCCGGACTGGCCGGACTGGCCGGACTGGCTGGACTGGCTGGACTGGCCCTGGCTCGACTTGGTGAGCCAGGGCCGCAGCAGCCGGCTGACCGCGGGCATGGCCACATAGGTCATCAGGGTGCTGAAGACGGTGGCGAAGGCGGCCGTCCTCAGTACGACGTGCAGATCCACCAGGAACGGCCCGAGCACCGCATTGCCGACGAGCGAGATCGGGAAGATGGCCAGCCCCGAGCTGATCGCCATCTTCCACCGCGGCGGCGCGGGCCGGGTCGTACCCGGCTTGGCGAACCAGGTCTCCATGCCGTGCAGTTCACGCCGGGCTATCTCGGTGTGGTGGTGGCCCAGGCAGTTCGAGAACCACTGGGCCCGCTCGGCGGAGTCCTGCCACTGTTGGAAGGCCGCCTGGTTGCGGAAGCGGTGGACCAGGAACCACGGCCCGCCCTCCGTCGCCGGACGGAACAGCCCGTATCCGAGATGGCCCGGGAAGGTCGCGGCCGTCTCCAGGATCCCGTGTGCCCAGGCCTCGAACGTCTCCTCGTGTCCCGGCTCCACCTGCCGGGCGATGAGGAGGTTCACCTCGCCGTTGTCGGCGGGGACGGTGTGTTCGGGCGTGTCGATGATGGCCATGCGGCCAGGATGGCTAGTTCGTCCCGATCTTGGCCAGCAGGTCCACGATGCGGCCCTGTACATCGGCCGTGGTGGCCCGCTCGGCGAGGAACAGCACGCTCTCGCCCGAGGCCAGCCGCGGGAGTTCGGCCGGGTCGATCCCGGCGGTCGTGTAAACGACCAGCGGGGTGCGGTTCAGCTGCCCGTTCGCGCGCAGCCAGTCCACGATCCCGGCACGTCGCCGACGGACCTGCATCAGGTCCATGACCACCAGGTTGGGCCGCATCCGGGTCGCCAGCTCCACGGCGTCGGTGTCGGCTCCCGCCCGGGCGACCTGGAGGCCGCGCCGCTCCAGGGCGGCGGTCAGCGCGGTCGCGATCTCGTCGTGCTCCTCGATCAGCAGCACCCGGGAGGGGTGCTGCTCGCTGTCGCGCGGCGCGAGCGCCTTGAGGAGGACGGCCGGATCGGCGCCGTACGCGGCCTCGCGCGTGGCATGCCCCAGCCCGGCCGTGACCAGTACGGGCACCTCCGCGGCCACCGCCGCCTGGCGCAGGGACTGCAGGGCGGTCCGGGTGATCGGACCGGTGAGCGGGTCCACGAACAACGCGGCGGGGAACGCGGCGATCTGCGCGTCCACCTCCTCGCGGGAGTGCACGATCACCGGCCGGTAGCCGCGGTCGCTGAGGGCCTGCTGAGTCTGCACATCGGGCGCGGGCCACACCAGGAGCCGACGCGGGTTGTCCAGCGGCTCCGGCGGCAGTTCGTCGTCTACGGGCTGCGGCACGGGCCGGTTGACCACCTCGACGGCGCCACCGGGGCCGTCCAGCGGCTCGGGCCCCTCGGCGGAGCCCGCCTCGGGGGCTCCTATGGCGAAGGCCCGGCCCTGAGGCGCGGGCTCGGAGAGCCGACGGCGGCGGCCCGAGCCGGTGGCGTCCACGGAGATGCCCTGGCCCAGGGTGCCGAGGGCGCGCACGCTGATCGGCTGCGCGCCGGGCTCCGCCGGAGTGTCCTGCGCCTGCCGGGCCCCGGGGAGGGCCACCTGCCCGGAGGCATCGTCGCCCTCGGGGGCGGTCCGGGCTCCGGGAACCGGCCACGCCGGGGTCGCGGGCAGCGCTCGGCGCCGCCCGGTGGGGGGTACCGGGCCCGCAGGGTTCTGTGCGGCCTGTGCTGCCTCGGCGGGCTGTGCGCCGGGGGCTTCGGGCGCGGCGGCGGGCGCGCCCAGCACCCGGCGGCCGCGCCGCCCGCCCGGAGCCTCGGAGTCGGCCTCGGCGGGAGCGGGGGCCGAACCGGCCATCGCGGCAGCCTGCGGGGCCTGAGGGGCCTGCGGGGCCTGGGCTGTCTGAGGGGCCGACAGGGACGGCGGCGCGGCCGGCGTCGGCCCGGCGGGCAGCGCGAAGCCGCCCTCGGGAGCGATGGGGCGCGCGGGAGCCGGAGCGGCCAGCCCGGTCGCCGGAACGGGCCCACCGGGCCGCGCGGGCGGACCGGCCGGCCCCAGCGCCCGGCGACGCCCTGCCGGATGCTCGGTCACCGGAATCGGCGGCACAGAAGGAGCAGAAGGACCGGAAGGAAGAGAAGGGCTGGGAGCACCGGGAGCACCGGAAGGAACAACAGATGAAGGAGACGAAGGGGATGAAGGAGACGAAGCAGGCGGACCGGACGGAACAGAAGACACCTGCGGCACGGACGGCACCGGTGCCAGCGCGGGCATGCCGGTGCCCTGCGGGGGCACGGGCCGCCCGGGGCCGCCCTGGCCTGCGTCACCGCTGTCGTCGCCGGCCCGGCCGCGGCGTCGCCCGGTACCCAGGCCCGCCGGGTTCACCGGCGACTGCGCCAGCCCCGGCCCCGCGTCGGGGACGCCGGCCTCACCGGCCCGGCGTCGTCCGGACGCCAGCGCCAGCGCGCCCCCGCCCTCTCGGGCCTCCGGCGCCTTCGCCTCGGCGGCCTCGTCATCCAGGAACGCGTCCACGCCGCGCCGGGCCCGGCGGCCGCCGCCGGAGCCGCCCTTGCCGGCGCCCTTGCCCGCGTCCGCCGCCTCCGCCGACTCCCCCGCGTTGGGGGCCGCGTCGTCCTTGGGGGCCTCCAACGGCTCCGGCAGGGTAACCGTCCCGGCTCCCGCACCCAGCGGCAGCTCCAGCACGTACGCCCCGCCCGGCGCGCCCGGGACCTCCACCGTCTGCAGTACACCGCCGTGCGCGGCCACGATGCCCCGCACGATCGGCTCGTGCACCGGGTTGCCGCCCTCGTACGGCCCCCGCACCTCGATCCGTACGACATCACCGCGCTGGGCGGCGGCCACCACGATCGTCGAATCCATGTACCCGCTGCCGTTGCGGGTCTTGCCGGTGGCGTCCACCCCGGCGACATCCGCGACCAGGTGTGCCAGCGCGGTCGCGATCCGCGCCGCGTCCACCTCGGCCTCGATGGTGGGCGCGTGGACGGCGAACTGCGCACGCCCCGGCCCGATCAGTTCGACCGCACCGTCGACGCCGGCCGCGACGACCTTGTTGATCAGGACCTTCTTCTTGGCGAGCTTCTCGCTGCCCGCGTCCAGACGCTGGAAGCCGAGCACGTTGTCCACCAGCGTGGTCATCCGGGAGTAGCCGGCGGCCAAGTGGTGCAGCAGCTGGTTGGCCTCGGGCCACAGCTGGCCCGCGTCGTCGGCGGCCAGCGTCGCCAGCTCTCCGCGCAGCTCCTCCAGCGGCCCCCGCAGGGACTCGCCGAGGACCGCCAGCAGCTGCGCGTGCCGCGCGGCCAGGGCGTCGTAGGGGCGCCGGTCGGTGAAGGTCATCACGGCGCCGACGAGCAGCTCCCCGTCCCGTACGGGCGAGGTGGTCAAGTCGACGGCGACGGGCTGCCCGGCCTTGTTCCACAGCACCTGACCGCGGACCCGGTGCTTGCGCCCACTGCGCAGGGTGTCGGCGAGCGGGGACTCCTCGAACGGGAACGGCGAGCCGTCGGTCCGCGAGTGCTGGACCAGCCCGTGCAGCTCGCGGTTGCCGAGGTCGGTGGCGCGGTAGCCCAGGATCTGCGCGGCGGCCGGGTTGACCAGGACGACCCGGCCGTCCGTGTCCGTGCCCACCACGCCTTCGGCGGCGGCGCGCAGGATCATCTCGGTCTGCCGCTGCGAGCGGGCCAGCTCGGCCTCGGTGTCCACGGTCTGGGAGAGATCCCGTACGACGAGCATCAGCAGCTCGTCACCGGTGTAGCCGGGCTGGGGCTCGCGGTAGGCGTCGCGGCCGTCGAGATGGGCGGCGGTGACCTCGACGGGGAACTCGGAGCCGTCGGTACGGCGCGCGATCATCCGCTTCGGCTTGGCCCGGCCGCCCTCGTCCTCGCCGGGCCGGCGCATGGAGCCGGGGATCAGCTTGGAGTCGAACTCGGGCAGGAGGTCCAGCACGCCCCGGCCGACGAGCCCCGTACCGGGGCTCTCCATGACCTCAAGGGCGATCGAATTGGCGTTGACGACCGTGCCGTTGGCGTTGACGAGCAACAGCGCGTCCGGAAGAGCGTCGAGTATTGCTGCGAGGCGAGCAGCGCCTCGGGATGGCCTGCTGCTCACGACGAGCTTCCTCCCTGACCACAACTACCGGCATGTCACGGGAGGAGTCTAAGGCCACAGCCCCGCGGCGAGGTGGCGGATGTGCGGTGGATACGCGCATCTCCCGCATCCTTCCTGGTCAGGAACGCGCAGGCGGAAGCACAGGTTCCAAGTCGTTCCAACGGCTGATCTCGCAACCGTTCTTCCGCCGGAAGGTGGTGTCGACCGTGCGGCCCTGCCAGGTACCGGTGACGCGGGCGGTGGCTGGCCCGCCGTCGACCATGGTGCACATCCCCCGCTTCGTGTCTGCGGCGAAGGGGTCCTTGCCCGCCTTGGTGAACTCGTCGAGGCGGGCACAGGCCTGCTCGGCCTCGGGGTGGTTACCGCCGACGGGGTGGCACTCCAGCCGGTACTCGCCGTCGGCGCGCCGGTTGCCGGTGTCGGAGACGGTGATCGTGAGCCGGTCCGGGGGCGCCGCGAGCAGCCGCCCCAGTGGCAGCGGCGGCAGCGGTCCGGTGGCCGCGGCGGCCAGGGCGGAGGTGACGGCGAAGGCGGCGAGACGCAGCATGGGGCACTCCAGGTCGTCCGTACGTCATATGCCTGACCAACGACCTGCCCGCCCCGACGTTGCGTGCGGTGCGTGACGTCCGTATGTGCGTGTCCTTAAGGCTTTGCCCTGTGGCCTCCGCTCCTTGTACCGTGGGAGCGGATTGGTGAGCGGCCCTGCGCCTGTGTCATCATCTGCACGCACCCTCGTACGCGGGGGTGTGCTGGAGGCGTCGCCTAGTCCGGTCTATGGCGCCGCACTGCTAATGCGGTTTGGGGCTTACCCCCCATCGAGGGTTCAAATCCCTCCGCCTCCGCACCTCGCCGAAGCCCCGGTCCACATGGACCGGGGCTTCGGTGCGTTCCGGCCACGATCCACGGGCCGCGAACCACGGGCGATCCACTCGGGCCAAATGATCTCCATCTGGCCCGTTTTTGCAGGTCAGCAGTGGTTTGGCTAATGGATTTCGCGTCCCGCCGAGGTCCATGTATTGTTGTTCTCGCAAGGCCAACGGGGCGCAAAACCCCGAGAAGCCCAAGCACTCGTAGCTTAACGGATAGAGCATCTGACTACGGATCAGAAGGTTGCAGGTTCGAATCCTGCCGAGTGCACAGCCGAAAAGGCCCCCCGGTTCGCCGGGGGGCCTTTTGCGTTGTCTGCGGCACGTCGCTCTCCTCCTCTGTGGGGAGGGCGGACCCGGGGGAAGTCCGGGGTGGGGGTCGGTCCAGCGGGGGACGACGCGTCGGGGGGCCCTGGATACGGTTTCTGGAGATCGTCCGGAGTCAAAGGGCGGAAACCAGGAAGAGGGGGGTCCTCATGGGGCTGTTCGGTAACGCGCACACCACCGATCCGGTGTCGGCGCAGCGGGACTACGCGCGGCTGCTGGGGCAGGGGGAGCAGGTGCATGCCGCGTATGTGCTGATCCGCGACACGATCCTGTTTACCGATCGGCGGCTGGTGCTGGTCGACAAGCAGGGGATCACCGGAAAGAAGGTGGAGTACCACTCCATCCCGTACCGGAGCATCACGCACTTCTCCGTGGAGACGGCCGGCCACTTCGACCTCGACGCCGAGCTCAAGATCTGGATCTCGGGCAGCGCGGCGCCGATAGAGAAGACCTTCACCAAGGGTGTGAACATCTACGAGGTGCAGGCGATCCTGACGCAGTTCGTCGCGCGGTAGCCGACCGCCCGGCCTAGCCTGGGATGGGGGGCCGTCCGGGTGAAGGGTGACGCCTGTGAGACTGCGAGGCGTTGGGGCTGTGGCCGTTGCCACGGCTGTGGTGCTCGGGGTGATGGGCGGATCGGCCCTCGCGGACGATCTCGACCCGAAGGAGATCTACGAGCGGGCCGCGCCTGCCACCGTGCATGTGCTGGGGTCCGACTCTGCCGGTACCGGAGTCGTCTACGACGCCGGCCAAGGGCTGATCGTCACCAATGCGCACGTCGTGCAGGGCCAGGCCGCGCTCAAGGCCGCCGTCGGGGACCACCCCCCGGCACCGGTGCAGGTGCTCGGCGTGGACCCCTGCGAGGACTTGGCCGTGCTGAAGTTCTCCGCGCCCCAAGACGGCTTGAAGGAGCTGAAGTTCGGCTCCAGCAAGGATGTGGAGACCGCGGACAGTGTGACGGCCCTCGGGTACCCCGAATCGTACGGGGACCAGAGCTCCGCGAAGGCTGCCTTCACCACCGGGTCGGTGCAGAACTCCGACGTCAAGAACGCCGAGCCGTCGCCCTCGCTGCCCAGGTACCCCGACACCATCCAGCACTCCGCGACGCTGAACCCCGGCAACTCCGGCGGTCCGCTGCTCAACGGCAAGGGTGAGGTCGTCGGGATCAACACCCTGAGGGCCACCGGTGAGGTGTCGGGGCAGTTCTACGCCATCAGCAGCGACCACGTCCGGCCGCTGCTGGACTCGCTTGCCGCAGGGGACACCAAGAACGACCCCGGCTGGAACATCGCGGCGCTGAGCGACCCAGGGCTGAGTGAGGAGTTCGTACCTGAGGATCAAGCCGGCGTCGCGAGGGACCAGAAGAAGCTGATCAACTCCGGGGTGGACGGCGTGGTCGTCCTGAACGTGCGGACCAACTCGCCCGCGTACAAGGCGCATCTCGGGGGCGGGGACCTGATCACGGACGTAAAGGACACGCCCGTGACCTCCGTCGGTGACGTCTGCGACATCCTGCAGTCGGCCGCGCCCGGCGAGAAGTTGGCCTTGGAGGGGGTCTGGTCCTTCAACGTCGCGGGGACCAAGTACAAGTTCGGGGAGGCCTGGGCTGAGAATCTGACGCTGTCCCCGGCGAAGCCCTAGAGAGGGCTAAAGAAGATCAGAGGGTTAGAGGGCGAGAGGGCGAGAGGGCGAGAGGACGCGCGGCAGGCCCGTCACCGACATCACCAGGGAGTACAGGGAGGTGGTGGCGGTGATGAAGAGGCGGTTGTTCTTCGGGCCGCCGAAGGCGATGTTCGAGACCGGCTCCGGGACGCGCAGGCGGCCGATCAGGGTGCCGTCCGGCGCGTAGCAGTGCACTCCTGACTCCATCGCGGCCGCCCACAGCCGGCCCTCGTCGTCGAAACGGATGTTGTCGAGCGGGCGGCACTGCGCGAAGACGCGGTCGTCCGTCAGGGTGCCCTCGTCGGTGACCTTGAAGGCGCGGATGTGGCCCGCGCGGGTGTCCGCCGCGTACAGCTCGCTCTCGTCGGGCGAGAAGACCAGGCCGTTCGGACCCAGGAAGCCGTCCGCGACCAGCCGGACATCGCCGCTCGATGGGTCGGCGCGGTAGAGGTTGCAGGCGCCGATCTCACTCGGCGCGCGACGGCCCTCGTAGTCGTTGGTGATCCCGAAGTCCGGGTCGGAGAACCAGATGGAGCCGTCCGAGCGCACCACCGCGTCGTTCGGGCTGTTGAGCCGCTTGCCCTCGTACCGGTCGGCGATGACGGTGAGAGTGCCGTCCGGTTCGGTGCGGGTCACGCGCCGGTTGCCCTGCTCGCAGGTGATCAGGCGGCCCTCGCGGTCCAGGGTGTTGCCGTTGGAGTGGCCGGCCGGGGAGCGGAAGACGGAGACCGCGCCGCTCGCCTCGTCCCAGCGCAGCATCCGGTCGTTGGGGATGTCGCTCCACACCAGCTGGCGCCAGGCCGGCAGGTACAGCGGCCCCTCCGCCCAGCGGCAGCCGTCGTAGAGCCGCTCCAGCCGCGCGTCGCCGTTGGCACAGCGGCCGGTACGGAAACGGTCGTCCAGGATCTCGTACAGATTGAGGTCGGCAATGCCTGACATGATTTCCCCCAACGGATGAGCCACCGAATTGTGTTCGGCATGAAGATGAGATTGCAGGATCCGGTACTGTCTTCGCAAGGCCTGACGGGGATACGGGAGGAAGATCGCGTGGACGACATCGACCGGGCGCTCGTCCGGCGCCTCCAGCAGGACGCGGGCCAGTCCTACGCCACCCTCGGCGCAGCCGTCGGGCTGTCGGCGGGGGCCACCCACGAGCGGGTGCGCAAGCTGCGGGAGCGCGGGGTCATCCGGCGGACGACGGTCGAGGTGGATCCCGCCGCCGTCGGCAGCGGGGTGCTGGCCTACGTGATGGTCGATTCCACCGCCTGGATGGGGGACTCCGCGGCCGCGTTCGAAGGGATCGCCGAGATCCAGGAGGCGCACATCATCGCGGGCAGCGCCTCCGTGCTGGTGAAGGTGCGCACGGCCTCGACGGAGCAGTTGCAGGACGTGCTGCGCCGCCTCTACGGCATCGACGGCGTGAGCGGTACGCACGCGACCGTCGTACTGGAGACCTTCTTCGAGCGTCCCCTCCCGCTGTGACCTGGTGGTGCACCGGGATCCGGTGGAGCGAGGGGCGCCCGGCCATCGGCTGGTACGGGGAGGGGCGCGGGGAGCGGACCAGCGTGCTCGTGTACGGGCAGCCGCTCGCCTTCGCCGCCCGCGGGGAGCGGCACTGCCTCGGCGTGCGGCGGGCCGGGAAGCGGACCCCGTGTCCGACGGCCGCGACCGTGCCCGCCCGGACGGGGAACGCCCAGTGCCCCCAGTGCGCCCGCCTGGACCGGTCCTTCTCGGTGGCCGCCGACACCAACGCCGCCGATCCGCGCACCTACCGGGTGTACCTGGCCTGGTTCGGGCCCGGGCTGGTCAAGGTCGGCATCACCGCCGAGGAGCGCGGCTCGGCCCGGCTGCTGGAGCAGGGGGCGGTGACCTGGGCCTGGCTGGGCCGCGGGCCGCTGATGGCCGCCCGGCGGACCGAGGAGCTGCTGCGGGCGGCGCTGGGCGTGCCCGACCGGATCGCGTACGCCCGCAAGCGCGCCGTACGGGCCCACCTGCCGCCGGAGCCCGAGCGGGCCCGGGAGGTCGCCGAACTGCACGCCCGGGCCGTGGCGCTGCCCGGGTGGCCGGAGTCGCTGGAGCGGGTGGGCTGTGAAGCCGTCGATCACGCGCGGGCGTTCGGGCTGAGAGGGCTGCCGGTGCCCACCCGGGTGATCACCGGGATGGTGCCGGGAGGGGTGGTGGCGGGTCGGCTGGCGGGCGCGGCCGGGCCGGATCTGCATGTCGCGGACGGGCTGGTGGTGGACACCCGGCTGCTGGCCGGCTGGGAGCTGGTCGCCCCCGGCGAGCACAGCGCCACCGACGTGCCGGTCGTGGGGATCACGCCACCCGTGGACCTTGAGCAGGACGGGCTGTTTTGACCACACAGGCCCGGGTTTCCAAGGTCAAAACTTGGATCCCTTTGGCCTCCAGGGCCTCTTACCCGTGGACATGCCAGGGGCTCGCCGCCGAGGGTGGAGGCCATGAGCATCCAGCCTGTACCGGCCTTCGAACCGCCTTACCTGATGGCGGTTTTCACCAGTGTCCGCACCCCGGACGACAGCGGCTACCCGGAGACCCTCTCCCGGATGAAGGAGATCGTGGGCGAGATCCCCGGCTTCCTCGGCTACGAGTCCGCGCGCAACCCCGGCGGCCTCGGCATCACCGTCGCCTACTTCCGCGACCAGGAGTCCCTCACCGCCTGGCGGGAGGACTTGGAGCACCAGGCGGCCATGGCACAGGGCCGCGCCGACTGGTACGAGAGCTACACCCTTCACGTCGCCACGGTAGAGCGGAGCCACGGCTTTGCCCGCAACGGCTGAGGCGGTCCGCGCCTTCCGGGAGCGGCTCGGGCTGCCCGGACTGGTCGACGTACACACCCACTTCATGCCCGAGCGGGTCCTGGACAAGGTGTGGGACTACTTCGACGCGGTCGGCCCGCTGACCGGCGTCGAGTGGCCCATCACCTACCGGCACGAGGAGGAGCAGCGGGTCGCGCTGCTGCGGGAGTTCGGGGTGCGGGCCTTCACCGCCATGCTGTACCCGCACAAGCCCGCGATGGCCGCCTGGCTCAATTCCTGGGCCGCCGATTTCGCCGCCCGGACCCCGGACTGCCTGCACACCGCCACCTTCTTCCCGGAGGAGGGCGTGGGGGATTACACCCGGCAGGCGGTGGAGGCCGGCGCCCGCGTCTTCAAGGCACACCTCCAGGTCGGCGGCTACGACCCGAACGACGACCGGCTCGCCCCGGTCTGGGGGCTGCTCGCCGAGGCCGGCATCCCCGTCGTGATCCATTGTGGTTCGGGGCCGGTCCCGGGCAAGTACACCGGCCCGGAGCCGATCGCCCGGCTGCTGGCCCGGCATCCGCGGCTGCCGCTGATCATTGCGCACATGGGCATGCCCGAGTACGCGGACTTCCTCGACCTGGCCGACCGGTACGCCGAGGTCCGCCTCGACACCACGATGGCCTTCACCGACTTCTCCGAACAGTTCAGCGGGTTCCCGCCGGGCGACGTCGGGCGGCTCGCCGACCTCGGTGACCGGATCCTGCTCGGTACCGACTTCCCGAACATCCCCTACCCGTACGAGCACCAGCTGGAGGCTCTGGAACGGCTCGGCCTGGGTGACGACTGGCTGCGGGCGGTCTGCCACGACAACGGCGCCCGGTTGTTCCGCCTCGACTGAGGGCCTGAACGGGCTGAGGGCCTGGGCTGGCTGAGGGGCTGAGCTGGCTGAGGGGCTGAGCTGGCTGAGGGGCCGGGCGTTTCTCAGGAAATTCACAGGAAGGGACAAGAACGCTCTCAGAGGCACGGGACAGCGTGTCCTCATGACTGCGACGACCACCTCCCACGCGTCCACGTCCACCAGTAACCCCACGGCCCTCGTGCGGCCCGACGGCGGCCCCTGCCGGGTGCTCGTGGTCGACGACGAGGCCGCGCTCTCCGAGCTCCTGTCCATGGCCCTGCGCTACGAGGGCTGCGAGGTCCGCAGCGCGGGCGACGGGGCGGGCGCGGTGCGGGCGGCGCGGGAGTTCCGTCCCGACGTGGTGGTCCTCGACATCATGCTCCCCGACATGGACGGCCTGGCCGTCCTCGGGCGGCTGCGGCGGGAGATCCCGCAGGTCCCGGTGCTGTTCCTGACCGCCAAGGACTCGGTGGAGGACCGGATCGCGGGCCTGACGGCGGGCGGCGACGACTACGTCACCAAGCCGTTCAGCCTGGAGGAGGTCGTGGCCCGGCTGCGCGGCCTGGTCCGCCGCTCGGGTGCCGCGCAGGCGGCGCGCGGCGGCTCGGTCCTGGCCGTGGGGGATCTGCGGCTCGACGAGGACAGCCACGAGGTGACGCGGGGCGGTCAGGAGATCCACCTGACCGCCACCGAGTTCGAGCTGCTGCGCTACCTGATGCGCAATCCGCGCCGGGTGCTGAGCAAGGCGCAGATCCTGGACCGGGTGTGGTCGTACGACTTCGGAGGCCAGGCCAATGTGGTCGAGCTGTACATCTCCTACCTGCGGCGGAAGCTGGAGAGCGGCCCCGGGCGGCCGCCGATGATCCACACCCGGCGCGGCGCCGGCTACCTGATCAAGCCGGCCGAGTAGTGAAGCTCCGCCGTCTCCGCCGTCTCCGCCGTCTCCGCCGTCTCCGCCGTCTCCGCCGTCTCCGCCGTCTCCGCCGTCTCCGCCGTCTCCGCCGTCTCTGCCATCTCCGCCATCTCCGCCGTCTCCCTTTTCCCCGGGCCCTCCGCCCTCTCCCCTTTCCCCGGGCCGTACGCCGGTCCGCGCGCCCGAGTCGCCTCCGGCGGCCCTGGTCCCTGCGGACCCGGCTGGTGTTCTCGGCCGTGGCGCTGATCGCCGTCGTGGGCGCCGCCATCGGAACCGTGACCACCCTCGCGCTGCGGTCCTACCTGGTCGACCAGCTCGACGACCAGCTGCGTACCTCCGTGGGCATGGCCATCCGCGGACCCGGCTTCGGGAAGGGGACACACGAGAGCACCCTCGGCTTCGTGCTGCCACCCGGATCCCCCCTCGGCACCGCCGGGATCCGGCTCGACGCCGCCGGGAAGGTGATCGGCACTGCCCGGATCGTCCCCGCCGACGGGCCCGCCCTCGACCACCGCCAGCCCCTCACCGAGGCCCAGAGCGCCGTCTTCGCCGAAGCCGCCCGCAAGGCCGTCCCCGGCGGGTTCGGCCCGGTGGACCTGAAGCTGCCCGGGCTGGGGGACTACCGGGTGCTCACCGCCCCCGACGGGAGCATGGTCCTCGGGTTCCCGCTCGACGGGGTCGACTCCACCGTCCGCATCCTGATCGCGGTGGAGGTCTGCGTCACCCTGGCCGGGCTGATCGCGGCCTCCCTCGCCGGGCAGGCCCTGGTCGGAGTCGCCCTGCGCCCGCTGCGCCGGGTGGCCGCCACCGCGACCCGGGTCTCCGAACTCACCCTGCACAGCGGCGAGCCCGCCCTGCACGAACGTGTCCCGGACGCCGAGGCCGACCCGCGCACCGAGGTGGGCCAGGTCGGCGCGGCCCTCAACCGGATGCTGGGCCATGTCTCCTCCGCCCTCACCGTCCGCCAGCAGAGCGAGACCCGGGTCCGGCAGTTCGTCGCCGACGCCAGTCACGAGCTGCGCACCCCGCTGGCCTCCATCCGCGGCTACGCCGAACTCACCCGACGGGGACGGGAGGAGCCCGGCCCCGACACCCGGCACGCCCTGGGCCGGATCGAGTCCGAGGCCACCCGGATGACCGGCCTGGTCGAGGACCTCCTGCTGCTGGCCCGGCTCGACGCGGGCCGCCCGCTCTCCTCCGACGAGACCGACCTCGCCCCGCTCGTCGTGGACGCCGTAAGCGATGCCCGGGCCGCCGGGCCCGAACACCACTGGCGCCTGGAACTCCCGGACGAGCCCGCGCCCGTCCGGGGCGACTCCGCGCGGATCCAGCAGGTCCTGGTGAACCTCCTCGCCAACGCCCGCACCCACACCCCGCCGGGCACCACCGTCACCGCGCATGTTTCACGTGAAACATCCGCCGTCCGGCTGCGGATCGAGGACAACGGGCCCGGGATCCCCCCGGCCCTGCTCCCCCACATCTTCGAGCGCTTCGCCCGGGGCGACGCCTCCCGCTCCCGGGCGGCGGGTTCCACCGGACTCGGGCTCGCCATCGTCGAGGCGGTGGTCTCGGCGCACGGGGGACGGGTCGATGTGGAGAGCGAGCCGGGGCGGACCCGCTTCCAGGTGCTGCTGCCGCTCGCCGCCGACGCCGACAGGCACAAGCACCAGCACCAGCACCAGTACCAGGCCCAGCACCAGGACTCACAGACGGGCCACAGGCTCACCACACAGCGGTGACAGCCCGCCCGGCGAGGGTCGGTCCATGCCAATCGACACCTCTCCCGGCCTTGGCGCCCTCCCGGCCCGGGCGCCCCTCCAGCCTGTGCCCGGCGAGCCCGTACTCGACGTGGTGATCCCGGTGTTCAACGAGGAGAAGGACCTCGGCCCTTGTGTGCGTCGGCTGCACGAGCACCTCACCCGGACCTTCCCGTACCCCTTCCGCATCACCATCGCCGACAACGCGAGCACCGACCGCACCCCCGAGGTCGCGGCCACCCTCGCCGACACCGTCGACGGCGTACGCAGCACCCGGCTGGAGGAGAAGGGCCGCGGCCGCGCCCTGCGCACCGTGTGGTCCGATTCCGAGGCGCCCGTCCTCGCGTACATGGACGTGGACCTCTCCACCGACCTCAACGCACTGCTGCCGCTGGTCGCCCCGCTGATCTCCGGCCACTCCGACCTCGCCATCGGCACCCGCCTCGCCCGTTCCTCCCGCGTGGTGCGCGGAGCGAAGCGGGAGTTCGTCTCCCGGGCCTACAATCTGCTCCTGCGCTCCTCCCTGGCCGCCCGGTTCAGCGACGCCCAGTGCGGGTTCAAGGCGATACGCCGGGAGGTCGCGGAGCGGCTGCTGCCGCTGGTGGAGGACTCCGGCTGGTTCTTCGACACCGAGCTGCTGGTGCTCGCCGAGCGGGCCGGGCTGCGGATCCACGAGGTGCCGGTGGACTGGGTGGACGATCCCGACTCCACCGTCCACATCGTGCGCACCGCCACCGAGGACCTCAAGGGTGTCTGGCGGGTCGGCAGGGCGCTGGCCGTCGGGGCGCTCCCGCTCGACCGGCTCTCCCGCCCCTTCGGCGACGACCCGCGCGACCGGACCGCCCTGCCCGGAGTGCCCAGCGGGCTGGCCCGCCAGTTCCTCGGCTTCTGTGTCGTCGGGGTGCTGAGCACCCTGCTCTACCTGCTGCTGTACTCCGCCTTCCGCGCCGGAGCCGGGCCCCAGGCCGCCAACGCGGCGGCCCTGCTGCTCTCCGCCGTCGGCAACACCGCCGCCAACCGCCGGCTCACCTTCGGGGTGCGGGGCCGGGCCCGGGCCGTACGCCACCAGGCCCAGGGGCTCGTCGTGTTCGGCATCGGGCTGGCCCTGACCAGTGGCTCGCTCGCCGCCCTCGGCGCGGCCAGCGCCGACCCGGCCCACAGCACCGAACTGGCCGTCCTGATCACGGCCAACCTCGCCGCCACCGTGCTGAGGTTCCTGCTCTTCCGCGCCTGGGTCTTCCCCGAGCGGCGCACCACTCCTGCGAAGGACGACATCCGATGACCACGGCAGCACTGCCGCTCTTCCCGCCCGTCGCGGCCAGGGCGCACACCCTCCGCCCGCGCTGGGAACGCCCCGCCTACGCCGCACTCCTGATCGCCACCGCCCTCCTGCTGCTGTGGGACCTCGGCGCCTCCGGCTACGCCAACTCCTTCTACTCCGCAGCCGTCCAGGCAGGCTCCGAGAGCTGGAAGGCCTTCTTCTTCGGCTCCTCCGACGCGGGCAACTCCATCACCGTCGACAAGCCCCCGGCCGCCCTGTGGCCGATGGCGCTCTCCGTCCGGCTGTTCGGGCTCGGAGCCTGGCAGATCCTCGTCCCGCAGGCCCTGATGGGCGTCGCCACCACCGCCGTGCTCTACGCCGCCGTACGCCGTCAGTTCGGACCGGTCGCCGCGCTGCTGAGCGGCACCGTCTTCGCGCTCACGCCCGTCGCCGCGCTGATGTTCCGCTTCAACAACCCCGACGCGCTGCTCACCCTGCTGCTCACCGTCACGGTGTACTGCGTCCTGCGCGCCCTCGACGGGGCCCGGACGAAGTGGCTGCTCTGGGCGGGCGTGGCGGTCGGCTTCGCCTTCCTCACCAAGACCCTCCAGGCCTTCGTCATCCTGCCGCCGCTCGCCCTGCTGTACGCGGTCTGCGCGCCCACCGGCTTGCGCCGGCGCCTGGGCCAGCTGCTGCTCGCCGGGCTCGCGATGGTCCTGGCCGGGGGCTGGTGGGTGGCCGTCGTGAAGCTCTGGCCCGCCTCCTCCCGCCCGTACATCGGCGGTTCGCAGAACAACTCCTTCCTGGAGCTGACCCTCGGCTACAACGGCCTCGGCCGGATCAACGGCAACGAGACCGGCAGCGTCGGCGGTGGCGGACGCGCCGGCGGTGGCGGGGGGATGAGCTGGGGGGAGACCGGCATCGACCGGCTGTTCTCGGCCAATATCGGCGGTCAGATCTCCTGGCTGCTGCCGACGGCCCTGGTGCTGCTCGTGGCCGGCCTGGTGATCACCTGGCGGGCTCGCCGGGCCACCGACTCGCTGGAGAGCATGGCCCGGGCGGCCTTCCTGGCCTGGGGCGGCTCGCTGCTGATCACCGCGCTGGTGTTCAGCTATATGCAGGGCATCTTCCACGAGTACTACACCGTCGCGCTGGCGCCCTTCGTGGCCGCGCTCGTCGGCATGGGCGTCGTCGTGCTGTGGGAGGAGCGGGGCAGCCGGGCCGCCTCCCTCACCCTCGCCGGAACCCTCGCGCTGACCGCGTACTGGGCGTTCGTGCTGCTCGGCCGCTCCACCGGGTACGTGCCGTGGCTGCGCTGGACCGTGCTCGCCGCCGGACTCGGGGCGGCGGCCGTGCTGCCCTTCGCCGGCCGGCTGGGGCGCCGGGGGCTGCTCGCGGTGGCCGCCGTGGGCCTGGGTGCGGCGCTCGCGGGGCCGCTCGCTTACTGCCTGACCACGGTGGGCACCGCGCACCAGGGGTCGATCGTGACGGCCGGCCCCGCGGTCATGGGCGGCCGGGGCGGGATGGGCGGCCCGGGCGGCCCCGGTGGCCAGGGCCTGCGCACCTTCTACCTGCCGGGCGGCGCCGCCCCGCAGGGCGCAGTGCCGGGCCGGATGATGCCGGGCGGCCCAGGCGGCCAGGGCGCCCCCGCGGGCCAGGGCGGCCAGGCAGGTCAAGGCGGGCGCGGCGTCGAGCGGATGGGCGGCGGCCCGGGCGGTATGGGCGGCCTGCTGAACGGTACAGAGGCCAGCGCCGAGGCGAAGGCGGCCCTGCGCACCGACGCCGCGAGGTACACCTGGGCGGCAGCCGCCATCGGCTCCCAGAACGCGGCGAGCTACCAACTGGCCTCCGGCGTCCCGGTCATGCCGGTCGGCGGCTTCAACGGGAGCGACCCTTCGCCGACGCTGAAGCAGTTCCAGGAGTACGTGAAGGCGGGGAAGATCCACTGGTTCATCGGCCAGAGCGGCGCCCAGAGCAGCGGCCAGGGCGTTGAGGGTGGCGGCGGCCCGGGCGAGGCCCCGGGCATGAACCGTGCGGGCGGCATGGGTGGCCCGGGCGGCGGCACCAGCAGCGCCATCGAGACCTGGGTGAAGGCCAACTTCAAGGCCACCACGGTCGGCGGAGCCACCTTCTACGACCTCACGGCTTCCACCTCCGGCACGTCCTGATCCGACCGGAATTTGAGACGCACCCCCTAGCATCAAGAGGAGCATCAAGAGGGCGGACCGGGCATTCCGGGCTGATCCACCTGTCGTGAGGAGGGTGCCTCCATGGTGACCGCGGCCGATTCCGGCAAGACCCGGACCAGTGTGTGGCTGGCCGCCAGGCCCGCCGCCCCGGCCAGACGCCGCACCGAGGCACCCTCCGGCCTCGACCGGGACCGGATCACCGCCGCCACCGTGCGGCTGCTCGATGCCGAAGGGCTGGGCCGGTTCTCGATGCGGCGCCTCGCCGCCGCGCTCGGGGTCACCGCGATGTCCCTGTACTGGTACGTGGACACCAAGCACGATCTGCTCGAACTCGCCCTGGACAGCGCCCTGGGCGAGCTCACCCTGACGGCCGGGCCGGCGCCGGAGACCTGGCCCGGCCGTCTGCGTGCCCTGGCCTGCGGCTACCGGCAACTGCTGGCCGACCATCCGTGGGTGGCCCCGCTCACCGCCACGTACCCCAACATCGGCCCGCACGCCCGGGCCTTCGACGCCGCCTTGCAGCGGCTGCTGGACGCCACCGGCCTGGCGGACCCCGGCCGGACCGGCGCCCACCTGGCCGTCTCGCATTTCCTGCACGGCTGCGGGGGCACGGTCCGGCGGGCGCCCGAGGGCGACTTCGGCCTCGCGCTCGACGTCCTGATCGCGGGCATCGAGGCGAAGACCGCCACCGCCTAGACCGCCACCGCCCAGGCCATCGCCGCTGGACCAGCCCCTCCCTAGAGCTGGGCCTGGGCCTTCTCCGGGAGGGAAGCCGGCGCGTCAGTCTCGGTGGAGCCGGCCGCCGCCGGGGCGTGCGCCGCCGGCTTCGACTTCAGCGCGACCTCCTTGATGCACAGCACCAGCACCAGCGAGAGCAGCGCGAACGGGGCGGCGTACAGAAACACATCGCCGACGCCGTGCCCGTACGCGGACTCGATGACCTGCCGCAACGGCGCGGGCAGCTTGTCGAGCTCGGGGATCGCGCCCCCGGCGGTGCCGCCGTGGCCCATGGCCGCCGCCTTCGGGCCGAGTGCGGTCAGCCCGTCCTTGACGTAGTGGGTGACCCGGGTGGCCATGACCGCGCCGAGCGCCGAGACGCCCATGGCGCCGCCGAGAGAACGGAAGAAGGTGACGACCGAGCTGGCCGCGCCCAGGTCCTCGGGGGCCACCTGGTTCTGCGTGGCGAGGACCAGGTTCTGCATCATCATGCCGAGACCGAGCCCGGTCAGCGCCATGTAGATCGCGATGTGCCAGTACGGGGTGTCGTACCGCAGGGTGCCCAGCAGGCCCAGACCGGCCGTCAGGAGCACACCGCCGGCGACGAGCCAGGCCTTCCACTTACCGGTCTTGGTGATCACCTGACCGGAAAGAGTGGAGGAGACGAAGAGCCCGCCGATCATCGGAATCGTCAGGATTCCGGACATCGTGGGGGACTCGCCGCGAGCCAGCTGGAAGAACTGGCTGAAAAACACGGTGCCCGAGAACATCGCGATGCCGACGAACAGCGAGGCCGCGGAAGCGAGG
Organism: Streptomyces sp. ISL-87; assembly: GCF_018614095.1. Taxonomy (GTDB): domain Bacteria; phylum Actinomycetota; class Actinomycetes; order Streptomycetales; family Streptomycetaceae; genus Streptomyces. The sequence goes on along the minus strand of NZ_JAGGOY010000008.1, from coordinate 22,389 downwards.
GTGATGGTCTTGTTGCGGAACAGCCGCAGCGGGATGATCGGATCGCTCGCGCGGGACTCGACGAGGACGAAGAGCAGGCCGAGCGCCACCGCGCCGCCGGTCATCGCCAGGGTCGTCCAGGAGATCCAGTCGTACGAGTCACCGGCCTGCGTGACCCAGATCAGCAGCAGGGACACGGCGCCGCTGATCAGGAAGGCGCCCAGCCAGTCGACCTTGACGTCGCGGCGGACCACCGGGAGCCGGAGGGTCTTCTGGAGCACGATCAGCGCGATGATCGCGAAGGGCACGCCGACGTAGAAGCACCAGCGCCAGCCCAGCCACTCGGTGTCGGTGATGACACCGCCCAGCAGCGGTCCGCCGACGGTGGCGACTGCGAAGACCGCGCCGAGGTAGCCGCTGTACCGGCCGCGCTCGCGCGGGGAGATCATCGCCGCCATCACGATCTGCGCGAGGGCGGACAGGCCGCCGACGCCGATGCCCTGGACCACGCGGCAGGCGATGAGCATGCCGGTGTTCTGGGACAGGCCCGCGACCACGGAGCCGAGGACGTAGATCACCAGGGATATCTGGACCAGCAGCTTCTTGCTGAAGAGGTCGGACAGCTTGCCCCACAGCGGGGTCGCGGCCGTCATCGACAGGAGGGCTGCGGTGACGACCCAGGTGTAGGAGGACTGGGTGCCGCCGAGGTCGCTGATGATCTGGGGCAGGGCGTTGGAGACGATCGTCGAGGACAGGATCGCCACGAACATGCCGAGCATCAGCCCGGACAGCGCCTTCATGATCTGCGGGTGGGTCATGGGTGCGCCGTCGGACGTGGTTTCCGACTGGCCGCCTCCCCGCACACCGTGGGGTGTGGTCGTAGCCATGTGTTTCCTTTGTCTAGAAGCTCGATCGGAGTCGGGCCAGCAGGGTGTTGAGTACGTCGATGTCCTCGGCCGGCCAGTCGGCCAGGGCCCTTTCCAGCGCGCCGGTGTACCGGGCGCCGAGCTCGGTGAGCAGGGCGCGGCCGGCCGGGGTGAGGCGCAGGATCCGGCAGCGGGCGTCGCCGGGGTCGGTCTCGCGGTCGATCCAGCCGCGCTCGGCGACGTGGGCGACGTGGCGGCTGGTCACCGAGATGTCGATGGCCATGAGCTCGGCGAGCCGGCTGAGCCGCATGGCGCCGTGCCGGTCGATCACGGTGAGGACGGCGGCGGAGCCGGGCGGGCATTCGGCGGGCAGGGTCCGGGCGAGGTCGCGCTTGACCGCGCCGATTCCGGTGAGCTGGCGGGCCAGCTCCTCGTACCGGGACTTCTGCATTGCCTGCGTGGTCACCGGAGAGCCCCCATCAATCTTGTTGCTTAGAGCAACCATAGAAGCGGATGGTTGCTACAGGCAAATGAATCCTGGGGGCGGGGCGGTAAAGGAATCGGAAAACCCGCTAGGGTCCTGAGGCATGTCTGACACCCACAACACACAGGGCCCCGAGGGCAACTACGACCCGGCGGGCAGCACCCAGATGTTCCGTGCGTTCGTCGAGGAGGCCGCACCCTCAGGGCCCGCCGGTCCGGGGGCGCGGATGCAGCAGCGTGCCGCGCAGCAGAAGTCCGGCTCGAAGGCGGGCGTATGGCTGGGCCTCGCGGCCGTGGTCGTGATCGGCGTCGTGATCTGGCTGGCCGTCCGCTAGGACGTAGGACGTAGTACGTACGGCGGGCAGGCCGGGCAGGCCGGGCGGTCCGGGCGGTCCGAGCACGTCGGGCAGGCCGGGCCTCAGCTCCAGGTCGCCGTGACCGTCCGGGTCTCCACGTGCATGCCCAAGAGGACCCGCCAGTCGTCCACGCAGACCGTGTAGGTCTGCGTCTTCGCCGTGCCGCCCGCGATGGGGGCCGGGAGGGGCTGGGTCGTGGTGCGGGTGCCCCAGTCGCCGCCCAGGATGCCGATGATGTGCGTCGAGAAGGTGACGGTGCCGGAACGGGCCGCCGTCGTACCGGTGTTGGTGAAGGTGACCGTGACCCGCTCGCACCAGCGGTCGGCCGCCGCCGTGCGGGTCGGGGTGCTCAGCGTCAGCTTCGCCGGCGTGGCGGGGGGCCGCGGCGGGGCGGTGGTGCCCGGCGGGGTGGTCCCCGGGGGTGTGGTCCCCGGGTGTGTGGTCCCCGGTGTGGTGGTTCCGGGTGTCGTGGTTCCAGGCCCGGCGCCGGAGCCGCCCGGGCTGGAAGGGCTGCCCGGTCCCGGGGTGATGCCGGGTGCGCTCGCGGTATCCCCGGGGGCGGCGGGCGCGGCTCCGCCTCGGGTGGAGCCGGCCGGCGCACTGGCTCCCGGCGCGCTGGGCGACGTAATGGCGGATGCCGAGGAACCCGCCGCGGCGGGCGGGGCGGCGAGCGGCTGGAATTCGACCTCGCCCCGCGGTGCCACGTTCTCCCCCGCGCCCCGTTCCGGCCCGGGGGCCGCCGCGCCCACGGCCACGTAGCCGTCTCGCGCGGAGCCGCCGCAGCCCGTCAGGGTGGCGGCGGCCGTGCACAGGGCGAGCCAGACGTACGCGCCTCGTGATCCCTTTCGCATCGCGTCAGTTTGGCTGACGATGCGTCAAATGGGAAGCGGCTGCGCCCCGTTCACTCGCCGATGAGGCCCACCCGGAGTTGGGCCAGGGTGCGCGTGAGGAGCCGGGAGACGTGCATCTGGGAGATGCCGACCTCCTCGCCGATCTGCGACTGCGTCATGTTCGCGAAGAAGCGCAGCATGATGATCTGCCGTTCCCGGGGCGGGAGTTTGGCCAGCAGCGGCTTCAGGGACTCGCGGTACTCGACGCCTTCCAGCGCGGTGTCCTCGTACCCGAGGCGGTCCGCGAGCGAGCCCTCGCCGCCCTCGTCCTCGGGGGAGGGCGAGTCGAGCGAGGAGGCGGTGTAGGCGTTGCCGACGGCGAGGCCGTCGACGACCTCCTCCTCGGAGACCCCGAGCACGGCGGCGAGCTCCGGCACGGTCGGCGAGCGGTCCAGTTTCTGGGCGAGCTCGTCACTGGCCTTGGTGAGGGCGAGGCGGAGCTCCTGGAGGCGGCGCGGGACGCGCACCGACCAGGAGGTGTCCCGGAAGAACCGTTTGATCTCACCCACGACGGTTGGCATCGCGAACGTCGGGAACTCCACGCCGCGTTCGCAGTCGAAGCGGTCGATCGCCTTGATCAGGCCGATGGTGCCGACCTGGACGATGTCCTCCATCGGCTCGTTGCGGCTGCGGAACCGGGCCGCGGCGTAGCGCACCAGCGGCAGGTTCAGCTCGATCAGGGTGTCGCGTACGTACGCACGTTCGGGGCTGTCCGCGTCCAGGGCGGCAAGTCGCTGGAAGAGGGAGCGGGAGAGGGTGCGGGTGTCGATGGCTTCCGAGCGGTTGGACACTGCCGGCAGCTCACGCTTGACGAGCGTGAGCACCTTGGAGCTGCCCTGGTCTACGGACATGCCACCCCCTTGAGGTCGCGGACGGTCGCGTCTCTGCGCGCCCGTCGGAGGAACGCAGCCTCCACCTGAATACCGGAGGCGGGGCTGCGGCAAACGCGGTTCCAGCAGAATGTCACATGTCGGCAACACGCTGTAGCGCCATGTCGACATATATCTCCAGCGACAGAGCGGAATGAGCCCGTTCTGCCGGAAACGAGGGAGTGATCTCCACTCGTTCCGGTTAAGCCTCGATCCTGTTTGCGGATCGCAGCCGGGCGAAGCTCCGGGCGAGCAGCCGGGACACGTGCATCTGGGATACCCCCAGCTCCGCGCTGATCTGCGACTGCGTCAGGTTGTTGTAGTACCGCAGGAGAAGGATCCGCTGCTCGCGCTCGGGCAGCTGTACGAGGAGGTGCCGGACGAGGTCGCGGTGCTCGACCCCGGCCAGCTCCGGGTCCTCGTAGCCGAGGCGGTCCAGCAGCCCGGGCAGTCCATCGCCTTCCTGGGCGGCTTCGAGCGAGGTTGCGTGATAGCTCCGGCCGGCCTCGATGCAGGAGAGCACCTCGTCCTCGGTGATCCGCAGCCGCTCGGCGATCTCGGGGGTGGTCGGGGTGCGTCCGTGGAGCGTGGTGAGGTCCTCGGTGGCCGCGTTGACCTGGACCCACAGCTCGTGGAGCCGACGGGGTACGTGGACGGTGCGGACGTTGTCGCGGAAGTACCGTTTGATCTCGCCCACCACGGTCGGCATCGCGAAGGTCGGGAACTGCACCCCGCGGTCCGGGTCGAACCGGTCGATGGCGTTGATGAGGCCGATGGTGCCGACCTGGACCACGTCCTCCATCGGCTCGTTGCGGCTGCGGAAGCGGGCGGCCGCGTACCGGACGAGCGGGAGGTTGGCCTCGATCAGGGCCCCGCGCACCCGGTTGTGCTCGCTGGTGCCCGGCTGGAGGCCCTTCAGCTGCCCGAAGAGCACCTGGGTGAGTGCCCGGGTGTCCGCGCCCCGGCTCTGCGGTCTCGGGGCGGCGGCCGGGGGCTCCTCCGGGGAGTCGTGCTGGGGTGGGACCTGGGAGTCGTGCGGGGGGCCCTGCGGGGCGTGCGGGGGGTCCTGCTGGGGTGGCACCTGAGGCGCTGTACTGGCCGGCACGGTCACGCCACCCCTTCAGTCAACTCATCGGTCAAAACCGGTCATAGCATCACAAGACATGTGCACTGTGTGCAAGCACCGTATATCACCGTGTTGAGGGCAAGTTGGGCATATTGGGGCATCAAGCCTAGCGGGGCGGACGGCCCCGGACGTGGCGCCGGACCGGGGCCGGAACGCACGAAGCCCCCCACCGTCGGAGTGGGGGGCCGGGATGTCCGGAAACCGCTTCAGCGTACGGGTTCAGCGCACCAGTTCGGTCATGAACTCGCCGATCGCGTTGGCGGCGTCCGAGATCCCCTGGAATCCGATGAGGACCAGGTCGGCGGCCTTGACCGGCTGGGTGATGATCACGAAGAGCACGAAGGCGACGAGCGCGCCCATGACGATCTTCTTGGTCTCCATGAGCGGTTTCGGCCTCCCCAACCGGTACTGCAAAGTCGGGTGAGTCTAACCGGTCGGGTTTGGACACTCACCCGGCCTTTAAAGACCAATGACCCGGTGCTCCAGGCCCTTTGCCGGTGGGGCCCGTGTTGCGCGGGGCGCAGGATTGAACACGAGCCCACCGGTTCTGGCAGGAAATCGGTGGGTGAGGGACAGGGCCTCACTGCGGGGTCCGAGCCGCGAGATTCCCCTGACTGCGGCCCGGGCCGGCAGGTCCCGTCCTCGTCGGGGGAGGTGGCTCGTCCCCCCGATGCCACTTCCCCCGTCCCGCACGTCGAAGGCCCCGGCCCCGGTCGGGGCCTTCTTCGCGTCCCGTCGCGGGTCCTGGGAGGGTTTAGGAGGCGACGACCGCGCCGGCCAGGTCCGTGACCGGCTGCACGGGGGCGATCACGGGCGAAAGCTGGTTCGGCAGGTCCATGAGCTGGTTGAGCTGGTTCACCCCCTGGGTGAGCCGCTCGCCGATCTCCTCCACCGAGGAGGGCGTGGCCTCTTCCGGCATGCCGGGGGCCGCCGAGGGCAGGTCCGGGAGGGTGATGGGCGCCATCGGGGCGGCGGAGGCGGCGGGTGCGGCGAGGCCCGCGGCGGCCCCCGCGAGGGCGATGGCGGCGAGCATGCGCTGGGTCTTGGTCATGCCGTGACAACGGCGGAACGGGCGGCCGGTCACGCGGGTGTCGCCCGGAGAGACGCGGCGGGGCGGGCCGGGACGCGGAATCCCGGCGAGGCGTGGAAGCGCGGCGAGGGGTGGAACCCCAGCGAGACGCGGAACCCCAGCAAGGCGTGGAAACGCCGAGAGCCCCGACCCTTGCGGGGCGGGGCTCTCGGTCAGAGCGGTAGCGGTGGGATTTGAACCCACGGATAGCTTGCACCATCACACGCTTTCGAGGCGTGCTCCTTCGGCCGCTCGGACACGCTACCGAGAGAGAGCTTAGCCCAAGGTGCCCCGTGCTCTGAAATCCGTATCCGCGGAGCCGCCGGAGTGCCCGCCCGCAGTCACAGCCCGCGGAAGAAGTCCGTGAGCTGCCGGGCGCACTCCTCGGCGAGCACCCCGCGGATCACCTCCGGGCGGTGGTTGAGCCTGCGGTCCCGTACGAGGTCCCAGAGCGACCCCGCCGCGCCCGCCTTCTCGTCCTGCGCGCCGTAGACCACCCGGGCCACCCGGGACTGCACGAGCGCGCCCGCGCACATCACGCACGGCTCCAGGGTCACCACCAGGGTGCACCCCGGAAGCCGCCATTCCCCGAGCTTCGCGGCGGCCCTGCGCAGCGCCAGTACCTCGGCGTGCGCGGTGGGGTCACCGGTGGCCTCGCGCTCGTTGTGCCCGGTGGCGAGGAGCTCGCCGTCCGGGCCGAGCACGACGGCACCGACCGGCACATCGCCGGCCGGCACCGCCCGGGCGGCCTCCTGGAGCGCGAGGCGCATGGAGGGCCGCCAGGGGTCCCGTACAGGGTCGGGATCGGGATCGGGGTCGGGTTTGTGGTCGTGGTCGTGGTCGTAGGCAGGGTCGTTCGGAGGGGGCACGTGCGGGTCGATCACTAGCGGACGGCCTCCAGCACCTCGGTGGCGCCGAGCGATTCGGCGATCTCCGAGAGGGCGTCCCCGTCGAGGGTCATCAGTTGTTTGTGGCTCACCCCGAGGTCGTCCAGCAGCCGGGGATCGCCGAGCGGACCGGCCGGTACCGGCTCGGCGCCGGCCCTGCCCTCCTCGTCCGCGTCGTCTTCCTCGTCGGTGAACGCGGCGATCACTTCGTCCTCGCCGTCCTCGGTGCCGTCCAGGTCCAGCTCGTCGAGTTCGTCGTCCTCCTCGTCGTTGCCCAGCAGCTCTTTGGTCAGCATCGAGCCGTAGGAGCTGCGGTCGGCGGCGGAGGCGTTCGATACGAAGTACCGAGGATCCTCCTCGCCGTCCACGCGGACGACGCCGAACCAGGCGTCCTCCTGCTCGATGAGGGCGACCACCGTGTCGTCATCGACAGCGGCGGAACGGGCGAGATCGATCAGATCACTCAAGGACTCGACATCGTCGAGTTCCATGTCGCTCGCTTCCCACCCGTCTTCGGTGCGCGCGAGCAGTGCGGCGAAATACACCGTGACTCTCCCACTGGTCATAGGCGTGCCGGTTGGAGGTCCCCCCGGCCGGAGGTTGGGGGTGGAACGGCCGTCGTGCTCACCGTTCATGCCCCGCCCAATCGGCATCGTGGCAGAAACAGCGGCTTTGCGAGAGGTCTTCCGCGCTGCGTCGTGCCGTGCCGTGTGCTCCGCGGGGGTATACGGGGGCGGTTACGGGGGCCACACCGGGGCGATTCGGCGGGCTGCCGGAGGGCCGTGATCCGCCCGTCCGGGGGCCGTGTCGCGGCGCGTCGGTCATCGCCGGTCATCGCCGGTCATCGGCCGTCACCAGCGGAAGGTACGCATCCGCATTTGTTGGCGCATCCGGGCGGCGCGGGCGCGTCGGGGCTGGACCCGGTCGCGCAGCTCGCGGGCCTCGTGCAGGTCGCGCAGGAACTGCGCGCGCCGCGCTCTGCGCTGCGCCGCGTTCTCCGGCGATTCCGGCGTCTCGTAGTCGCCGCTCTCTTTGCTGGGCTGCACGTCGGGCATCGGCCACCATCCCCGGCTGGTCCGGTCGTCCTCCTCCGCCGGCGCGAAGCAGTCCCCCCGCTCCCACCTTCCCCCGGATGGCCCGATTGATGCCACCCCCGTGCAGGTCAGACAGGTCGGACGGGTCAGACAGGTCGGATAGGTCCGGTGGGTCGGGTAGGTCGGGTGGGTCGGGTGGGACCTCAGGCGTCGGCCGTGAGCGTCGGTACGACGGCCACCGGGCCGTGCGCGTGCTGGAGCACCGCGTGTGCCACCGACCCGATCAGCAGGGACCGCACGCGCGGATGGTGACGGCCGACCACCACCAGGTCCGCGGACCGGGAGGCGGCCACCAGCCGCCCCGCGGCGTCTCCGGGTACCGCGGCCTGCTCCACCGGGACGTCCGGATACCGCTCGCGGAACGCGGCCAGCCGCTCCGTCTGGGAGCGCAGCATCTCCCGCTCGGCCGGTACGGCGTCCCCGCCGTCCGCCAGCCCCTCCGGCGTGATCACCGCGAAGGGCGTGTCGAGCAGCACCACCGGCGAGGGCGGGACGGCGTACGCCGAGACCACCTGGACGGCGGTCCCCCGGGCGGCCGCCTCCTCGAAGGCGAAGGCCACCACGTCGTCGGGGGTCTCCGCGGCGTGCAGACCGAGCACCACCCGGCCGGCCGAAGCCTCCTCGTCGGCATCCGCGTCGGCCTGCGGGTGGGCTTCCGCGTGGCGCGCCGCGTGCGGGACCACCACCACCGGGCAGGGAGCGGTGGTGGCCACGGCCCTGCTGTTGGAGCCGAGCAGCAGGGCGGCGAACCCGCCGCGCCCCCGGGACCCCATCACCAGCATCCGGGCCTCCGCGCCGATCGCCCGCAGCGCCTCCGGCACGGAGCCCTCCAGCGACTCGTACCGCACGTCCCGCGGCAGCTCGGGCGCCTGGTCGAGCAGGGTGCGTACGTGGTCCGTCACCGGGTCGGCGTACTCCTCCGGTTCGGAGGCGTCGTGGAGGGAGGAGCGGCGGCCCGCGTACAACTGGGAACTGTCGGACAGCACATGGGCGACCAGGAGCCCGGAGCCGTGCAGGAGCGCCGCGCCGCGGGCCCAGTCGAGGGCCCTGAGGCTGTGTTCGGATCCGTCGACGGCGGCGATGACCAGTCCGTTGCTCATCAACCAAGGGTGCTGGGCATCGGGGCGGGCCGCATCCCCAGGTTCGGCCGACAGGTTCGTACGCGGAGGGGTGCGCTCACCGCGTAGCCTTTTGGGTGTGGGTCGCGTTTGCGGCCGTTTTTTCGCTGGTCGCAGCTCGAAAGCCCAGAAGCTTTAGTTTTTTGGAGGATGTTGTGCGTTTGCAGGTCGTCGATCACCCGTTGGTGGCGCACAAACTGACCACCCTGCGCGACAAGCGCACCGACTCCGCCACCTTCCGGCGGCTCGCCGACGAGCTGGTGACCCTGCTCGCGTACGAGGCCACCCGCGACGTGCGTACCGAGCAGTCGGACATCATCACCCCGGTCGGCCCGACCACCGGTGTGAAGCTGTCGCACCCGCGCCCGCTGGTCGTGCCGATCCTGCGGGCCGGCCTGGGCATGCTGGACGGCATGGTGCGGCTGCTGCCGACCGCCGAGGTGGGCTTCCTCGGCATGGTCCGCAACGAGGAGACCCTGGAGGCATCCACGTACGCGACGCGCATGCCGGAGGACCTCTCCGGGCGGCAGGTCTACGTGGTCGACCCGATGCTCGCCACCGGCGGCACGCTGGTCGCGGCCATCCAGGAGCTCATCAAGCGTGGCGCCGACGATGTCACCGCCGTGGTGCTGCTGGCCGCGCCCGAGGGCGTCGAGGTGATGGAGCGCGAGCTCGCGGGCACGCCGGTGACGGTGGTGACGGCCGCCGTGGACGAGCGCCTCAACGAGCAGGGCTACATCGTGCCGGGCCTGGGCGACGCGGGCGACCGCATGTACGGCTCGGCCGAGTAGGCACGCCGGATCGGCCGAGTAGGCACGCCGGATCGGCCGAGTAGGCACGCCGGATCGGCCGAGCAGGCTGTCCGGATCGGCCGAGCAGGCCGGCCGGATCAGCTGGATCAGCCGGATCCGCTGGTCAGGCGGATCAGCCTGACCAGCCGCATCACCTGGATCAGCACTTCTGGGCGGGCGCGGGGTTGGCCAGTACGGCCAGCGCCTTGTCCGCGTCCTCCTTGGTGCTGAGCTCCTTGAACGAGTCGCCGAGGATCAGGTCGATGTCGTCGGTCTCGCGGGTGTCGGCCTGCTGCGTCGTGCCGGCGAGCTGGGTGCCGAGCACGGAGAAGGCCTCCTTGTCGGTCTTCGGGGAGCCGAGCAGTATCCCGGTGCCGGGGACCTTCTTGTCGAAGTCGGCGGGGGCGTTGCCCACGTGGCCGATGGCGAAGCCGCGTTTGCGCAGTTCGTCGCCGACGGCCTTGGCCAGGCCCGCGCGCGGGGTCGCGTTGTAGACGTTGACCGTGATCTCGGCGGGCGGCGGGAGCGCGACCGCCGGTTTCGCGGAGGCGGCGGGGCCGGCCTTGGGGGCCGCGGTCGGACAGTCCTTGGTGCCCGCGGCCGTGTTCCGCTTGGCGGTGTTGCCGCCGAACACGTCGATGAGCTGCAGTGCCCCGTAGCCGAGCAGGGCGAGCGCGAGGACCGAGCCGAGCACGGCGAAGACGATGCGACGACGGTGCCGCGGACGGCTCATGCGGGGGTAGGCGGCTCCCGTGACGCGGTATTTGCCGCCCATGCCGGGGGGAGTGAGCATGCTCATGGGCGCAGCGTAGTGCGGCCCGGAGTCGATGCCTACTAAATGATCTGTTGATAGGGCAAGACTGACCCGAAAGGCGCAATAGGCGCGAAGCGGGAGCCTGTCACAGGGCGTGCGAAGGCCCGCCGACCGGCGTGGCGGGCCTTTCGTCCGGCGCCTGCGGAGCCCGAGGAGTCCCCCGTCAGTCCATTTCGGTGACGTCAGTCCATTTCGAGGACGCGGGCGTGCAGCACCTGGCGCTGCTGCAGAGCCGCGCGCACGGCGCGGTGCAGCCCGTCCTCCAGGTAGAGGTCGCCTCGCCACTTCACGACGTGCGCGAAGAGGTCGCCGTAGAAGGTGGAGTCCTCGGCGAGCAGCGTTTCGAGGTCGAGCTGCCCCTTGGTGGTGACGAGCTGGTCGAGCCGGACCGGGCGCGGGGCGACATCCGCCCACTGCCGGGTGGTTTCCCTGCCGTGGTCGGGGTACGGCCGCCCGCTTCCGATGCGCTTGAAGATCACACGGAAAGCCTACCGGGCCGGTGCCTGCGGGCGCAGCCTTGCTCCGACGGTGCAAAAGTGGCAACTAGTGCTATTTCGGGAGGGATGCATGAACGAGAGCACCGACCCCGCGTCTGCGGCCGACCGGATCACCGCCGGGTACGCCTTCACAGGACCTGCCCTCGACCTGGGAGCCCTGCTGTGGGACGGCGGTTGCCTGCCCGGCCACCAGATAGGAAGGCGCCGATAGGAAGGCGCGGGCAGGAAGGCGCGGGTAGGAAGGCGCGGGCAGGAAGGCGCCGACAGGAAGGCGCCGACAGGAATCCGGCGAACCGGGTGTCGGTGCCACGTCAAGCGCTGACAGACTCGGTGTCATGCGGACCGAACTCACCGACACCACGTCCAGCAAGATCGACCGGGCCCTCCTCGAAGCCCGCCGCGCCGTCGGCACCCCCACCATGGGGCTGGTGCTGACGCTGGTCGTCGTCACCGACGAGGAGAACGCCTACGACGCCGTCCGGGCGGCTTCCGAGGCCTCGCGCGAGCACCCCTGCCGGATCATCGCGGTGATCAAGAGGACCTCGCGAGGCACGCACCGGCTCCGGCAGCACCGGCTCGACGCCGAACTGCGCGTGGGCGCGGACGCCGGGTCCGGGGAGATCGTGCTGCTGCGGCTGCACGGGGCGCTCACCGAGCAGGCGGGCTCCGTGGTGCTGCCGCTGCTGGTGCCGGACGCGCCGGTGGTGGCGTGGTGGCCGGCCGAAGCCCCGGCCGACCCGGCCCGGGATCCGCTGGGCGCGCTGGCGCAGCGCCGCATCACGGACGCCGAGGCCGGGGCGGACCCGGTCGGGCTGCTGGCCGAGCGGGCCGCCGCGTACGCCCCGGGCGACACCGATCTGACCTGGACGCGGCTCACGCCGTGGCGGGCGTTGCTGGCCGCCGCCCTGGACCAGAAGCCGCTGCCTGTGACGGGCGCGGCGGTCGAGAGCGAGGCCGACAACGCGAGCGCCGAGCTGCTGGCCCGCTGGCTGGAGGACCGGCTCGGGGTCGCGGTGGCCCGGGTGACCACCGCCGGGCCCGTCATCACCACGGTCCGGCTGGAGACCACCGGCGGCGAGATCCGGGTGGACCGGCCGGAGGGGGCGCTCGCCACGCTGGTCCTGCCGGGGCGGCCGGACCGCAGGGTCGCGCTGAAGATCCGCAGCACCGCCGAGCTGCTCGCGGAGGAGCTCCGGCGGCTCGACGCGGACCTGGTCTACGCCTCGGTGCTGCGCGGGCGCCCGGCCCAGGCCTCGCTCTCGGCGTAGTGGTTGTCGTAGACGGGCTGGCTGTCGATGATGTCCTGGACGGTGGCCTCGCCCGCGCGGACCCGGCCGAGGAGCCGGTAGTAGTCGAAGCGGGCCATGCCGGGGGTGAACCCGACGAACACCTCCGCTGTGTGGCCGGCGGCGGGGGCGAAGGCGTGCTTCACACCGGGCGGGACGGTGAGGAAGTCGCCCTTGCCGAGCGTGTGGATCTCGTCCCCGACGAGTACGTCGAGCCGCCCGTCGGTGACGTGGAAGAACTCGGTGGCCTTGGTGTGAAAGTGCACCGGGGCGCCGGCCGCACCAGCCTCGAAGCTCGCGGTGTTGCAGGTGAGCGCGTCGGTGTCGGTGAGCAGGGTGATCACGCTGCCCGGGCCGTCGGAGATGATCTCGGCGGAGTCCGCGCGGGTCAGGTTGTCGGTCATGATGTTGATCTTATGGTCCGCCCGACCCGGCCGGCCCCGGCCACGGCCCCCCGCCCCCCTCAACTCGACGCGGGCTTCGCCGCCTTGGCGGCGGCCTTCTGCTCCTGCTTGTACGCGCGGACCTTGGCCAGTGATTCCGGTCCGGTGATGTCCGCCGCCGAGCGGTAGACGTTCGCGGGCCCGTAGCCCCCGGCGGCCTCCCGCCAGCCCGTCGGGCGCACGCCGAACCGCTTGCCCAGGAGGGCCAGGAAGATCTGCGCCTTCTGCTCGCCGAACCCGGGCAGTGCCTTGAGCCGGTCCAGCAGCTCGGCGCCGGTGCCCGCGTCCGCCCACACCGCGGCCGCGTCCCCGTCGTAGTGCTCCACCAGGTACGCGCAGAGCTGCTGGATCCGCTTCGCCATCGACCCGGGGTAGCGGTGCACCGCCGGCTTCTCCGAGAGCAGCGCGGCGAAGGCCTCCGGGTCGTACGCGGCGATGGCATGCGCGTCCAGATCGTCCGCGCCGAGCCGCCGGGAGATCGTGTACGGCCCCGCGAACGCCCACTCCATCGGGACCTGCTGGTCGAGCAGCATGCCGACGAGGGCCGCGAGCGGGCTCCTGGCCAGCAGCGCGTCGGCCTCCGGCTGCTGGGCCAGCCGCATGGTGATGTCCTTGTCCATGGCTCCAGCGTCCCCTCTGGCCGCGCTCCCCGCGCGGTCGGCACACCGCGCACCTAGCGTGAGTCGGGAACGTCGTACACGACACAGGAGTCGATCGACCATGACTGAGTTCCCGGAAGGCGCCCCCTGCTGGGCGGACGCCATGTTCTCCGACGTGGAGGGCGCCAAGAGCTTCTACGGTGACGTGCTGGGCTGGACCTTCGGCGAGGCCAGCAGCGAGTTCGGCAACTACACACAGGCCTATTCCGACGGAAAGGCGGTCGCGGCCGTGGTCCCGCCGATGCCGGGCGGTGAGGCGCCGTCGCAGTGGTGTCTGTACTTCGCCTCGCCCGACGCGGCGGCCACCGCCAAGAAGATCAAGTCGGCCGGCGGCGAGCTGGTGATGGAGCCGATGCAGGTCGGCAGCTTCGGCACGATGCTGATCGCGAAGGAGCCGAGCGGCGCGGTCTTCGGCGTATGGCAGCCGGGCGAGCACAAGGGCTTCGAAAAGGTCGCGGAGCCGGGCTCGTTCGCCTGGGCGGAGGTCTTCACCCGGGACGTGGCGAAGGTGGACGCGTTCTTCCCGAAGGTCTTCCCGTACGCCGCCCAGCAGATGGACACGGCCGACTCCCCCGAGGGGGAGGAGGTGGACTACCGCATCTACAGTCTGGGCGGCCGCGGCCCCGAGCACGCGGTGCTGGGCCGGATGAACATGGGCGCCGAATTTCCGTCGCAGATCCCGCCGTACATCCAGGTCTTCTTCGGCGTCCCGAACTGCGATGACGCGGTGGCGAAGGCGCAGGAACTGGGCGGCACGCTCCAGTTCGGCCCGATGGACACCCCCTTCGGCCGGTTCGCCGCGCTGACGGATCCGCAGGGGGCGGCGTTCGCGGTGATCGACATGTCGACGACGGCGGGCGACATGCCGAAGATGAAGGACGTGTAGCCGTCCCCTCCGGGGCGGGGCGGGCGGGGTCACCGACCGGGTGGCCCCGCTCCTCTTTCGTATTCGGGGGTGGTCGTACAGCCCTTGCAGGTGCCCGGGGCGGGGCTGCGGAAGGCGCGGTCGCACTTCGGGCAGGTCTGGAAGGGGTCCGGCGGGATGAAGGGCTGCCGACGGGCGAGTGGCGGCAGGAACGGGGGGAGCTGGACTCTCAGCCGGTACGCGACCAGGCCGGGCGGGTTGATGGGTCTGTCCGGGAGGTTCGCGACAAGGGCGGCGGTCACCGCCTGATGGGTGGCGCCGCGTTCCAGCCAGGCCTCGACCGCACCTGCGAGGCGTTCTCCACGACCCGCTTCAGGTAGCCGTGGGCCTCCAGGTCGCGCAGGGCGGTGCTGATCGCCTTCTCCCCGAGGGGGAGCTGCTTGGCCAGGGCCTTGATACCGACCGCAGCGCCGGGGCGCAGCGACTGGATGTACGCGCCGAGCAGCCGGGCATTCGCCGACAAGTGCGGGTGCTGGATCAGCTCGTTGCTGATCACTGTGAAGTTGCGGGTGTGCCGCACGTTGGAGTGCTGTACGCCGTACTCCGCGCGCGAGGGCGCGCTAAAGTTCTTCCAAGCCATTGGGAAGAGAGGCCTTCTCGTGGTCAGGCCCTCGATCGGGATTGCCGTCCCGGCCGGGGGCCGTCGTATGTCTGGAGTTGTCGGGGTGAGCATATGCCAGGCAACCGGCATGAAATCCAGTCGAGTTGGGTCGATTCACCCAAGTGAGTGAGCCGGTCGTCCGGGGAGGCTGGAGGGGCAGGGCAGGTTCTTTCCCTCAGTACTGCCAAGCAAAAGAAGCGTCGAGGCGCAGGGGGTCCCGGTCCACCGGGACCCGGTGGCGCACGATCCGGTGGCGCCCGGTTTGTCCGAGCCTGTCGAGACTGGAACGCCGGGCCATGCGCGGGTGCCGCGAGTCAACGACTGAGACCGGCTTTGCTCCTGCCGCACGGTCTGGGCATGATGCGCCGACAGGACGGCTGGTATGGACAGCGAGTTGGGGGACTTGTGGGGGTTGCGTCGCCGGGCGGTACCGAGAGCGTGATGCCGCCGCCCATGCCCCCGTCGCCGCCGCCCGGGCCCACGAGCACCGCGCGGCGGGCCGGTGAGGTGGCCGCCTGGATCTCGGCGATCACCGGGATCTTCGGGCTGCTGCTGGGGTTCTACGGCCTGCCGGCCGTGGTCAACTCCCCGACCGCGGGGAACGCGGCTCCGACCGCCACCGTCACGGCCACCGTCCAGGTAACGGCGACGGTCACGGCCCCGGCCGCCGCCCCGCCCCCTGCCGACGGTGCACCGTCACCCTCCGGGGGTGCGCCGACGACCGGGGGCGGCCAGTCCCGGATCAACCTGCCGATGAACCATGTCCTCGACCTGATGTCGGACCCGGTGGCCGTGGCGCCGGCCGAAGGCAGTGGCCACAGGGGCATCTCCTACGACTACAGCACCAGCCTGTACCCCCGGTCCGCCAAGATCATCCTGCTCGACTCCGGGCAGCAGGGGGCAGAGGCTGTCTGTAAGGCGGAGACCCGGTACAGCAACTACCTGAAGTCCTCCGACGTGGTGCAGGGCTCGCAGATCTGTGTGATCACGGACAAGGGCGTGGTCGGCCTGCTCACCGTCCGGGCCCTGCCCGGCGCGGCCGGTTCGGTCAGCAACTTCTACGCCTTCGACGTCACCGTCTGGCGGGGAGTCTGACCGCAGGGGCCAGCCGTGTGAGTGGTTCCGGGTGGCGGATGCGACGGGTTGAACGCCAGTCAACGCGATGGCTCGTAGCGTCGATCTTGTGCGGTTCCCGCCGGGCCGTACGACGCGCCTACCCAAGAGGTCGAACCACTCATGAGCCTGAGCATCCGCAACCAGCTCGCCGGTACCGTCACCGCCGTCACCACCGGTGAGGCCATGGCGACGGTCAAGGTCCGGCTGGAGGGCGGCCAGGACGTCATCGCCGCCATCACCACCGACGCCGTCAAGGACCTCGGCATCGCCACGGGCTCGGCCGTCAAGGCGCTGGTCAAGGCCACCGAGGTGGCCCTCGCCACCGGCGCCGTCGACGGGATCAGCATCCGCAACCAGATCGCCGGGACCGTCGTCGACGTAGCCACCGGTGGCGCCATGGCGTCCGTCAAGGTGGACGTGGACGGCGGCGGCCTGACCGCCGCCATCACCAAGGACGCCGTCGACGCGCTCGGCCTGGCCGCCGGCACCTCCGTCGTCGCGCTGATCAAGTCGACCGAGGTCTCGCTCGCCACCGTCTGATCCGGACGGCCGGCGTCCATCACGCCGTTGGTCAGCGCGCGGCCATGACGCGTGCACCCGTATCCGCACCCGTACCCGTACTGGCATCGATACCGGACCCGGTGTCGAGCGGGTACGGCGCGAAGTCCTGGTTGTCCTTGCAGCCGAGGTTCTCGTACGTGTTCACCTTGGTCTCCGGGTCCGTCTTGACCAGGTGGAACTTGCACGCCTGCTTGATGTAACGGCCCTCGACCCCGCCCGGGAAGTCGATCTCCTTGTTCCACAGATACGGCGACTGGTAGCCGTTGTTCCGGGCGGTGGCGTTCACGTCGATACCGCCCGGAGCGTCGATCTCGTAGACCCAACCGGTCTTGGCGGTGCCGTAGGTGGCGAACTTCTGGGCCACCCACTTCTCGCAACTGGTGCTGAGGTGTGCGGTGTTCTGCCCGCCGCCCTTGACGATGTAGTCGGCCAGCGGGGTCAGCTCATCGCCGCGCGGCGTGAACCCGGCCTTGAAGAGCTCCTCCACGTTCTCCCGGGTGTCGCCGCGCCACAGCGTGTTGTGGTCGTCGCGCCACTGCCAGGTCTCCGCCTGGGCGGCGGCCTCGACCGCGCGGGCGAGGAACGGGTTCGTCGTCGTACTGAACCAGTCCGCGTCCCGGTACTCGACGACGGGGCCGCAGGGGCCGGTGTCGGGAGCGGGCGCGGCCGCGGCCGGAGAGATCGCGGCGACGGAGGCGAGAGAGGCGACGGCAAGGACCTGCAGAGTGGCGTTCAGCATGGCGAGTGCCCATCAGTTGATCAACGTGACGGGCCCTTTTATAGCGCTATGCGAAGCATGCGTCGGGGGGTCGCGGGCGGTGATCACTCGCACGAGTGGCTTGCCGTGTCGATTGATTGGCTCCGACGGCAAGAGTTCGCCGCGCGCCGTGTCAGAGGCAGGTTCAGGAGGCGGGGGCGCGGCGGATGGGGGCGATGGTGGGGACCGGTTCGCGGGTGAGGAAGTCGACGATCAGGTGGTTGACCAGCTCGGGCTTCTCCTGGGTGAGGAAGTGGGAGGTGCCGGGGACGATGGCCAGTTCCGCGTTCGGCAGGGCCTCGAAGGTCTCGGCCATGTGCGTCAGCGTCACCAGGTCGTCGTCGGCGAACATCACCAGGGTCCGTGCGGCGACGGCACTGAGCTGCGACGCCTGAAGGTCGGGTTCCCTGGCCGCCATCTCGCCGATCTTCGCCGCGACGACCTTGAAGTGCTCCTCGCCGTCCGGCGAGACCTCGCCGTACGACGGCCCGAGGAACCGGGCGATCTCGTCCACGTTCCACTCGGCCCCCTCCGGTTCGGCCGAACCGGACTTGTTGAAGCCGCCGCTGACCAGCACCAGCCGCTTCACCAGCTCCGGCCGCTGCATCGCGACCAGCATCGCGGTGAACGCCCCGTCGCTGTGCCCGACGAGGTCGGCCGGTTCGCCGACGACCGTCTCCAGGAACGCGATCGTGTCGTCGGCCATCAGCTGGTAGGTGATCGGCCCCTCCGCATCCGGGGTGTGCCCGTGTCCGCGCCGCTCCGGCGTGTAGACGTGGAAGTGCTCGGCCAGCGGTGCGAGGTTGGGCGTGAAGAACCGGGCGTCCACCAGCCCCCCGTGCATCAGCACGAGCGGTTCGCCCTTGCCGTCCTCCCCGTACCAGGTCTTCACGGCGCCGAGCTGAACGTACTTGCCCATCGTCTTCCCTGCCTCACCTTGGGGTTACGCCAACAGCGACCGTCATGCCGCCACCGGATCACCGCGCCCGCTCGATCCCACAGTAGTGATCCAGAGCACGCGACCGGGCGCCCTGGCCGCCCACGTGGGCGGGCCGGCCGAGGAGCGCTGCCGCCACCGGGCGGTTGTGGCTGCCGCCGTGTGTCCACAGGGTGCGGGCGGGGATCGCGTACCGCCGTGACATGCGGTAGGTGGGGACCGGGCTGCTGCTGACGCTCTCCTTGTACTTCACGGCGGCCCACCCCTTCAGGTACCAGCGCCGGGGGGTGTCGTCGCCGTAGGTGAACTGGATGACCGCGTCGCGGCGGCCGAGGCTCACCGGCTGGTGGATGTAGCCGAACCGGAACGGTGCGGGCTCGCGGCCGCGCAGCCGTGCTGCGATGGCGTCGGCCGCGTACACGGCCGTGGGGATGCCGCTCTGGCAGGTGCCGTGAATGACGCCGTACGTCTGACCGACGGCGGCGGCGTCGCCTACCGCGTACACCGAGGGGTGGGAGACCGAGCGCAGGGTGGCGTCGGTGACGATCCGGCCCCGGTCGTCGGTGGTCAGGCCCGCGTCGGCGGCCAGCGGCGTCACCCGTACCCCGGTGGTCCACACGGTGGCATCGGCGGGGACCAGTTCGCCGCCGGTCAGCTCCACGCCGTCCGGCAGCACCTTGGTGATCTCCGCACCGGTCCGCACCCGGACCCCGAGGCGCTCCAAGGCCCGCTCCAGGTAACCGCGGGCCCGATCGCCGAGCATCGCGCCGGGCACGTCCCGGCTGAGCAGCTCGACTCGCAGGCCCGGCCAGGACTCGGCGATCTCGGCGGCCGTCTCCACGCCGGTGAGGCCGCCGCCGCACACCGCGACGGTGCCGCCCGCCGCGGCGATGGCCGGCAGCCGGCCGGCCAGCTGGAGCGCCGAACGCGTGTCGTCGAGGGTGCAGGCGTGGAGGCCGGCGCCGGGCACCATGGTGGTGTCGCAGACGCTGCCGATGGCGTAGACCAGCGTGTCGTAGGGGAGCACGCGGCTGCCGTCCGCCGTCTCGACCACGACCTCACGCCGGGCGGCCGAGATCCCGGTCGCCCGGCCCTGCACGAAGACGATGCCGGTGCCGGCGACCAGTGCCTCGATCCGGTGGCCGGCCAGCGGCTGCCCGGCCGCGAGCTGGTGCATCCGCAGCCGCTCGGTGAACCGGTCGGACGGGTTGACCAGGGTGACCTGACCGCCGGTCCGGCGCGTACGGAGGGCCGTACGGATCGCGGCCATCAGGCCCGCGTAGCCCGCGCCGAGGACGAGTACGCGGTGGGTGGCGTCGGTGGTCATGACCGGGACCTCCTGGTGAGGCTTCGCCGGTGCCTTTGCCGCCCCGGCATGTCACCCCACGGACGAGACGACTCCGCGCCGCGTGATGCGCCGGGGGTGTGACCTGCGCCACATGCCCGTCGGTCGCGCAGCACTCAGTGGAGCCGAAGCCCCGTCAGCCCGTCGTCAGCCCGTCATCAGCCCGCGTCAGCCCCGTTACCAGCCCCGTCATCTTCTCCGGGTTCGCCATCAGGTGGATGGTCTCCACGGCCCCGTCCACCAAATGCAGCACCAGCACGCTCGTCGGAGTCCCTGCCACGCTCGCCACGATGGCGGGACCGCCGTTGATCTCGGCCAGGCGCACGCTGGGCTGCTCCTGCTCCGCCAGCCGCGCCGTCTTCCGGGCGAAGATGGCGAAGGTCTGGGCCACCTGCTCCGCGCCCCCCTGCTCCGCGTCCACCCGGCTCCAGCGCAGCCACGCCTCCTGGACGACGTCCTCGGCATCCCCCGCCCGGCCCAGCACCCGGTACGCCACCGCCTGCAGCCGCCCCCGGTGCTCATGGAATGCGCGATGCGCCTGGCTCTCCACCCTCACCGTGCCCTCCCAGCGCTCGCCTTGGACCAACGATGCCGCACCGCTGTCTCTTCGGTGCGGGCGGTCCCCCGCTCGCGGCCGGGCCCTACGACGTCCGAACCGCCGACCGCCCACGCCGCCGTCGGCGGCCCTCCGGCTGGGCCCACGCTCGTCCTGACCCGCGGCGCAGTGGTTTCGTGGCCCCGGCCCACGGACACCACCTGCGCGGAAGGCGGAAGGGGGTCGAACGGGGCGTGCCATTCCGGCCCGCGCAGCGCCAGCGCGACTTCGACGGGCATGCGCGCGGGGCCGTACCGGTGGCGGTCCACGATCAGGAGCCCCCGGTCGAGTGCCCATCGCGCGCCGGGTTCGAGGTCGGGGCCAGGTGACCCGAACATGATGAACTGCTGCTGCCCTGTGGCGGAGTCCGCTCGGCGGCCGAGCAGCTTCCGTGTGATCGAGGGCGCCCGTGCCACCACTTCGGCGACGGCTCCCGGGTCGCTGTGGTGTTCCACCAGGGCCACCAGTCGCTGCTGCCTAGTGCCCGGTGGCTTGATGCCGAGGGCCACCAGCATGGCGCGCAGCTCCTCGGAGGTCGCGCCTGCCAGCAGCTTCTCCAAAAGTACCCAGCGGTTGCGGTACGAGACGGCCTGCCCGCCAGCCGGACCCCGTGGACCATGCCGTCTCCGAAGAACCAGTGGCCGGAGGCGGCGTCCGCCGGGTTGGGCCCGTTGCGCAGGTACCAGCCGGTCAGCTCGGCCGGGATCTGCCCCGTGACGGGCAGGTCATGCGCGGTCAGTTCTTCGCCGACCGGGGCGTAGTTGCCCGCGAGGTGCCGTGGGGTGTTCATCGGGCACCGGCCTTGGCCTGCATGGCGGCGACGTAGCGGACGGTGAAGAGCATCGGGACGACGAACCCGGCGGCCTGGACGAGCGTGGCAGGCATCGAGTGGCCGTTGCCGGCGTGGGCGAGGGCCGCGAGCGCGGCAGCCGTAACCGTGAAGGCCGCGGTCCACACAGCGGTGATGACGACGTTGGTCCGGATGAACGGCCCCAGGCCCCAGACTTCGCGGGGGGTGCTGCGCTTGGCGATGCCCAGAGTGAACGGCTTGCCCACGAGCAGTGAGATCCCGGCAATGAGGGCCAGGGTGGCCGAGGAGAGGGCTGCCGAGTAGTCGTGCACGCCCGAGTGCGGGTTGGCGAAGGCGATGACCGTCAGGGCCGCGAAGAAGACCGCCGAGCCGAGCTCGATGATCAGCGCGTCGTAGCCGACCCCGGCCCGGCGCTGCTGGACGGTCACCGCCACCGCCGCCACGAGACCGGCGAGCGCGGCCCACTGCCACTGGCCGGACGGAAGCACCGCGAAGACGATCCACGGAAGGAAGGTGCGTACGTACGACATCGGAAACCCCCGGGTGATATTCCTGTTCTGACATGTCGAAACTAGACGTTCCATTGCTGACATGTCAAGGATGGAATGTAAGGTGAGGGGTATGAGCCTTCGACACGCCCTTCTCGGACTCCTGTCAGAGCGCCCGGCCAGCGGATATGACCTGCTCAAGCGCTTCGAAACCTCGCTGGCCAACGTCTGGCCCGCCACCCAGAGCCAGATGTACACAGAGCTGTCCAAGCTCGCCGACGCCGGGATGATCAGCGTCTCGGCGGAGGGCCCGCGCGGGCGCAAGGAGTACACCCTCACCGACGAGGGGCTGGCCGAACTGCGTCACTGGCTGACCGAGACCAAGCCGCAGCGCAACACCCGCAGCGATGTCCTGCTGAGGGTCTTCTTCCTCGGCGTGCTCACCCCCGAGCAGGCGCGGGGCTATCTCGCCGAGCTGATGGAGCTGTCCGAGCAGGAGTACGAGAGCCTGCGCCGACTGGACGAGTCCATCGACTGGGGCGAAGACCCCCTGTCGGTCCACGGCAAGATCGCCCTGGAGTACGGCCTGCGGTTCAATGCCATGCGCCGGGAGTGGGCCGAGTGGGCGGCCGACCAGATCCGGTAGCGGCGGTTCGCGGCCCAACGCTGTCAGCCGAAAAGCGAAACGGGGGAACGCAGAAGGCCCCGGGGCGTGTTTCCCGGTCGGGGCCTTCAAGTGCCCGGTGAGGCACTGGCGGAGGATACGAGATTTCGTACGCCCGTCCGGCTGGGCCCGTACCCGTCCTGACCTGCGTCGGAGTGCTTTCGTGGCCTTAGTCCGAACGCACCCGGACGGAGGCGAACGCAACCAGAACTGCAACCACAGGCCCTACTTGCCGCCCTCTGGGCCGTACCACTGGAGGGGCTGCCCGGTCACGGCGGCGATGCATTCGAAGTCGTGGTCGCGGTGCAGGAGAGTGAGGCCCTGGAGCTCCGCTGTTGCGGCGACCACGAGATCCACTGCGC
>NZ_JAGGOY010000088.1:54436-62462 GCF_018614095.1 Streptomyces sp. ISL-87 | reverse complement strand
TAGGGCCGGGTCAAGTTTGACCCTTGCCCAACGGGCGCTGATCGGCCTCGTGTCGATCGTCGCGCTCCTCTTCGGCGCCATAGCCATCCCCCAGCTCAAGCAGCAGCTGCTGCCTACCATCGAACTGCCGATGGTGTCCGTGCTCGCGCCGTACCAGGGCGCCTCGCCCGACGTGGTGGAGAAGCAGGTCATCGAGCCGATCGAGGCCACCCTCAAGGGCGTCGACGGCATCACCGGCATCACCTCCACCGCCAGTGAGGGCAACGCCCTCATCATGGCCACCTTCGACTACGGCGACAGCGGCACCAAGCAGCTCGTCGCCGACGTCCAGCAGGCCGTCAACCGGTCCCGTGTCCGGCTGCCCGCCGACGTGGACCCGCAGGTGGTGGCCGGTTCCACCGACGACATGCCGACCGTGATCCTCGCGGTCACCTCCGACAAGGACCAGCAGGCGCTCGCCGACCAGCTGGAGAGCTCCGTCGTCCCCGTCCTCCAGGACATCGACGGCGTCGGCCAGGTCAGTGTCGACGGCGTCCAGGACCTCCAGGTCACCGTCACCCCCGACAACGCCAAGCTCGCGGCGGCCGGCCTCGACGGCGCCTCCCTCGCCCAGGGCCTCCAGGCGGGCGGCGCGACCGTACCCGCCGGCTCCTTCGACGAGGACGGCAAGAACCGGACAGTCCGCGTCGGCGGCGGCTACACCTCCCTGGCCCAGCTGGAGGACCTCCGCCTGAGCCCCGGCCCCGGAAAGCCGGCCGTCCGCCTCGGCGATGTGGCCACCGTGAAGCAGGAGGCCGCCAAGGCCGTCTCCATCACCCGTACCAACGGCAAGCCCAGCCTCGCCCTCGTCCTCACCATGGACAAGGACGGCAGCGCCGTCGCCATCTCCGACGCCGTCCGGGACAAGCTCCCCGAGCTGCGCTCCACCCTCGGCGCGGGCGCCGAGCTGGCCGTGGTCAGCGACCAGGGCCCGGCCGTCGCCAAGTCCATCTCCAGCCTCACCACCGAGGGCCTGCTCGGCCTGCTCTTCGCGGTGATCGTGATCCTGGTCTTCCTGGCCTCGCTGCGCTCGACGCTGGTCACCGCGGTGTCCATTCCGCTGTCCATCGTCCTCGCGCTGATCGTGCTGTGGACCCGCGACCTGTCGCTCAACATGCTGACCCTGGGCGCGCTCACCATCGCCATCGGCCGTGTCGTCGACGACTCGATCGTGGTTCTGGAGAACATCAAGCGCCACCTCGGCTACGGCGAGGAGCGCGAGGCCGCGATCATCGCCGCGGTCAAGGAGGTCGCCGGCGCGGTCACCTCCTCCACGCTCACCACCGTCGCCGTCTTCCTGCCGATCGGCCTCACCGGCGGCATGATCGGCGAGCTCTTCGGTTCCTTCTCGCTCACCGTGACCGCGGCCCTGCTGGCCTCGCTGCTCGTCTCGCTGACGGTCGTTCCGGTGCTGTCCTACTGGTTCCTGCGCGCGCCCAAGGGCGTGGCGGCCGGGGACGCCGAGAGCGCGGCGAAGGTCAGGCGCGACGCCGAGGAGAAGGAGGCGCGCAGCCGGCTCCAGCGGTTCTACGTACGGGTCCTGGGCTTCGCCACCCGG
The DNA here is from genome assembly GCF_018614095.1 of Streptomyces sp. ISL-87. Taxonomy (GTDB): domain Bacteria; phylum Actinomycetota; class Actinomycetes; order Streptomycetales; family Streptomycetaceae; genus Streptomyces. The sequence goes on along the minus strand of NZ_JAGGOY010000088.1, from coordinate 60,865 downwards.
CGCCGCCTGACCAGTGTGGTCATCGCCGTCGTCGTGCTCTTCGGCACCTTCGGGATGACCCCGCTGCTGAAGACCAACTTCTTCGACCAGGGCGAGCAGGATGTCCTGACGGTCAAGCAGGAGCTGGCCCCCGGCACCTCGCTGGCCGCCGCGGACGAGGCGAGCCACAAGGTCGAGAAGGCGCTGGCCTCGGTCCGCGGCGTCAAGGACTACCAGGTCACGGTCGGCTCCTCCGGCTTCCTGGCGGCCTTCGGCGGCGGTACGGGGTCCAACCAGGCCTCGTACCAGGTGACCCTCGTCGACTCGGGCGAGACGGAGAGCGTCAAGAAGCAGATCCAGGACAAGCTCGCCGCGCTCGACGGCATCGGTGACACCAAGATCATGGCGGGCGGCGGCTTCGGCAGCCAGAACCTCAGCGTGGTCGTCAAGGCCGGTGACGGCGAGATCCTCGCCAAGGCCGCCGAGCAGGTCCGCGCGGAGGTGGCGAAGCTCAAGGACGTCACCGACGTGCAGAGCGACCTGTCCCAGTCCGTGCCCCGGATCTCGGTGACCGCCACCCCCAAGGCCGCCGAGGCGGGCCTGAACCAGGCCGCGATCGGCGCGATCGTCGCCCAGGCCGTACGGGGCAACCCGGCGGGCAAGGCCGTACTGGACGACACCGAGCGGGACATCGTCATCAAGTCCGCCCAGCCGGCCACCACCCTGGCCCAGCTCCAGGCGCTCCCGGTCGGCCCGGTCAAGCTCGGTGACATCGCCGAGGTGAAGGTGGTCCCCGGCCCTGTCGCGATGACCCGGATCGACGGCGCCCGCGCCGCCACGATCACCGCGAAGCCGCTCGGCGAGAACACGGGCGCGGTCAGCGCCACGCTCCAGGCGAAGATCAAGGCGCTGGACCTGCCCGAAGGGGCCACGGCCTCCATCGGCGGTGTCTCCGAGGACCAGGACGAGGCCTTCGCGTCGCTGTTCCTGGCCATGTTCGCGGCCATCGCTATCGTGTTCATGCTGCTGGTCGCGACCTTCCGGTCGCTGGTCCAGCCGCTGATCCTGCTGATCTCGATCCCCTTCGCGGCCACCGGAGCGCTCGGCCTGCTCATCGTCACCGGCACCCCGATGGGCGTTCCCGCGATGATCGGCATGCTGATGCTCATCGGCATCGTGGTGACCAACGCGATCGTCCTGATCGACCTGGTCAACCAGTACCGCGCCCAGGGCCTGGGCGTCGTCGAAGCGGTCATCGAGGGCGGCCGGCACCGGCTCCGCCCGATCCTGATGACGGCCCTGGCGACGATCTTCGCGCTGCTCCCGATGGCGCTGGGCGTCACCGGCGAGGGCGGCTTCATCTCGCAGCCGCTCGCGGTGGTGGTGATCGGCGGCCTGGTCAGCTCGACACTGCTGACGCTGCTCCTGGTGCCGACCCTCTACACGATGGTCGAGCTCCGCAAGGAGCGCCGCCAGGCGAAGAAGCGGACCCGCCTCGCGGTGGTCCCGGCCCCGGCCTCCTCGCAGGACGAGGCTCCTGCGAACGCCTGATCCGCACTCCGTACAAGCCCGAAGGGCCGCCCCTCGACACGAGGGGCGGCCCTTCGGCACGTTCGTACAAGCGACCGGTGTTACCGGAGCGCGAGCATCCGCTCCAGCGCGAGCTTCGCGAAGCTCTCCGTCTCCTTGTCGACCTGGATCTGGTTGACGAGGTTGCCCTCGGCCAGGGACTCCAGGGTCCACACCAGGTGCGGCAGGTCGATGCGGTTCATCGTCGAGCAGAAGCAGACCGTCTTGTCGAGGAAGACGACCTCCTTGTCCTCCGCGGCGAATCGATTCGCCAGGCGGCGGACCAGGTTCAGCTCGGTGCCGATGGCCCACTTGGAGCCGGCCGGGGCCGCCTCCAGCGCCTTGATGATGTACTCCGTCGAGCCGACGTGGTCCGCGGCCGCCACGACCTCGTGCTTGCACTCGGGGTGGACCAGGACGTTCACGCCGGGGATGCGGGCGCGCACGTCGTTGACCGAGTCGACCGAGAACCGGCCGTGTACGGAGCAGTGCCCGCGCCACAGGATCATCTTGGCGTCACGCAGCTGCTCGACGGTCAGGCCGCCGTTCGGCTTGTGCGGGTTGTAGAGCACGCAGTCGTCCAGGGACATGCCCATGTCGCGCACCGCGGTGTTGCGGCCCAGGTGCTGGTCCGGGAGGAAGAGCACCTTCTCGCCCTGCTCGAACGCCCACTCCAGCGCCTTCTTCGCGTTGGACGACGTACAGATCGTGCCGCCGTGCTTGCCGGTGAAGGCCTTGATGTCGGCCGAGGAGTTCATGTACGAGACGGGCACGGTGCTGCCCGCGATCCCGGCCTCGGTCAGTACATCCCAGCACTCGGCGACCTGCTCGGCGGTGGCCATGTCGGCCATCGAGCAGCCGGCGGCCAGGTCGGGAAGGACCACCTTCTGGTCGTCCGAGGTCAGGATGTCCGCGGACTCGGCCATGAAGTGAACGCCGCAGAAGACGATGTACTCGGCCTCCGGCTTGGCGGCCGCGTCCTTGGCGAGCTTGAAGGAGTCGCCGGTCACATCCGCGAACTCGATGACCTCGTCACGCTGGTAGTGGTGCCCGAGGATGAAGACCTTGTCCCCGAGCTTCTCCTTGGCCGCCCGGGCGCGCGCCACCAGGTTCGGGTCCGACGGCGAGGGCAGGTCGCCGGGGCATTCCACCCCGCGCTCGCTCTTGGGGTCGGCTTCGCGGCCGAGCAGCAGCAGGGCAAGGGGCGTCGGCTGGACGTCCAAGGGCTGGGCGGTGGTCACGACACGCACCCTTTCTGTTCTGCGACTAGGGACTTCTGGGACTTCTAAGACTTCTAGGACTTCTCAAGCCGGAACTTCGACTTCTCGTCTATTTGACACTATCTATCATAACCGCTTCACGTCACTTTGACGATGGCCATAGTGTCGATGTGACGAATTCGGGCGTTCCGGAAGCCGACCGTCCATCGGGCACACCCCTTTGCGTCGGTGTGCGAGCATGAATGTCTGAAACAAGGCGCGGGACCCGGGGAATGAATCCGCGGTCGCGCTGGTTGCCACCGACGGCAAGAGTCCGACGTTTCCCTGCCTCAGGCGGGGAGCCGCCCACTTCGGGAGTGAATGCAGATGTCCGTACAGGACGACAAGACCACTGTGAGCGACGGCATCCTCCTGTCCGACGCCGCCGCCGACAAGGTCAGGACCCTGCTGGAGCAGGAAGGCCGCGATGACCTGGCGCTCCGCGTCGCCGTCCAGCCCGGTGGCTGCTCCGGCCTGCGATACCAGCTCTTCTTCGACGAGCGCTCCCTCGACGGCGATGTCGTCAAGGACTTCGACGGCGTCAAGGTCGTCACGGACCGCATGAGCTCCCCGTACCTGCACGGTGCCTCGATCGACTTCGTCGACACCATCGAGAAGCAGGGCTTCACGATCGACAACCCGAACGCCACCGGCTCCTGCGCCTGCGGCGACTCGTTCAGCTAAACCTGTCCGACGGACAGTACGAGAGGGCCCGGCCACCGTCTGGTGGCCGGGCCCTCTCGCGTCGACCGCCGGTTACTGCCGGGGGAGCGGCTTGCCCGAGGTCGCGTCGATGACCTTCCGGTCGCCGAGCGGCTGCTGGAGCGTCACCGTGAGCGACATCTCCTGCGCGATCATGATGCAGGCCCGGCCCGGCTCGTTCGGGGTGTCGGTGATCCTCACCGTGACCGACCCGGCCTCCTCCCGCGCCTCAAGGGCGTAGGTGCTGCACACCCCGCCCCAGAAGTTCACGGTCAGCTTCCGGTCGGCCTCCTTGTACGAGAATCCGGGCACGGTACGTCCCTTCCCGGGCGCCGGGGTGCTCTGCTCGGCCGCCGCCGGCTGGACCACGGTGCGGCCGGCCCCGCCGTCCTTGCCGGCCACCTCGAACAGCCAGGCCGGGACCAGACCCCGCGAACCGTTCACCGTCCCCGGGACCAGCCCGAGCGCGGCTCCCTTCACGGTCTCCGTCCGCGGGGGTTTCATCGGACGCGGCTCCGGGTTGCACGGCACCGTGTCCGTGGCCCCCACCGGGGTGTCCGGCTCCAGCGGGACCGAGGTGGCGCAGCCGCTGGGACCGGGGCCGGTGCCGTCCGAGCCGGACGACGCCGCGTTCAGCCGGGCCAGCGCCTCCACGGCACCGACCACCGGCTGCTCGGCGGCGCGCACGGGAGCCGCCAGCTCGCCGCTGCCCGCCACCACCTCGGAGCCCGCGCCCACGCTGATCCTGGTGGACCAGCCCTGGGTCGGCAGCCCGCCGACCACCGGATCCGCGGTCACGACCCGGACCGAGCCCTGGACGAGCCGGGCGTCCAGCCCGGCCCCGCTCTGGCCGGCGGCGGCGAGCACGGGGGCCGCCGCCGTCTTCGCGGCTTCCTCGGACACCGGCTTGCCCTTGCCGGTCACGTCCTGCGGGAGTGTCGCCGGGCCGCAGGTGTCCTTGCCGCGCACGCAGTCGTCCCCGGCCTGGCCGCCCGCCTGGTAGCGGGTGAAGTTCCAGGTGCCGGGGGCCTGGCGGTTCACTGTCAGCCGCGGCCCCGAGCCGTCGGAGGACTCCCCGGCCTGCCACATGTCCCCGGACAGCCGCGGCTCGCCCTTGATGCCGAGGGCCGCCGCGAGCCGGGCCACCTCGTCCGAGGTCACCTCGCCGGACGCGGTGAAGGCGGGCGCGGTTCCCGGGCCCTCCGGGAGCTTCACCTCGGCCTTGTAGACCACCCCGTCGCCGGACGGGTCCGGCTCTCCCGGGGCGATGCCGGGCCCGGAGGGACTCCCCGCGTCGCGCGGTGCGGAGGCCGCGCTGTCACCCGTACGGCTGCCGCCCGAGCCGTCGCCGTAGGCCGTCGACGCCCAGTACGCCGTACCGCCGCCCGCGAGCAGGACGGCAGCGGCGATCGAGCCGATGGCCCAGGCCGGCCGCCGTCGTGGTCCGCGTGATGTGTCGGGCTGTTCGGACTGTTCGGGCTGTTCGCTGGTCACCGCATCGCTCCTTCGCCTGTCCCGCTGGTTGTTTCGTGCGTGATGCGGGTGTGACGGAACAGACGGTGAACCGGTTCCCCGATTGCGCTAGTCGCCGTACTCGGCGGTGGAGGCGATCAGCCGCGCCGAGGCCGGCGGGACGCTGATCCCGTGGATCTGCGAAGGCGCCACCCGGTCCGGCCGGGGCCCCGCCGGGACCGCCCAGTGCGGGGCCATCCGGGCGCAGTCGCCCAGCAGTCGTGACAAGCCGGGCCGCGTCTCGGCGGCGTACTCGGCGTACCCGAAGCCATCGGTGTAGGTCATGGAGGCACCGTAGGCACCGGTTGGCGGACGAAGAAAGAGCTACTACGGGGTAGTTTCATACGGTCGGCCACCCGGCTGTGACCGGGTAGTTTTGACTGTCCCCTTGCCGTCCTCCGCAGGAGCATCCACGCCGTGCGCATCGCAGTCACCGGCTCCATCGCCACCGACCACCTCATGACCTTCCCCGGCCGTTTCGCCGACCAGCTGGTCGCGGACCAGCTGCACACGGTCTCCCTCTCCTTCCTCGTCGACAACCTCGACGTCCGGCGTGGCGGGGTCGGCCCGAACATCTGCTTCGGTATGGGGCAGCTCGGCACCCACCCGATCCTGGTCGGCGCGGCCGGCTACGACTTCGACGAATACCGCGCCTGGCTGGACCGGCACGGCGTCGACACCGAGTCCGTCCGGATCTCCGAGGTGCTGCACACCGCGCGCTTCGTGTGCACCACGGACGCCGACCACAACCAGATCGGCTCCTTCTACACGGGCGCGATGAGCGAGGCCCGGCTGATCGAGCTGAAGGCCGTCGCCGACCGGGTGGGCGGCCTGGACCTCGTCCTCATCGGCGCCGACGACCCCGAGGCGATGCTGCGCCACACGGAGGAGTGCCGGGCCCGGGGGATCCCCTTCGCGGCGGACTTCTCGCAGCAGATCGCCCGGATGGACGGCGAGAACATCCGCACCCTGATGGAGGGTGCGACGTACCTCTTCTCGAACGAGTACGAGAAGGGCCTCATCGAGTCGAAGTCCGGCTGGACGGACGAGGAGATCCTCGCCAAGGTCGGCACGCGGGTGACGACGCTGGGGTCGAACGGTGTCCGGATCGAGCGGGCCGGCGAGGAGCCGATCGTGGTCGGCTGCCCGGAGGAGACCGCGAAGGTCGACCCGACGGGTGTCGGCGACGCGTTCCGCGCCGGGTTCCTGACCGGGCTGGGCTGGGGGGTCGGCCTGGAGCGGGCGGCGCAGGCGGGCTGCATGCTGGCGACGCTGGTCATCGAGACGCTGGGCACCCAGGAGTACACCCTGGCGCGGGCGCACTTCATGGAGCGCTTCACGAAGGCGTACGGCGAGGAGGCGGCCTCGGAGGTCCGGACCCACCTGTCCGCCTAGTGCCGTGGCCGGA
>NZ_JAGGOY010000088.1:0-54430 GCF_018614095.1 Streptomyces sp. ISL-87 | reverse complement strand
CAACGCGGCGAGGTGCCGTGCGGGGCGTCGCGACCCGGTGAACCTTGCCGGTCACGGCACTAGCCGCGGGCCGCGGATTGGTGCGGGGTGCGGGGTGCGGGGTGCCGCTACGGGGAGCCTTCTCCCCGCCCCGCCCTTTCACCGTTTCCGCCTCAAACGCCGGCGGGGCTGAAATCAGGCGCGGCGCTCAGAGCTGGCGGCGGACCGTGTAGGCGACGCCCTCCGGGCGAGGGGATTCGCCCAGGTAGGCGTGGCCCCGCATCGCGCACCACGCCGGGATGTCCAGCCGCGCCACCTCGTCGTCCGACAGGACCGTCACCGTCCCGCCCACCGCGACCCGCCCGATGACCCGCGCCAGCTCGATCACCGGCTGCGGGCACCGCAACCCGAGGGCGTCGACCTCCAGGGAGTCCGGCCCCGGCCCCGACGGCTCCGGCTCAGGCTCCGCCTCCGAAACGCCGAGCTCGGCGCGGACGCCCGCCACCGCCCCCGGTAGCACCTCCAGGAAGCCGTTGACCTCCTCCGCGGTCGTCCCCGCCGGCAGTGACACCCGTACGTTTCCCTCCGACAGCACCCCCATCGCCCGCAGGACATGGGACGGCGTCAGCGTCGAGCTGGTGCAGGACGAGCCGGAGGACACCGAGTACCCCGCCCGGTCCAACTCGTGCAGCAGGGTCTCCCCGTCCACGTACAGGCACGAGAAGGTGACCAGGTGCGGCAGCCTCCGCTCCGGGTCCCCGACCACCTCCACATCAGGCACCAGCCGGGCCACCCGCCGCCGGAGACGGTCCACCAGCACCCGCAGCCGGGCCGCCTCCGCGTCCGCCTCCGCCCGTACGGCCCGCAGCGAGGCCGCCGCCGCGATGATGGCCGGGAGGTTCGCGAAGCCGGGGGAGCGGCCCGACTCCCTTTCGTCCGTGGGGCCTTGGGGCGAGAATCGGACACCCTTGCGCACCGCGAGCAGGCCAACCCCGGGCGGGCCGCCCCATTTGTGCGCGCTGCCCGTCAGGATCGACCAGTCGCCCTCCACCGGGCCCCAGGCCAGCGACTGCGCCGCGTCCACCAGCAGCGGCACCCCGGCCGCCCGGCAGACCTCGGCCACCTCGGCCACCGGCTGTACGGTGCCCACCTCGTGGTTGGCGGACTGGAGACACGCCAGAGCCGTGGTCGAGTCCAGCGCGGCCGCGTACCCGGAGGGCGCGACCGCACCCGTCCGGTCCACCGGGACCTCGGTGACCGACCCTCCGGCCGCCGCGTGCACCTCCGCCGCGTGCAGTACGGAACTGTGTTCAACCGCCGATACGACCAGATGCCCGCCGACCCGCCGCCGCCCCGCCAGTGCCCCCGCGATGCCCGCGTGAACCGCGTGCGTCCCCGAAGGAGTGAACACGAGCTCGTCGGGGCGACAGCCCACCGACTCGGCGGCCGCCTCCCGCGCGGCGTCCAGCAGCAGCCTGGCGCGCCGCCCCTCCCGGTACAGCCGGGCGGGGTCGGCCCAGCCCTCGTCCAGGGCGGCCTGCAACGCCTGGCGGGCCACGGGGTGCAGGGGGGCGGCGGACGCGGTGTCGAAGTACGGCATCCGGTCACGCTAACCGGCGGCCGGGTCCACCCGAGGTCAGGGGCCGTCAGATGTCTTCCGGAGTCGTCCATTCAGGGCTGGTTCGACCGTCCCCCGTACGGCGGATCCATCCCTTCGGGGGCAGTAGCGGCGCGTTGGGCACCCTCCCCGCGCGACCCCAAATAGCGTCCAGTAGGGTTTGGTCCGCATAAACATCCAAACCCCTGCCTGCGTCAGGGCCGGCGACCGACCCGAACACGGCCGCGGCCGGCCGCGCGGGCCGAGACTCTCGGGAAGGCGCTACGTGAGTCCCTACGGCTCCGACCGCTCGCCGCGGCGCCCGATGCGGCGGAAGCTGCTGCAGGCGCTGACTGCGGGCGTGGTCCTGGCGACCGCCACTGGTTGCTCGTACACATGGAAAGACTTCCCCCGCCTCGGAATGCCCACCCCGGTCACGGAGGAGGCGCCTCGCATCCTCTCCCTGTGGCAGGGGTCCTGGGCTGCGGCTCTCATCACGGGCATCCTGGTCTGGGGCCTGATCATGTGGAGCGTCATCTTCCACCGGCGCAGCCGGACGAAGGTGGAGGTCCCCCCGCAGACCCGGTACAACATGCCCATCGAGGCGCTGTACACCGTGGTCCCGCTCATCATCGTCTCGGTGCTCTTCTACTTCACCGCGCGTGACGAGTCCAAGCTTCTGTCCCTCTCCGCCAAGCCGGCGCACACGGTCAACGTGATCGGCTACCAGTGGAGCTGGGGCTTCAACTACGTCGAGAACGTCGACGGCGACGCGGCGACCCCGAAGGCGGGCGAGGTTCCGAAGGAGCTCGCCTCCATCCCGGACCGCTTCGCGAAGGACTTCCCCGCGGGCGCCGAGGGCGTCTACACGCAGGGTGTCCCCGGTGAGCGGAACCCGGACACGAACAACCCGGGTCCGACCCTCTACCTGCCCAAGGGTGAGAAGGTCCGCTTCATCCTGTCGTCGAACGACGTCATCCACTCCTTCTGGGTGGTCCCCTTCCTGTTCAAGCAGGACGTCATCCCGGGTCACACCAACGTCTTCGAGGTCACGCCCACGCAAGAGGGCACCTTCGTCGGCAAGTGCGCCGAGCTCTGCGGCGTGGACCACTCCCGGATGCTCTTCAACGTGAAGGTCGTCTCGCCGGAGGAGTACCGGGCGCACCTCAAGGAACTGGCCGAGAAGGGGCAGACCGGCTTCCTCCCGGCCGGCATCAAGCTGACTGACCCGGCCCGGAATGCGGAGACGAACAAACTGTGAGCATCCTCAACGAATCTCAGGGTGCCGCCGCAGCTGACTCGTACGAGAACGAGCTGCCGGTACGGCGCAAGCAGCCGGGCAATGTCGTCGTGAAGTGGATGACCACCACCGACCACAAGACCATCGGCACGATGTACCTGGTCACCTCGTTCATCTTCTTCATCATCGGCGGCGTCATGGCGCTGTTCATGCGCGCCGAGCTGGCCCGTCCGGGCTCGCAGATCATGTCGAACGAGCAGTTCAACCAGGCGTTCACGATGCACGGCACGATCATGCTGCTGATGTTCGCGACGCCGCTGTTCGCCGGGTTCGCGAACTGGATCATGCCGCTGCAGATCGGCGCGCCCGACGTGGCGTTCCCGCGGCTGAACATGTTCGCGTACTGGCTGTACCTCTTCGGCTCGACCATCGCGGTGGCCGGCTTCGTCACCCCCTCGGGTGCCGCCGACTTCGGCTGGTTCGCCTACTCCCCGCTCACCGACGCGGTCCGTTCGCCGGGCATCGGCGGCGACATGTGGATCATGGGTCTGGCCTTCTCCGGCTTCGGCACGATCCTCGGCTCGGTCAACTTCATCACCACGATCATCTGCATGCGCGCTCCCGGCATGACGATGTTCCGCATGCCGATCTTCACCTGGAACGTGCTGCTGACCGGTGTTCTGGTCCTGCTCGCCTTCCCGGTGCTGGCCGCCGCGCTGTTCGCGCTGGAGGCCGACCGCAAGTTCGGTGCGCACGTGTTCGACGCGGCCAACGGCGGCGCATTGCTGTGGCAACACCTCTTCTGGTTCTTCGGACACCCAGAGGTGTACATCATCGCGCTGCCGTTCTTCGGAATCGTCTCGGAAGTCATCCCGGTCTTCTCCCGCAAGCCGATGTTCGGTTACATCGGTCTGATCGCCGCGACGATCGCGATCGCCGGCCTCTCGGTGACCGTGTGGGCCCACCACATGTACGTCACCGGCGGTGTGCTGCTGCCGTTCTTCTCCTTCATGACCTTCCTGATCGCGGTACCGACCGGTGTGAAGTTCTTCAACTGGATCGGCACCATGTGGAAGGGCTCGCTGTCCTTCGAGACCCCGATGCTGTGGACGATCGGCTTCCTGGTCACCTTCACCTTCGGTGGTCTGACCGGCGTCATCCTGGCCTCGCCCCCGATGGACTTCCACGTCTCGGACTCGTACTTCGTGGTGGCGCACTTCCACTACGTGGTGTTCGGCACCGTCGTCTTCGCGATGTTCGCGGGCTTCCACTTCTGGTGGCCCAAGTTCACCGGCAAGATGCTCGACGAGCGTCTGGGCAAGATCACCTTCTGGACCCTGTTCATCGGCTTCCACGGCACGTTCCTCGTGCAGCACTGGCTGGGTGCCGAGGGCATGCCGCGTCGTTACGCGGACTACCTCGCGGCCGATGGCTTCACCCTGCTGAACACGATCTCCACGATCAGCTCGTTCCTGCTCGGCCTGTCGATGCTTCCCTTCATGTACAACGTGTGGAAGACCGCCAAGTACGGCAAGAAGATCGAGGTCGACGATCCGTGGGGCTACGGCCGTTCGCTGGAGTGGGCGACGTCCTGCCCGCCGCCGCGGCACAACTTCCTCACCCTGCCGCGGATCCGTTCCGAATCCCCGGCGTTCGACCTGCACCACCCGGAGATCGCGGCCCTCGACCACCTCGAGGACCACATGGCCGGCGGGACCCAGGCCCTGACCGGCGACAAGGAGGCCGGCAAGTGAAGATCCAGGGCAAGCTGTTCCTCTGGCTCTCCTTCTTCATCCTGATTATGGCCGTCGTGTACGGCGTGTGGTCGAAGGAGCCCGTCGGCACCACCGCGCTCTTCCTGGCCTTCGGCCTGAGCGTCATGATCGGCTACTACCTGGCCTTCACGGCCAAGCGCGTGGACGAGATGGCCCAGGACAACCTGGAGGCCGACGTCGCCGACGAGGCGGGCGAGCTGGGGTTCTTCTCCCCGCACAGCTGGCAGCCGCTCTCGCTGGCCATCGGCGGTGCGCTCGCCTTCATGGGCGTCATCTTCGGATGGTGGCTCATGTACTTCTCGGCCCCGATCATCGTGATCGGCCTGTGGGGCTGGGTGTACGAGTACTACCGCGGCGAGAACGCCAACCAGTAATCGCATGAACCTGGGGCCCGGACACCTCGAACAGAGGAGTCCGGGCCCCTCGTTTGCAGTCATCCCGCGCGCCGTAATTGTCATATCTTCATAGCGTTGCTTCCATGAAGCACTCACCGCGTCTTTGGACCGTACTCAGCTGCTCGATGCTGGTCGCGTCCCTCGGAGCCGGCGTCACCGCATGCGGGTCCGGCGACAACCCGCTGTCCGCCCGCCCGTACGACGCGGGCGATCAGGTCGCCTTCAACCAGGCCGCCGGCAGCCGTCCCGTAGACCCCAACCGGCCCCTCGAAGTCACCGCCAAGGGCGGCGACGGCCGGATCACCGACGTGACCGCCGTCGACACCCACGGCCGCCGCCTGGCGGGCGAGCTGTCCGCCGCGGGCGACCGCTGGCACAGCACCGTCCCGATGGCCGCAGGCGTCCGCTACACCGTCATCGTGAGCACGGAGGACGAACGCGGCGCTCCAGGGCAGCGCACGCTGTCTTTCGACACCACCCCGGCCAAGGGCGTCCTCAAGGTCGAATTCGGCCCGGACGCGGGCAAATACGGCGTCGGACAGCCCATCACCGCCGAGCTCAGCGAACCCGTCAAGGACAAGGCCGCCCGTGCCATCGTCGAACGGGGGCTGGTGGTCGACACTCCGCCCGGGGTCGAGGGCGCCTGGTACTGGGTCGACGACAAGAAACTCCACTACCGGCCCAAGGAGTACTGGCCCGCCAACACGGTCGTCTCCGCACGGAGCAATCTTGAGGGCATCAAAATCACCGACGAGCTCTACGGCACCGCGGCCAAGCCGCTGAAGCTGGAGATCGGCGACCGCGTCGAGGTCACCACCGACGCCTCCTCGCACTACCTCACGTTCAAGCGCAACGGAGAAGTGATCAACACCATTCCGGTGACCACCGGAAAGCCCGGCTTCTCCACCCGCAACGGGGTCAAGGTGGTACTCGGCAAGCAGTACTTCGTCCAGATGCGCGGCGACACCGTCGGCATCGGCGGCGACGAGTACTACAACCTGCCCGTCTACTACGCCACTCGCGTCACCTGGAGTGGTGAATACGTTCACGCCGCGCCGTGGTCCGTGGGCTCCCAGGGCTACGAGAACGTCAGCCACGGGTGCACCGGCATGAGCACCGGCAACGCCGCCTGGTTCTACGAGAACATCACCGAGGGCGACATCGTCCGGGTGATCAACAGCATCGGCGACGACATGGACAACTTCGGCAACGGCTACGGCGACTGGAACCTGGACTGGAAGGACTGGCGCCAGGGAAGCGCCCTGCTCAAGGGCACCCAGGAAGGCCGCAATCCCATCGACCAGGCGCGCCTGCGCCCGCAGGTCTGAGCCTCAACAGCCCCTGCACCGGCCTGCACCGGCCTGCACCGGCCTGCACCGGCCTGCACCGGCCCGCGGGGGCCCGTACAGCCCCAAAACGGTGCACGGGGCCCACAGGGGCCTCCGTGCACCGCGTTGACCTGCTCTAGGCCGCCGGCGACAGCCGGGCCCGCAGAAGGCCCGCCAGGGCCCCCGCGAACTCCACCGGGTCCACCGGAAGGGTCACCGCGGCGTCCGCGCGGCTCCAGGTGGCCAGCCAGGCGTCCTGCGGGCGCCCCATGAGCAGCAGCACCGGCGGACAGCGGAAGATCTCGTCCTTGATCTGCCGGCACACCCCCATGCCCCCGGCCGGAACCGCCTCGCCGTCCAGCACGCAGACGTCGATGCCGCCCTCGTCCAACTGCTTCAGGACCGCCGGAAGCGTGGCGCACTCGACGAACTCCACCGGCGGCAGGTCCGCGGCCGGCCTGCGCCCGGCCGCCAGCAGCACCTGCTCCCGGGTGCCCGCGTCGTCGCTGTAGACCAGAACCCGCGCAGTCGCCCGCATTTCGTTCCTCCACGTGGACGTGAATCACGTTGATGTTGCGCGGGATGCTACTCCGTCCGACCCCGGCTCAACATCGGTTCGCACAGGCTCGCGCGGACACACCGCGGGCCGATCTGATGGGCCGTTCGGGCCTTGCACACGCCCCGGACACTCCGAACGGCACCCCCCGGGGTGAGGGCGGGATAAGCGACCGACATAATGTCGGTCGTGGCGACAGCAACGACAGTAGATACCGGGCACGCGCACCCGACGGTCAACCGGCCGAACCTCGTCAGCGTCGGAACCATCATCTGGTTGAGTTCCGAGCTGATGTTCTTCGCGGCCCTCTTCGCGATGTACTTCACCCTGCGATCCGTGACAGGCGCCGAGTACTGGACAGAGCAGGCTTCGGCCTTGAATCTGCCCTTCTCGGCGACGAACACAACGATCCTGGTGCTCTCCTCGCTCACCTGCCAGCTCGGCGTATTCGCCGCCGAGCGCGGTGATGTGAAGAAGCTCCGGACGTGGTTCATCATCACGTTCGTCATGGGTGCGATCTTCATTGGCGGCCAGGTGTTCGAGTACACCGAGCTGGTCAAGCACGAGGGCATGTCCCTCAAGTCCGGACCGTACGGCTCGGTGTTCTACCTGACCACCGGCTTCCACGGTCTGCACGTGACGGGCGGTCTCATCGCCTTCCTGCTGGTCCTCGGCCGGACGTACGCGGCCAAGAGGTTCACCCACGAACAGGCCACGTCGGCCATCGTCGTGTCCTACTACTGGCACTTCGTCGATGTCGTCTGGATCGGCCTCTTCGCGACGATCTACCTGATCAAGTAGCGAATACGTCACCGGGTCCGACCCGGCACTCCATCCAGAAACACCGACGCAGAAGATCCTGACACCGGGGTAATCCGTGAAAAAGCTCTCCGCACGACGACGCCATCCGCTGGCGGCGGTCGTCGTTCTACTCCTCGCGCTGGCGGCCACTGGGGGGCTGTACGCCGCCTTCGCGCCGGCAGGCAAGGCGCAGGCCGAAGAAACCGCCCAGTCCCTCGCCATCGAGGAGGGCAAGAAGCTCTACGCCGTGGGTTGCGCAAGCTGCCACGGAACCGGCGGTCAGGGTTCCTCTGACGGCCCGAGCCTGGTCGGCGTCGGCTCCGCGGCCGTCGACTTCCAGGTGAGCACGGGCCGCATGCCCGCCCAGCAGCCCGGCGCCCAGGTGCCGAAGAAGCCCGTCATCTACACGCAGGCCCAGACGGACCAGCTGGCCGCGTACATCGCCTCCCTCGGCGCGGGCCCCATCGTGCCGACCGAGAAGCAGTACGACCCGGCGGGCGCCGACCCGGCCAAGGGTGGCGAGCTGTTCCGCAACAACTGCGCGCAGTGCCACAACTTCACCGGTGAGGGCGGCGCGCTGACGAACGGCAAGTACGCCCCCAACCTCGAGGGTGTCGAGCCGAAGCACATCTACGAGGCCATGCTCACCGGCCCGCAGAACATGCCCTCCTTCCCCGACAGCACCATGCCGGAGAAGCAGAAGAAGGACATCATCGCGTACCTCCAGAAGGTGAACGGCGAGCAGTCGACCAGCCCCGGTGGCCTCAAGCTCGGTGGCCTCGGCCCCGTGTCCGAGGGCCTGTTCGGCTGGATCTTCGCCCTGGGTGCGCTGATCGCTGTCGCCGTCTGGGTCGCGGCCCACACCGCTAAGGCCAAGAAGTCATGAGTAGCCAAGACATTCCCGAAGAGAAGCACCTGCCGAGCGAGCAGGGCGACGCCCACCACGGCGGTGTAGCGGTCGCGGACGACCCGTTCGCCGACCCGGGCCTGCCGGCCCACAGGCCGCGCATCCAGGACATCGACGAGCGGGCCGCCAAGCGGTCCGAGCGCACGGTCGCGATGCTGTTCACGCTGTCGATGCTGGCCACGATCGGCTTCATCGCCGCCTTCGTGACCATCCCGATCGACAAGATCGTGTACATCTTCCCCATCGGGAAGGTGAGCGCCCTGAACTTCACCCTGGGTCTGACCCTGGGCGCGGCCCTGTTCTGCATCGGCGCGGGCGCGGTCCACTGGGCCCGCACCCTGATGTCCGACGTGGAGATCGCCGACGAGCGCCACGAGATGGCCGCTTCGCCGGAGGTCAAGGCCAAGGTCATGGAGGACTGGGCCGCCGGTGCCGGCGAGTCCGGCATCGGCCGCCGTCCGCTGATCCGCAACACGATGTTCGGCGCGCTGGCCCTGCTGCCGCTGTCGGCCGTCGTGATCCTGCGCGACCTGGGCCCGCTGCCCGAGGACTCCCTGCGCAAGACGCTGTGGGCCAAGGGCAAGCTGCTCATCAACCAGAACACGATGGAGCCGCTGCGTCCCGAGGACGTCCAGGTCGGTTCGCTGACCTTCGCCATGCCGGAAGGCCTGGAGGAGGAGCAGCACGACTTCCAAGTCCAGATCGCCAAGGCCGCCCTGATGATCGTCCGCATTCAGCCGGAGGACATCAAGGACAAGCAGGAGCTGGAGTGGTCCCACGACGGCATCGTGGCCTACTCCAAGATCTGCACCCACGTCGGCTGTCCGATCAGCCTGTACGAGCAGCAGACGCACCACGTGCTCTGCCCGTGCCACCAGTCCACCTTCGACCTTTCCGACGGCGCCCGTGTCATCTTCGGCCCGGCTGGTCACGCGCTTCCGCAGCTGCGGATCGGCGTGAATGACGAAGGCTTCCTCGAGGCGCTCGGCGACTTCGAAGAGCCCGTCGGCCCTGCATTCTGGGAGCGCGGATGAGCACTGCCACTTCTTCCGACAGTCAGCGCAAAGCGCCCGCCGGTGAGCGGGTGGCGGACTGGGCCGACGGCCGTCTGGGCATCTACAGCATGGCCAAGTCGAGCATGCGCAAGATCTTCCCGGACCACTGGTCCTTCATGCTGGGTGAGATCTGCCTCTACAGCTTCATCGTCATCATCCTCACCGGTTGTTACCTGACGATGTTCTTCCACCCGAGCATGAACGAGGTCGTCTACGACGGCTCGTACGTGCCGTTGCAGGGCGTCACGATGTCCGAGGCCTACGCCTCGACGGTGGACATCAGCTTCGAGGTCCGCGGTGGTCTGCTGATCCGCCAGATCCACCACTGGGCGGCGCTGATCTTCGTCGCGGCCATGGTCGTGCACATGATGCGCGTCTTCTTCACCGGTGCGTTCCGCAAGCCGCGTGAGGTCAACTGGCTCTTCGGCTTCACCCTGCTGGTCTGCGGCATGTTCACCGGCTTCACCGGTTACTCGCTGCCGGACGACCTGCTCTCGGGTACCGGTATCCGCTTCCTCGAGGGTGCGATCCTGTCCGTGCCGATCGTCGGCACGTACCTGTCGTTCTTCATCTACGGCGGCGAGTTCCCGGGCGGCGACTTCGTCTCGCGCTTCTACTCGGTCCACATCCTGCTGCTTCCGGGCATCATGATCGGCCTGGTCGTCGCTCACCTGACGCTGGTCTGGGTCCACAAGCACACCCAGTTCGCGGGCCCCGGCAAGACGAACAACAACGTCGTCGGCACGCCGCTGCTCCCGGTCTACACGGCCAAGGCCGGCGGGTTCTTCTTCCTGGTCTTCGGTGTCATCGCGGCCATCGCCGCGGTCGCCTCGATCAACCCGATCTGGGCGCTCGGCCCGTACCGCCCGGACCACGTGTCCACCGGTGCGCAGCCCGACTGGTACATGGGTATGCCCGAGGGCCTGATCCGTGCCATGCCCGGCTGGGAGATCAACCTGTGGGGCCACACGCTCGTCCTGGGCGTGTTCATCCCGCTGATGATCTTCCCGGTGGTGCTGGGCGCGATCGCCGTCTGGCCCTTCATCGAGTCCTGGGTCACCGGGGACAAGCGCGAGCACCACATCCTGGACCGCCCGCGCAACGTCCCGACCCGCACGGGCATCGGTGTCGCCTGGATCGCGGAGTACATCGTGCTCCTGATCGGCGGTGGAAACGACATGTTCGCGCAGTACTTCCACCTCTCGATCAACGCGATCACCTGGTTCGTCCGGATCGGCTTCTTCGTCGTCCCGGTCCTCGCCTTCATCGTCACCAAGCGGATCTGCCTCGGCCTCCAGCGCCGGGACCGGGACAAGGTGCTGCACGGTCGCGAGACCGGCATCATCAAGCGCCTGCCGCACGGTGAGTTCGTCGAGGTCCACGAGCCGCTCGCGCAGGGCCAGTTGCACACGCTCACCTCGCACGAGCAGTACAAGCCGATCGAACTCGGCCCGACGGTCGACGAGAACGGTGTCGAGCGCAAGGTCAAGCGCACGGAGAAGTGGCGCGCGTCCCTGAGCAAGGGCCTCTACTCCGACGACAACCAGATTCCGAAGCCCACGGTGGAGGAATACAAGGAGATCCAGAGCGGCCACGGCCACCACTGATCCCTCACTGTCGCCACAGACACGCCCGTGCCCCGCTGGTCACCCAGCGGGGCACGGGCGTTTTCGCGTCGTCGTTCCCCCGCCCCTCACAAGTGAGTCTCAACCAGGGCCCGACCCCATCAGGTTGAGATCAATTGTCCTTTTCGAATCAATCACAGTCGTGATTGGCCTGAAATTGAGAGGGGGCAGTCCCATCACTGCACCGACAGCGATCGACACGCCCATGACCGCGGGCGCGGTCCGCTCGGCAGTGGACTCCGTACTCGACGACTTCCTGACGGCCAAAGACATCGCCACGAACCGGACGGAGCTGAGCGGACTCACCGAGCTGCTCCGGGATTTCATGTCCGAGGGCAAGCGCCTGCGCCCGCTGTTCTGCGCGATCGGCTGGCAGGCCGTCGGAGGCGGAGACGACACGGACTCGCTGTTCCGCGTCGCCGCCTGTCTGGAGATGTTCCACGCCTTCGCCCTGATCCACGACGACGTGATGGACCAGAGCGACACCCGCAGAGGCCGCCCCACCATCCACCGCGCCCTCGCCTCCCGCCACGCGTCCGGCCGGGACCGCACCCGGCGCGACCGGCTCGGCGAGAACGCGGCGATCCTGCTCGGCGACCTCGCGCTGATCTGGTCCGACGAGCTGCTGCTCACCGGGGCTCTGACCGCTGACCAGCTCCTGGCCGCGCTGCCGATCGTCGCCGAGATGCGCACCGAGGTGATGCTGGGCCAGTACCTCGATCTCCAGGCCACCGGTGAACTGAGCGACGACGTCGACGCGACGCTGCTGGTCAACCGCTTCAAGACGGCCAAGTACACCATCGAGCGCCCCCTGCACATCGGCGCCGCCCTGGCCGGCGCGGACGCGGGCGCCATGGACGCCTTCACGCGCTACGCCCTGCCGCTCGGCGAGGCGTTCCAGCTCCGCGACGACCTCCTCGGCGTGTACGGCGATCCGAGCGTGACCGGAAAGTCCCGGCTCGACGATCTCCGCGAGGCCAAGCGCACGACCCTCGTCGCCCTGGCGCTGCGCGCCGCCGACGACGAGCAGGCGGCCCGGCTGCGCGAGCTCATCGGCAACCCGCTGCTCGACGAGCGGGACGCGGCGGCGATCCGCGAGGTGTTCGCCGCGACCGGTGCCCGCGATGCCGTGGAGCGGATGATCGACGACCGCCGCGAACAGGCGGTCAGAGCCCTTGAAGAGTCCCCGTTCACCCAGCAGGCGATCCGCACCCTGACGGACATCGCCGTTACGGCCACCGCGAGGAAGTCATGACGACCGCCAGCATGATGCAGTACTGGGAAGAGAGCACCCGGCGCTTCCGCGAGCTCTTCACCCGCGAGTTCCCCCACGAGCCCACCATGTGCGAGCTCGACGACGGCGAGCTGCGCGAGGTCATCGACGCCTGCAACCGTGCGGTGGAGCCGCTCGGGAAGAGCATCTCGGACGAGCGCTGGATCTCGTACATGGACGTGGTCCGCTGGGGCCAGAGCGCACGCCACTTGAAGGACATCGAGGCCTTCAAGGCGGTCTGCATCCTCAACTGCGTGACCTTCGTGTGGGACGACATGGACCCGGCACTGCACGACTTCGACGCGTTCCTGCCGCAGATCCGGGCGGTCTGCGAGAAGTACTACGAGCCGGAGGACGCCGCCTTCGCCTACGAGGCGGCCCGCGCCTTCGTCGTGAGCGACCACATGTTCCGGGACTCGGACATCAAGAGGGCGCTCTGCACGACGTCGCCGGAGCAGTACTTCCGGTACAGGGTGACCGACGTCGGCGTGGACTTCTGGATGAAGATGTCCTACCAGATCTACATACACCCGGAGTTCACGGAGCACGCCAAGAGCGGACTCGCGGCGCGGATGACCACACGCGGACTGGCCATAGTCAACGACTTCTACTCGTACGACCGGGAGATCGCGCTCGGGCAGATCACCAACTGCTTCCGGCTCTGCGACGTGTCCGACGAGCGGGAGTTCAGGCGATTCTTCGACGCGCGGCTCGCGGACATCGAGGAAGACGCCCGCGTCATCAAGGCGTTCGACCCGCTGTCGCGGGACGTCATGCTGGACCTCATCTACGGGAACTTCATCTGGACGACCAGCAACAAGAGGTACAAGGCGGCCGTCAACAACGTCAACTCCTTCATCCAGTGAAGGGCGCGGAGACGGCGACCTCGGCCCCCGCGCCCGAAGCGCCCGAAGCGCCCGAAGCACCCGAAGTGCCCGCGCACACCTGGACCGTGGGCCGGGCGCCGGGAGGCGTGCCCCTGCTCGGGCACACCCTCGCGCTCTGGAAGAACCCGCTGGCCTTCCTCGCGTCCCTGCCGGCCCACGGAGATCTGGTGGAACTGCGGCTCGGGCCGAAGCGGGCCTACCTCGCCTGCCATCCGGACCTGGTCCGCCACGTCCTGCTCAACCCGCGCAGGTTCGACAAGGGCGGTGTGTTCGACAAGGCGAAGCAGCTGCTGGGGAACAGCCTCTCGGTCTCCCGGGGCGAGGAACACCGCCGGCAGCGCCGGCTGATCCAGCCGGCGTTCCACCAGACGAGGATCGCCGCATACACCAGCGCGGTGGCGGCGGACACCGCCCGGGTCCTCGGCTCTTGGCGGTCCGGACAGGTGCTGGACGTCTCCGACGCGATGCACGTCCTGCTCATGCGGGTCGCCGCCCGGACCCTGTTCTCCGCGGGGCTGGACGACCGCACCGCCGACGAGGCCCGGGAGTGCCTGCGCACGGTGTCCCAGGGCATCTACAAGCGCACGGTCGCGCCCGTGGGCATCATGGAGAAGCTCCCCACGCCCGGAAACCGTCGCTACGACGAGTCCAACCGCAGGCTCCGGGAGATCGTCGAACAGATGATCGACGAGCGGCGCGGGCAAGGCGCCGACGGCGACACGGACCTGCTCTCCATCCTGCTGAGCGTCGAGCACCCGCAGACCGGAGTGCGCCTGAGCGCCGGAGAGATCCTCGACCAGGTGGTGACCTTCCTCGTCGCGGGCAGCGAGACGACCGCCTCCACGCTCGCCTTCGTCTTCCACCTGCTGGGCCGCCACCCCGAAGCCGAGCGGCGGATGCACGCCGAGATCGACGAGGTGCTCGCAGGCCGCCCGGCCGCCTTCGAGGACCTGCCGCGCCTGGCGTACACCCGGGGTGTCATCAGCGAGGCCCTGCGGCTGTATCCGCCGTCCTGGCTGTCTATGCGCGTCGCCGCGGAGGACACCGAGATCGGCGGCACGCGGATCGCCGCCGGAACGATGATCATGTACAGCCCCTACGCGCTGCACCACCATGCGTGGCTGTTCCCCGACCCGGAGCGCTTCGACCCGGAGCGCTGGCTCCCGCCCCGGGCGGCGGAGGTCCCGCGGGGGGCCCTCCTGCCGTTCGGCGCGGGCGCCCACAAGTGCATCGGGGACGTCCTGGCCCTGGCCGAGACCGCCCTGATCGTCAGCACGATCGCGAGCCGCTGGCGGCTGCGGCCCGTACCCGGAACGGAGCTGCGCCCGCAGCCCAAGGCCACGCTGGAACCCGGACCACTGCCCATGGTGTGCGAATCACGCCAGCCGATACGTAAGGAAACCGACGGATGAGCACTGTGGCGGACACACGGGCGACCCGGGAGTGGCGGGTGGCCCAGGCGCCCGGCGCGCTCCCGCTGCTGGGCCATGCCCTGAACATGGGC
Organism: Streptomyces sp. ISL-87; assembly: GCF_018614095.1. GTDB lineage: Bacteria > Actinomycetota > Actinomycetes > Streptomycetales > Streptomycetaceae > Streptomyces. The sequence continues at coordinate 39,508 of NZ_JAGGOY010000088.1, read as the reverse complement.
AGGAACCCCCTTCGCTTCCTGTCGTCGCTGTCGCGGCACGCGGACCTGGTCGAACTGCGGATCGGCCGCAACCGGGCCTTCCTGCCCTGCCATCCCGAGCTCGTCCAGCAGGTGCTGGTCAACGCCCGCGTCTTCGACACGGGCGGGCCGGTGAAGGAGAAGGCCCGGCCCATCCTGGGCAACGGCCTGATCACCTCGGACTGGGCCGACCACCGGCGCCAGCGCCGGCTGGTCCAGCCCGCCTTCCACCCGGCCCGGATCGCCACGTACGCCCAGGTGATGCACGAGGAGGTGGAGGCGCAGGCCGCCCGGTGGAGCGCCGGGCAGGTCGTCGACGTCAGCGAGGTGACCCAGGCACTGACCGCCCGGATCACCGCACGGGCCCTGTTCTCCCTCGACATCGCCCCGCACGCGGTCGCGGTGATCCAGCACAGCCTGCCCGTCATCGTCCGCGGGGCCTACCGCAACGCGGTCGACCCGACGGGCCTGCTGGCGAAGCTGCCGACCGCGGCCAACCGGGAGTTCACCCAGGCACTGGCCCGGCTGCACGAGGTGATCGACGGGATCGTCGAGGACTACCGCGTGTCCGAGGGCGACCGGGGCGACCTCCTCTCGGCCCTTCTCGCGGCCGAGGACCCGGAAAGCGGTGAGAGGCTCTCCGACCAGGAGATCCACGACCAGGTCATGACCCTGCTCCTCGCGGGCATCGAGACCACGGCCAGCGCACTGACGTGGGCGTTCCACCTGCTCGCGAGGAATCCGGAGGCGGAGTCGCGGCTGCACGAGGAGGTGGACCGGGTCCTGGGGTCGCGTTCCCCGGTGTACGCGGACCTGCCCGAGCTGGCCTACACGCAGCGGGTGTTCACCGAGACGCTGCGGCTCTTCCCGCCCGCCTGGCTCTACACCCGGACCACCACCGCGGCGACCGAGCTCGGGGGCCGCCGGCTCCAGCCCGGTGACGACATCCTCATCAGCCCGTACGTGATCCACCGGATCCCCGAGCTGTTCGCCCGCCCGGAGCACTTCGACCCGGACCGCTGGCTCCCCGCCCGGGCCAAGGAGGTGACCCGCGGGTCCTACCTGCCCTTCGGCGGGGGCAGCCGCAAGTGCATCGGCGATGTCTTCGGCATGACCGAGGCGACCCTCGCCCTGGCCGCCATCGCCTCCCGGTGGCGGCTGCGCCCCGTACCCGGCACCCGGATCACCCCGCGGCCGCAGATGAGCCTGACCGCCGGACCGCTGCCCATGACGGTCCAGCCGCGCTGAACGGGACGTGGCCCGGGGGAACGGCTGCGGTGAACGGCCCGGCCGCTCCCCGGACCCCGTCCGGCCTACCGTCCGTGGCCGCCCTCTGACCTGGTGTGTCCGGTCCTCGGGACGGGTCTCTCCACCTCCCGGCGGGCTGGATAGGCTGAGGGCCTTCCCATTCGACGTGGAATCCCCCACTAGCAGCAGGAGCGGACCATGAACGTTGTGACCCCGGCGGGCGGCGACAGCGTGGCGGCCCGCAGCTGGCCGGGAGTCCTCGAGGCGCTGCTGACCGGCCAGGACCTGCACGCCGACGACACGGCCTGGGCCATGGACCGCATCATGCGCGGGGAGGCCAGCGACGCCCAGATCGCCGGCTTCATGGTCGCGCTGCGGGCCAAGGGTGAGACCGTCGCGGAGATCGACGGCCTTGTGCGCACCATGTACGAGCACGCCAACCTGATCGAGGTACCGGGCCGGACGGTGGACATCGTCGGCACGGGCGGCGACGGGGCCAAGACGGTGAACATCTCGACGATGTCGTCGATCGTGGTGGCCGGTGCGGGCGCCAAGGTGGTCAAGCACGGCAACCGGGCGGCGTCCTCCGCGAGCGGTTCCTCGGACGTGCTGGAGAAGCTCGGCGTCAACCTGGACCTCACCCCGGCGCGGGTGGTCGAGGTCGCGGAGGAGGCCGGCATCACCTTCTGCTTCGCGGTGAAGTTCCACCCGGCGCTGCGGCACGTGGCCGCGGCCCGCAAGGAGCTGGGCATCAGGACCACCTTCAACTTCCTCGGCCCGCTGACCAACCCGGCGCGGGTACGGGCGCAGGCCACGGGCGTGGCGGATCCCCGGGTGGCCCCCATCGTGGCGGGCGTCCTGGCGGCGCGCGGCTCCTCGGCGCTGGTGTTCCGCGGCGACGACGGCCTGGACGAGCTGACGACCACCGCCACCTCCCGGGTGTGGTGGGTGCGCGACGGCGCGGTGGAGGAGCGGGCGTTCGACCCGCGCGACGTCGGCATCGCGCTGGTCGACGTCTCTGAGCTGCGCGGCGCGGACGCCTCGTACAACGCGGACGTCGCGCGCCGCCTGCTGGCCGGCGAGACGGGCCCGGTGCGGGACGCGGTGCTGCTGAACTCGGCGGCCGCGCTGGTGGCCCTGGACCCGGGCACCGGCTCGCTGGAGGAGCAGATCGCCGCCGGGATCGCCCGGGCGGCCGAAGCCATCGACTCGGGTTCGGCTCGGGCCGCGCTGGAGCGGTGGGTGGCAGCAAGCAACGCGTAGCGGGCGTGGTGTGATGATAGAGACCCCGGTCCACCATGCGGACCGGGGTCTTGCGCGTGAGAGATCTTGTGGCAGGATGCAGACCAGGTCACGAGTGACAGCGTTTAGGCCCCGGCTTGCTGTCCGGCAACCCTCCTTCCGTGGCGGGGTGCCCCGGGTGATGACCAGGTCGTAGGCAGCGAGGTCTACGGCAAGCGCGGATCCCTCGACACCAGGGGTCCTGGTTTCTCGAGGAGCGTTTTCCGTGAGCAAGCGAATGCGATAGGGCGGCTCCGCCCCTTCTTCAACCCTCGGATCAGGGTCACTTCGGCGTACCTGCGTCTAACCGTGGCCCCGCGTACGCAACCCCCGTACTCCGAGGCTTTTCCCGTACCCCGGACGGCCGCCGAGCCGAGACCGCGTACGGGCGACTCAGAAGCCATTCAGCCCTGCCTGCCGGGAGATACCGCCATGTCCGCATCCCTGAACGCCGCCACCGCCGCCGCCGCCACCGCCGCCGCCACCGCAGTCGCCACCGACGGCCCGGCCTGCGCCGAGCCGCTGCCGGTCCTCGGCCGGGACGTCACCGTCCCGCTCGTCACCGGCGGCGAGGTCACCTACGCGGCCCTCGACTACGCGGCCAGCGCCCCCGCGCTCCAACGGGTCTGGGACGACGTGGCCGCGTACGCCCCGTACTACGGCAGCGTGCACCGCGGCGCCGGCTACCTCTCCCAGCTCTCCACCGACCTCTTCGAGCAGAGCCGGGCCACGGTCGCCGAGTTCCTGGACTGCCGCCCCGCCGACCAGGTCGTCTTCACCCGGTCCACCACCGACTCCCTGAACCTGCTCGCCGCCGTACTCCCGGCCGACTGCCAGGTGTTCGTGTTCGAGACCGAGCACCACGCCTCGCTGCTGCCGTGGGTGAACGCGCGGGTCACCTACCTCAACGCGCCGCGGACCCCGGCCCAGGCCGTCGAGACGCTGGAGCGGGCGCTGGCCGACCGCACTGCACCGATTGAAGGGGGCTACGGCCCGGCGCTGGTCTGCGTCACCGGGGCGTCCAATGTCACCGGTGAGCTGTGGCCGGTGAAGGAGCTCGCCGCCGCCGCCCACGCCCACGGCGCGCGGATCGTGCTGGACGCCGCCCAGCTGGCGCCGCACCATCCGGTCTCGGTGCGGGAGCTGGACGTGGACTGGGTCGCCTTCTCGGGGCACAAGCTGTACGCGCCGTTCGGCTCGGGCGTGCTGGCCGGCCGGGCGGACTGGCTCCAGGCGGCGCAGCCGTACCTGGCGGGCGGCGGCGCCTCCCGCAAGGTGGCCCGGCGCGAGGACGGCGGCGTGGACGTCGACTGGCACACCACGGCCGCCCGTCACGAGGCCGGCTCCCCGAACGTGATCGGCGTCTACTCCATCGCGTCGGCCTGCCGGGCGCTGGCGGATGCGGGCTTCGAGAACCTGGTGGCCCGTGAGCGGCGGCTCATCGCGAAGGTCCGCGAGGGTCTGGCCTCGGTGCCGGAGGTCCGCGTCCTGTCCCTCTTCGGCGACGACGCGCCGCGGGTCGGGGTCATCTCGTTCGTGGTGGACGGCTGGAACAGCTCCCACTTCGCGGCGGCGCTGTCGGCGGAGTACGGCATCGGGGTCCGGGACGGCCTGTTCTGCGCGCACCCGCTGGTCCGCACCCTGCTGGGCAGCGAGCCGCAGGAGCCGGGCGAGTGCGGGGCGCCCGAGGCCGTGCCGGGGGAGCGCTCGCTGAACGCGATCCGCGTCAGCTTCGGGGCCGGTACCCCTGACGAGCACGTCGAGCGCTTCGTACGGGCGGTGCGGGAGCTGGTCGCGGACGGCGCCAAGTGGCAGTACCGCACGGAGGAAGGCCGCTGCGTCCCCGCCGTGTAGCGTCCGGCGGGACCCTCAGCGCCTCGAACGCCGGCGCGGCTGGATCGTGCCCGGCCGGCCCGCCGGCCGGCCCGAGCGGCTACGCGTCGAGGCCGATGGCGAAGGCGGCTTCCAGGTCGTGCTGGGAGTAGGTACGGAACGCGACGTGCGTGTCCGTCGCCTCGACGCCGGGGATCTTGCTGATGCGGCCCGGGATGATGTCCGCCAGGTTCTCGTGGCGGGCCACGCGGACCAGGGCGATCAGGTCGTACGTCCCCGTGACGGAGTAGACCTCACTGACACTTTCCAGCGCGGCGATGGACTCGGCGATCTCGGGGATGCGGTCCACGCTGGTCTTGATGAGCACGATCGCGGTGATCACGGTTGGCTGTCTCCCTCGCTGGCCGTCGCTGGTCGCCTCACTCTAGTCGCACGGCGATACCGCACCCAGGCGTAGAGGAAGCCGAGCGAGAACCCCACCAGGTGGGCGAGGTACGCCACCCCGGGGCCGCTTTCCGCGCGGTGCGCCGCCAGCCACTGGAGGGCGAACCAGAACAGCAGCACGATCCACGCCGGGAACCGCAGCGGCAGGAAGAACAGGAACGGGAACAGGCTCGTCACCCGCGCCCGCGGGAACAGGCACAGGAACGCCCCCAGGACCGCCGAGATCGCCCCCGAGGCACCGACCAGGGTCTGGGCGGAGGTGGCGTGGGCCGAGGCGTACGCCGCCAGCGCCAGGTAGCCCGTACAGACGTAGAAGCACAGGAACTCCAGCCGGCCCATCCGCTCCTCCGCCATCGCGCCGAAGACGTAGAGGAAGAGCATGTTGCCCAGCAGGTGCAGCCAGCTGCCGTGGACGAACAGCGCCGTCAGCGGGGTGAGGAGGGCGCGTGCGGATCCCGAGAAGAGGACGTCCGGGACCACGCCCCAGCGCCGGAAGTACGCCGTCCCGGAGGTCAGCAGCTGCTCGCCCGTCCCGTAGGACGGGTTCATGCCCGAAGCCGGGCCGAGCAGGAACACCACGCAGCAGCCGGCGATCAGCGCATGGGTGACCACCGGGCCCCGGGCGGCCTCGCGTACGGCCCGCCACCTTACGATCATGCGACCGAGCATGACGCAAGCCGCCCCACCGGCGGCGGTGGCAGGCCGTAGGGTTACGTGCCTGCGTCCGTGGAGGCTGCGGAAGGCGTGCGCGGACGGCTTTAATTGAATGAGCTACGAAGGTACGAAGGAGAGAGCGGCCTGATGACGGTTCCCCTGCCGACCGACACGACCCGGTGGCGCTGCACCCTGTGCGGCAACCTCACGCGGTTCGACGTCACCCGTTCGTCGAAGGTCGTGGAGTACGTCCACCTGGACCTCGCCGGGGAGCCCAAGGTCGAGGAGCGCGAGGTGGTCAATGAGACCATCGAGTCGGTCCGCTGCCGCTGGTGCAACGCGGTGGACCAGATCGAGCTGGTGGACAGGCCGGGCACGGACTCCTGACGGAGCCGTGCCCATTCGGAGATCACGGTAGGGGTGACGGATTGTGGAGCCAGCAAGCGGCGCTGAGCCGGCCGACGTGGCCGGCGACGCCGCCGAGGTGCTCGACCGCCCGCTGCCCGAAGGCGTGCGGCGCCGGGTCGTCGCGCTCGTCTCGGACGCCTTCGGCGGACTGACGGTCGCGGACCTCCCGGGGCAGCTGCGCCAGTACGCCCGGTTCACCCCGACCCGGCGCGCCAAGTTCGCGGGCAACGCCATGGCCTCGGCCGTGGAGAGTGACGCCGTCTTCCGGGGCCGGGTCGCCGAGAAGCTCCGCGAGGCGCAGGCAGAACTGGCCGCGGCGCTGGAATCCGGTGCCCCGCCCGCCGCCGCCGATCCGCTGGACGTGGCGGCCGCCGCGTACATCCTGCGGCCGGCCGGCTGGGTCAAGCTCGTGGCCGCGGCCGGCGAGGAGGCGCAGCGCGCCGACGCCGAACGGGTCGGCGAGGAGACCCGGCGCGAGCTGGACCGGCTCCGCGAGGAACTGGCCCACGTACGGGAACTCCAGCGCACCGGTGGCGAGCAGGTGCGGGGCGAGCTGGAGGCGGCGCGCAAGGAAGCGGAATCGCTTCAGCGCAAGCTGCGCAGCGCCCTCAGCGACGTGAAGAGGGGCGAGGCCGCCTTCCGCAAGCTCAACGCCGAGGTCGACGGGATCCGCGGCGAGGCGGCCGCGCAGGTGACCGCCGCCGAGAGCGAGAACCGGCGGCTCAAGTCCCGGCTGGCGGAGGTGGAGTCGGCGCTGGAGACCTCCCGCCGGGCCACCCGTGAGGGGCGCAGCATCGAGGACATGCGGCTCCGGCTGCTGCTGGACACCGTGCTGGACGCGGCCCAGGGGCTGCGCCGCGAGCTGGCGCTGCCGCCGGTCTCGACCCGCCCGGCGGACACGGTGGACGCGGTGGAGCCGGGCCGGATGACGCCGAAGGACATCGCGGCGCGGGCGCTGTCGGAGACCGATCCGGCGCTGCTGGACCAGCTGTTGGCGCTGCCTCAGGCGCATCTGGTGGTCGACGGCTACAACGTGACGAAGACCGGCTATCCGACGATGCCGCTGGAGAAGCAGCGGCTGCGGCTGCTGGGCGGGCTGTCGATGCTGGCCGCGCAGACGGGGGCGGAGATGACCTGTGTCTTCGACGGGGCGGAGCTGGCGGCCCCGGTGCTGCTCGCGCCGCCGCGCGGGGTGCGGGTGCTGTTCTCCAAGGCCGGGGTGACGGCGGACGAGCTGATCCGCCAGCTGGTGCGCGCCGAGCCGCCCGGCAGGCCCGTGGTCGTGGTCTCCACGGACCGCGAGGTGGCCGACGGGGTGGCCAAGGCCGGGGCCCGGCCCGTGACGTCCGCTTTGCTACTGAAGCGGCTTTCGCGCGTTTCGTAACTACCAGGCCGAATGCCGGAATTGGGCATGGCCGCAGGGAACGTACCGTCAAGTGCTCGGCACAGAGCGTGCGCTGTAGGTAAAGAAGCTGGTAGGGCAAGCGGTTTTTTTCCGCCAGGATTTGAACTGATCACAGGAGGGTCACTAGGGTCTGCTCAAACCTTCGTGCGGTAGGTCACTCATTCGGGGTGACGGGCGGGGGTGCTGCCGAGTGTGCGCTCTTCGGCGGCTCTAGGAAGAAGGAGCTCGCCTTCGTGGCGTCCCACCGTCGACCCAAGCAGCCGAACCGTGCTCGTGTGACCGTGCTCACCGCCACCGCGGCCGCAGCCGTCGTCCTCTCCGCCCACGGCGCCTCCGCCGCTCCGGCGAAGCCGAGCAAGGACGAGGTCAAGACCAAGGTCGACGCTCTCTACGAAGAGGCGGAGCAGGCCACCGAGAAGTTCAACGGGGCCAAGGAACGCCAGGAGAAGCTCGAAAAGGAGATCGGGCAGCTCCAGGACCAGGTCGCCCGCGGCCAGGACGAGCTCAACGAGCTGCGCAACGCGCTCGGTTCGATGGCCAGCGCCCAGTACCGCAACGGCGGCGTCGACCAGTCCCTCGCCCTCTTCCTCTCCGCCGACCCGGACGACTACCTCGACAAGGCCTCCACGCTGGAGCAGTTGAGCGGCAAGCAGGTCGAAGCGGTTTCCAAGATCCAGGCCAAGCAGCGCAGCCTCGCGCAGCAGCGCCAGGAGGCCTCCGGCAAGCTCGCCGACCTCGACGCCACCCGCAAGGAGCTCGGCGAGAAGAAGAAGGCCTCGCAGGAGAAGCTCGCCGAGGCCCAGGCCCTCCTCAACTCCCTGACGGCGCAGGAGCGCGCGCAGATCAAGGACGAGGACAGCCGCGCCAGCCGCAGCGAGACCGACCGCGCCGACCTCGGCAACGTCAAGCCCTCCGGCCGCGCCGGCGCCGCCCTCGAGGCCGCCAAGACCAAGCTCGGCATGGCCTACGTGTCCGGTGCCACGGGTCCGAGCGCCTTCGACTGCTCGGGGCTGACCCAGTGGGCCTACAAGCAGGCCGGCGTCAGCATCACGCGCACCACGTACACCCAGGCCAACGACGGCACGCGGATCGGCAAGAGCCAGCTCCAGCCGGGCGACCTGGTGCTGTTCTACAGCGACCTCCACCACGTCGGCCTGTACGCGGGCAACGGCATGGTGCTGCACGCCTCCAACCCGCGCGGCGGCGTCAAGTACGAGTCGATCAACAACATGCCGTTCCAGTTCGGCGTCCGCGTCGGAAGCTAGGGCCGCCCCGAGGCGCCCCTGGCGCCGCGAAGTTGAGGGACGCCTCTGGCGCCGCCGAGGACGGGATGCCCCTGGCGCCGCGGAGTTGACGGGACTCGCCGTACACCGCCCATCCGGGGGAATTCCGAGCCCCCGCTGTGACCGCACGCCCCGCCGGTGACCTGCGTCTCCGGCGGGGCGTCGCTGTGTGCGCCCTCCGGCGGTCGTTGGCCGGTGCCCGCCGCCGCGGTTACTGTCTGCCAGCGCGGAACCCGGCACACGGCCGTCCACGGGGGGCGGACCCGGGCCCCGCGCAGCGGAAGGGAGCGGTTTCACGTGGCGTCCCATCGCCGGCCCGGCCCCACCGGGCTCACCGGCCTCACGGGCTTCGCCGGCCTCGACCGGAACACGAAGGTCACCGTCCTCACCGCAGCCGCGGCCACCGCCGCGGTCGCCATGACCGGCGCACCCGCGACCGCGGCCCCCGGGCTGCCGCACGATCCCCCGGCCGGTACCCGGGCCCAGGTCGACCGGCTCTTCGAGGAGGCCGAGCAGGCCACCGAGCGCTTCAACGAGGCGGACGACCGGGCCGGGAAGCTCCGCGGCGAGGTCGACCGGGCCCAGGACGCGGTGGCCCGCGGCCAGGACCGGATCAACACCATGCGGGGCGTCCTCGGCACCTTCGCCGGGGCCCAGTACCGGTCCGGCGGAATCGACCCCTCCGTCGAGCTGATGCTGTCCGAGGACCCGGACGACTACCTCGAGAAGGCCGCCGCGCTGGACCGGCTGACCGGCAGTCAGGCCCGGCAGCTCGACGACCTGCGCGAGGAGCAGCGCCGGCTCGGCCAGCAGCGCCACGAGGCCTCCCGCAAACTCGCCGAACTCGACGCCCTCCGCTCCGACGTGGCCCGGCACAAGAGGTCCGTCACGGCCAAGCTCGCCCTCGCCCGCCGGCTGCTCAACACGATGTCCTCGCAGGAGCGCGCCGACTTCGAGCGTGCCTCGCGCTCCGGCGGGCGGCCCGAGGGGCTGCCCGACCTGCCCTCCCTCGGCCCCTCCTCGGGGCGCGCCGCGGCCGCGGTGATGGCCGCCCGGGCCGCCGTCGGGCGCCCCTACGTGTGGGGCTCCACCGGCCCCTCCGGCTTCGACTGCTCCGGGCTGATGGTGTGGTCGTACCGTCAGGCGGGCGTCTCCCTGCCGCGCACCTCGCAGGCCCAGCGGCACGCGGGCCGGCAGGTTCCGCTCTCGCAGGCGCAGCCGGGGGACCTGGTGACGTACCGCTCGGACGCCAGCCATGTCGGCATGTACGTCGGCAACGGCCAGGTGGTGCACGCCCCGTACCCGGGGGCGCGGGTGCGGTACGACCCGGTCGGGATGATGCCGGTGTCGTCGGTGACCCGCCCCTGAGATGCCCCTGAGATGCCGCTGAGATGCCGCTGAGCCGGTGGTGCGTACGATCGGCTGATGTCCCCGGGTCGCCGTGCCGTTCTCCGCACACTGCTTCTGCCGCTGCTCCTGATGTGCCTCCTGCCGGCCACCGGGTGCGCGGCGCGGCCGGCCGATACCGCCCGACAGGACATCCGGCGGGCGGTGGCCGAGTGGTCCGCCGCGCCGCCCGGGCGGCTCGCCGGGATCCCGCTGGAGGGCTGGGCCTACGAGGTCACCTCGGTCCGGCGGGACGGCGTACGGGCGGCCTCCGCCCGGGCGGAGCTGCGCTACCGGCTCGCCGGCTACGACACCGCCGCGGCGGTGTCGGCGCGCGAGGTGGAGCTGACGCGGGACGGCGAGGGTGCCGGCGGGGCCTGGCGGGTCACCGGGGACCGGCCCGCGCCGGGTGCGCCGCCGCAGCTGTGGGACCAGGGCCCGGTGGCGGTGGTCCGGGGGGAGCGCTCTCTGGTGCTGGGCGTCGGGCAGAGCCCCGGGACCCTGTCCCGGATCGCGGCCGAGGCCGACCGGGCGGTGCCCGCGGTGAACGCGGCCTGGCCGCGGCCGTGGGCGCGGCGGGCGGTCGTGCTGGTCCCCGGCACGCTGGACGCCATGGCAGCGCTGCTCGGCCGGCCGGCCTCCGCGTACCGGGGCATGGCCGCCGTCACGACCGGCACGGCCGGGGCCGGGCCCGCGCCGGCCGACCGGGTGGTGATCAACCCGGAGGGGTACCGGGAGCTGGGGGAGGACGGCCGGCGGATCATCCTGACCCACGAGATCACCCACGTCGCGACCCGGTCCGCCACCTCCGCGACGACCCCGCTGTGGCTGTCGGAGGGCTTCGCCGACTGGGCGGCGTACCGGGGCACCGGGCGTACGGCGGCGGAGGCCGCGCCGGAGCTGGCGCGGGCGGTGCGGCAGGGCGACCTCCCGGGCGCGCTCCCCGCCGACGGGGACTTCGCCTTCGGCGGTGATCCGCCGGCGCTGGCGCGGGCGTACGAGGGCGCCTGGCTGGCCTGCCGGCTGATCGCGGACAAGTGGGGGGACTCGGCGCTGGTCCTGCTGTACGAGAAGGCCGGGCGGGAGCCGTTGCAGGCGGCGCTGGACGAGGCGGTGGGGGTGGACGTCGCCGGGCTGACGAAGGCCTGGCAGGAGGCCCTGCGGAGGGAGCTGCGGCAGGCTCCGTGAGGCCGTCCGGTACTTTGGCAGGCGATGCACAAGACGCTGATCGTGACCAATGACTTCCCCCCGCGCCCGGGGGGCATCCAGGCCTTCCTGCACAACATGGCCCTGCGCCTGGACCCCGACCGGGTCGTCGTCTACGCCTCCACGTGGAAGAACAGCGAGGAGGGTCGCGAAGCCACCGCGGCCTTCGACGCCGAGCAGCCGTTCCAGGTGGTGCGCGACCGTACGACGATGCTGCTGCCGACGCCGAGGGTGACGCGGCGGGCGGTGGGGCTGCTGCGCGAACACGGATGCGAGTCGGTGTGGTTCGGGGCGGCGGCCCCGCTGGGGCTGATGGGCCCGGCGCTGCGGAAGGCGGGGGCGCGGCGGCTGGTCGCCACCACCCACGGGCACGAGGCGGGCTGGGCCCAGCTGCCTGCTGCGCGGCAGTTGCTGCGCCGGATCGGCGAGGGCACGGACACGCTGACGTACCTGGGCGAGTACACCCGCTCTCGGATCGCCTCGGCGGTGACGGAGCGGGCGGCGGCGCGGATGGTGCAGCTCCCGCCGGGGGTGGACGAGAAGACCTTCCACCCGGAGTCGGGCGGTGCGGAGGTCCGCGCGGGCCTCGGGCTCTCGGACCGGCCGGTGGTCGTGTGCGTCTCCCGGCTGGTGCCCCGCAAGGGCCAGGACACGCTGATCCAGGCCATGCCGCGGATCCTGGCGACGGTGCCGGACGCGGTGCTGCTGATCGTCGGTGGCGGGCCGTACGAGGCGGACCTGCGGGCGCTGGCGGTGTCCACGGGTGTGGCGGACTCCGTCGTCTTCACGGGGGCGGTCCCGTGGTCCGAACTTCCGGCGCACTACGGGGCGGGGGACGTCTTCGCGATGCCGTGCCGGACCCGGCGGGGCGGGCTGGACGTGGAGGGCCTCGGCATCGTCTACCTCGAAGCCTCAGCGACGGGCCTGCCGGTGGTCGCGGGGGACTCGGGCGGGGCGCCGGACGCGGTGCTGGACGGCGAGACGGGCTGGGTGGTCCGTGGCGGTGCCCCGGAGGCCGCGGCGGACCGCATCACCACCCTCCTGCTGGACCCGGAGCTCCGGCAGCGCATGGGCGAGCGGGGCCGGGCCTGGGTCGAGGAGAAGTGGCGCTGGGACCTCCTGGCGGACCGCCTGCGCGAGCTGCTGTAGCCGAGCCGAGGCTATTTTTTTTGGCCCCTCCGGCGTTTGAGGAGCGGGGTTCGGGGCGGCGCCAACCACCTCTGGGACACCGTCGGCGCCAACCAGGCCACCATGCCCGCCCTCGGCATCGACGACTGGGACAACGCCGCCAACCCGGTCTTCGCCGAGATCGCCCCGCTCCCCATGGGCTTCGAGCACTGGATCTCGATGTACCTGGCCATCACCAGGAACCCAGAGCGCGGGCACTTCACCTACGACGCCGCCAGCGACTCCGCACGGCTCCAGTGGCGCCGGGACCAGAACACCCCGTCCGTCCAGGCCGCCAAGTGTCTCTTCGGCCGCGTCAACCGGGCCAACTTCACGATCTACCGGTACGACCTCTTCGGCGACAACAAGGCCTTCGCCGACAACTTCACGTACCACCCGCTCGGCGGCTGCGTACTCGGCGAGGCGACCGACGTGTACGGCCGCGCCAAGGGGTACCAGGGGCTGTACGTGGTCGACAGCTCCCTGATCCCCGGCTCGCTCGGCGTGAACCCGTTCGTGACGATCACGGCCCTCGCCGAGCGGAACATGTCCCGGATCCTCACCGATCCGCGCTGATCCTCACCGATCTTCGCTGATCCTGGCTGATCAGCCCCGGTACAGCGCCTCGATCTCGTCCGCGAAGTCCTTGGCCACCACATTCCGCTTCAGCTTCAGCGACGGCGTGATGTGACCCGACTCCTCCGTGAACTGGGAGGCGAGAATGCGGAATTTCCGCACCGATTCCGCCTTGGAAACCGCCGCGTTGCCGTCGTCCACGGCCTTCTGGACGGCGGCGATGAGGTCCGCGTCCTCGCGCAGCTCCGCCGCGGTCACCCCGGCCGGCTTGCCGTTCTCCGCGGCCCAGCGGCCGAGGAACTCCTCGTCGATGGTGACCAGCGCGGCCACGAACGGCCTCGCGTCGCCGACCACCATGCACTCCGCGACCAGCGCGTGCGCCCGGATCCGGTCCTCGATCACCGCGGGCGCCACGTTCTTGCCGCCCGCCGTGACGATGAGCTCCTTCTTGCGCCCGGTGATCGCGAGGTAGCCGTCCTCGTCGAGGGTGCCGACGTCACCGGTGTGGAACCAGCCGTCGGTCAGCGCCTCGGCGGTCGCCGTCTCGTTGTTCCAGTACCCCTGGAAGATGTGCTCGCCGTGCAGCAGCACCTCGCCGTCGTCCGCGATCCGCACCACGGAGCCGGGCAGCGGCTGGCCGACCGTACCGATCTTCGTACGGTCCCAGGGATTGAAGGCGGTGGCCGCGCAGGACTCCGTCAGGCCGTAGCCCTCCAGCACCGTGAAGCCGATGCCGCGGAAGAAGTGGCCGAGCCGCTCGCCCAGCGGAGCGCCGCCGGAGATCGCGTACTCGCCGCGCCCGCCGAGGACCGTGTGGAGCTTGCTGTAGACCAGCTTCGAGAAGATCTTGTGCTTGAGCTTCAGCCCGAAGGACGGACCGCCCGGGGCGTCCAGCGCGCGGCTGTACGCGATCGCCGTCTCGGCCGCCGCGTCGAAGATCTTGCCCTTGCCGTCGGCCTGGGCCTTGGCGCGCGCCGAGTTGTAGACCTTCTCGAAGACGCGCGGCACACCGAGGATCAGCGTCGGCTTGAAGGACGCCAGCTCGTCGGTCAGGTTCTTGATGTCCGGTACGCAGCCCAGGCGGATCGGCGCCAGCACGGACGCCACCTCCACCAGGCGCCCGAACACGTGCGCCGCCGGGAGGAAGAGCAGCACGGAGCACTCGCCCGTGCGGAAGAGCGGGCTGAGCCGCTCCACGACATTGCCGCACTCGGCGAAGAAGTTGCGGTGGGTCAGCACACAGCCCTTGGGGCGGCCGGTGGTGCCCGAGGTGTAGACGATGGTGGCCGGGTCGTCCGCGTTGGCCAGGCTGCTGCGCTCGTCGACCTCGGCGTCGGTGACGTCCGCGCCGGCGGCGTTGAGCGCGGCCAGCGCGCCCTGCTCGATCTCCCAGACCTCACGCAGGTCCGGCAGACGGTCGCGCAGGCCGGCCACGGCCGCGCTGTGGGCGGGGCTCTCGACGATGACGGCCGTCGCGCCCGAGTCGCCCAGGATCCACTGGATCTGCTCGGGCGAGCTGGTCTCGTACACCGGGACGGTGATGGCGCCCGCGCTCCAGATCGCGAAGTCGATCAGCACCCACTCGTAGCGGGTGCGGGAGATCAGGGCGACCCGGTCGCCGGGCTGGATGCCGGCCGCTATCAGGCCCTTGGCCGCGGACCGGACCTCGGCGAGGAACTCGGTCGCCGTCACGTCCAGCCACCGGCCGTCGACCTTGCGGCCCATGACGGCGGTGTCTGGGTGCTGAGCGGCGTTGCGGCGGATGAGATCCGTCAGGTTCCCGTCCGACGGGACCTCGTACAGGGCCGGAAGGCTGAACTCGCGCAAGACTGCTGCTCCTCTGGGCGCCATCGCCACCATGTGGACCGACCGGACGTTACCCACCGGTAGTGGGTTCCGGATAGAGGGAACCGGCCAGATGTTCCGTGCGTCACATGACGCGGGCGTGCCATGCCGACACTAGTCGACCTCGCTTGCGACTAGGAAGTAACCGCAGGTCCGGCCGCCTGTACGACCCCCACTACCCGCAGGTCCCAGGCGCCCCTAGGGTGGCGGGCATGGGTGGCAGGAAATCCGGCCCCGCCGGCACGCGGGTCCACGTCGTCAGTGACGTCCACGGCAACACCGAAGCGCTCGCGCGGGCCGGCGACGGCGCCGACGCGCTGATCTGCCTCGGTGACCTCATTCTCTTCCTCGACTACGCCGACCACTCGCGCGGGATCTTCCCCGACCTGTTCGGCGTCGAGAACGCCGACCGGATCGTGGAGCTGCGGACGGCGCGGCGGTACGCGGAGGCCCGGGACTTCGGGCGGGAGCTGTGGGCCGGGCTGGACCGGGAACAGCTGATCGAGGGCGCGGTGCGCCGCCAGTACGCGGAGATGTTCGCGGCGCTGCCCAGCCCGACGTACGCCACCTACGGCAATGTCGACATCCCCGGGCTGTGGCGGGAGTACGCCTGCCCCGGTACGACCGTGCTCGACGGCGAGCGGGTGGAGATCGGCGGACGCGTCTTCGGCTTCGTCGGCGGCGGGCTCCCGTCCCCGATGCGCACGCCGTACGAGGTGGACGTGGAGGAGTACGCGGCCAAGGTGGAGGCGCTCGGGGAGGTCGACGTGCTGTGCTCGCACATCCCGCCCGAGGTGCCGGAGCTCTGCTACGACACGGTCGCGCGGCGGTTCGAGCGGGGGAGCGAGGCCCTGCTGGCGGCGATCAAGCGGACCCGGCCGCGGTACGCGCTGTTCGGGCACGTGCACCAGCCGATGGCGCGGCGGATGCGGATCGGGGGGACGGAGTGCGTGAACGTCGGCCACTTCGCGGCGACGGGCCGGCCGTGGGTGCTGGAGTGGTGAGCCCTGCCTTGCCCTCCCCGGCTCTGCTTGCCTCTCTGGTTCTGCCTGCCCTGCCCTGCCCTGCCCTGCCCGGCCCGGCCTCCGGCTGCGGGGTCCGCTGCGGTGGCGGGGTCCACACGCGCGGTAGCCTTCACGCGGCGGCGGCCGGAGGTCGTCCGCACACTTCTCGAACACTCCCCGGAGGAGCGACCGCGATGGCGGAACACACCAGCTCGAGCATCACGATCGAGGCGGCGCCGGCCGACGTCATGGCCGTGATCGCCGACTTCGCCCGCTACCCCGAGTGGACGGGCGAGGTGAAGGAGGCCGAGGTCCTGGCCACCGACGCCGAGGGCCGCGCCTCGATGGTCCGGCTGCTGCTGGACGCGGGCGCGATCAAGGACGACCACACCCTGGCCTACACCTGGACGGGCGCGAACGAGGTCAGCTGGACCCTGGACAAGTCGCAGATGCTGCGCCAGCTGGACGGCTCGTACCGGCTGGCCCCGGTGGACGACGGCAAGCGCACGGAGGTCACGTACCAGCTGACGGTGGACGTCAAGATCCCGATGCTGGGCATGATCAAGCGCAAGGCGGAGAAGGTCATCATCGACCGGGCCCTGGCGGGCCTGAAGAAGCGCGTCGAGTCCACCTGACCGGTCGCCTCCGGCGGTCGAACGGGTCCGGGGCAAGGTGCGGCGCCGCTGCCGGGGGCCAGCCCCCGGACCCTCCCCCAGACTCCGTCCGGGGGGACCCCCAGCGCCTCAAACGCCGGCGAGGCTGAAAATAGCCCCGCCGGCGTTTGAGGCGCGGGTCCGGGCGGAGCCCGGGTGGGGGTCCCCCCGGACGGAGTCTGGGGGAGGAGAAGGGGCGGGGCGGGGAGAGGCTCCGCGCAGCGGCACATTTTCGAGGCGGCAGGGCCCGATACACCGATCCGGAGCAGGCACACCATGCACATGCAGCTGATCACCGGCCCCGGCGGAGCCGGGCGGACCACCGTCGCCGCGGCGACCGCCACCGCCGCCGCGCGGACGGGCCGACGCGTGCTCCTGCTGTCCGGCGACCCGGGCAACCCCGGGGATCCGATGGCCGGGCCGGCCGCGCCGGCTGGGCCGGTGACGGGACAGACCGTCGAAGCCGCCCCCGGGCTGTACGCCCAACCCGTCGGCGGGGTTCTCGTGGCCCGCGTCGACTCCGGCGAGGAGTTCCGCGCAGAGCTGGTCGCCCTCCAGGAGCGCGGCGCCACCTTGCTCGGGATGCTCGGCGGCCGGCCACTGGGCGCCGAGGAGCTCACCGAACTGCCCGGTGCCGAAGAGTTCGCGCTGCTCCGCGCCCTTCGCCGGGCCGCCACCGCGCCCGGGATCGACCTCGTCGTCGTGGACATGCCCCCGCTGCACCGGACCGTGGCCACCCTCGCCCTCCCCGCCCAGCTGCGCCGCTACCTGGCCCGGCTGCTCCCCGCGGAGCGCCAGGCCGCCCGCGCCCTGCGTCCCGTACTCGCCCAGCTGGCCGGCGTACCCATGCCCGCGCAGTGGCTGTACGAGACCGCCGCGCGGTGGGACGAGGAGCTGGCCGCCGTCCAGGCCGTGGTCGAGGCCGACACCACCGAGCTGCGCCTGGTCGCCGAGCCGGGACCCGCCTCCGACGCCGCCCTGCGGACCGGCCGGCTCGGGCTCGCCCTGCACCAGCTGCGCGTCGCCGACCTCGTGTGCAACCGGCTCCTGCCCCAGGACTCCGCCGACCCGTGGCTCGCCGGGCTCGCCGCCCAGCAGGAGAAGTACGCCGCCCAGTGGGCCGACGGGCTGCCCGTGGTCCCGCTCCGGCATCTCGGGCGGGATCCGCAGGGGCCCGAGGACCTGGCCCTGCTGGCCGCGGCCGACGGGCTCGCCCCGACCGCGCCCGGGACCACCCGGACCGCGTGGGCCGTCGAGGACCGGCTCGCCGAGGACGGGGTACTCGTATGGGCGGTTCCGCTGCCCCGGGCGGACAAGCGCGACCTCGACCTGATCCGGCGCGGCGACGAGCTGCTGCTCACCG
Organism: Streptomyces sp. ISL-87; assembly: GCF_018614095.1. GTDB lineage: Bacteria > Actinomycetota > Actinomycetes > Streptomycetales > Streptomycetaceae > Streptomyces. The sequence continues at coordinate 21,734 of NZ_JAGGOY010000088.1, read as the reverse complement.
TGGGCCCGTATCGCAGGATCGTTCCGCTGCCCGCCGCGCTTCGCCGCTGCACGGTCTCCGGCGCCGCCCTGGCCGACGACGTCCTCCGCATCCGCTTCACCCCCGACCCGGGACTGTGGCCCCGCGCGCGCTGAGGTCCGTACCGCCATTCGGGTACCGTCGAAGGTAGCCCGTACAACCAGCACGACCAGCCCGAAACCGCACGCCCCGCAGCTGCCGCAGGAGAGTCCGCCATGAGCGAGGCCACCGACCGCCCCAACGACGATGACGCCTGGGCCAAGGCCTGCGCCGAGGACCTCGCCGCCGAGCAGGCCCGCCACCGCGCGGAGCAGGGCGTGGGCGGCGGGGCCACCGGGACCGCCGCCGAGGAGCTGTTCAAGCTCTTCGAGGCCGTCGCCGACAAGGTCTCCGCGCTGAACAACCCGCTGCTGGGCGAGGCCGCCCAGGGCGCCGTACGGCAGTTCGTCAACCAGGCGAAGACCGCCGCCAAGCCCGTGATAGAGCGCAACCCCGAGGTCTTCGACCACCTCGCGGCCGCCGGCTCCGAGCTGCTCGCCGCCTACCGCTCGGCCGTCGAGGGACACGAGCGCCGCTGGACCCGCGACGAGCCGCCGGCGCCCCGCCAGGCCCCCCGCGAGGAGAACGACCCCCGCGACCCGCGCGACGACGGACCCGGCACGGGCCCGAACGAGCGGATCGATCTCGACTGATGGGCTGCCGCCCTCGGGTACCGTTGGCCGTGGCGGGGTTTGACCGGAAACCGAGGGACTAATGGGACTCACCATCGGCGTCGACATCGGCGGCACGAAGATCGCGGCCGGCGTGGTCGACGAAGAGGGCACCATCCTTGAGACGTACAAGGTGCCCACCCCGCCGACCGCGGACGGCGTGACGGATGCGATCTGCGCCGCCGTGTCCGAAGTCAGCAGCAACCACACCATCGACGCCGTCGGCATCGGCGCCGCCGGATACGTGGACGACAAGCGCGCGACCGTACTCTTCGCGCCGAACATCAACTGGCGGCACGAGCCGCTGAAGGACAAGGTCGAGCAGCGCATCGGCCTGCCGGTCGTCGTCGAGAACGACGCGAACTGCGCGGCCTGGGGCGAATACCGCTTCGGCGCCGGCCAGGGCCACGAGGACGTCATCTGCATCACCCTCGGCACCGGCCTCGGCGGCGGCATCATCATCGGCAACAAGCTGCGGCGCGGGCGGTTCGGCGTGGCCGCCGAGTTCGGGCACATCCGGGTGGTCCCGGACGGCCTGCTGTGCGGGTGCGGCAGCCAGGGCTGCTGGGAGCAGTACGCCTCCGGGCGCGCGCTCGTCCGGTACGCGAAGCAGCGCGCCAAGGCCACCCCCGAGAACGCGACGGTCCTCCTCGCGCTCGGCGACGGCACCCCCGACGGCATCGAGGGCAAGCACATCAGCCAGGCGGCCCGGCAGGGCGACCTGGTGGCCATCGACGCCTTCCGCGAGCTGGCCCGCTGGGCCGGCGCGGGCCTGGCGGACCTGGCCTCGCTGTTCGACCCGTCGGCGTTCATCGTCGGCGGCGGGGTCTCGGACGAGGGCGACCTGGTCCTCGACCCCATCCGCAAGTCCTTCAAGCGCTGGCTGGTCGGCGGCGCGTGGCGTCCGCACGCGCAGGTGCTCGCCGCGCAGCTCGGCGGCAAGGCCGGCCTGGTCGGCGCGGCGGACCTGGCGCGCCAGGGCTGAGCCTCCCGTTGTCCTCCGACCGCCCGCCGCGCCCCCTGGGGGCGCGGCGGGCGGCTGCGTATCTTGCCGCCATGGACCTGAAACAGCCCCAGCCCCAGTCAGAGCCGTTGCCACTGCCGCTGCTGCCCCCGCTGCCGAAGTCCCGTACGGAGCCGGACGGTTCCGCCGTGGTCCGGGTGCTCAGCTACAACATCCGCTCGCTGCGCGACGACGAGGACGCGCTGGTCCGGGTGATCCGGGCGTGCGAGCCGGACCTGGTCTTCGTACAGGAGGCCCCGCGCTTCTTCCGCTGGCGCAAACATGCGGCGAGGCTGGCGGCGCGGTGTGACCTCGTGCTCCTGTCGGGCGGCGCGACCGCCGCGGGCCCGCTGCTGCTGTGCTCCCTACGGGCCTTCGTGGAACGCACCGAAGACGTCCTCCTGCCGTTGACGCCCGGGCTGCACCGGCGGGGCTTCGCCACGGCGGTGGTACGTCTGGGGGCAGCGCGAGTGGCTGTCATGAGCGCGCACCTCTCCCTGGACGCGGGGGAGCGGTTCGCCCAGGCGGGCCTGCTGCTGGACCGGCTCTCGGGCATGGACACCCCGTACGCGATCGCCGCGGGCGACTTCAACGAGACCCCGGACGGGCCGGCCTTCCGCCTGCTGGCCGGACGGCTCCAGGACTGCCGGACGGTGTCCCCCTGGGGCGGGGAGCACACCTTCGTACGGTCCGGCACACCGCGCCGGATCGACGCGGTGTTCGCCTCGGCGGGTGTCGAGGTCCTGGCCTGCGGTGTCCCCGCGGGCCTGCCGGGTGTCGCGGACGCCGACCTCCACGCCGCGACGGACCACCTCCCGGTCCTGGCCGCCCTCCGGCTACCAGCCCTGTAGCACCGGCGGGCCGCCGGGCAGGGCCCCCTGACTGGCCCCCGCGCCGAGCCGAACGCGCGGCGCGGGAAGAAGGTCAGACGCGGGAAGAAGGTCAGACGACCGCGCCGCGGCCCGGGTCGTCGTCATCGTCGTCGTCGCCCTGCGACATCCGGGCCACCAGCGTGGCAAACCCGCCCAGGAAGCCACCGATGCCCAGCGTGGTGAGCCACCACGTCATCTCCCACTGGAGCAGCACCGCCAGCAGAAGCAGCACCGGGCCGCCCACCACCGCCAGCCACGCGAACTTGGACGTGGTGTCCGCCGGCGGAAGGTCCGGCTCCGGGGGGATGAAGTGGCCCTCGTCCGCCGGGGTCGCGTCGTCGTCCTTCGGCTCCGCCAGGGAGTGGTCCCTCGGGCCGGAGCCGGCACCGGGGCCGGTCACGCCCACCCCCGGGGCGAAGATCACCGAGCTGCCCAGCGCGGGCTCCGGCGGAGTGTCCTTCTCCGGCGGCTTGGCCGCGTCGGGCTCCGGCTGGACGTCCTCCTCCGGCAGCATCAAATTCTTGATCGGCTTGAACGGTCTCGCGCCCGGCGGGTCCGGCGGTTCCTGCCCGTACCCGGCGACGATCGCCGCCCACGCCGCCTCCTCGTCCAGCGGGGGAACGCCCCCTGACGACTCCTCGTGCTCAGCCACCGCTGGCCGCCCCCTCCCTGCCGACGCTCTCCGCGAGCCGCCCGACGAACGCAAAACTGTCCGCGAAGATCCGCTCCGCGTCATGGTCCAACGTCGCGACGTGGTAGCTCTGTTCCAGCAGGGTCTCGGTGACATCCGTGGACGACACCCGCGAGAGGATCCGCGCCGAGTCCGCCGGCGGTACGACATGGTCCTGCGGGCTGTGCAGCACCAGCAGCGGCTGCGTCACCTGCGGCAGCTCGGTGTCCAGCATCTGGAAGAACTTCCGCAGCGAGTGCGCGGCGCGGGTCGGCACCCGGTCGTACCCGACCTCGACCGACCCCGGCTTCGCGATGTCGCTGGCGATGCCCGGCGCGGTGCGGATGAAGTGCTTGGCCACCGGAAGGGCGAAGGCCAGCGGGTCGTGCACCTTGTTGGCCGGGTTGACCAGCACGATGCCGCTGATCGCGTCCCCGTGCTTGGCCGCCAGCCGCAGGGACAGCGCACCGCCCATCGACAGCCCGAAGACGAACACCTGCGTGCACCGCTCCAGCAGCTCGCGCAGCGCGCGGTCCACCTCCGCGTACCAGTCCTGCCAGCCCGTGAGCTGCATGTCCTGCCAGCGCGTCCCGTGCCCGGGCAGCAGCGGCAGCGACACCGTCAGCCCGCGCTCGGCCAGATACTCGGCCCAGGGGCGCAGCGACTGCGGGGAACCGGTGAAGCCGTGGCAGAGAAGCACGCCGACCTCTCCGCCCTCGTGGCGGAACGGCTCTGCTCCAGGGAGGACGGGCACCAGGGTCTCCTTCGGGGGGCGGGGGTACGTAGCGCTGTGTGACTTCACCGTACGCGACCGGGGTGACACCGACCAGGGTCGTCGGGCCTTCCAGGCGGACCCAGGGGATAAGGTCTGTTCGACAGACACAGGAAGGCTTTCGAGTTGATCTACGGCGCAATGAAGTTCTCCATCGGGGGGTCCCTGAAGCTCGCCTTCAGGCCGTGGGTGGAGGGCCTCGAGAACATTCCCGCGGAGGGGCCGGCGATCCTCGCGAGCAACCACCTGTCCTTCTCGGACTCCTTCTTCCTCCCGGCCGTACTGGACCGGAAGGTCACCTTCATCGCGAAGGCGGAGTACTTCACCTCCCCCGGCGTCAAGGGCAAGCTGACCGCCGCCTTCTTCAAGGGTGTGGGCCAGCTCCCGGTGGACCGCTCCGGCGCCCGCGGAGCCGGCGAGGCCGCCATCAAGAGCGGTATCGACGTCATCGAGCGCGGAGAGCTGTTCGGTATCTACCCCGAGGGGACGCGTTCACCCGACGGCCGCCTCTACCGCGGTAAGCCCGGCGGCCTGGCCCGCGTGGCCCTGGCCACCGGCGCGCCCGTGATCCCCGTCGCGATGATCGACACCGAGAAGATCCAGCCGCCCGGCAAGGTGGTCCCGAAGCTGATGCGCCCGGGCATCCGGATCGGCAAGCCGCTGGACTTCAGCCGCTACCAGGGCATGGACAGCGACCGCTTCATCCTGCGCTCGGTGACCGACGAGGTCATGTACGAGATCATGAAGCTTTCCGGCCAGGAGTACGTCGACATCTACGCGACGGCCGCCAAGCGCCAGATCGCCGACGCCGAGAAGGCGGCCAAGGCCGCCGACAAGAGCGCGGAGTAGCGGAGCAGCGGAGCAGCGGAGCAGGTGACGGGGCGGTACCGCCCGCAGGGGTGGGGGAGATGGCGAAACGCGAGCGCGTCGTACGCATGTCGGTCGAGCAGCCGCTGTGGCGGGCCCTGACCGGCTACCGGCTGCTCACCATGGTCTACGCGGTGCTGCTGTTCGGCTCCACGTACAAGAAGTTCGACCGCCCCGGGATCGCGGTCGGCTACCTCGCCGTCCTCGCCGTCTGGACCCTGGCCACCCACCGCAAGGTGGCGAACGCCGCGAGCTGTACCAAGCGGTTCCTCGGCGCCGACCTCACCGTCGCGATCGTCGGCATACTGCTCACTTCGCTCGCCGACACCCACGAGCGGATCGCGGCCGGCGGCCCCACCCTCCCCAGCATCTGGACGGCCGGCTCGGTCCTCGCCTTCGCCATCAAGGGTGGCTGGCGCTGGGCCGGCTTCGCCTCCACCTTCGTGGCCGTCGCCAACATCGTCGTCCACGGCGGCGACCCCACCCGGGACACCCTCCACAACGTCCTGCTGGTCTGGGTCGCATCCATAGCCATCGGCTACGTCGTCGAGGTCGCCCGGGCCAGCGAGGCAACCCTCGCCCGCGCCCTGGAGATCGAGGCCGCCACCCGCGAGCGCGAGCGCCTCGCCCGCGACATCCACGACGGGGTCCTCCAGGTCCTCGCCATGGTCCAGCGGCGCGGCACCGAGCTGGGCGGGGAGGCCGCCGAGCTCGGCCGGATGGCCGGGGAGCAGGAGGTGGCGCTGCGCACCCTGGTCTCCAGCGGGCTGGTGCACACCTCCCGGGTCTCCCGCGACGAGTCGCTCGGAGCGCTGGTGCACGCGTACGAGGTGGAGGAGCCGGGCGGCGACGAGGGCGAGCTCGATCTGCGGACGCTGCTCGCCCCGCACGCGGGGTCGAAGGTGAGCTTCGCCGAGCCGGGCACCCCGGTGCCGCTGCCGGTGCCCGCGGCGAAGGAGCTGGCCGCAGCGGTCTGGGCCGCCCTCGACAATGTGCGCAAGCACGCGGGGGAGGGGGCCCGGGCCTGGATCCTGGTCGAGGACTGGGGCGACGAGGTGATCGTGACCGTACGGGACGACGGGCCCGGCATCCCGGCCGGCCGGCTCGACCAGGCGGAGGGCGAAGGGCGGATGGGCGTGGCCCTGTCCATCCGGGGCCGGCTGCGTGATCTCGGCGGCACGGCCGAGCTGGTGTCCGTCCCCGGACAGGGCACCGAAGTGGAACTGAAAGTACCGAGGGGGAGGACAACCCAGTGAACGAGCCGACCGGGCAGAGCGGGCAGAGCGTGCTGAGCGAGATCAAGGTGATGGTCGTCGACGACCATCCGATGTGGCGGGACGCGGTCGCCCGCGACCTGGCCGCCGCCGGATTCGATGTCGTGGCCACCGCCGGAGACGGCCCCGAGGCGGTACGCCGGGCCCACGCGGCCGCCCCGCACGTCCTGGTCCTCGACCTCAACCTGCCGGGCATGCCCGGGGTCCAGGTCTGCAAGGAGCTGGTCGGCGCCGACCCGGCGCTGCGGGTCCTCGTCCTGTCGGCCAGCGGCGAGCACGCCGATGTCCTGGAGGCGGTCAAGTCCGGCGCCACCGGGTACCTGCTGAAGTCCGCGGGAGCCCAGGAGCTGATCGACGCGGTCCGCCGCACCGCGGCCGGCGACCCGGTCTTCACCCCGGGCCTGGCGGGCCTCGTCCTCGGCGAGTACCGGCGCCTGGCCACCGACCCGGCCCCGGCCACATCCGACGAGCCGAAGGCCCCGCAGCTGACCGACCGGGAGACCGAGGTGCTGCGGCTGGTGGCCAAGGGGCTCTCGTACAAGCAGATCGCGGAGCGGCTGGTCATCTCCCACCGCACGGTGCAGAACCACGTCCAGAACACCCTGGGCAAGCTCCAGTTGCACAACCGGGTGGAGCTCGTCCGCTACGCCATAGAGCGCGGACTCGACGACGCGTAAGGCCGTTCCCCGTGCGTACACCCGCGCCCACTTCCCCGTACGAGTGAACGGGGCGTACGCAACGCCTCGTAATTTCACCGGAATTGACCCTTCCAAGCGCCTTGATGTGACCTGAGTCACCGTTAGCGTGGCCGTCATGCGGGCTCCGCGGGCTCAGCGGGCCCTGTGGCGAAGGGAGAAATTCCATGAAGGTCGGAGTGCTGACGGGCGGCGGCGACTGCCCCGGGCTCAACGCGGTCATCCGGGCCGTCGTGCGCAAGGGTGTGCAGGAGTACGCGTACGAGTTCATCGGCTTCAAGGACGGCTGGCGCGGTGCGATCGAGGGGGACACCGTCCCCCTCGGCATCCCCGCCGTCCGCGGGATCCTGCCGCGCGGCGGGACCATCCTCGGCTCCTCGCGCACCAACCCGCTCAAGCAGGAGAACGGGGTCCGGCAGATCAAGGAGAACCTCGCCAAGTACGAGGTGGAGGCCCTCGTCGCGATCGGCGGTGAGGACACCCTGGGGGTGGCGGCCAAGCTCTACGAGGAGTACGGCATCCCGTGCGTGGGCGTGCCGAAGACCATCGACAACGACCTGTCGGCCACGGACTACACCTTCGGTTTCGACACGGCCGTCGGGATCGCCACGGAGGCCATCGACCGGCTGCACACCACGGCCGAGTCGCACATGCGGGTGCTGGTCGTCGAGGTGATGGGCCGCCACGCCGGCTGGATCGCCCTGCACTCGGGGCTGGCGGGGGGCGCCAACGTCATCCTCATCCCGGAGCAGCGCTTCGACATGGACAAGGTGTGCGCCTGGGTGACCTCCCGGTTCAAGGCGAGCTATGCGCCGATCGTGGTGGTCGCGGAGGGGGCGATGCCGACGGACGGGGAGATGGTGCTGAAGGACGCGACCCAGGACTCCTTCGGGCATGTCCGGCTGTCGGGCGTGGGCGAGTGGCTGGCGAAGGAGATCGAGGCGCGGACCGGCAAGGAAGCCCGCACGACGGTGCTCGGGCACATCCAGCGGGGCGGTACGCCGAGCGCGTTCGACCGGTGGCTGGCGACGCGGTTCGGGCTGCACGCCATCGACGCGGTGCGGGACGGGGACTTCGGCAAGATGGTCGCGCTGAAGGGGACGGACATCGTCCGGGTGTCGATCTCGGAGGCGACGGCCAGGCTGAAGACGGTGGACCCGGCGCTGTACGAGGAGGTCGGGGTCTTCTTCGGCTGATCCCGGCGATGCCCGGCGGTGCCCGGTTGCCCGGTGACGCCCGGTGACGCCCTGGGCGTATACGCGGACCATGGGTCGTATCGTGACAAGCGACCCATGGTCCGACGATTGCGCGCAGGACGGGAGTGCACGTGGAAATCCTGGCATTCGGGGTGCAGGCGGACGAGAAGCCGCTCATGGAGAGGGCGTTCGCGGGCCACCACGACGTGCGCTCCCTGGACGTCTTCCTCAACGAGGACACCGCACCGGTCGCCGCCGGGTACGAGATCGTCTCCTCCAGCGTCAACTCCGACCTGAGCGGGCGGGTGCTGCGGATCCTGGCCGCGGGCGGGACCAGGATGATCGCCCAGCGTTCCACCGGCTGATCACCTTCCCGAACGTGGTGGTGACCTCGCACCAGGCGTACTACACGCATGAGGCGGTGGGGCAGATCATCGACGCCACGGTCCGGAACGCGGCCGATTACCTGGCCGGTCGGAGGTCGGAGAACACGCTGTCCCCGGCGGGGTAGGGGACGGCGGCGGGCGCCGGGAGTTCACCTCGTTGTCGATCACCAGCCATATCGGCGGGGCCGGGCAGGGGCTAAATTCGGCCGTGTGGAGATACCTGCTGCGTTTCGCTGGATCATGCTGGCCTTTGCCGCCGTTCAGCTGCTGCTCGCCGTACGGGCCCTGCGGCCCGCGCTCCGGGCCGAAGCCGGGCAGCGCATCGACCGGTGGCTGGCCTTCGCCGACCAGTTCCTGGGGGCGCCGGTCTCGCTGGCGCTCGCGTTCGGCGCGTTCGACGTGCTCTTCCCCCTGCTGGTGCTGCTGGGACCGGTGCTGACCTGGCAGCTCGTACGCAGCTTCCAGTCGGGCCGCAAGCCGAAGCCCGTCTAGTCGTCCCGCTGCGCCGAGCCCTCCCCGCCACGCCCTTTCACCGTTTCCGCCTCCAACGCCGGCGGGGCTGATTTCAGCCCCGCCGGACACCGCCTACGCCGGGGTGGTCGACCGGACCTGGGTCAGGAGGTCGTGGAGGAGTTCCGCGCCGCGGAGGGTGAGGACCGACTCCGGGTGGAACTGGACCCCCGCGAAGCCGCCGTCGGCCGACCGCAGGGCGTGGACCTCGCCCGTGGCCCGGTCCCGGGAGACCTCGACGCCGGTCAGGCCGAGCCGGTCCGCCGCCGCGTCGTCACACCGCGCCGTGTACGTGTTGTAGAACCCGACGACCTCCTCGGCCCCGAAGAGGTCGATCCGGGTCTGCGCCCCCTGCGCCGGCTCCGCCTTGCGGATCAGCGGCAGGCCCAGCTCGGCGGCGAGCAGCTCGTGCCCGAGGCAGACCCCCAGGACGCCGCCCCGGTGCGAGGCCAGGAGGTCCGCCGCCAGGGCGCGCAGCAGCCGCATCCTGGGATCGGCCGCGTCCGCCGGGTTGCCCGGGCCCGGACCCAGCACGATCGGGCCGTCCCAGGCCATGGCCGCCGCCCGCAGCCCCGGATCGTCGTAGCGGCGTACGGTCACCTCCAGCCCGGTCACCCGCAGGACGTGGGCCAGCATCGCCGTGAAGGTGTCCTCCGCGTCCACCACCAGGGCGTGGCCCGCCGCCGACGCCGGCCGATCCTGCATCCGGAGCCAGAACGGGGCCAGGTCCTGGCGCCGGGAGGCCAGGGCCGCCTGGACCCGGGGGTCGTCCGCCAGCCGCGCCCCGTCGAAGGCCGGCCGCGGGGCCGCCGGCCGGACCCCGAGCGCCGCCAGCACGCCCGCGGCCTTCGCGTGGGTCTCCGCCACCTCGCCCGCCGGGTCGGAGTGACGCACCAGCGTGGCGCCGACCGGGACGCGCAGGGTGCCGTCCGGTGCGATGTCGGCGGTGCGGATCAGGATGGGGGAATCCAGGGTCTGCGCCCCGGCGGAGTCGTGCCCCAGCAGGGCCAGCGCGCCCGCGTAGTAGCCGCGGCCCCCGGCCTCGTACCGCTCGATGACCCGGCAGGCGTTCTGCACCGGTGAGCCCGTAACCGTTGCCGCGAACATGGTCTCCCGCAGCACCTCCCGCACGTCCAGCGAGGACCGGCCGCGCAGCTCGTACTCGGTGTGCGCGAGGTGCGCCATCTCCTTCAGCCGCGGTCCGACGACGACCCCGCCCATGTCGCCGACGGTGCACATCATCTTGAGCTCCTCGTCCACCACCATGGACAGCTCCTCGGTCTCCTTGCGGTCACCGAGGAAGGCGAGGAGGGACTCGGCCGTGGGGCCCTCGGACGGGTAGCGGTACGTTCCGCTGATCGGGTTCATCACGACCGTGCCGCCGGACATCCGCACGTGCACCTCCGGGCTCGCGCCGATCAGGGTGCGCTCGCCGGTGTGGACGACATACGTCCAGTACGCGCCCCGCTCGCCCAGCAGCAACCGCCGGAACAGCGCGAGCGCGTCGGCCCGGCCGAAGCCCTCGATCCGGCCCTCGTACGTACGCCGGATGACGAAGTTCGCACCCTCCCCGCGGCCGATCTCGTCCCGGATGACCCGCTCGACCGTGGCCGCGTACTCCTCGTCCGGCACGTCGAAGCCGCCGCTCTCCACCCGTACCGCGTGGTCCGGCAGCGCCTCCAGCGCCCGCGCGAGCGGGATCTCGTACGCCTCCTCGGCCACCAGCACGCTCAGCGGCGTGCCGTCGTCGCGTACGTCGAATCCGCGCTCCCGGATCTGCCGGAACGGTACGAGCGCCAGGGTCGGCAGCTCCCCGACGGGCAGGTCGGCGAGGCGCCCGGCCTCGTGGACGGCGCCGATCAGCACCTCGACGGTGTCGTGGTCGCGGCCGGGCGTCCGGCGGCGCAGAAGGGCGAACGGCGGGCAGGAGTCGTCGAGCAGACGGCTGAGTTCCATGGGGCGGGCGTCCTTCTCGGTGAGGTGAGGCGAGACGAGTCGAGACGAGACGAGGCGAGAGAGAGGGGGACGGCCCGGGCCCGGAAACGCCGAAGGCCGCCCCTCGGGCGGCCTTCGCGTCGCGTCGTTCGTGTCAGTGGGTACGCGCGAGGGGTGGGCCGCCGGAAGCGGGCCACCACCAGTTCTGGTTCGAGTGCGCGTACATGCCGCCGACCATAGCCCACCCGTTGCCGGAGGCGAAGCATCCGAATACGCCCGGCGTATGCCCGCCGCATGACCGCCGCGGCGGTCCGAAACAGGGCCTCGGTGCGCTCTGAGAGACTTCTGTCTCACGTTGTGGGCGTCGGGCTGGACGGGGCGCGTAACGCCGTAATGTGTACGAGGTGACCGTGAACGCTGAAACCCAAGCCCCCGCCGCCAAGGCGACCTGGCGAGACCTTCCCGCGGCGCAGCAGCCTTCGTACCCCGATGCCGAGGCTCTGCGCGCTGTCGTCGCGGACCTCGAGTCGTATCCTCCCCTCGTTTTCGCGGGTGAGTGCGACCAGCTGCGCGCCCGTCTGGGAGCCGTCGCCAAGGGCGAGGCGTTCCTGCTCCAGGGCGGCGACTGCGCCGAGGCCTTCGACGCCGTGTCCGCCGAACACATCCGCGCCAAGCTGAAGACGCTGCTCCAGATGAGCGCCGTCCTGACCTACGCGGCCTCCGTGCCCGTCGTCAAGGTCGGCCGGATCGCGGGCCAGTACTCCAAGCCGCGTTCCAAGGACACCGAGACCCGCGACGGCATCACCCTGCCGACCTACCGCGGCGACTCCGTCAACGGCTTCGCCTTCACCGAAGAGGCCCGGATCCCGGACCCCGAGCGGCTGAAGCAGATGTACCACGCGTCCGCGTCGACGCTGAACCTGGTGCGCGCCTTCACCACCGGTGGCTACGCCGACCTGCGCCAGGTGCACGCCTGGAACCAGGACTTCGTGAGGTCCTCCCCGTCCGGGCAGCGCTACGAGCAGCTCGCGCGGGAGATCGACAACGCGCTGAACTTCATGAAGGCCTGCGGCACCGACCCGGCCGAGTTCAAGGCCGTCGAGTTCTACGCCTCCCACGAGGCGCTGCTGCTCGACTACGAGGGTGCGCTGACCCGCACCGACTCGCGGACCGGCAAGCTGTACGACACCTCCGGCCACATGGTCTGGATCGGTGAGCGCACCCGCCAGCTGGACCACGCGCACATCGAGTTCTGCTCGCAGATCGCCAACCCGATCGGCATCAAGCTCGGCCCGACCACCACGGTGGACGAGGCGCTGACGTACATCGACCGCCTGGACCCCGAGCGCGAGCCGGGCCGGCTCACCTTCGTCGTCCGCATGGGCGCCGACAAGGTCCGCGACAAGCTCCCCGAACTGGTCGAGAAGGTCACCGCCTCCGGCGCGACCGTCGCCTGGGTGACCGACCCGATGCACGGCAACACCTTCGAGGCCGCCTCCGGCCACAAGACGCGCCGTTTCGACGACGTGCTCGACGAGGTCAAGGGCTTCTTCGAGGTCCACAAGGGCCTCGGCACCCACCCGGGCGGCATCCACGTCGAGCTCACCGGTGACGACGTCACCGAGTGCGTGGGCGGCGGCGACGAGATCTTCGTCGACGACCTGCACCAGCGCTACGAGACGGCCTGCGACCCGCGGCTCAACCGCAGCCAGTCCCTGGACCTGGCGTTCCTGGTCGCAGAGATGTACCGGGACCAGTAAGTAAGCAGCTCGTGACAGTGGGGCGCGGATCGATGTGATCCGCGCCCCACTGTCGTTCCCAGGGCTTTTAGGCGACCCTAACTTTGGGTACGGTTAGGTAAGCCTCACCGAATAGGGGTGGCTCGCAGAACCATTCCTTACCTGGGAGGTGAACCGCGTGTACGTCTGCTCTTGCTTCGGGATCACCGACGAGCAGGTCAAGGACCACGCGGCTGCCGGGGCCTGCACGCCGCGCCAGATCGCCTCGGCCACCAAGGCCGGAACCGACTGCGGTTCTTGCGTGCGCACCATCCAGGGCCTCCTCGGCCGCGGGGCCTGCCCGCGCCGCGAACTGCTCGAAACGGGCAACGCGGCCGCCGTGCTCGCCGCGGACCCGGCGTTCTCCACTGCCGGACCCCGGCTCGCCGAAGCCGCGTAGCTCGGCTCGTGTGGCTCAGCTTTCGGGCTGCTCGATCAGCTGCGCGATGTAGAGCGGCTCGCCGATGCTCTCGATGAGCTCCAGCTGGGTGTCGAGGTAGTCGATGTGGTGCTCCTCGTCCTCCAGGATCTCCTCGAACAGCCGCGCCGAGGTGATGTCACCCTTGCCGCGCATGACCTCGATCCCGCGCTTGAGGCGGTCGATCGCCTCGACCTCCACCTGCCGGTCCGCCTGGAACATCTCCGTCAGGGTCTGGCCGACGCGGACGTGGAAGAGGCGCTGGTAGTTCGGGAGGCCGTCGAGCATCAGGATGCGCTCGGTGATCTTGTCCGCGTGCTTCATCTCGTCGATGGACTCGGCACGGGTGTAGTTCGCGAGCTTGGTCCAACCCTTGTTGTCCTGGATCCGGTAGTGAAGCCAGTACTGGTTGATCGCCGTGAGCTCGCCGGTCAGCTGCTCGTTCAGAAACTCAAGGACCTCGGGGTCGCCCTGCATCGCAGAGGCTCCTTCCAAGCAATGTCAGCTACGTGACTGGGCAGTGCGCGCATCCTTGCACCGCCGCAGGAGGCCGTCCAGTAAGTGCCTCCTTAGTGGGAGTTGCCGTGACTTGCCCGAATCGGCCCGGAGCTGGTCACGACCACCCCGCGACGTCTGTCACCATGGAGTCATGGGTCAGCCGGAAAGCCGGGAATCTCCGGGAGCAGAGCAGCTTGAGCTCCCACCGGGACAGCGGTTGCAGCGCGGCTGGCCGGTCACCCATTACGGGCCCGTCCCCAAGTTCAAGCCGGACCGCTGGGAGTTCCGCGTCTTCGGTGCGACGGCCGACGGTGAGAAGCACTGCTGGAACCACGAGGAGTTCACGGCCCTGCCGTTCGACTCGGTGGTGGCGGATCTGCACTGCGTGACGAAGTTCAGCATGCCGGGAGCCGAATGGGGCGGGGTGCTCGCGCGCACCGTCCTCGAACTGGCCCCGCCCGCCCCGCAGGCCACGCATGTGATGGTGTGGGCCGAGTACGGCTTCAGCTCGAACCTGCGGATGGCCGATTTCGCCTCCGAGCGGACCGTTTTCGCCACCCACCAGGGCGGTGAACTGCTGACCGCCGAGCACGGGTTCCCCGTGCGGCTGGTCGTCCCGCACCTGTACGCCTGGAAGGGCCCCAAGTGGGTGCGCGGCGTCGAGTACATGACCGCCGACCGCCGCGGCTTCTGGGAGGAGCGCGGCTACCACAACATCGGCGACCCCTGGCGCGAGCAGCGCTACTCGTACCAGGAGGAGCCGGGGGACGGCCCCGAGCTGTAGTCGTCGGCGGGCGTCAGTGGTGGTACTGGTGGACGACCGCGTGACCCTTGCCGCGGCCGATCATCCACTTGTTGACCGGCGTCGTCACGACGAACGCAAGGGCGAGCGAGATCGCCAGGGCGATCCAGAACAGCGCCTCCGAGAGGTGGGCGTCCATGGCGCCGGGCCACACGAGGATCACCCCGTTGTCGATCAGCTCCATGACGGCGATCGAAAGAGTGTCCGCCGCCAGCGCCACCCGGACGGCCGTACGGAAGTCAACGCCGGCGGTGAGGATCCCGCGCAGGGTGAGCGCGTAGCCGAAGAAGAACGCGAGGACGATCGCGAGGGCCATCGTCGGGAGGTTTCCCCAGCCCAGCGCCGTCCCGACGATCATGCCGAGCACTTCGCCGATGGCGCATCCGGTGAGGCAGTGGAGGGTGGCCCGGGCGGCCATGGCCCAGCTGACCTGGCCGTGCTCGTGGCCGTGCTCGTGGCCGTGCTCGTGCCCGTGCCCGTGCTCCTGGCCGTGGTGCGCTTCGTGCGCGTCGTGCTGATGGTGGTTCGCGTGAGCGTGCTCGCGGTCCATCGGAAACCCCCTGGGGACGCCGGATAACGGTCCTGCGGATAGCACAACCGTATACCCCCCAGGGGTATTCCTCAACGGGTCAGTGAAGCTCGCGGAGCTCCTTCAGCAGGGCCACGTCCGCCGCGTGCCCCTCCTTGCCGCCCGGCGTCTCGATGATGAGCGGAACGCCGTCCGTCGCGGGGTGCGAGAACAGCTCCGCGAAGGCGTCCCGGCCGATGTGGCCCTGGCCGATGTTGGCGTGCCGGTCCTTGTGGGCGCCGACGCCCTCCTTGGAGTCGTTGGCGTGGATCAGCTTCAGCCGGCCCTCGCCGACCGTGTCCACCAGCAGGTCCAGCGTCTGCTTGGTGCCGCCGGGCTCCGCGAGGTCGTGCCCGGCCGCGAAGATGTGGCAGGTGTCCAGGCAGATGCCGAGCTTCGGATGGTGGTCGAGCGCCTCGAAGTACGGGCCGAAGTCCCAGGTCCGCGAGCAGAGCGAGAACCCCTGCCCGGCGGTGGACTCCAGCAGCAGGAACGGGTCGTCGTCGTGCGTCAGCTCATCGAGCAACGGCAGCATGTGCTCCCTGACCTGCGCGTACGCCTCCTCGCGCGGGCGGCCTCCGGTCGCCGAGCCGGTGTGGACCACCACACCCAGCGCGCCGATCTCCCGGCCGCGGCGCAGCGAGTGCCGCAGCGACTCCACCGACTTCTCCACCGTCGCCTCGGTGTGGGAGCCGAAGTTGATCAGGTAGGGCGCGTGCACGTACGCCGGGATGCCCTCGGCGGCGCACTGGGCGCGGAACAGCTCGTCCTGCGCCGGATTGCCGACCGGGGTGGCCCAGCCGCGCGGATTGGCCACGAAGACCTGGACGGCCTCGGCGCCCATCTCCCGCGCGTAGGTCAGCCCGACCGAGGCGAGCCCGCCGGCGACGGGGACGTGTCCGCCCACGGGATTGCGTATGGCCTGTTCCATGTACCGCTACAGCCCCTTGGTCCGGAGGGTGATCGTGCTGCCCTCGGGGGCGTTCTGGCCGCCCGCGACCGACTGGGCGTCCACCGTGTTGCTGAAGGAGAGGAACGGGCGCTCCACCTTCACCTTGAACCCGGCCGCCTCCAGGGTCTTTCGAGCCGCGTCCACCTCCTGGCCGACCACGTTCGGCACCTGGACCGGGCGCGGGCCCTTGGAGAGCGTGAGGGTCACCGTGTCGCCCGCCGCGGCCTGGGTGCCGGCGCCGACCGACTGGTTGGCGACCGTACCGGCGGCGAAGGGGGAATTGACCTGCTCGGCGGCCGTCTCCACCTTGAGGCCGAGGTCCTGCAGAGCGGCGCGGGCCTGGTCCACGGGCCGGCCGGCCACGTTCGGGACCTGGACCGGACGGCCCTTGCTGACCACGAGGGCGATCGCCGTGTCGGGCGCCCGCTTCTGGCCGCCCGCCGGGGAGGTGCTGATCACCGAGCCCTGGGCGACGTCCTGGCTGAAAACCTGCGTGACGATGCCGGGTGCGAGGCCCGTCCTCGTCAGCTCGGCCTTGGCCTCCTCCAGCGGCTTGCCCGTGAGGTCGGGCACCGCGACGACCTCCGGGCCGCGGGAGACGGTGATCGTCACCGAGCCGTTGCCGCGGATCCGCTTGCCGCCCGCGGGATCGGTGTCCATGACGGTCCCGCGGTCGAAGACCCCGCTGAACCTCCGCTCGACCCGCTTCACACCGATTCCGGCCTCCGTGAGTTCGGACCTGGCCTGCGCCTCGGACTTGCCGAGCAGGTTGGGGACCTGGGTGAACTGGCCGGAGTTGATGTACCAGACACCGGTGCCGAGGCCGAGCGCGAGGAGGACACCGGCGATCACGAGGAGCGTGCCGCGGCGGGGCCGGCGGTCCCGCGACCGCGCGGCCGGGGCCGGCGGCGTGGGCATCTGCAGGCGGGAGGTGTGGTGCACGGGCTGCTGTCCCTCGGCCACCGGCCGCGGGATCACGCTGGTGCGGTCCTCGGTCGAGCTCCGCTCCTCGGCGCGCGCCTGCGGCGGTACGGAGTCCAGCTCGGCCTCGCTGAGCTGCGCACGGGCGTCGAGGGTCAGGCCCAGCAGGGCGGCCGCGTCGTAGGGGCGCAGGTCGGGGTTGCGGGCGGCGGCGTGCGCGACGAGCTCGTCGAGGGCGACGGGCAGTCCCGGGACGGTGGCCGACGGGGGCGGGACATCCTCGTTGAGGTGCTGGTAGAGCACCTGGGCGGCGGTGCCGCCGGTGTGCGGTTTGGCCCCGGTGAGCATCTCGTAGAGGACGACACCGCAGGCGTAGACGTCCACGCGGGTGTCGGTGACGCCGTTCTCGATCTGCTCGGGGGCGAGGTACGACACGGTGCCGAGCACGGAGCCGGTGGTGTTGGTGACGGAGTCGACGGACCGGACCAGCCCGAAGTCGGCCACCTTGACCCGGCCGTCGTCGCCGATCAGCACGTTCTCGGGCTTCATGTCGCGGTGGACGAAACCGGCCCGGTGGGCCGCGCCGAGGGCGGCGAGGACGGGTTCGAGGATGTCGAGGGCGGCGCGGGGCTGGAGCGCGCCGCGCTCGCGGAGCACGTCGCGCAGGGTGCAGCCGGAGACGTACTCCATGGCGAGGTACGTGTACGGGCCGTCGGTGCCCTGGTCGAAGACGGCCACCACATTGGGGTGGGCGAGCCGGGCGACGGACTTGGCCTCGCGGATGAAGCGGTCGACGAAGGCGGCATCGGCGGCGAGGGCCGGATGCATCACCTTCAGTGCGAGGACGCGGTCGAGGCGGGTGTCGAGGGCGCGGTAGACCGTGGCCATGCCGCCTGCCGCGATGCGGGCGTCGACGCGGTAGCGGCCGTCGAGCACGCGCCCGACGAGGGGGTCATCCAGGGTCGTATCCACCCGGCGATTCTACGAGTGCGCGGCGTCGCCCCGACCAGGGCGGCCCGCGTTGCAGCGCACCTGTGACGTCCCCGCCACCCGTGACCCCGCTGCGCGGCGCCTCTCCCGCCCCGCCCTTTCTCCGTTTCCGCCTCGAACGCCGACGGAGCTGAAAACAGCCCCGCCGGCGTTCGACTCCGCGCTGCGGACGCCGTCAGAAGGCCGGGCGTTCCGGGTCGAGGGTGGCGCGGCCCGCCGCGGGCGAGGAGGCTTCAGCGAAGCGCCGTTGCGGGATGCGGCCCGCCCGGAAGGCCAGGCGGCCCGCCGAGACGGCGTCCCGCATGGCCGCGGCCATGAGGACGGGGGACTGGGCCCGGGTGACCGCCGAGGCCAGCATGACCCCGGCACACCCCAGTTCCATCGCCAGCGCCGCGTCCGACGCGGTCCCCGCCCCCGCGTCCAGGATCACCGGCACCCCGGCCCGCTCCGCGATCAGCTCGAAGTTGTGCGGGTTCCTGATGCCCATCCCGGAGCCGATCGGGGAACCCAGCGGCATGATCGCCGCACACCCCACATCCTCCAGCTTCCGCGCCAGCACCGGATCGTCGTTCGTGTAAGGCAGCACGGTGAAGCCCTCGTCCACCAGAGTCTCCGCCGCGTCCAGCAGCTCGACACCGTCCGGCAGCAGGGTCCGCTCGTCCGCGACGACCTCCAGCTTGATCCAGTCCGTGCCCAGCGCCTCACGCGCGAGGCGCGCCGTTAGCACCGCCTCGCCCGCCGTGAAGCAGCCCGCCGTGTTCGGCAGGACCGCGATCCCGAGCCGGGCCAGGACCGACAGGACCGAGCCCTGCACCGTCGGGTCCAGGCGGCGCATCGCCACCGTGGTGAGCTCGGTGCCGGAGGCGACCAGGGCGCGTTCCAGGATGTCGAGGCTCGGCGCCCCGCCCGTACCCATGATCAGGCGGGAGGAGAAGGTCCGGCCGCCCAGTTCGAAGACGTCGTCAGCCATGGCTCAGCCCCCCTGGACCGCGGTGAGGACCTCGACCCGGTCGCCCTCGCCCACCGGCGTGAGCGACCACTGCCCGCGCGGGACCACGGTCTCGTTGAGCGCGGCGGCGACCCCGGACGGGGCCGCGGTCAGCGTGGCGACCACCGCGTCGAGCGTGGTGCCGGCCGCGACCTCGCGCGGCTCGCCGTTGACGGAGATGGTCATGCGTACGACTCCTGACGTGCCTGGGCGAAGCGGCGGGGGGTGAACGGGCGGGCGGCCTCCGGCAGTTCGCCGGTGGTCAGCAGCTCCGCCATCACATCGCCGGTGACCGGGGTCAGCAGTACCCCGTTGCGGTAGTGCCCGGTGGCCAGGTGCAGCCCGGGCAGGTCGGTCGGGCCGAGCAGCGGCGCGTTGTCCGGCGAGCCGGGGCGCAGTCCCGCCCGGGTCTCGGTCAGCGGGAGTTCGGTGATGCCGGGTACCAGTTCGTGGGCGTCGCGCAGCAGCTCGTACACCCCGCCCGCGGTGACGGTGGTGTCCCAGCCGAGTTCCTCGCTGGTGGCGCCGACGACGAGTTCGCCGTTCTCGCGCGGGACGAGGTAGACGTGGCTTCCGCGCACCACGGCCCGTACGGTCCGGGACAGGAACGGCGCGTAGGCCGGCGGCACGGTGAGCCGGAGTACCTGGCCCTTCACCGGCCGCACGGGGGCCGCCACCTCGGGCGGTACGCCGGCCAGCCGGCCGCTGAGCGAGCCCGCGGCCAGGACGACCTGGTCGGCGCGCAGCTCCGTACCGTCGTCGAGCCGCGCGCCGGCGGCCCGGTCGGCGGTGACGAGCAGCCGCTCCGCGCTCGCCCGGTGGATGGCGACGCCGGCCCGTTCGCAGGCGGCCAGCAGCGCTGCCGCGAGCCGGCGCGGATCCACCTGGTGGTCGCCGTCCACGCGCAGGCCGCCCCGTACGCCCGGGGCCAGCAGCGGCTCCAGGCGGCGGCACTCGCGGCCGGTCAGCCATTCGGAATCCAGGCCGCATCGGCGCTGGAGGGCGTGCAGCTCGCGCAGGTGCAGCCGGTCGTCGGCGTCGAGGGCCACGGCGAGGGTGCCGCAGGCGCGGTAGCCGATGTCCAGGCCGCCGCTGGCCTCGGCGAGCTCGGCGGCGAACTCCGGATAGCGGGCGGCGGAGGCGAGATTGAGACCGAGGAGGGTCTCCTCGCCGTAGTGCAGTTCGGTGACGGCGGCGAGCATGCCGGCCGCGACCTGGGCGGCGCCGCCGCCGGGGGACGGGTCGGCGAGTACGGTCCGCAGCCCGCGCCGGGCGGCCCGCCAGGCGGTGACCAGGCCGATGATCCCACCCCCGATGACGAGGACGTCGGACCCGGCTTTCTTCAATGAGTGCATGGGCGTCCAGCCCCTCCCTTCGCCGGCATGACCCGGATCAGGTTCGTACGGTCGGAGGCCGGCCAGCCTCCCTCTCAGCCCGGTGCGCCCGGACTCCCGCGATAGGTACGGTGGCCAGACTATCCCCGGCGCCGATGCGGGGTAAGGCTGCCTCCCCGGGGCCGTTCCCCGGCCTTTCCCCCATCCCTGTTCCTGACGGGTCGTCAGATGATTAGGGTGGGCCGGGTGAGCGAGCAGACGGAACAGACGGAACAGAGTCAGAGCGGCATCGTCATCGTCGGCGCCGGAATGGCCGGGGTGCAGACCGCGGTCGCCCTCCGGGAACAGGGCTTCACCGGCCCTGTGACCTTGCTGGGCGCCGAACCCCACCAGCCCTACGACCGGCCCCCGCTGTCCAAGGCGGTGCTGCTCGGCAAGGCCGAGGGATCCGCGTTCGACGTGGACTTCGAAGGGCTCGGCATCGAGCTCCGGCTCGGTACGGAGGTCACCGGGCTGCGGGCCGCCGAGCGCGAGCTGGACACGGAGGCGGGCCCCGTCCCGTACGAGGTGCTCGTGCTGGCGACCGGCGCCGAACCGCTGACCCTGCCGGGGTCCGAGGGCGTCCCGGGCGTGCATCTGCTGCGCACCCTGGACGATGCGGAGCGGCTGCGGCCGGTGCTGGCGGCGGCGCCGGCGACGGTGGTCGTCGGGGCGGGGTGGATCGGCGCGGAGTTCGCCACCGCCGCGCGGGAGGCGGGCTGCGAGGTGACCGTGGTCGAGGCGGCGGACCGGGTCCTGGCGGGGGCCCTGCCGGCGGAGGTCGCGGCGCCGATGGCGCGGTGGTACGCGGAGGCGGGGGCGGGCCTGCTGACCGGCGTCCGGGTGGCCTCTGTGGAGTCCGGGCGGATCCTGCTGGCGGACGGGCGTGAGCTGGCGGCGGACGCGGTGGTCGTGGGCATCGGGGCCCGGCCGGCGACGGGGTGGCTGGCGGGGTCGGGGGTGCAGCTGGGGCCGGACGGCTCGGTCACGGCGGACGCCCACCTGCGGACTTCCCTGCCGGGGGTGTACGCGGTGGGGGACTGCGCGTCCTTCCCGTCGGCGCGGTATGCGGCGCGGCTGCTGGTGCACCACTGGGACAACGCCTTGCAGGGGCCGAGGGTGGTCGCGGCGAACATCCTGGGGGGCGGGGGTGAGGTCTACGACCCGGTGCCGTACTTCTGGTCGGAGCAGTTCGGCCGCTTCGTCCAGTACGCGGGCCACCACGGCGGCGCGGACACGCTCCTGTGGCGGGGCGACCCCGCCGACCCCACCTGGTCGGTGTGCTGGCTCCGCGACGGGGCGCTGGTCGCGGTCCTCGCGGTGGGCCGCCCCCGCGACCTGGCGCAGGGCCGCAAGCTGATCGAGGCCGCCACCCCCATGGACCCGTCCAAGGTCTCCGACCCCGCGACCCCCTTGAAATCGGCCACGTCCTGAAAGACCCGTTGCCCCAGGCCGCACCGTCCAGTCGACGCGGGCCAAATCAAGCCCCGCCGGCGTTTGAGGCGCGGGGTCTGGGGCGGACCCCCAGAGGGCCCGGG
>NZ_JAGGOY010000087.1:38562-46359 GCF_018614095.1 Streptomyces sp. ISL-87 | reverse complement strand
TAACGCGGAGCAGCACTAGGGGTGTCTTACGGATCAGGCCGGATCAGGGAGCGGCGTCTGGTGCCGTGCATCGCAAGGCGGACGAGGGAGTCGACGCGGAGCGTCGGCGAGTGAGGACAACGCGGCGACGCGCGGTGCCAGACGCCGCGAGCCCGGCATGATCCGTAAGACGCCCCTAGCACCGCGGGCGCCCTTCTTGTGCCGACGATCCAGACGGCGCGCTACGGGGCGAGGGGGGCCGGGTGAGCCGCCGAGTGGAGGGTGGCGGCGGTGGCCGTCGTCAGGGGGTCGCCGTGGCCGAAGCAGGCCACCGACGGGGACAGCGCCGCCAGGCGGCGGAACGAATCCTGGGCCTGGGCGCGGTCCACGTTGAACACGCCCAGCATCACCTGGCCCACGCCCGCGACGCAGTCACCGGTGAACAGCACGCCGTGGCGCGGCAGGTGCACGCCGATGCTGCCCGGTGTGTGCCCGGGGGCGTGGACCACCACCGCCCCGTCGCCGAACGCCAGTATCTCGCCGTCCTCCACCTCCCGGTCCACCCGCGTCGGCGGAGCCTCCGGTACCGCGAGCCCCTTCTCCCACAGCGGGAGTTCCCAGTCCAGCAGCACCGGCTCCGGGACCGGCCGCTCGCCGCGGATCACGGGGGCGTCAAGGCGGTGCGCCAGCACCTGCGCGCCCCAGCGGTCCGCGAGTTCGCCCGCCGCGCCCGTGTGGTCGCGGTGGCAGTGGGTCAGGACGATCCGCTCCAGCCGGTCCGGGCGCAGCCCGAGGGAGCGGATCGCATCCTCGATCGGGTCCGCGGCCCCGGCGTGGCCGGCGTCGATCAGAGTCAGGGCTTCGCCGTCGCGCCACAGGTACGCCTGGCCGATGGGGAAGCGGAGCATGTGGAGGCGCTCGGGTATTACTTCGACAAGTTCCATGATCCGAACGTAACCGAGGCGGCCCCGCTCCCGGCGGATCGTTCACCGGGAGCGGAGTTCGCCCTTGGCGCAGCGGTGCAGCGGCGCGGTGGCGTGGTGCAGTGGCGCGGTGGATCAGACCCGGGCGGGCGTCAGGCGCGCTTGGAGTCCGCGTAGTTGACCAGGAAGAGGGCCTCCGCGACCGACAGCCGCTCCAGCTCCTCCGGCGACACGCTCTCGTTCACCGCGTGGATCTGCGCCTCCGGCTCGCTGAGCCCGATCAGCAGCGTCTCCGCCTCCGGGTACAGCGACGTCAGCGTGTTGCACAGCGGGATCGACCCGCCCATGCCGGCGATCTGCATCCCCTGGTCGGGGTACGCCACCCGCATGGCCGCCGCCATCGACGCGTACGCCGGGCTGCTCGTGTCCGCCTGGAAGGGCTGGCCCTGGCCCACGACCTCAAGCTCCAGCCGCGCCTTCCACGGGGTGTGCGCCACCAGGTGCGCCTCCAGCCGCTTGATGGCCTCCACCGTGTCCACACCCGGCGGCACCCGCAGGCTGATCAGCGCACCGGCGCTCGCGTGCACCGACGGGGTGGCGCCGACCACCGGCGGGCAGTCGATGCCCAGGACGGTGACCGCCGGGCGGGCCCACAGCCGGTCCGCGATGGTGCCCTCGCCTATCAGGCCGACGCCGTCCAGGACCTTCGCGTCGGCACGGAAGTCCGCCTCCGGGTACTGCAGGCCCTCCCACACCGCGTCCGAGGCCAGCCCGTCCACCGTGGTCGAACCGTCCTCCGCGCGCAGTGAGGCCAGCAGCTGGATCAGCGCCGCCAGCGCGTCCGGGGCGACGCCGCCGAACATGCCGGAGTGCAGGTTGCCGCCCAGCGTGTCGATCTTGACCTTGACGAGGGTCATCCCGCGCAGGGTGGCCGTCACCGTCGGCAGGCCGAGACGGAAGTTGCCCGCGTCGCCGATCAGGATCGTGTCGGCCGCCAGCAGCTCCGGGTGCGCCTCCGCGTACTGCTGGAGGCCGCCGGTGCCCTGCTCCTCCGAGCCCTCGACGATCACCTTCACGCTCACCGGAACGCCGCCGTTGGCCTTCAGGGCGCGCAGCGCCAGCAGGTGCATCATGAACCCGCCCTTGCAGTCCGCCGCGCCGCGCCCGTACCAGCGGCCGTCGCGCTCGGTCAGCTCGAAGGCGGGGGAGATCCAGGCGGCGTCGTCCAGCGGCGGCTGCACGTCGTAGTGCGCGTACAGCAGAACGGTCGGCGCGCCCTGCGGTCCGGGCAGGAAGCCGTACACCGACTGCGTGCCGTCGGGGGTGTCGAGCAGCGCCACGTCCTGGAATCCCTCGACGCGCAGGGCGTCCGCCACCCAGTTCGCGGCCGCCTGGCTCTCGCTCTGCGGGAACTGGGCCCAGTCCGCCACCGACTGGAAGGCCACCAGCTCGGTCAGCTCCTGCTTGGCGCGGGGCATCAGCGAGGCGATGGTCTCGGCGATCGGGTTCTGGGACATGGGCACGCTCCTCTTGGGTGCGACGTTGTTCTCCGTGTACGCCGCCCGCGCATCCGCGGGGTGTGCGTATGCGGGCATGGCGAAAGACAGCCCCGATCCTCGCACAGCAGGGCGGGGCGGACTCTCGCCGTAGGATTTCCCCGGCATCGGAGCAACCGCGTGATCAGGAGCAGCAGCACATCGTGAGCAGCGACGACGACGTACACGGCGCAAGCGCAGGGCAGGCCGCTCAGGCCGACGAGGAAGCGGCCGGGGCGATGGCTGAGGAGATGGCTGAGGAGATGGCGGGGGAGTGGGCCGGGGGGACCGGCGAAGTGTGGGACGTGGTGGTGGTCGGCGCCGGGCCGGCCGGGGCCTCGGCCGCGTACGCGGCGGCGACGGCGGGGCGGCGGGTCCTGCTGCTGGAGAAGGCCGAGCTGCCCCGGTACAAGACCTGCGGCGGCGGCATCATCGGCCCCTCGCGCGACGCTCTGCCGCCGGGCTTCGTGCTGCCTCTCAAGGACCGCATCCACGCGGTCACCTTCTCCATGAACGGGAAGCTGACCCGGACCCGCCGCTCGAAGCAGATGCTGTTCGGGCTCATCAACCGCCCGGAGTTCGACGCGGGCCTGGTCGCCGTGGCCGAGAAGGCCGGCGCGACCGTCCGTACGGGTACGGCGGTCGCCCGGGTCGAGCAGCACGGCGCGGCGGTGCCCGACCGGCGCACCGTGGCCGTGGTGCTCGCGGACGGGGAGACCGTGCTGGCCCGGGCGGTGGTCGGCGCGGACGGCAGCGCCAGCCGGATCGGCGCCCACGTCGGGGTCGAGATGGAGCAGGTGGACCTCGGCCTGGAGGCGGAGATCCCCGTTCCGGAGACCGTCGCCGAGGACTGGAAGGGCCGTGTCCTCATCGACTGGGGCCCGCTGCCCGGCAGTTACGGCTGGGTCTTCCCCAAGGGCGACACCCTCACCGTCGGGGTCATCTCGGCGAAGGGCGAGGGCGCCGCGACCAAGCGGTACCTGGACGACTTCATCGCCCGCCTGGGTCTGGCCGGCTTCGAACCGGCCGTCTCCTCCGGGCACCTGACCCGCTGCCGCAAGCCCGATTCACCGCTCTCGCGCGGCCGGGTCCTGGTGGCGGGCGACGCGGCCGGACTGCTGGAGCCGTGGACACGGGAGGGCATCTCCTTCGCGCTGCGCTCGGGGCGGCTCGCGGGGGAGTGGGCCGTGAAGATCTCCGAGGCGGCGGACGCGGTGGACGCGCGCCGCCAGGCCCTCAACTACGCCTTCGCGGTCAAGGCCGGGCTGGGTGTGGAGATGGGCGTCGGCCAGCGGATGCTGACCGTGTTCGAGGCGCGGCCGGGGTTCCTGCATGCCGCGATCACCGGCTTCCGGCCGGCCTGGCTGGCCTTCGCCCGCATCACGCGCGGCTCGACGACCCTGGCCGACCTGGTTCGGACGCACCCGCTGGCCCGCAAGGCGCTGCATGTCGTGGACAACCTTCAGGGGCGCAGCGGCCGGGGCTAGATCCCGTCCGCCCGGTGCCGCCGGGGCCCGTCAACGGGCGGGCCCCGGCGGCACCGGCAGGCCCCGGCGGCAGCGGACCGGATGCCCTACGGGTGGTGCTCCTACGGGTGGTGCTCCTCCAGGTGGGCGATCAGCAGGTTGGGGTCCTTCTCCACCTCCGAGAAGGAGGCGCTGGTCACGTAGACCTTCTGGTGACGGATGGCCACGGCCGTGGGGTTGGACAGTCCGGCCCGCTCCGTCAGCACGATGCTGTGGGTGCCGTCGGGCCGTACCAGGGCGACTTCGTTGCTGGGGTTCAGGGCGGCGAGCACCGTCGGGCCCTGCCCGATGAACGTGAAGTCGTCGATGCCGGCCAGTCCGGTGGCCCGGGTTGAGATCGGGCCTGCGGATCCGTCCGGTTCAACCGGGATGCGCAGCAGCGTGCCCTTGTCAGAGTTGGTCACCCATACGGAGTCGCCGTGCACCTTGATGCCGTTGGCGCCGATGAACCCGACCCGTTCGAGTTCGGTGCCGGTGGCCCACGTCGTGACCGCCCCGTCGTCGAGCGAGATGCGCCACACCTTTCCGAGGAACGAGTCGGCGGCGTAGAGCACACCGTGCTCCTCGTCGAGCGTGAGTCCGTTGACGAACACGTTCGAGGGCAGGCCGTCGGTGATGCGGCTGACCTCGCCGTCCGGAGTGATCCGGTAGATGCCCGTCAGGTCCGTTCCCGTGTTGTGGCCCACGTAGAGCACCCCGTCATGGGTGCGGACGAGCCCGGTCGTGACCGCGACACCGACGATGGGCGTGGCCGGGTTCGGCTCGGTGGGCAGGGTGGCGAGGATCTGGGTGTCACCGTGCTTGTCGACGCGGGCGACCTGGCGGGCGAGGGCGAAGGAGAGGTCGGCGGAGCCGTCGGGCTCGAGGGCGATGCTCTCCGGAGTCTGCCCCGCGGCGAAGTCGAAGTGCGCGACGATGCGCGGGTGCGTCAGCGACACCTGCGCCGGCGACGGCGACACGTGACCCGGCGACGGCGACATGTGAGTCGGCGAGGACGAAGACGGAGACGGTGGCCGCGGCTGGACGGCGGCAGCCGTGGCAGCGGACGCGAGCACGGCGAGGGCGACGGCTACGGCGCCGGTACCGGCGATACGCGGCAGACGGAGCATTCGGGGCACGGGACTCTCCTTCTCGGCCGGGCACGGAAGCCAGGCGTGACGAGGGTCCAGATAAACATGACGGAGCGTCACTGATGGTTTGCCGTAAGGCGAGGCGCCGGAGATCGCCCGCACGGTCGTAAGCCGACGGCTCCGGGCGGGTTCAGTTCGCGACCGTGATGCGGAAGACCGGGTGGTCGGCGGCCGCGGCCTGGAGCTCCGCCTCGGAGGACTGCGCCGTGACCCCCTGAAAGAAACGGTTGACCTCCCAGCCCCACTTCTCCAGGTAAGTCCGCAGTACGGCGGCCTGCTGCACGGGGTCGTTGATCTCGGTGACCGTGAAGGTGCGCACCTTGCGGCCCAAGCGCAGCTCCCCGCCGCCCGCGACGCGCATATTGCGGACCCACTGGGAGTGGCCGCGGGCCGAGACCAGGTACTGCTCGCCCTGGTGGGTGTGCGGATTGACGGGGATCCGCTGCATCTCGCCGGACTTGCGGCCGCGGACCGACAGCTCGGCGGTGCCGGCCAGGCTGATGCCGAGGCGGGCGAGCTTCCCGAAGAGCGCGTTGAAGCGGACGGCGAACGGGCCGGCCTGGACGTAGTAGGGGGTGGGCGCGTTCATGGTGGCCTCCGGGGCTCACTGGGAGAGCGGTGCTCTCGCTTGAGATCAGTGTGCACGGAGCGGTGCACTAAAGCAAGAGCACTGCTCTCGAAATGGAGCGCAGCTCCGATTTTTGGGCAGTGCTCCGCTTGCATGGCACACTGACCCGCATGAGCACCGTGCGAGGGGCCAGGGAACGGGCCCGTATCGAGGTCACCGCCGCCATCAAGGACGAGGCGCGCCGCAGACTTGCGGCCGAGGGCGCGGCCAAGCTCTCGCTGCGCGCCGTCGCCCGCGAGCTCGGCATGGTCTC
Organism: Streptomyces sp. ISL-87; assembly: GCF_018614095.1. Lineage (GTDB taxonomy): Bacteria > Actinomycetota > Actinomycetes > Streptomycetales > Streptomycetaceae > Streptomyces. The sequence continues at coordinate 40,385 of NZ_JAGGOY010000087.1, read as the reverse complement.
CTCCGCCCTCTACCGCTACTTCCCCAGCCGCGACGACCTGCTCACCGCGCTCATCGTCGACGCGTACGACAGCGTCGGCGCCGCCGCCGAGCGGGCCGACGCCCGCACCACGGCCGCCGGCGAGTCCCCCCGCGCCCGCTGGATGGCGGTCTGCGAGGCCGTCCGCGCCTGGGCGCTGGAGCACCCGCACGAGTACTCCCTCATCTACGGCTCCCCGGTGCCCGGCTACAGCGCCCCCCAGGCCACGGTCGGCCCCGCCTCCCGGGTCGGCAACATCCTCATCGGCATCGTCCGCGCCGCATACGAGGGCCGCGGCCTCGCCCTGCCGCCGCTGCCCGCGGCCCTGCGCCCCGAAGCCGCCCGGATGACCGCGGACTTCGCCGAGGGCCTGCCCCCGGAGGTCACCGCCGCCCTGGTCGCCGCCTGGGCGCAGCTCGTCGGCCTCGTGTCCTTCGAGTTGTTCGGCCAGTTCAACCGGATCGTTGAGGACCGCGACGCCTTCTTCACGCACGCCGCCGGCCAGCTGGCGCAGGGGGTCGGGCTGCCCTCGATGTGAGCCCGCCGGGTCTGCCTGGATTCACGTGATGAGGCGACAGTTCGCTTGTCTGTTCCTCACATCAATGTGGATGGTTAGGTCTTCACCGACCTGCCGCCCGCCTAGTGTTCTCCGGGTCGTCCCTCGTTGCCGCCCGGAGGTACAGCCATGGGCTCCGCCCGCGCCGTGAAGGCCCTGTACGCCGTTCTGGTCACAGCCTTACTCGCCGCCCCGGCGCCGGCCGTGCCCGCCTCGGCGGACGCAGGCCCCGGCCCGGAGGCCGCCGCGGGGGTCCCCGGGTCCGGCCTCGGCCGGGTCCCCGGGTCCGGTCCTGTCCGGGTCCCCGGCCCCGGCCCCGGCCCCACCGTGACGCCCACCCCCCGGATACCCGGCGTGCGGGGCCTGGAGATCGGCGTCCCCGCGTACGTCTGGGCCGTTGACCGCACGCTCGGCGACCTCACCGCCACCGGGCCGGCCGCCTCCGTGGTCGTCCTCAACCCCGGCAACGGCGACTCCCCCTTCGACGCCCCCTGGCGGGCCCGCGCGGACGCCCTCCGCGGCGGCGTCACCGCCTCCGGCGAGAAGACCAAGGTCCTCGGCTATGTCTACACCGACCACGGCGTCCGCGACACCGCCGCCGTCAGAGCCTCCGTCGACAACTACCTGAAGACCTCCGACGGCCGCCTCCACGTGGACGGCATCTTCTTCGACGTCGTCAGCCGCGACTGCGGTCCCGGCAATGCCACCCGCGACCACTACGCCGAGCTCCGCCACTACGTCCAGGACGCCATGCACGCCGCCGACCCCAACGCCATCGACCTGGTCGTGAACAACCCCGGCACCGCCATCGCCGACTGCTATCTGGAGCCGGGCCACCGCACCGCCGACATCTTCGTGACGTACGAGGACTCCTACCGGGCGTACACCGAGGGCGGCTGGCTCGGCGGCAACGTGTTCAACGACCTCACCGGCTATCACTCCGGCCGCGAACTCGACCCGACCGGCACGGCGTTCTGGCACCTCGTCCACGACGTCCCCAGCGCCACCGCGATGCGCGACACCCTCCGCACGGCCTTCGACCGTGGCGCCGGATACGCCTACGCGACCAGCGCGGACATGCCCAACCCCTGGAACACCGGCCCGTCCTGGGGATACCGCAGCCAGACCACCTACGCCGCCACCCTCGGCTGAGCCCGATCCCCGCCGTCGTCCGGCCCTGCCGGTCATCCGCCGCCGAGGAGCAGCGGCTTGCCGTCGTGATTCCGCTGCTAGTGCCGTGGCCGGCAAG